>CAYYEX010000005.1:0-121924 GCA_964471165.1 uncultured Candidatus Saccharibacteria bacterium
GGTCTGTACCGTCGCAATATTCGGGTTCATGAGTACCACAGAAATTCCTTCTTCCTTGAACGCTTTGATTGCCTGTGAGCCTGAATAGTCGAATTCACCGGCCTGCCCGATTTTGAGGCCACCCGAACCAAGGAGGAGAATCTTTTTTGGTATATCTGTTTTATTCGTCATGGCGTGGTTTTAGGCGGCGAACTGCGCTGAGTTCATCAATAAACTTGTCGAAAATCCAGGCGGTATCGGTTGGTCCTGGAGCCGCTTCCGGATGGAACTGAACAGAGCGCCACGGACGGTCCTTGTGGCGGATGCCCTCAACACTGTCGTCATTGGCGTTCTTAAACCAAACCTGCCAGCTGTTTGGAAGATGCTCCGCATCGACTGCAAATCCGTGATTTTGCGATGTGATGTAGCATCGACCGGTATTCGTGTCGACACAGGGTTGATTTTGTCCGCGATGCCCATATTTTAGTTTGTAGGTGCGACCACCTGCAGCGAGTGCAAGTAGCTGGTTGCCGAGGCAGATACCAAGAATCGGCTTTCCATCTTTCATTGCTTGTTTGATATGCGTAATCGTGGGCACGCATTGCTCTGGGTCGCCAGGACCGTTAGAGATAAAGAGCGCGTCGTATTGGTCTTGGGTGAAGTCGTAATCCCATGGAACGCGCGTAAGGGTAACGTTGTCTCGGGCGAGGGAGCGAACGATGTTTTCCTTCATGCCGCAGTCGACAGCAATGATACGAATCGGTCCGTTGCCGTAGGTGCGGATATCTTTTGGCGAAACCTTGGCCACGAGATTCGTGCGGTTTGGGTCGATAAAGTCGGCTGGTGCATTTTCTCCGAGTGCGCCGAGCATAACGCCGCGCTCACGAAGCTTCTTTGTAATTGCGCGGGTATCAACTCCGGTAATAGCGGGAATTTTGTTGGCTTTGAGCCACGCGCTGAGGGATTGCACGGCATCATGATGCGAGTACTCGGTTGAGTATTCAGTGACCACCAATCCGCTAATCTGAATTTTCTCGGATTCAAATGCCGAAGACTCGGGAACTCCATAGTTGCCGATGAGAGGGTACGTACACACAAGAATCTGTCCGGCAAACGACGGGTCGGTGAGGCTCTCCACATACCCCGTCATACCGGTGGAAAAGACGACCTCGCCGGTCATTGGTACATCTGCGCCAAAGCTCTCTCCTTCGAACACCGAATTATCCTCCAAGAACAATTTCATAGGCTAAAAAAAGACCCGCCATTGGCGGGTTGAAAATTACGAGAGAAGGTAATAGGGCAAAAAAATACACCCAGGTGGGTGAGCTTCATCTTCGCAAACTTCTTTGAGGTCATTAAAAACGCAGTATAGCTACATGTTTCGCGCAGTCAACTTTCCTGGGGATAAAGCTGCGCTCGTTGGAACAGCGGGCGTATTTTGTGTAGTCTTGGCCAATGCAGAAAGAGGAGTTGAAGCAGTTCGACCTCCCCGACGAGGCGGGTATCTACATGTTTCGCGGCGCAAAGCGGGAGATTTTGTATATCGGGAAAGCGGCAGTGTTGAAAGATAGAGTGCGGAGCTACTTTTCGAAAGACCTTGGTGCGGTGCGCTCACCCGCAATAGTAAAAATGGTGGAAGAGGCTAAAAGCATCACGTGGCAGCAAACGGATTCCGTTCTTGAGGCGCTGATTCTTGAGGCGAATCTGATTAAGCAACATTTGCCGCCATACAATGTGGCGTCACGAGACAACAAGAGCTTTAACTACCTTGTCATTACCAAGGAGAACTTTCCCCGCCTGATTGTCGTGCGCGGACGCGAATTATTTCAGAATTGGAACGAGGCAAAGATACGCAGCCTGTTCGGACCGTTCCCGCAGGGTCTCTCATTGAAAGATGCGGTCGTGATTGTGAGAAAAATATTTCCGTACCGTGACTCAAAATGCACGCCCTGCGAAGATCAAAGGAAGACGATTGCCGGAAAGCGTGGCGCAGCATGCAAACCGTGTTTCAATCGCCAAATCGGGCTTTGTCCGGGCGTGTGCACCGGAGAATGTTCAAAGACAGTGTACATGGACACCATTCGACACATTACGGAGCTTTTTTCTGGTAACTTTCAAGGGCTCAAGCGTCAGTTGGTTAAAGAAATGAAAGCTGCCGCAAAGGAACAAGATTTTGAGAAGGCAGAAGTGCTTCGCCGACAATGCTCGGCGCTCGAGCATATTAAAGATGTTTCTCTTATCAAGAATGAGCGGGTTTCAGCAGGAGGTGGTGCGCGTGTAGAGGCGTACGACGTGGCACATACTGGGGGCTCGGAAACTGTGGGAGTGATGACGGTTGTCGATAATGGCGAGGCGTACAAAGCGGCATATCGGAAATTTAAAATTAATTCGGTTACAAACAACGATGTGGCCGCATTGAGCGAAATGCTCGAGCGACGTCTTGCACACGATGAGTGGCCACTGCCACGGGTTTTCGCAGTAGACGGTGGTGCCGCACAAATGAAGGCGGCGCTACGAATATTAAAAAAGGCGGGAATTGAAATACCTGTTGTAGGTGTTGTAAAAAACGAATTTCACAAACCAGAACGATTGATTGGCGACAAGCGCGCTATCGAAGCGTATGAACGCGATATCTTGCTTGCAAACAACGAGGCACACAGGTATGCGATAGTGTGGCATCGTCGCCGGCTCCAGAAGGGACTGACAATGTAGTAAAATATTCACAATG
Source organism: uncultured Candidatus Saccharibacteria bacterium (assembly GCA_964471165.1). GTDB lineage: Bacteria > Patescibacteriota > Minisyncoccia > Phycocordibacterales > UBA2100 > UBA10103. The sequence goes on from CAYYEX010000005.1 coordinate 2,708, forward strand.
ATTAACGGACCAGTGGTAGCGGGGCTTCTCATTGCCCTCACGCTCGTATGTGCTGCTATGTACGCCGGCAGCTGGTTCCATAGCGCGGTTGAATTTGCCGATGCGCACTCGCTTGACGCTGCACGGGTTACTCGCCCGGTCGTTTGCTCTTTCGACACCGAGGAGCTCGGAGGGAAAACAACTGGCTCAATTTACTCCCGTGATGGGTTAATGCGTTTTGATATCCGCAACGATACCGATGGTGCGATAACCGAGTGGGGAATTGAGATTGATATGACAAACCCTGAGCACATGATGTCGCGGGCAAACCCGACGGAGTCATTTGTTTCGCTGGAATCGTATGCGAATTTGCGTGTAAAAGTGCTTGAAGACCTCAAGACAATGCTTCGCAGCGATAAGCTGCACTGCGCCCCATGGTGGTCGGCTCGTTCGTTCCGGTTTGCGCTTGAGGGTCGCCTGTAGGATTTTTTTGTTGGTATACCCCACGAGATAACTGCATTGATTAAGTGGTGAGTCAGAGCAGTATTCACAAACCGGAGCGGGTGGTAAATCGGATTTCATATCTCACGGGGTATACTTTCATTATGGTTCGCACAATTGTGGGAGTTCTTCGCGGCGGAACATCGTCGGAATACGCGCTGTCACTCAAAACTGGTGCCGCGATGATGAGCGCACTTCCCGAAGAGAGATACGAGACGCGAGACATACTCATTGATAGAAAAGGATACTGGCATCACCGCGGTGTTCCCACAACACCCGCGAGAGCGTTGCAACAAGTGGATGTTGTCCTCAATGCGCTTCATGGTGGCGTTGGGGAGGACGGTACTGTGCACCGGATTCTCGAGCGTGCGGGAGTACCATATGCTGGAGCTGGAGCGCTCCAGACGGCCGTTGCGCTCAATAAAGTGAGTGCGCGCAGCGTGCTCACAAATGCCGGTGTACGGATGCCTGGCGGGCTCTCATTTACGCTACGCGACACAGAAAATACAGCGGAAATGGCGCATCGAGTGCATGGCGCGGTTGCGCCACCGTATATCGTGAAGCCTGTCGGAGATGGCGGAGGAACCGGGGTGCGTTTTGTTAAATCATTTGTGGAATTGCCGGACGCGATTGCTGACGTGCTCGACGAATACGGTGCAGCGCTGGTAGAGGAGTACATTCGCGGGGATGAGGCAAGTGTAGGTATTATTGAGGGCTATCGCGGAGAAGATGTATACGTGTTGCCGCCCGCGCACGTGGTTTATGAAGGCGCACACCTAGAGCGGCATCATCACGAAAACGGAACAATTGCACATCACGCGCCAAGCGGCTTTTCTTACAATCAAAAGGAATCTCTGATGGACATCGCAAAGACGGCACACAAGGTGCTCGCGCTTTCTCATTTTTCGCGTTCAGATTTTATAGTTTCGCCTCGCGGAATATACCTACTCGAGGTAAATACAAATCCCGGGCTCTATCCGGGTGCTTCGTTTCCCGCCATGCTTGGCGCAGTCGGTTCATCTGTTGCAGAGTTTCTGGAACACGCAGTGCGCCTTGCGCGCTCACACTGAAGCGGCAGCAACGAGTCCAATCGCGCAAATTCCCATAAAGTTAAATCCGAAAGAAAGAGGGATGAAATAAAGTGTGCGCATTTTTGAAAGACCCAAGAGCGATACGCCGAGTTCGTCGGGAAGTGGAGAGGCGATAATGATTCCGCCAACAAGGAATGTAAGGTAGCGAAAGAAGCGGAACTTCAAGAGGCGAGCCAATCTGCGCGACCCTCGTTTATGGGGAAGTATTTCCAACAAATGGTCTGCCATTCGATCACGAACGAAACGGAATATAATCATATCGCCCACAACCGCTCCGAGTGCCGCCCAGAGAGCCGTTTCCACAATCCCATTGGCAAATGAGATTTCTGCGAGTCCTGCAATCGCGGGCGCAGTAGTGAAAGCAGACGTAAAAAATATGCCCGCAATCAGACTACCGATGTGACCAAACTCCGCGCTTCCTGCAAGGAGGGTTTTTATCGCGCCGGATTGCACGAGCAATACCGCAATTAATATACTCAGCGCGATAACGCTGATATCGAATGTGATGTGACGAAATTGCACAGCAGAAATGCGCTTTGCCATTGTGCAAAGTATACGACCTATTTTTCGAGTGCGACTCTAAGAAATGCGGATAGCTGTGCGCCGGGCGCAATCATGTGCGGACTGTTCACCAACCCTCCCTCGTCGTTCATAACCGGTTCGATGCACACAAAATCTCCATCTGGTTTTGACCATATCCAGATTTTTTTGTACTCGGGCGATGCGCGGAGCACTAGTGTGCCAACATCGGGTATCACCACGCGCATATCTGTATTCGGGTTATCGATTGAAACAGTGCCGTCATTCATCCATACATCCGCGCGTTCCTCTGCAATTGCTCCGCCGGGAAAATCGAAACGAATATCCTTTCGCTTCGCGTTGTCCACTTTGAAATACGGGTGTAGCCCCATCGAAACTGGCATTTCTTTCTCAGTCGATAGATTCGCAGCGCTTTGCGTGAGCGTGAACACGCCCGCCTCATCAAACGAACCACTGATTCCGGTTCGAAACATGTACGGATACGAAGGTGTCGGTAAAAGAATGGTGAGGCTTTCCGCAAAAGAACCCAGGTGATTGTCTGGAGCAGCTTCTTTAACCCAATCGTGAGAAAGGCGTGCAACACCATGCTGTTTGAGGCCAGGATAGAGCGCTTCGTTTCCGGGACCTGCATTCGGGAACAGAACGGGGACGCCGCCGCGCACATTCTTGGCGGGGTCATTAAACGTAGATTCGTCGAAGTACAGGACTTCCTGACCGCCGAACTGAAGTGAAGTAATGATGCCCCCACGCTCCGGCGAAAAGGAGACTGCGTTGCGGGACTCACCCTCAAGACGCTCTATTTTGGGGATACGCAGCACGGTGGGCTTTTCTAAACTCATTTCGGCATGCTATCATGCCGACGCAAGGGCCTTTAGCTCATCTGGTAGAGCGCCTCATTTGCAATGAGGAGGTGGCCGGTTCGAGTCCGGCAAGGTCCACTGATTCAAAAAGACTGCTGCGAAGCAGTCTTTTTGCATACAGAGGACCTTGCCCAGAAAGGGGTCGGGAAAACATGCTGTTTTCCCGTGGAGGAAGGCTTGGGAAAACCGTGGGTTTCCCAGTCGGTAAGGTCCACCTGTATGAATAATTACGAACTCAGTAGCGAGTTTAGTGAGTTATGTCGCATTCGGTACATATTTGACGGTTTTGAACTTCGGTTGCATAGTGCTGACTGCTCATTCCTGCTGGGGGATTAGATGTCGTTTTTGATGCGCTTTCAGATGTACTCGGTGTGGGTCTACCTGCTCCGGTTCTGGTACGCCAGAAGTCGTGCAAATAAGGTGATGCTGCTCGTGGGACCGTTTATGGTTCTTGCCTTCGAGTGGCTCATCGCCGCTGCCGTTGAAGTGACGTTCCGGCCGAGTACTGAGTTAAGTTTTCTGCAGTATCTCTATAGCGGCGTTGAGCAGCAAAATCCGTATACGTTGTTGCGTACAACGTATGTGACGTTGCTGGTGATTCTGTCGCTGTTCGCCTACTTTCCACTGCTCGGAGGAGACTTCGGCGAGCGTCGATATTATGACCCTTCAGCCGATGTTCCACCGTGGAGCCCGATTGTGGGCGCGGTTCAAGCGTTCATTCTGTTCCTCGTCATCGGACCAGGGGAGCTGCTGAAAGCAGCAGAAATCACCTTCAAGCTGCTCCTGTACCTGCTCTGAGCCAATACAGCTGGCGACTGGCAACAAATTGTGGCCTCGGATAAGATTCCGAGGCCTTTACGATTTGTTTTGATGGCTTTACCTGAGCGGAGTCCAAAATGCTATAGTTTTTAAGCGGGTAGCGTGCGCCGTATAGCGGCGCATTGCATTTTTTGGTCGCATACCATGAACGAACAAGACGAAACATCAAAGAATGAACAAACTCCCGAGGCGCGGTTTCTCGAGGCGTATGAAGAGCATGCCGATGCTCTCTTGCGCCACGCATTGATGCGTGTGCGCGACCGTGAGCTTGCGAAAGACTTGGTTCAGGAGGCGTATTCGAAAACATGGGTCTATATGTCGCAAGGAAAGGAAATTGAGTATCTACGCGCGTTTTTGTATCGCGTAGTAAATAATTTGATAGTCGATTGGTCGCGCAAGAAAAAAGCGTCGTCTCTGGAAACAATGATGGAAGACGACGGCTTTGAACCGGCAGATGAAAATGTGAAGGATTTCGCCGACGTGCCCGCGGCACGCGAGGCAATAAAGCTTCTTGGTGAGCTCGACGAGCTCTATCGCACAGCAATTACCATGCGGTATTTAGATGAAATGTCGCCACGAGAAATTGCGGAGGCCCTTGGGGTGTCGGAAAACGTGGTGTCGGTACGAATTCATCGTGGCATTGAGAAACTTTCAAAAATGGCGCAAAAGGTGCCAAAATCGTCTTAAAGTAAGCCACTTGCAGAGATTTCGACCACAGCGTATAGTTTTTGGGATGTAAGGTTTCCATTTGCATTGCAAGGGAAAGGTTGGTTTACATTTTTAGACGAAGAAATACGATATCGAATCATGGCAAAGAAGCTTTATGTCGGTGGTCTGCCTTACGCAACCACAGACGAGGAGCTCAAGGAGGCGTTCTCCCAGTCTGGATCCGTTGACTCGGCCGTAATCATCATGGACAAGATGAGCGGTCGTTCCAAGGGTTTCGGATTCGTGGAAATGTCATCTGATGAGGAAGCCCAGGCAGCTGTCGACTTCTGGAACGGAAAGGACTTTGGTGGCCGTAAGCTTACGGTTAACGAGGCTCGTCCGATGGAAGAGCGACCGCGAAACAACTTCCGCTCAAACGGCGGAGGTGGTTCTGGTGGCTACGGTGGCGGTTCACGCGGCGGAAACTCCGGCGGCGGTGGACGCTCCTGGTAATCCTCTCAATTTGAGACTACCGCAAAAAGGCTCTGGAAACAGAGCCTTTTTGCATAAATGGCCTGTAAGTGCATGCTCCTTGTCTCGTCTAAGAGCTGTAGGTGCGCTACTATGCCATTGCGGATGGTTGCACCCTGCAACTTCACGGCTATGGACGAAGAATTCAAAAATATATTCAAATTTCTAAAGTCCGAGAAACTCTCGGAGAATGAACGCATTCAGATGCGCAATGTTTTGCGTTCTGTTATGGCTGAAAACCCGATGCAGGTTTCCGGCGGCTACACCCGCTTTGAGTATGTGCTTTCATATTTTAATTCGAACTCACTTCGACCTGTTGGTTTTGCATTCGCCCTCGTGCTTGTTGTTGGTATCGGCACGTCGTATGCAGCCGAGACAGCTCTTCCGGGCGACCCGCTCTACGCGGTGAAAGTTGGGTTCACAGAACCGATTCAAGGTGTGCTTGCTGTTTCACCAGTCGCAAAGGCCGAATGGAATACACAGCTGCTTTCCCGACGCCTCAGCGAAGCGGCTACTCTGGCAGCGCATGGAACGCTGAATGACAGCGCGCGCGCGTCGCTCGAAACGCAAATCGCTTTGCAAGCGGGGAACGTAAATACTAATGTTGCAAAAATGAAGGCCACCGATGAGGGCGCGGTTGCCGCGGCATCAGCGGAATCAAATCTCGAAGCGTCGCTCGTAGGGCATGAGCGAGTACTCGCCGGAATCTCTGCCGACCTGCCGGCACAGGCACCATCAATTGCACCGCTGTTGCACAAGGTGCGCGCGGAGGCAGAAAGTGCAAACCAAAAGCGCAAAACGACCGACAAGAGTTTGTCGACCAAGAACGATAAAACAGTTCGAGCAGCTGCACTGAACCAGCAAAAAAACGCGCGAGAGAAAATTAAGCAGGTTCGCGTGCTTACACAATCAAGGCGACTTCAGGCCTCGACTACTGCCGAGGCAAGTTCAAGTGCAAAGCAAATTGAAGACGCCATTACTTCAGGCGAACAAAAACAGAGCGAAGGGAAGTTCGGCGAGGCACTCAACGCTTTCCAGGCGAGTATTCGTGCTGCGCAGGCAGTAGAAGTGAACCTTGATGCGCAGGTGGAGCTTGGAGATGACTTGAAGTCTCACAAAGAGAGCGACTCCCGCGACGAGTAACATATCCACAGAGCATCATCGTGAGCGACTAAGCGTCGCTCATAATGAGCTGATGAAGCTTGGGGCTCTTATCGGTTGGGGAATCGTAATCTATGCGGTGCTCTTTCTCGTTTGGTCGGGACTTGTTATCCAGGGATTTTCTGGATTTATTTTGTCGCGAGTGGTGATTCTCGCAACGCTCGTGATTGTGACCACAATAGCAACTCGTTCGCTGCGCCTCACGAACGAGCGTGACATAGCTCCATATGCTTTTGGTTGGGTAGTAGTAGCGGCGGGTCTTGACGTTATTTTCTCCGTTCCATCTGCGGGTTGGGTAATGTATTCCAACTGGAATCTCTGGGTCGGCTATTTCCTCCTACTCGCTGTGCCGTTCGTCGTTACTGCACTTTCAGGACGACGCGCATCAGAGTAAGCATGGGACCGTTTTCAACCCATCGGCTTCTGGCGCGCACCGCACTCGCAGCAGCGCACGTGTTTGCGTGGCTATTCGTATTTCAGTATTTCTATATCTTCTCTGACTCGCACTTGAACGCGCTTGTGGCTACCGCACTTTCCTACGCACTTTCGCACACCGTTTCAGTGCTGGCGACCCCGTTCGCCGCCCGACGTCTACGTCACGGTATTCGTGGCATGTTAGTAAATGCGCTACTCGCTCTCTCCACAGCATTTGCAGTGCTCGCATATGCATTTTCAGGTGACCTCGGTTCGATACCGCTCGGAATTGCCTTGTTTGCAGTTTGTATGGGCATCTATCGCTCGTTGTACTGGATACCGTACGAACTTGCGTCGAAAAAGTATTCCTCTGCACGGGCAATAGATATTTTTCTGGCGCTTGTTCCGGCCATTGCTGGCTACGCAATCTCGCTTTCGGCTTCGGCACCGTTGTTGGTTCTTGCGGCAGCATCATTTCTTTCGCTCCTCGCAATTATTCCGGTCTACGCATTTAAAAATACGCACGAGGGCTTTAGTTGGTCGTATCGCGAGACATTTCGACACTTGTTTACGGCGACTCATCGACGGCCGCTTGCGCAAGCGATTTGTAACGGATTCGAGGGAGCGGCGCTTTTGTTGCTCTGGCCGATAGCCATCTTTGTGCTCTTAAATTGGTCGTATTTTGCACTTGGCCTCGTGCTTTCTGCCACCTACATGTGCACAATCGTGGCGCGCATGTTTATCAAACCAGTTCATGAGCACCTCCAGTCACCGATGATGCTCTCGATTCTGACTGTAAGTGGATGGGTACTTCGTGGCACGGTTGCTGCACCGATTTCTATTGTGCTCGTAGATACGTACTACCAATCCGGAAGCGGGGTTTCGCAGCGGGGTGTGGATGTGCTTACCTCAGAGCAGTCGGCTGACAGCAATTCATACATCGACGAGTTTACAGCGCTCAAAGATATGGGGCAGGGAATCGGCAGAATATTGTTCTGCCTCGTTTTGTATGTGCTCGCGTCGTTCTTTACCTTTGCAATGCTTGCACTGGTATTATTTGGCATTGCAGCAACTTTTGCCGTGCTCTCGATTACGATTTCGAGAACCATTACGCGGCACGCGTACTAAGCCCCAATCAAAAGAGCAGGAACGCAATACATTTCCTGCTCGTTTCGCTATCGACGTGCCATACGCGATGCGCGCGGTACTCGTGTTGTAGAGCCGCGCGGCTGCGGCATAGGCAAGAGGAATTGGCCGTTTGGTAATTCCGCAAACGTTTCCTTTTGCCGACGTACAGGCGTAGACACTTTTCTTTTCTTCGTTTGCGCCTTGTTGGAACGAGCGCGACGGTCAGAAAACATTTTCATGGTGCCGCACAGATACGCCTCGTACGTTTGCTCCTCCGTTATGTCGCGTTGTCGCAAGTACTCGCGACAGACAACGCCAACAAGTGGCGCAAGTGCGTCACCGCGGTTCCATCTGCTCCGTGCATCATTGGCAATAGCACGCAGGAGATTTCTGTCAGTTACCACGCCGACAAAATTCGCGGCAGGACGGTCCGTTTTTGCGTAATTCCACCCATTTTCGACCTCGTGGTCTGCAAACATTTTGGGCACGTAGACCTCCTCAGTCTGTGCTGCGCCTCTACGCAATACCTAAACAAACTATGCCACGGTGAAGCATAGGGGTCGAGTTCTTAGGTTTTTTTACGAGAGCAACTCTGTAACAACTGCCTTGACGTCTGCGCCATCAGCGGTGCCCGCAAACTCCTTGATGACAGCTCCCATGAGTTTTCCAATACCGGAGGCGTCGGTGATTCCGAGCTCGGCTTTCTTTGTTTCTGCGACAGCTCGGATTGCATCTCGACTCACGGTTGCAGGCAAGTAGACCTCGAGGATTTTCAACTCCTCGGCTTCTTTCGCTGCGAGCTCCGGACGATTGCCGGTGGTGAACTGTTCAATTGAGTCCTTACGTTGCTTGGCGAGTCGTTTGAGCACCACAACGGCCTCGTCGTCAGCGAGTTCCTCGGTAGGCTTGCGCCCTTTGGCAACGAGCTCGTTGGTAAAGGCGGTCATGGCGCCGCGCAGCGTATCTACTTTGATTTGTTCCCGCGCCTTCATAGCGGCAATCATGTCTGTCTTGATTTGAGCTGTAAGCATGCGCAAAAGTATACCCTGCGACCCCAAAAACGGGAATGATACAATCGGGCCATGGAAACCGGGACAATCGTTATTATTGCGCTTCTGGTCGCAGTTCTGGGGGCCGTCCTCGTGGTAATCATGCGCAAGCCCGTGGCCAAGGACGACTCACAGAGTCTGGTATTGCTGCAGGGTCAGTTGGAAGCGCTGCGAAACGCGATGGAAAAGAATCTCGGTGAGGGCTCTGACCGAATGATGAAAGGGATGCAGATGCAGTCAGACCAGTCTCAGAAAACGATTTCGAACATCTCTCAACAGCTCGACCAGATAACCAACCGTGTGACCCAGCAGCTCACCGAGGTGGTAAAAGGTGTTACGGAAACGAAAGAGTCTACCAAGCAAGTATTTACGATTGCAGAGCAGTTGAAATCTCTCGAGAGCGTATTGAAGAATCAGAAGCAGCGCGGAAACTTGGGAGAGGCGTCTCTGAATCTTATTCTTCAGAACGTATTGCCACCAGGACAGTACCAGGCACAGTATCCGTTTAAGGATGGAGAGATTGTGGATATGGTGGTAAAAACCCGCGACGGGCTTGTTCCGATCGACTCGAAGTTCCCGCTGGAGAACTATCTGCGATTTCTCGACGAAACCGACGATGTGCGGCGCGAAATGTACCGCAAAGAGTTTAAGAACGACGTAAAGAAAAAAATCGATCAAACAGCAAAATACATCCGACCTGAAGAGGGAACAATGCCGTTTGCATTTATGTTTATCCCTGCGGAAGGTATTTACTACGACCTCTTGAATGACACAAGCGTCGGGGTGAGCGCCAACGATCTCATAGAATACGCCTACAAACAAAAGAACGTGCTCATCACCTCGCCGACAACATTTCTCGCATATCTGCAAACTGTTTTGTTCGGTAACCAGCGCGCGAAAATTCAGGAGGCTGCAACGGACATCGTTAAGCACGTCAACGAGCTCGCTAAACATCTGAAGGCGTATCAAGATGGACACAACGCAATGGGAAAGTCGTTGAGTCAGGCCGTGGGAAACTACGAAAAAACCAACAAGGCGTTCAAGGCTATCGACAAGGATGTGGTGAGGATTACCGATGAAAGTATGGGCCTAAAACTGGAACAAGCTGACCGTCCGCTCCTCGCAGCAGACGAAGAATAGCCTGAAATACGGCCTATTTAGGCCATCCTATTGCACATATACGGCCTTTGGGTTATAGTTCCGCGACTGATATGGCAAAGATTGCAATCATAGAAACGGGCGGAAAACAGTATGTCGTTGCAGAAAACGATGTTATTGAAATTGAGCGCCTCGAAGGTGCTGAAAACGCTGGTGACAAAGTAACATTCGAAAACGTGCTTTTTACCGATGACGGCAAGGCTGCAACTGTAGGCTCACCACTCGTAAAGGGTGCAAAGGTTACGGGCGAGCTCGTAACAAACAAGCGCGGTCCTAAGGTCACCATCATCAAATACCGACAGAAGTCCCGCTACTACAAAAAGCGCGGACACCGCCAGGATCTCGCGAAAGTGAAGATTACATCACTCTAAATAACAAACAGGAGGTCGCCGTAAGGCGACCTTTTGAGTTGGGTGCAGCTCACTCATGTGAGTCGTCGGGAGGAGCGGTTGGGTTGAGCATGCATCCGTTCGGGTGATGTACCCGCTGGAATGTATGTTCGTGGCATACCGCCGAGGTTGAGTTCGCAGTCGTAGAACGTTACCTCGTAGCCGTCGTATGGCTCCGAGTCGGCTCCTCGGGCCTGCGCATTACGGGTATCGTGTTGATAGTCTGGTACTCCGCATCGTGGGCAATTGCTCATGGTCCGCACCTCCACCGCTCCATGAAGCGTAGCACCATGCAGGCGTGAAGAATTGGCCTCTGTGTATAAAAAAACTATCGACGTGAGTCGAGTGCGCTTTTGATTGTTTCAGGGTCTGCGTATTCGAGTTCGCTACCGGTAGATAGTCCGCGGCCAAGTGATGTTACAGCGACAAGCGGGTACTCAGCCGTAATTTCCTCCTTCAAACGAACCGCGGTGGCATCACCCTCTGGGTTTGCTGGAAAGGCGAGAATAATCTCATTGAGTTCAAAGCGGTCCTTGATTGTGCGGATAAGCTCTTTGACGCGCAGTCCCGTCATCTGCTCCGATGCGAGCGAAATGGTGCCACCCAGTACGAAATACCGCCCGCGGAACGTGCCACTGCGCTCAATAGCGAGAAGGTCGGCATCGGATGCGACAACCGAAAGCTGTGTATCGTCGCGTTGCGAATTTGAACAGATGCCACAGGTATCTGTTTTCTTTCCATGCGATGAACCGAAGTATCGCATGCACTGTTTGCACTGGAGAACGCTCCCGCCAAGTTCCTGGAGCGACTCAATCATCTCGCGTCGCAGGGAAGGTGAGGCGCGAAGCAAATACTGAACAAACCGTTGTGCCTGGCGCGGCCCGATGCCGGGAAATTTTTCGTACAGCGCTGAGAGTCTTTCTATCGGGTCCATCGGCGCATTATACGCGAGAAGATTTTAAAACCATGGAAATACTTTTTTGCACCGAACGAGCGCACGCTACTTGAATAAACTCCCTGATGGTACTTCACTGAACTCCAGTAACTCATCCAATTGGATGAGTTACTGGAGTATAAAGAAAGTGTGACACGGGTACATCAAAAAGGGGCATCCACGCCACCCTCCACCTGCGTTTCTTGAACAAAGTCGCCGAAGTCGCTCTTATCAATAGAGAGGAATGTAGCTTTTTCGTCGTCGAAACGTAGAGAAACCTTACCAACAGGACCATTTCGGTGTTTTTCAATAAGAATTTCAGCAATACCATTTTTCTCATTCTCTGCCCGGTTGCCCTGCATGTCTTCACGATGAATGAACATCACGATGTCGGCGTCTTGTTCAATAGAGCCCGAATCTCGCAAATCGGAGAGGCGGGGGCGGCCACCACGCTGTTCAACTGCGCGGGAGAGCTGTGAGAGCGCAAGTACCGGCACATCAAGCTCGCGAGCCATGCCCTTGAGTGAGCGTGAGATTTCTGTGACCTGCTGAACAAGGTTGTCGTTGCCACGAGAATCGCTCGGGTTAATGAGTTGCAAGTAGTCCACAATAATGAGGCCAAGGTCGCGCTCCGTCTTCAATCGGCGAGCGGCAGAACGCATCGTAAGGATGGTGGCTCCCGGTTGGTCGTCGATATAGATGGGGGCATCGGAAAGTGTTTCGATGCCGCGCTGCAGCCGTTCAAAATCGTCATCTTTACGGATTTTGCCGGTGCGCAACTGCCATGAGTTCACTTTTGATTCAGCTGCGAGCATGCGGTCTACCAATTGCTGTGAAGACATTTCGAGTGAAAAGATACCGACCGGCGTCTTGTGCTTAACAGCAGTCATGCGAGCAATATCGAGTGCAAGAGCCGTTTTACCCATAGAGGGGCGGGCAGCAAGAATAATGAGGTCGGATTTTTGAAATCCGGAAAGCATGCTGTCGAGGGCGGGGAAGCCCGAGGGGACTCCGCGCAGGGCCCCGTCATCTTTCTGAAGCCGCTCGAGCCGCTCCCAGGCTTCGGCGAGCTCATCTTTCAGTTGGGAAAACTTTCTCACCGATGAGCCCTGGGTAATGTTGAAGATTGAGCGCTCCGCCTCGTCGAGTACGGATTCAATCTCGCGCTCCTCCTGGAACCCGAGTTCGGAGATGTTGATACCGGCATCAATAAGTTTTCGAAGGTTTGATTTTGTTTGGACAATTTCGGCATAGTGCTTTGCAACACCAGGTGAGACCGAAAGATTTGATAGTTCTGCCAGTGCGCTCATTCCGCCCACGTCTTCAAGTTGCTTACGGTCCTTGAGATGACTCGCGACTGTTTGCACGTCCACGGGAGTACTTTTGGAATACAATCCGAGCATTGCATCAAAAATTATTCGATGCATGCCAGAATAAAAAGAATCAGTCTGCACAACATCTACAACGTCGTGCATCGCGCCGGAGTTTATGAGCAGTGTTCCAATAAGCGCGCGTTCTGCATCAAGATTTTGCGGGGGGATTCGCAGATTGGGATATGCCGGGTCATTCACTCGACGACCGCTTTCAGGAATACTTCGTTTCTGCTTTGCTCGTCGGTCATCCATCTATCCATACTACCGCACCAGGGGGAGCACGTGCTGTGCCCGAATCTCGGCAAGACGAGGATATGCTGTGGATAGTTCAGGGTAGATAGGGCTATTTTGGGCTTATTTGCTACCCCTTGACGCGGGTAGTAGGATTTGATACAACCTAAACCACAGGTGCAGAAATAGTCAAATCGGAGGACTTATACAAACCCTACCAAATTCATTTCATGCTTTCATTTTCACCAAAAATTGTAACGAAGGAGCTCCTGCTTGAACTGCCGGACCGTTCTCGACGCGTGCTTGTTGACCGATTCGGGCTTTCCTCGAAGGGTGAGCAGCGCACACTCGATGCAATTGGTCAGGAATACGGTATTACGCGAGAGCGCATTCGCCAGATTGAAAACCACGGCCTCGCAGCAGTGCGTGATTCTGATGCATACACAACTCATGAAGTAACGCTCGATGACCTCAAAAAGGCGCTCCTTACACTTGGAACGGTGCTCGCAGAGGAGACTATTTTAGAGCACGTTGCAAAGCAAGAGGCTGACCATAATCACATTGTATTTCTTCTTACCGTCGGCCACCCGTTCTCTTTTAGCCGAGAGAGCAACGATTTCAAGGCACGCTGGCACGTAGACGAACAGCTCTCTGAGCAGGTTGAGAACGCGCTTTCCAACTTGTACGAGTCGCTCGAGCCAAACCGCCTCACCCCAGAAGACGAGTTTTTGCAGTTGTTCGGCAAATATTTGAAACAGGAGGGCGTTAAGCTCCGCCCCGACGAGGTTCTCTCGCGCTGGCTGACCATTTCTAAGCGCATCGGTCGCAATCCGCTCGGCGAGTGGGGACGCGTTGAATCACCGCACGTTCGCATCAAAAATACGCGTGACTTTGCATACCTTACCCTCAAACGACACGGCTCTCCGATGCACTTCACTGAAGTGGCTCAGGGAATCGAGAAGCTTTTCGGACGAGAAACCCACCCAGCAACAACCCACAACGAGCTCATCAAGGATGGACGCTTTGTTCTTGTTGGCCGAGGTCTCTATGCGCTCAAGGAATGGGGATATGAACCAGGGGTAGTTCGTGATGTCATCAAAGGTATATTGGAGCGCGAAGGTCCGCTTTCTCGTGAAGATATCATCGACCGTGTTAAGCGTGAGCGCTACGTGAAAGATGCAACCATTGCAGTGAATTTGCAGAACGGAATGTTCGCGCGACAAAACGACGGACGGTACATGTTGTCTAAATAGTAAAGAGAGACTTTGTTCTCTATCACGCCCCGGTTAACAGCCGGGGCGTGATATTATTTTCAGATGTCAGATGGCGGTGGTGGTGGCGGAGCAACGGGATTTCCTCCGCTCGATTGGGCGTTGTGGTTTATCCAACTCATATTTGATCCGAAGAAGTTGATTAAGTATGTGGGGGATTGGGGCGTATCACGTGCGCTTTTTTTGACGTCTGTATACGTAGGTCTATTTCTCATTCTCGGTCACCAGATACCGAACCTCCCCGCATTTGCTTTGAAGTGGATGTTTGGCCTGGCTCCAATATGGATGCCATTTTTCCTTTGGATTTGTTGCTGGAACGCGTGGGTGTGGTACATACAGGCGCTCTTTATTTCCGGTCGTAATCCGGTCCTGCTGGAAATGAAAGTGCCGCGAGAAATTATGAAATCGCCGCGGGCAATGGAGCTCGCGCTCACAAGCTTTTCGGTGTCATCGGGAGAGACTACATTCATTCACCGTGGCTGGAAGGGGCAGGTTCGCACGCAATACTCGCTCGAAATGGCGAGTTTTGGTGGTGAAGTTCATTTTTATATCTGGTGTTGGAAAAATTATCGCAACATGGTGGAATCTGCCCTCTATGCACAATACCCAGAAATCGAACTTGTTGAGGTTGAGGACTATGCATCGAAGTTTCAGTACGACCCCGAAGTTCATTCAGCGTTTGCGACTGACTGGCGCCGAGAAACATACATGAGTGGCTTCGAGGCTGGTTCGCGTGACCTTGATGCGTATCCGATACGTACATACGTGGACTTTGAACTTGAAAAGGACCCGAAAGAGGAGTTTAAAGTCGAGCCGCTTGCACAGGTAATTGAATACTTGGGTTCGATAAAGCCCAATGAGCAGGCGTGGCTTCAGATTGTGTTTCGCAAGGCGGGAAATTACGACGGGGTGCTTTTACCGAAAGCCCTCGACGATGAATGGAAAGAAGCGGTGCATAACCAAGTCGAAAATGTGCGTCGACAAGCAATGCGCCACGGACATGAATCCGACGCAGATCTCGAAGCTATTTTGCACGAGGGAGGGAACAGATTTCCGCATCCGACTGACTCTCAAAAGGAACAGTTGCAAGCCATAGAGCGCAATTACGGAAAGTTTCCGTTCGAGGTTGGTATGCGTGGTATCTACATAACTACTGGAGACCTGCACGGTCCAACGTATAGCGGAATGCGTTATTTGTGGCGCCCATTTAATAACCCTCAGTACCGTACGCAATTGCGCCCGCGGCGTTGGATGAACGACTTTGACTACCCGTGGCAAGATATCGGCGATGTGCGAAATCGGTTGTTCACTCGGCGATTCCTTGACGCATTCCGTCGACGAAGCTTCTTTACCTCGCCTTGGAAAACACCGACATTCGTAATGACAAACGAGGAAATTGCTTCGATTTGGCACCCGCCAAGTGCAACAGTGCAGACCCCAGGCCTCGAGAGAATACCGGCAACGAAGGCTTCTGCGCCATCGAACCTGCCGCGATAATGTATGCGTAAAATTCTTGCAACGATTCGCGAGTTCTGTTCAGACGTGTATGCGTTTGTGACACAGTTTTTTGAAACGAGTGATGAGATTCAGGAGGATTTATCCGTGAAGTGGCGTCTCCATGCAAATCGTCGAACAATAATTATCATCGTTACAGCGGGGACGTTTGCAATTTTGTCGTACATATACGTTATTCAGCCACCGGTGAATTTTCCATTGCAGCAGCTCGTTACGGTTCGTGAAGGGGCATCGGTTGATGAGATATCGTTTGACCTCGAAGCTGCGGGGGTGGTTCGCTCGGCGCTCGCATTCAAGTTCATAGCGTTCGTTACAGGTCACGCACGCACGCTGCATGCTGGCGACTATCTGTTTAAGGAACCGAAAGACATATTCACTGTCGTGCGTTCCGTTTCTCTTGGAGCATTTGGCCTTGAGCCGGAGAAAATCCGTATTCCCGAGGGAGCAACGACGCGCTCTATGGCGATTATTTTTAAGAGTCAGCTGCTGCGATTTGATTCTGAGAAGTTTCTCGAGAAAGCAAAACCACTCGAGGGCTACCTGTTTCCAGATACATACTTTTTTCTCCCGAACGCAGACGAGGATACTGTGATTAATGCAATGCGTGCGGGATTCGACGAGCATATAAAGCCGTTTGAAGCTGAAATTGCATCGTCCACGCGCTCGCTCAACGATATTGTTATCATGGCATCAATTCTCGAGCGTGAAGCCAGTCGATTCGACGACCGCAGAAAAATTGCTGGTGTTTTGTACAACCGAATCTCACAAAATATGGCACTTCAGGTGGATGTGACGTTTCTCTATATAATGGGGAAGAATACGTTCCAGCTCACGCGAACCGATTTGCGCAGCCAAAATCCCTACAACACCTATGTTCACAAGGGACTACCGCCCGGACCGATTGGCTCGCCGTCGTTAGCTTCGCTTACCGCAGCAATTCGCCCAGAGCCAAGCAAAAATCTGTTTTACCTGGCAGATAACACCGGGGTAACACACTACAGTAGAACCTACGAGGAGCATCTGCAAAAAAAGCACTTGTATCTCGGGAGATAGTATCGAGTGTGTTACGATGCCCGCGATGAAAAAGGTGTTCGTTGGTCTCTCGGGGGGCGTTGATTCCGCGGTCTCTGCGGCGCTATTGAAGCGCGACGGTTACGACGTAACAGGTGTATTCATAAAAATCTGGCAACCCGAGTTTACAGAGTGCACCTGGAGAGAAGACCGCCTCGACGCAATGCGCGTAGCTGCGCATCTCAAAATTCCATTTCGTGAAATCGATTTGTCCGACGAATACAAAAATGAAGTGGTGCAGGACATGATTAGCGCATACCAGTCCGGAAATACCCCAAATCCAGACGTGCTCTGTAACGAAAAAATTAAGTTCGGACACTTTTTGAAGTACGCCCTCGAAAACGGCGCTGATTTTGTGGCCACCGGGCATTATGCAATTTCGGGAATTATAGAGGCTACGGGAGCCTACCAATTGCTTAGAGGTAATGACCAAAATAAAGACCAGTCGTATTTTTTATACCGACTTGGGCAGCACGAACTTGCGCATGCAATATTTCCTGTTGGGTCGTATACCAAAAGCAGGGTGCGTGAAATGGCGAAAGAGTTTTCACTTCCAGTTGCCGAAAAATCCGATTCCCAAGGCCTTTGTTTTGTCGGACCAGTATCGATTCCTGAGTTTCTCTCTCGATACATTACCCTCACACGGGGTGTCGTATTGGATGAGGCAGGAAATTGCATCGGTGAGCATGACGGGGCTGCATTGTTCACCATCGGTCAGCGACATGGATTTCGTCTTACTACTCCCGTGCAGACGCCTCTGTATGTTACCTCCGTTCGCATTGCAGAAAACGAGATAATTGTTTCCGAGAATCCGAATGCCGCCGCGCTTATGCAGATGGAACTATCAAACATCCATTGGATAAACGATTCACAAGAGGGCAAGGAAATACTTGTGCAATCGCGTTATCGCGAAGCCCCCGTTGCTGCAACGCTCGTTGGTAGCACGCTCACATTTTCAACACCACACGTTGTCTCTCCAGGACAATCAATCGTTTTTTATCAGGGTGCAAATGGCGGCGATGAATGTTATGGAGGTGGAATTGCACTGGGTATACACATGCGCGCGTAGGATGCGGGCGTTCAAACCGTTACACTGAGCGAATGACCGAAGTGCTGCGGCGTGTTTTTGCATTCATTGCTGCTGCTTCTGTCATTGCCTACCTTGTGCTCTTGATTGTCGGCGCAAATATTTACGCGCGCGCTGAGGAACGGACTCAGACAGTCTGGGTGCGAGATCAAATCAGTCCGAATACACATCGCATTTCAGGCGTAATCACCGTCCCGTCTTCTTGCACAGAGCTTACGGTAAAAACGGAGGCATTGAGTCCGTTTCTTTTCAAGCTGAAGTTCGTTACTTGGGAGCATCCAAACACGGAGTGTCTACACGAGCCGGTTAAAAAAGAGTTTTACGAGATTGTGTTTGCTCCAGCGGTTGGTGTTCACTTTATTGCCACCCTGGATGGCGAGCCAGTTCCTATCATTGTTGTTCCATACGTACCGTAAATTTATGTCACATACACTTATCACAAAAGCAGACGGTCAGCTTGAAATGTTTGACCCAACAAAACTTGAGCAATCACTCCAACGCGCAGGCGCCTCGTCTGTTGTGAGGGCCAAGATTCTTGGTCATGTATTGCGCGAGTTAAAACCACTCGCGACGACCGAAGATATTTATCGGCACGCATTTGAAATGCTCAAAGACGTGGAATTGTTGCCGGTTGCAGCGCGCTACTCAATGAAGCGAGCAGTTTTTGCTCTTGGTCCCTCCGGGTTTCCATTCGAGCAGTTTCTTTCCGAAGTCCTTCGTGGTCATGGTTGGAAAACACAAACCGATATTATGATGGTTGGGCGTTGTGCACCACACGAGGTAGATGTACTTGCAGAGAAGGATGGAAGACGTGTTGGTATCGAAGTGAAGTTCCATAACGAACAGGGAGGAAAGACGGACATCAAAGATGCGCTCTATGTGCAGGCTCGCTACGACGACCTCAAAAAAGCCCCCGTTGCCTCCTCAAGAGTTGACGAGGGCTGGTTGGTTACAAACACTGTTTTTACGCGCAATGCCATTCGCTATGCTCGGTGCTCCAATCTCACTATTATTTCTTGGGACTATCCGCGAACTCGCGGCCTCTCGTCTATGATTGAGGAAGCGCGGGTGCATCCGATAACTGCGCTTACCACGCTTTCCGATGGTGAGAAGCGCAGATTGCTTGAGAAAAAGATAGTTTTATGCAAATCGGTTCAAACACCACATCTGCTGGAAGAGTATGGCATTGCTCCGGGGAAGATTTCTCACGTGGTAGACGAAGCACAACGACTCTGCGGCATCTAGCAGTGCACACTATGCAAAAGTTCACGAACACAGTGCGATACAATAGAAACGTATTATGAAAAACTCAATCGTCTTGCTGGACCCGACGAATGTCATGTTTCTGAAGTTGTTGCTTGCCATGTTACTCGGCGGACTCATTGGTACTGAACGTGCCATTCTTGCACGCCAGTCTGCTGGAACACGAACATTCGGACTTGTGGCTTTGGGAGCATGCCTGTTCGTGGTTATTTCAAACTATGTAGCTGCTTCATATATCGGGATACTCGAGATACAACCGCTCTATATCCCTGCCGCAATCGTAACGGGTATTGGGTTCTTGGGGGGCGGGTTAATTATCTTTCGAGGCGACTCGCTGCACGGCATCACAACGGCAGCTGGGATGTGGATTACAGCCGGCATCGGCATGGCAATAGGCTTTGGCATGTACTCTATTGGAGTATTCTCCGCAATTCTGGTTCTCATCATGTTTACCGGCATGTACTGGCTCGAGGCAACGTTTAAGCACTGGTTTGCTGCGCACAATCACGACGAGTCGAATCACCCCCAGACCTAGTGGTATACTCGGCCGATGTCCGGGTTTTACAAGCCAAAGCGCGATGCTCGTTGGAACTACGGAGGACCGAACTGGACGCTTTCGCGCTCAAAAATAGATTTGTTTTTGAACTGTGGGCGCTGTTTTTATATCGACAACAAGCTTGGAACTGCACGGCCGCCAGGTTTTCCATTCAACCTAAACTCAGCCGTTGACGAGTTACTCAAAAAAGAGCTCGACGTGCATCGTGCAAACGGAACACAACACCCGCTTGCAAAAGCATACGGGCTCGATGCTATTCCATTTTCTCACGCAAAAATGGACGACTGGCGCAATGCGCTGAGTCAGGGCGTAAAGTACGTTCATCCCGAAACCGGCATGACAGTGCGCGGGGGTGTCGACGATATATGGGTTACGCCGAAAGGCGAGCTGATTGTTATCGACTACAAGGCCACGAGTAAGGACGGCTCTATTGAATCACTGGATGAGGATTGGCACATTGGCTACAAGCGACAGCTCGAGGTTTATCAGTGGCTCCTGAGAAAAAACGGCTTCACCGTTTCTGATACTGGATACTGGTTCTATGCCAATGCGTCCAAGGACCGTGAGGCTTTTGACGCGCGCCTGGACTTTGAACTCACTCTTGTGCCGCATAAGGGAGATTCATCATGGATTGATGAGACTTTGTTACAAATAAAGCAATGCCTAGACTCAAACGACATTCCTGCTGCAGCGAACGACTGCGATTACTGCAGGTATCGAGATGCTGCAGGCAACGCGATGAAGGACCACATGCAAAAAACGGGAGGAAAAAATCTCAAGTAATTATGAAAACATTTGCAGAAAAAGTGAAAGCAATCGTTGCAAGAATCCCAAAGGGTACAACGATGACCTACAAGCAGGTAGCTGCCAAGGCGGGCAACGAAAACGCGGCGAGAGCAGTCGGGGCAATTATGCGTCAAAACTACGACAAAAAAATCCCGTGCCACCGTGTTATCGGTTCCGATGGAGCTATGCGCGGGTACAATCGCGGCGGCATCGAAGCAAAACGAACAATTCTCAAAAAGGAGAAAGCGCTCGCATAAACTCAATAGGTATGAAAATGAACAAACTTCCGGGTACGGATGTCGATGTATCAATCATCTGCGCGGGTACCATGAACTGGGGTACGTTTAATACTGAGCCAGAGGCACACGAACAGTTGGACTATGCGGTATCTGCCGGCGTGAACTTTCTCGACACCGCAGAAATCTATCCGATACCACCAACGCGCGAGAAACAAGGGCTCACGGAAACATATGTCGGTGCCTGGATGAAGGCTCGAGGGAACCGAAATGATTTGGTGGTTGCGAGTAAAATATCTAGCCGCAATCAGGCAGGGATGATGGCGAGCCGTGATGCATCCGAAGGGCTCACTAAAAAGAATATCCACATCGCCATCGATGGAACGCTTTCACGCCTGCAGACGAATCACGTGGACCTCTATCAAGTACACGTGCCTGACCGCAAGGCCAACTACTTCGGTGTGCGTGGCTATGAGGCACCCATGGATGACGGCGGTGCATCTATAGAAGAGACATTGGAAGGTCTTTCGGAAATAGTCCAAGCGGGTAAAGTGCGTTACATCGGGATTTCGAATGAGACTGCCTGGGGGCTTGGAGAATATCTCCGTCTCGCTCGTGAGAAAAAACTTCCGCAGGTTCGCACGATTCAAAATCAGTATTCACTTATCAATCGAACGTTTGAAATCGGACTTTCTGAAATGTGTCTCAGGGAGAATGTGGGCCTCTTACCGTACTCACCGCTATCGAAAGGCGTACTGACTGGTAAGTACCTTGGTGGTGTTATTCCGGAAAATTCCCGCTTCGGATATGCGCTGCGCGATATTGACCGCTACAATCCGACGCATGCGCAGGAGGCAATCCAAAAATATGCCGACCTCGCGAAGTCTATCGGGCTTGAGCCGGCAGAACTGGCGCTCGCATGGGTGAATCAGCGTTCATTCGTGACGGCCAACATAATCGGAACCCGCTCTATGGAGCAGATAAAAACCGACGTTGCAACCGCCGATATTACGCTTTCGCAGGATGTGCTCGACGAAATCAAAAAAATCTACACAGAACACCCGGACCCAACTGCCTAGTCGGTTTTGAATCCTTAATGGTCAATATGGTAGAGTACCGCGATGCAAAAGTTGCCGCTACCCCCGAAAACACCAAAAAAGCCAGTAAATACGCCATATCATGGCGATTCTCGAGTGGACGAGTATAGTTGGCTGCGCAAGGCGGAAAGCCCCGCTGTACTCAAGCATATCAAGGCGGAGAACGACTACGCAGATACCCTGATGAAGCCCACCAAAAAGCTCCAGAAGGAGCTCTACAAGGAGATTCGGGCACGCATGAAGGAGAACGACATGTCGGTACCGGTCAAGGAGGGCCCCTACGAATACTACTCGCGAACAATGAAGGGAAAACAGTACGGTATTCACTGTCGAAAGCGAATTACGGGGGGCAAGGAGCAGGTGGTACTCGACGAAAACAAACTCGCAGCAGGGGAGAAGTATTTTAGCCTCGGATTGTTCGAAACATCCCCCGACCATAGATTGCTCGCGTACGCGGTAAATACTACGGGAGATGAAAAGTACACGCTGCGCATTAAGGACCTGCGCACAAATAAATTGCTTGCTGAGAAAATAGAATCTATTGCAGATTTTGAGTGGGCTGAAAACGGTGAGCATTTTTTCTACACCGTTGAGGAGCACCCGCATCCGCCACGCAAGATTTTCCTACACCGGTTGGGCGAAGACACCAAGGAAGATGTGCTGGTGTACGAAGAAAAAGACCCGCAATGGTATGTCGGTCTCGATAAGAGTCGTAGCCGTAAGTACATATTCTTTATTGCCGCAAACTTCGATTCCACCGAAGTGCGTGTGATGCCGTCGCACCACCCGTTTTCCCCGGTGCACCTCCTTGCTGCGAGAAAGAAAGACGTGAAGTACTACGTGGATCACCACGACGGCTATTTCTACATTATGACCAACGAGCGCGCCGTGAATTACAAAATCATGCGCACCAACACCGAGACTCCGCAACGAAAACACTGGCTCGAGTGGATGCCACACGATGTGACCCGTCCGATTTCCGGCATGCTTATGTTTGAAAACTTCTTCGCGATTACAGTGCGCGAAAAGGGCTCCGAAGAAATCTACATCCACAAACCGGGTGCAGTAAAAGGCAAAAAAGTTCAGCTTCCGGAAAACGAGCACTCCATAGGAATCAACGACGACTTGGAGTACTTCTCGACGTTCATTCGTATTTCGTACCAGTCATTCCTGACTCCGCGCACGGTGTTTGACTACGATGTGGAAAAAGGCACTTTCAAAACGCGAAAGAAGCAGGAGGTGCCGGGCTGGAATAAGGCAGGCTTTGTGTCAACGCGTGTGTGGGTGAAGTCGGGAGATGTGAAAGTCCCGGTGATTCTCGTGCACGGTAAAAAAGTGAAGCGCGACGGTTCGGCACCGATGTTGCTTGAAGCATACGGCTCGTACGGCATCTCGCAGGACCCGTACTTCTCGATTTCCAAACTGTCGCTCTTGAAGCGCGGATGGATTATTGCACTAGCGCACCCACGTGGTGGCGGCGAAATGGGGTGGCACTGGCACAAGGAAGCAAAGCTTCTCACCAAACACCGCACCTACGAGGACATGATTGCTGTTGCCACGTATTTGCAGAAGAATAAATATACCTCTGCGGATCGCGTAGCACTCATGGGTGGAAGTGCCGGCGGCATGATGGTGGGAGCTGTGATGAATCTGCGCCCTGAGCTTTTCGGAGCTGGCGTGGCGCTGGTGCCCGCGGCGGACATCATTACTTCGATGTACGACGAGTCGCTCGGCGGCACGCGATTGCACTATGATGAGGTTGGTGATCCACGCATTAAAAAATTCTACGACTACTTCAAAAAGTATTCTCCCTACGAGGGGGTGAGTGCGCAGGCGTATCCAACAATGCTCGTGCGTGTGAATCTCAACGACATCCGCACACCGTATTGGGAAGGGGCAAAATGGGTGGCTCGACTTCGCGCAAAGAAAACTGATTCGAATCCAATACTGCTGAAAACAGAAATGGTTGCTGGTCACTTTGGTAAATCCGGACGCTACGAATGGATAAAGGATCGCGCGTTTGACTTCGCATATCTACTTACGCAGCTTCCGACAAAAATGAAGCGATGATAAACTCCTTCCATGAATGTAAACGACGTCCGAACAAAATTTTTTGAGTTCTATAAGAGCCGTGGGCACGTAGTCATTGCATCTGCCCCGATAACGCCATTAAACGACCCGACGACATTGTTCGTCGGCTCTGGTATGCAGCCACTGGTTCCATACCTCCTCGGAGAAGCTCACCCGTCGGGCAATCGTTTGGTAAACAGCCAGAAAAGTTTCCGTGCCGAAGACATCGACGAGGTCGGAGACAACCGCCATACAACATTCTTTGAAATGCTCGGCAATTGGTCGCTCGGTGACTATTTTAAACAGGAGCAACTTCCGTGGGTGTTTGAGTTTCTTACGAATGAGATTGGCCTGGACCCGAACAAGCTCTATACGACCGTATTCATCGGCGACCCAGCAAATAATGTGCCCAAAGATGAAGAGAGTGCTGCGTTGTGGGTAAAATTGTTTGCTGAAAAAGGAATCGAAGCACGTGTTGTGGAAATCGGGGCAGAGGCTGATGGGTATGTGAAGGGAATGCAGGGTGGACGGATTTTCTACTACAACGCAAAAAAGAACTGGTGGTCGCGCGCAGGAGTCCCCGAAAATATGCCAGCTGGTGAGCCCGGCGGACCGGATAGTGAGGTGTTCTATGACTTCGGTACGCCACACGACCCTGTCTGGGGAGATGAGTGCCATCCGAACTGCGATTGCGGACGTTTTATGGAAATCGGTAACTCGGTTTTCATGCAGTACATCAAACAGGCAGACGGTTCATTTGCACTGCTTCCGAAGCAGAATGTGGACTTTGGCGGTGGTCTTGAGCGTATAGCAGCTGCGTCAAATAATGACTCCGACGTTTTTAAGACAGACGTATTCCGAGAAATTATCGAACTTTTGGAGCGTGACTCCGGTAAGGCATATGAAAACGAGAACTACCGACGTTCGTTCCGCATAGTGGCTGACCACATGCGTGCAGCCACATTTATGCTTGGAGATGGTGTGCGCCCCGCAAATACTGACCGGGGGTACATTTTGCGACGACTTATTCGCCGTGCCTCGCAGCATGTGCAGAAGCTTGGCATTGCTGTGCACGATGAGCATGGAAGCGCACTCGTTCGCGCAGCGATTATAATCACCGAAAAGTACAAGGCTGCGTACCAAGAGCTTGCAACCGAAGAGGCGTATCAGATGATAAAGCACGAGATTTGGAAGGAGGAGCTTCAGTTCGCTCGCACTCTTGAACAAGGACTGAAGGAATTTGAAAAAGTGGCACTGACAGGACAAATCACGGGTGTGCAGGGCACAATGCTATTTACAACACACGGATTTCCGTTCGAGATGACGAGTGAACTGGCAAAGGAGCGTGGTATCGCGGTCGATACTGAAGGATTTAAGGCTGAAATGAAAAAGCATCAGGACCTCTCTCGTTCTGGCTCGGAGCAGAAATTCAAAGGCGGGCTCGCGGATGCGTCGCTCGAGACAACTCGTTTGCATACAGCGCACCACCTGCTCCTGAAAGCATTACAAATTGTTCTTGGTGACCATGTAAAGCAGCGCGGAAGCAATATTACTGGTGAGAGACTGCGCATCGACTTTTCCCATGGTGAAAAAATGACTCCGGAGCAAAGAGCGGACGTTGAAAGAATTGTTAATGAGCAAATAAAATTGCATCTTCCGATGACTCGGTCAACTCTGCCGAAAGAGGAGGCCGAAAAGCTTGGAGCCGAGCACGAATTTGGCGCAAAGTATCCAGATATGGTCTCAGTGTACTCGCTTGGTCCGGTAGGAGCCGACGTAGACAACCCACAATTTGATAAAGCGTTCTCAATTGAGTTCTGTGGAGGACCTCACGTATCAAATACAAGTGAAATAGAAGAAGGGGGCACATTCAAAATACAAAAAGAGGAGGCCGTTGCAGCAGGAATCCGCAGAATCAAGGCGGTTCTCGTCTAATCCCGCACCACTTCCCGCACACAAACGGTGTGCCGATTCTATACATTCGTTTGAAATGTTCAGAATGTGAACAAGCCACCCGCATTGGGAAGTAGTGCGGGGTATACTGATACGTAATGTTCAATGTTCGTTTGCCGTTTCGTGAGGAAACGATAGCAATCGTTGATATCGGCTCAGGCAGTGCGCGTGCTGCTCTTATTTCTATTCGGGCCAATGGGGTGCACGTGCATGCGCAGACAACCTCACT
The DNA here is from genome assembly GCA_964471165.1 of uncultured Candidatus Saccharibacteria bacterium. Classification (GTDB taxonomy): domain Bacteria; phylum Patescibacteriota; class Minisyncoccia; order Phycocordibacterales; family UBA2100; genus UBA10103. The sequence goes on from CAYYEX010000005.1 coordinate 28,648, forward strand.
TATCTCAATCGAAGCAGAAACACCTGAGCATTCAATTACCGCTATTGGCGAACGTGTCGATGATGTTTGCAAACGGCTTCTCGAGCGAGCTGCCCAAAAAGGAATTACCGGGCATGTAAAAACGGTGTACTGCGTCGTGCATACGCCATGGGTGCACTCGATGACGGTCCGCAAGCGTATTGATTTCCAAGTAGAGACCAAGATTCACGATTCTCACATAAGTTCGCTGGCAAAAGATATGCTCGCGGAAATCAAAGGGATCAATTTGGATTCAATGATGGAGGCGGCGGTGATTCGCACGTGGCTCAATGGATATCCAGCAATCCACCCCGAAGGCCGCATGGCGCATTCGCTCGTTGTATGCGCGATTGTGAGCGACATAGACCAAACCGTCAAAAAGAACGCCGAGGCGGCAATTCATCGCGCGTTTCCGTCGTCGACCATTGAGTGGCGCTCTTCCGCGCGGGTCTTACAAACAGTACTTGGTTCAGTGTACCGGGGCGACGAAAACTATCTCGTAGTTGATATGGGGCTCGATGTCTCACAAGTTATTTCGGTTCGTGACGGGTTTCCTGTGGGCGAGCGAGTGGTTCCGCAGGGCCTGCGGACCATTCTTACGCGCATTGACTCAAAACGGGTTGCCGAAGAGACGCTCGGCCTCATACGGATGCTTTCTCGCGACGCATGCGAGGGCGGCGCATGTGAAGCAATACAGAAGGCGATGGCAATTGCCGAACCAGAGCTCGCAAAGATTTTCGGCGAGTCCTTTGGCGGACTCGCGGCGGAGCGACGCCTCGGCAACACGCTTGTTCTCTCAGCAAATCCCGACATCGTTGACTGGATGAAGCAATTCTTTTCGCGGCTCGATTTTACACAGTTTACCGCAACAACCTTGCCGTTTACCGTGCTGCCGTTTGATGCGACAGTTCTCAACTTCGAAATATCAGCGGACGAGTTTGTACCTTCTCGAATCGTTTTCGCTTCAGCACTTGTCAACATCGAAATGCAGGACTGAGCTTCCTAATCCGGGGCACATGATATACTTCGTCTTCAATGGCGAAGGATTACTTCCAGGACATCTTGCCTCCACAAAACAATGGCAGGCAAGGTCAGCCGCGCTCCGTTTCTTTGCGACGCGATTCCGATATGAAACCGTCACCAATGGCGGCTTCGCAAGTACCAGAAATTCCGGACATGGATAGTGACGAGGATGAAGTCGATGTTCAACCGGCTGGAGAGCCAAATGCACCTGCGCCAGAGCGCTCTATCAGGAATATTCCTGCCTCCCCGCGCCGAATGCGCGATGATATGAATGAAACGCCTCGCAATGCGCCCCCTATGCAAAAACCCAAGAAGTCAAAAATGAAATGGCTCTGGCTGTTCGCGGCGGTGTTTCTTGTTGTCAGTGGTATCCTCCTGTTGATTGCACTTCGAGGCACGTCTGTATCGGTGGAGCCACGTACGCATACGGTAGTTTTTGACGAGACATCTCGTTTTACTACATACCCACAGACCACGGCTCCCACGGGAACACTTGTCTACACCACGCAAACCGTAGAGGTGGAGGATTCTGAACCAGTTGAAAGCTCGGGCACAGTGCAGGTGCAGGAAAAGGCGAGTGGAAACATAACAATTTTCAATAATTTTCAAACTGCACCACTCAAGTTTGTTAAAAACACACGTTTCCAAACAGCAGACGGGCTGATATTCCGTGCGCCGGCCGACATTGTCGTTCCGGGTAAATCGGGAACAACGCCAGGCCAAGTTACTGTAACAGTGGTGGCTGATGCTGCTGGTGAAAAGTACAACATTGCGCCGTCGAAGCTCACCTTGCCCGGCTTGAAGGGGACAGCAGAGTTCGACAAAGTTTATGCACAGTCGAGCGTAGCTTTTACCGGAGGATTCAGCGGGGACAGACCAGGAATTTCTGAGAGCTCGCTCGGTGCCGCTCGTACTGCAGTGCGTGGCAGACTTGAGCAAAAGATTCGTGAGTCCATCAGTGCACTGGCCACTGATGCGGCGGTTACGTTCCCTGAGCTTGCACAGATTACGTACACAGATTTACCAACCACGTCAGAAGCAGGAAGTGGCGCTCGTATTCACGAAAAAGCGACTGCCCTTGTGCCAATCATGCAAGCCCCGGATTTTGCACTTGCGGTAGCACGCACAGTTTCCGCCGACACAGAGAATGTGAACATTCGTCTCGTCGGGATTAAGGACTTTGGCGGCTTGCTCGTATCGGCCTCATCGACTCCTGGAACTGACCCGCTTCAATTCCAATTAACAGGGCAAGCAATGCTTATCTGGGGCGTGAATGCGGGAGACTTGGCTCAGGCGCTCGCTGGGCGCGACAAGAGCGCATTTTCGACCATCATTACGGGTTTCCCTGGCATTGAGTCGGCAAAGGCGCGTATCGAGCCGTTTTGGTCGACCTCGTTCCCGGGTGATGCGGGTGCAATTCGCATAAATATTTCCGATCCGGCTGCAGCTTTGTAGCCTGAAGTTGAGGGAATAGAGCCAAAAACTTGACGTATTAGCACCGAATTGTTACTATCCCTCACGCAGATATGGCTGAAGCAGAAGTTGTGGAAGGAACCGTCGAAGAGGCGCTTCCGAACACGTTATTTCGCGTAAAGCTCGAGAGTGGAGAAATCGTACTTTCTTACCTAGCAGGTAAAATGCGTCTGCACAGAATTAAAGTGCTTGTCGGCGATCGCGTGCAATTGCATCTCGATCCGTACGGAGGCAGAGCGAGGATCATCCGCCGGTCCTAAAGCTCCATAAAGAAGTCCCGCCCATCCGAGAATTCTTGGAAGGTAGGGATTTACGGTGGTATCAAAATACACACATGAAAGTTAAAGCTTCAGTAAAGAAAATCTGCATGCACTGCCGGCACGTGAAGCGCCGTGGTCGCTTGTGGGTTATTTGCACCAATCCTCGTCACAAGCAGCGACAGGGGTAATTTATTTAATTTTCAACAGTAATTATTTCACCATGCGTATCGCAGGCATCACAATTCCGGACGAAAAGCGCCTTGAGATTTCCCTCACGGCTATTTACGGTGTCGGCCGTCCTCGTGCGCAGGCAACACTCACCAAGCTCGGTATCGAGCACGGGGCGACTGCCAAAGACATCACGCCAGCTCAGGAGTCGTCACTTCGCGAGGCATTGGAAAAGTTCACTGTAGAGGGTGAACTTCGACGTCAAATCAGCGCCAACGTTCGTCGACTTAAGGATATTAAGTCTCACCGCGGAACCCGACACATGCGCAAGTTGCCTGTTCGTGGTCAGCGCACCAAAACAAACAACCGCACCGTCCGAGGCAACAAGCGTCAGACGATGACATCAGGTCGCCGTAAGCTCGAGAAGACATGATTTGAATCTCGGCGGGATAACACTCGAAGAGTAGAAATCTACTCACCGAGTGCTTCCACAAAAGAAACGAATCAACTACACCTATGGGAAAAAAACGAATCATACGAAAATCAGGAGGAACAGTCGACGCTGGACTTAAGTCACGCGCGCTTGCTCGTGTTGCCAAAAAGAACATTGTTCAGGGCACGCTCCATATTCATGCGACATACAACAATACGAAGGTTCTTCTTGCAGACAAAAACGGTAACGCAATCGCGTGGTCGTCGTCCGGCAGTCTCGGATTCTCTGGTGCAAAGAAGGGTACTCCGTTTGCCGCTGCGAAGGTTGGTGAAATCGTCGGCGACAAGGCTGCAATCATTGGTGTAAAGGAGGTTGATGTAATTATCCGTGGCGTCGGTTCCGGCCGTGAGTCGGCACTTCGCGCTTTTGCTGGTAAGGGGATTGATGTTACTCGCATCTCTGACGATACGCCGGTGCCTCACAACGGCCCGCGTCCGCCTAAGCCTCGCCGCGTCTAATTCATTTCGACAAATAATTTATGTTGCCCGTAAAATCAAAGTATAAGATTGCCAAGCGTCTCGGCGCTGGTGTCTTTGAACAAACACAGACTCAGAAGTTTGCACTTTCTGAAGCTCGAACTGCAGCTTCCAAAAAGAAGCCTCGCGGTCGCGGTGGCTCAGACTATGGTCGCCAACTGCTCGAAAAGCAGCGTGTTCGATACACGTACGGATTGAACGAGCGCCAGCTCTCGAACTACGCTGAGAAAGCGATGAAAGAAGCCGACCCATCAACCGCATTGCACCGCTCTCTTGAACAGCGAGCTGATAGTGTTGTGTACCGAACCGGCTTCGCAGGAACCCGCCGTATGGCCCGTCAGATTGTTTCTCATGGCCACATTCTGGTAAACGGCAAGCGAACGACCACGCCATCTCATCACCTCAAAAAGGGCGACGTCATCACAATTCGTGAAGGCAGCCGAACGAGCCCGCTTTTTGCAGGACTTGCTGAAAAGGAGGACAACCGCCCGGTTCCGCAGTGGCTCAACATGGACGTCAGCCTTCTCAAGGCGGAGGTCATCGGGGAGCCGGCCTACACGACAGTCGAGACAGGCCTAGACTACGCGACGGTGTTTGAGTTCTACAGCCGATAGTGTTATAATCGGCCGAATTTTGCGCATCACTTTTTATTATCAGTCAACTATCATTTTCCTAAAACTTTATGTCTGACTATCACATCGCACTGCCTTCTAAGCCTCGCGTCGTCACCGAAAGCGAGCGCAGCGGGACCTACGAGATCGACGGTCTGTACCCGGGATACGGGTACACACTGGGTAACTCGCTCCGCCGTATCATCCTCTCGTCGCTTCCAGGCGCAGCTGTTACGCACGTAAAAATTCCAGGCGTTGCACACGAATTTTCCACAATCGAAGGTGTAAAGGAAGACGTGGTTACGGTTCTCCTCAACATCCGCAAAATCCGATTGAAGCTCCTCACCGACGAGCCACAGACAATCACGCTTTCAGTTAAAGGACCGCAGCAGGTAACTGCAGCAGACTTGAAACTTCCTGGTCAGGTGGAAATCCTCAATCCGGACCAACACATCGCAGACGTAACAGGCAAGGGCACGTTTGAACTCGAGCTCCGAGCAGAGCGCGGCCTTGGCTATATTCCAAAGGAAGAACACCAGAAAGAGCGCGTCGAAATCGGCTCGATTGCACTCGATGCAATTTTTAGCCCGATTCGTCGTGCGAACTACGAAGTTGAAAACATGCGCGTCGGTGACCGCACAGACTTCAACCGACTTCGTATTCTCATCGAAACCGACGGCACGCTGGCTCCACGCGAGGCACTTGAGTCTTCGATTACTACCATGATTCACCAGCTCAAGGCAGTTGTTGGCTTCAAAGAAGAGGAGACAACAGAGCTCGAACCTATCGCAATGAGTGACGCGCGAATCGGCCTTCCTGAGAAATCTCAGCCAATGGACGCTGAAGTGCTCAAGACGCGCATCACTGAACTCAATCTTCCTCAACGAGTCGAAATGGCGCTTGATAACGCTTCAATCAGAACTGTCGGCGGCTTGGTTCGTAAGCGAGAAGATGACCTCCTCGCAATCGAAGGATTGGGCCAGAAGGGCTTGCAGGACATCAAGCGTGCACTCTCAAATCTTGGACTCACACTCCGAACAATATAAGAAACTTGTATGCGACATCACGTTAAAAACCGAACACTGGGCCGAGACAAGCGACAGCGCACTGCGCTTTTGCGATCTCTTGCACGCTCGATAATCCTCCAAGAGGGTATTACGACCACAATCACGAAAGCCAAAGAGGTCCGACCATTTTTGGAGCGACTCGTTACAACGAGCAAAAAGAACTCGGTTGCATCGCGACGAGACGTGATGACTCGCCTCAACTCTGCTACAGCTACGAAGAAGCTTCATGATACGATTGCCCCTCGCTATGCAACGCGTGCTGGTGGATACACTCGCATCATCCGAATCGGTCGCGTGGGAACACGCGTGCTCGACGCAGCTCGCATCGAATTTGTACAGGAGAAATAATTTGAGGTATATGACAACAGCAAAGAAATACACGTACACAATAGACGCAGCAGGAAAAACAATCGGACGCATTGCATCCGAGGCTGCTAAAATGCTCATGGGTAAAACCACAGCAGACTACACACCGAACATCCGCTCAGATGTGAAAGTGACGGTCATTAACTGCTCAAAGATTTATACTCGCGAGCGCAAGCGACAACAGAAGGTATACACCAACTACTCGGGCTATCCGGGTGGTTTGAAAAAGGAGTCTCTCGCAAACTTGAATGCACGCAAGGGACACGGACAGGCTGTTGTGGTTGCGGTTTCTCGCATGATTCCCCGCAACACAATGCACACTGCCCGCATGAGAAATCTAATCGTTAACGCATAAGGTATGGCAACGAAGCACTACACAGAAGCAATCGGACGACGCAAAACTGCGAGCGCCCGCGTTCGCCTCACCGAAGCGAAGACTTCTTCGATGACGGTCAACGGTAAGACCGCGGAAGAATATTTTCCTCTCGCTCAAATGGTAAAGACTGCATTTTCTCCATTGCAGATTCTTGGTGCAACCTACGCAGTCTCTGCAAAGGTGCAGGGAGGCGGCCACAAGGCCCAGGCAGATGCAATTCGTCACGGTATCTCCCGCGCAATGATTATGCTCGTTCCTGAGCAGCGCAAAGACCTCAAGGTTCGCGGGTTCCTCAAGCGAGACCCTCGCGCAAAGGAACGCAAGAAGTTCGGCCTCAAGGGCGCGCGTCGTGCCCCACAGTGGTCCAAGCGATAAATCAGAAAGGGTCCGAAAAAGGGCCCTTTTTGTTTTAGTGTCTGCTATCGTATGCAAATGCACCCACAAGCTGCAGCAGCCCGGTCGAACATCTGGAAACTCTATCTATACAAGGCTGTCCGAGGCTTCATGCTGATGATGCCTACCATGGTGCTGTTTTTTACGGAGAACGGGCTCACTATGCAACAGGTGTTCATATTGCAGACGTTCTTTAGTATTGCCATTTTCGCTCTTGAGATACCCAGTGGTTACATCGCCGATTCCTTTGGAAGAAAAAATTCGATAGTGCTTGGGAGTATTATTGGCCTCGCAAGTTTCATCGTATACGCTTTGTCGTATAGTTTTTGGCCGATGGTACTTGCTGAAACTCTGCTCGGAATTGGATTCGCGTTTATATCCGGCGCGGACTCTGCTCTGTTGTACGAATCAATGGCTGTAAACAACGAAACAGATGACTATCGTAGGCGTGAAGGCCATATGCAATTTTCGTATGTTTTTTCGGAAGCTGTCGGCAGCGTGTTTGGTGGCTATCTTGCCCTCATTAGCCTGCGTACGCCTATGTACGGCGAGGTTGTGCTTTTTTTCTTGCTCGTGCTCATCTCGCTGTCACTCACCGAGGTCGGCTGGAAGAAGGAATCCCTCGAAAAAAAGGCTTGGAGCATGCGGCGCGTCATCGTGCACACGTTCAAAGAGAACAAAGTACTTCGATGGTTATCTATCTATTACGCACTCATCTCCACAGCGGGGCTTATCGTAGTCTGGTTTAGACAACCCTACTTTCAGGAACTCGGTATAGGAGTTGAGTATTTCGGATATCTCTGGGCACTTCTTATGCTTGCGGTAAGTCTGGCAAGTTTAAGTGCGGATTGGTTAGAGCGCACAGTAGGAATGCGTCGGTCACTTTCACTACTCGGACTCCTGGGGATTCTTGGTTTTTTACTTATCGGGGCGCAGTACTCGTACTGGGGAATTCTTGCAATGGTCTTATTTTGTTTCATGCGCGGACTCGCCGAACCCATTATCTCGCACCACATTCAACGTTTCGCTGTCTCTGAGGTCAGGGCGACGATGCTCTCTATAAAAGGATTTATTGGACGTGGATTGTTCGCAGTTGCGGGGCCATTCGCTGGCTGGGCAAGCGATGTCTACTCACTGCAGTTTGCGCTCATCGCGTCGGGCGTTATTTTTGGTCTTCTCAGTAGCGCGACGCTTATTGCGCTTCTGAGGTACGAGCAACAAGAGCGCCTCATTGAGCCCGTCTGATGCTTGTGTAGTTTTGCTTGTACATGTTCATTTTGTTATACTCCGCGCGACATGCAGGAGCACGAAGATGAAATAATTGCTCCGGAAACAGAGCCGGAGATAGAAATGGATTTTGAACCCGAAGATGAACTCGGCTCAATTGGTGCTGCACAGGCAAAAATAAAAAAACTTCGCACCGAGCTTAAGGAAGCGCAAACAAAGCGCGATGAATATCTGGATGGCTGGCAGCGAGCAAAAGCCGATGCAATCAACATGAAAAAAGAGCTCGCGCACGACGGTATACGCATGGCGGCTCGAGTTAAAGCAAACCTCATTGAAGACTTACTGCCGTCACTCGACAGCTTTGACATGGCATACGGTTCGCCCGCGTGGGAGGCAGTAGACCCGCAGTGGCGCTCTGGCATCGACGGTATCCGCAATCAGCTTCTGGAAATGCTTTCCAAGAACGGTGTTGAACGTTTCGGTACAGTTGGAGAGATGCTTAACCCATATTTGCATGAGGCAGTACAGGAAGTAGCAGAGGGAGCCGGCGAAAGTGGTTCTGTCGTAAAGATTTTGCGCTACGGATACAAAGCGGGTGAGCACGTGCTTCGCCCGGCACAAGTAATTGTGAAAGCGTAGTCTTTGCTCGGCGCTTTTGAGCATCTTCAAGAATGTCTGTAAATCATCCAATTGGATGATTTACAGGAGTGCTCGAAACGTTTACAGTTACGCTATGACGGATTTCAGGGGGATAAAAAAGGCGTCCGACTACAAACGCGGGGAGCTTGCTCGTGACATTTTACGCTTAGTGTATGCCGGAGTACTTGCAGGCACCACAATAGCCGCACCGAATGTGGTGCAGATTATCGACATGTTTGATCCTCAGGGCGCGACGGAAAGAAATCGTATCTGGAAAGCCATCAAGTACCTAGAGGAGAAGAATAGACTCAGGATTGTCAGACAAGGAGATAATCGAACGCTTTTGATAACCAGCGATGGCAAGCTTCTTATCAATGAAATAACGATTGACGATTTAGAGATTCAAAAACCACGCCTCTGGGACAAAAAGTGGAGGATTGTCATGTTTGATATCCCACTTACACACGCGAGAAATCGACATCCATTTCGAGCAAAGCTCGAAAATATGGGCTTCGTGCAATATCAGCGCTCTGTTTTTGTGCACCCCTATGAAAGCAGAAAAGAGATTGGGGCACTTGCTGAGTTTTATGGTGTTCGAGCACATGTGCGCTACCTTGTGGTTGAAGAAATGGATAATGTGCGCGACTTAGCGCTGGCATTCGGACTCATTTGAGGAAGGTGCTAGGTTCTGCATGAAAGAAATATTCATAAACCCTTGCATGAAATTATCTGCGACGTATAATCACTCCTGTAAATCATCCAATTGGCAGAATTACTGCAGTAATGCTTTCAATTAGGATTTGATTGCTTATAATGCTCATTCAATTGACTATGGCAAAAATTCTTGGAATCGACCTCGGAACCACCAACTCGGCAATTGCTGTCGTAATGTCGGGAGAACCGAAAATAATTGAGAACTCAGAGGGTGGCCGCACTACGCCGTCTATTGTTGCGCTTTCAAAGACCGGAGAACGGCTTGTTGGGCAAATTGCCAAGCGCCAGGCCGTCACAAATCCCAAAAACACCATCTATCAGATTAAGCGCTTTATCGGACACACATACGACGAAGCTGCTGTTCAAAAGGATAAGGGTTCTGTACCATTCGAAATTCGCAAATCAGAAAATGGTGGGGTTGAAGTGCAGATGGGTGATAAATGGTACCGCCCGGAAGAGATCTCAGCGATGATTCTGCAAAAGCTTAAGGCAGACGCAGAGGCCCGCTTGGGAGAAACCATTACCGAAGCAGTTATTACGGTACCTGCGTATTTCAACGATGCGCAACGCGCCGCTACGCGAGACGCAGGAAAGATTGCGGGTCTCGACGTGAAGAGAATCATTAACGAACCGACGGCTGCGGCACTTGCATACGGGTTTAATAAGAACAAGAACGAAAAGATTGTTGTGTTCGATTTCGGAGGTGGAACGTTCGATATCTCTGTATTGGAAGTCGCAACAACTCCAGAGGGAGAAAACTCAATCGAAGTTCGAGCAACAGACGGAGACGCGCATTTGGGAGGTAAAGACATCGACCAGACAATCATGAATTGGATTGCCGATGAGTACAAAAAAGAAAGCGGTGTAGATGTGCGCACCGATGCGCTTGCCCGACAGCGTCTCGATGAAGCTGCAGAGAAGGCAAAGATTGAGCTCTCAACTGCAGTGGAAACCGAAATCAACATTCCGTTCATCACCTCTACCGACGCTGGCCCGCAGCACCTCTTGATAAAAATGTCGCGCGCAAAGCTCGAGGAACTCACACAAGAGCATATCGACCGCGCACTCTCCATTACAAAGCGTGCAATGGAAGCCTCCCCATTCAAGGTGGCAGACATAAACGAGGTTGTGCTCGTGGGCGGGCAGACGCGCATGCCAGCTATGCAGAAAGCGGTCGAAGAGTTTTTCAGCAAGAAGCCACACATGGGAGTGAACCCAGACGAAGTGGTGGCCCTTGGTGCAGCACTGCAGGGTGGCATCCTCCAAGGAGACGTCAAAGACGTACTATTGCTCGATGTCATACCGCTCTCACTTGGCATTGAAACCATGGGCGGCATAGCTACAAAGGTCATAGAACGAAATACCACTATTCCGACCTCACGCTCACAGACGTTTTCTACAGCATCCGACAATCAACCGTCGGTAGAAATTCACATTGTGCAGGGTGAACGCTCGATGGCCAGCGATAATAAATCGCTCGGAAAATTTAATCTCGATGGTATCCCACCGGCACCGCGTGGCATGCCACAAGTTGAGGTTACGTTCGATATTGACGCCAATGGAATCTTGTCAGTGAAAGCAAAAGACAAAACAACCAACAAGGAGCAATCCATTCGTATAGAAGCGGCTTCAGGCCTCACAGACGCAGAGATTGAGAAGATGCGTCAGGAGGCAGATGCGAATGCGACACAAGACCAGGAGAAGCGTGACCTCGTAGAGGCGCAGAATATTGCTGACCAGACAGTCTATGCTGCTGAGAAGGCACTTCGTGAGCACGGCGAAAAAGCCGGGGAAGAAATTAAAAAGACCGTGCAGGAAAAAATCGACGCGTTGAAGGTCGCTCGAAACGGCACCGACAAAGCAGCAATCAAATCGGCGACTGACTCTCTCAACACGGCAATGAGTGCCATCGGCGAGGCGATGCAGAAGAACCAGGAGCCTGCAAAGCCTGCAGAAGGCCAACAGCCAGGAGAGGAACCGAAGGCTGAATAAGACGAATGAAGGATTACTACGACATTCTTGGCATTCAGCGCACAGCGTCGGAAGACGAGGTTAAGACAGCATTCCGTAAACTCGCACAGAAGTACCACCCAGACAAGAAGGGTGGCGATGAGGCGAAGTTCAAGGAAATCAGTGAGGCATATACTGTACTTTCCGATAAAAAACGCAGAGCGGAATACGACACATACGGCAAAACCTTTGCAGGTGGTGGCCAGAACGCCGGTCAGGGAGGCGGGTTTCAAGGCTTCGATTTCTCAAACTTTCAGGGATTCGGTAACGGCCAAAATGTCGAATTCGACCTCGGTGATATATTCGGAGAGTTTTTTGGCGGCCAAGGTGCGCGTCAGGCGCGCGGGCGTGATATATCGATTGACATCGAGTTATCGTTCCATGAATCAATTTTCGGCACAGACCGCCGTGTCCTCATATCAAAGACCGGCGTATGCGAAGCGTGCACGGGAACTGGTGCAAAAAAGGGAACAGGGCTCACTTCGTGCAGCGCTTGCAATGGAAAAGGAGAGATTCGAGAAACACGCAATTCATTTTTCGGAACATTTACTTCAAATCGCACGTGTCCGCGCTGCCACGGCAAAGGTCAGGTGCCAGAAAAACCGTGCGAGGTCTGTCAGGGTGCCGGTGTGGCAAAACGGGAAGAGGAAATCCATATTGTTGTACCGGCGGGGGTTTCTGACGGCGAAATGATTCGAATGCCTGGGCGCGGCGAAGTCGCAGCTGGCGGCAGCGCGGGTGACTTGTACGTGAAGCTGCACGTAAAGAGTGATGCCGCGTTTACGCGCGAGGGCAATAATCTCGTCAGAGCGCTTCCCGTAAAACTTACAGACGCGCTCATGGGCGCTACGTACCATGTGAGAGGCGTCGAGGGTGACTTGCCGGTCGAAATACCAGCCGGAGTTGTACATGGCGAAATGTTGAAAATTAAAGGCCAGGGAGTGCCATACGGGCGTAACAACCGCGGCGACCTGCTCGTTCGCGTTGATGTTCAATTTCCAAAAAAACTTTCAAAGGAGCAACGTGAACTCATAGAAAAGTTGCGCACAGAGGGCCTCTAAAAGACACCGAACGGCCCGTATAATGGTCCGATGGATGTCGAGGCGCTCAAGGGCATATTTACAACGCTTCCCGTGGACGTGGTCGCGTCTGTTTTGTTTGCCACGGCAATTACTGTGGTTACCCTTCGAACGGGCGCGAGTATATCAATCGCATTTTCATTGGCACTCATCATTGCGACCTCGTTATTTGCAGCACTACCGGCCACTTTTTTGCTTGGTTCCGCGTTGGCCTCAATTGCATCACCGTACGTTGCGTCTGCAATATTTGTTGCTCTGACAATTCTTCTCACGTATGTTTTGTACCGCATGACCTCCACACTTTCGGACGATTCGGCGCGGCCTCTTTTTGCAATAGCCACTGGTCTGGCAACTACAGTTGTAGTGCTTGTGGTTTGGCAGATGGCCGCGCCCTTGCAATCACTTTGGTCATTTAACGGGCTCGTTCAGGGCGCATTCGGCGAAGCCTATCGCCTCTACTGGATTATGATTGCGTTTGTCGCATTTGCGTTCGTTAAGAGTTGATATGAGTGAGCGAATACCATTGCAACATAACGAAAGCTACTGGTTGGTTGAAGGCTCCGTGTGATTAGAGGATTGCTTTTCTACATGCAGGACGGAAAGCTTCAGGGAATAAATCACATCTCGGTACGTACTCTCCAATATATTCTCGCTCTATTCGATTTATGACTTCTTGATAACAAACCTCCGTATCGTTTCGCCTGAGTATTTCTGGCCTGCGACAGAGTGAAAGAGAGCGGTTGAACGATTCCTCATGTATACCGTTGACTACGATGCCCTCTATTGTGCCAGTCAGGCACTGTTGAAATAACGGCTCCGTTGCGCTGGAACAGCTGCGGAGCACTGGGAGAAAGGAGTTGCTCATCTGCGTCATCATCAGCGAGCGAACGAAGTAGCAGGTAGGGTGCAGGGAGGTAGGTAATTGATTACAAATGGTCAATCCATTTCCGTTGTCTGGGTCAGATAACCCATACTCATTCAGCATGCTCGCTTGGATAAATATACTTTCAACTCCCGTAATGCAAGCGAAGCGTTCCTGCTCGGTTGAATTCGGTAAACTATTGCAACTCGCAACAGGGGCAGTCAAGAATGCGCTCGAATTACCCCAATCTTCACGAGGGATTTTCTCGCTCTGAGCTCTCAGTAATCCGTGCCCTGCCGCATGAAAACAGGTGTACCTCACCGTACCCGCCCGAATATCGTCATTCACTGCGAATCGATGACACGCGTCACTGATATACGCTGGATCTGTGCGGTCTTGGAATAAGTGTTCAAAGATACCGTGATAAAAACCACGATTACATATCAAGGCCTCGGGAGGAAAATCGTCTGGAGCGATATCATACTCATTCTCAAGATATATTGAGTAGTACATCATGTCGCCGACACGATGAATGGCCGCGTGGCAATCGATATCGAGTTTTGGGAGCATTTCATTGGCCGTAGCAAACGTATGAAGGGCCTCGGCAACACCCTTTTCATTGAGGACAGTTCGGATATGAGAAAAAGCACACTCTCTTTTTGCGTTCTCATTGGTCGTAAGGAGGCACAATGACAAGGGTAAGCGCTCACGAATGTTCGGTACAACTCTAGGAACGAGTGCCAGTAGTACGATTGCAAACACCAGGAGGGCGAGGAGATGATACCGGCTCAATCGCGACATTGGGGTCAGTATACGCCCACGTCCTCTTTATCGTCTATTGGAACAGCGAGAAAAAGCTGACGATTGCTAGAATACGTTGCCACCGGCCCTGAAGCTCTTGTTATTTATACACGCGACAGTTATGCACCCTGTCAATCAGGGGCGGCTATTCAACTGGCAAAGGGGTAGGTAGTCAGGCAGACCGTATAATGTGTCGTGAGGTCTGGCACGCGCAGGTCAACCGTTTCGACAGAAATATGACAAACCGAATTTCACTGCAACATAACGAAAGCTACTGGTTGCTCGATGATGTACTCATGAAAGCGTACACAGCAGATGCAACTGCGGTCTTTTCTCGCTACCCAGATTACGCAGAGCTCACCGAGCTCCTTGCTGAATACGTAGGAGTTATTCGAGAAAATATTCTGGTCACGAGCGGCTCAGATGCTGCCGTGCGTTTGATTGCGGAATTAGAGCACGAATCGGGTAATAAAGTGTTGCTCCCCGTGCCGTCTTTCTACGGGTATGAAAAGATTTTTTCGCAAATCGGGCTTGATTTTGACACGGTGTCTTTCACGGAAGAAATGGGAGTGTTTACATTTCCACTCGATGCTGCACGAACACTCATTCAGAGCGGCGCATACTCGGCACTCTTTATTTGCCAGCCAAATAACCCGCTTGGTTCTGCACTGTCAGAAGAAACAATCAATACGCTCATAACGCTGTGCGGCAACTGCGGCGTCCGCTTGATTATCGATGAGGCATACTTTGAATTTCTTGGGCGCACTTCGGTATCAGAAATTTCACAGCAAAACATCGTAATTTTGCGAACACTCTCAAAGTCACTCGGCTTGGCGGGAGCGCGCGTCGGTTATGTGTGTGCAAACTCTGCCTATCTGAAGCTGCTCTCTGCAAGAATGCTGCCATGGTCGGTAGCGCATCCGTCTGTCTACGCTGCTGTCGCCGGATTGAGACAGATTGCGCATGTGCGCACGCGGATGGAAGCGGTCATACACGAACGCGCAGTGTTTCTCGGCGCCTTACGACAGGTACCGGGCGTTCACGCCTATCCATCTGAAACGAACTTCATACTTTCTCGCGTTGATAATGCACAAAATGTAGCTGCCGCTCTCAAAGAAAAGGGGATAGATGTGGCACTGTGTTCTTGGATGTCGAACGATACCGACGCCAGAGCGCTACTTTCCGACACAATCCGGATGGCGGTACCTTCGCCCAGTGACCGAGACAGGGTCATTGCGACACTTGAAGAGGCGGTCGCAGGCACTAGACAAATGTAGAATAAGGTGGTACTATACAAACATCTATGAAATCGCACAAAGCGAAGTCCGCGATTACCAGCAAGAAAGACGCGGCTCTCCAGCGTCTCTCGATGTTTCTGCCCTCACAAAAGGCAACGTCCGCACACTGGTCAAAAATGCAAGCCGACTACATGGTCGATGCATTTAAAAGCGCTGCAAAGCACGTACCTGCGTACCGCTCATTCCTCAAGGAGCGCGGTGTTATGGCAAAGGACATAAAATCCGTTGCGGACATGAAAAAGGTGCCGCCCACATCAAAAAAGAATTATTTACGCAGTCACCCGTGGGAAGACTTGTGTATGCCGGGCTCTCTTGCGGGCACACAGCTCGTTCTCACCGCAACCTCTGGCTCAACGGGCGAACCGTTCTATTTTCCACGCACGGATGTTGTTGAGGAGCAGTCGTACATCTATCACCGCACGTTTCTAAAGAACAGCGGACTCGACCCCCAGGAGCCCACGCTCGTAATCGTGGCATTCGGAATGGGTGTGTGGATTGGCGGACTTATTACATACGAGGCTTTCAACCGCATCTCCCAGCGCGATTTCCCGCTTACTCTTCTCACCCCAGGTGTAAACAAGCATGAAATTTACGCGGCACTGCGCGAAATTGGGTCTCGATACACGCAGGTAATTCTTTGTGGCTATCCTCCGTTTGTAAAAGACATCATCGACGATGGTAAGGGAAACGGCGTGGACTGGAAACAGTTCGACATGCGAATCGTGTGTGCGGCCGAAGGTTTTTCCGAAGACTTCCGTGATTACCTCGTAACAGAGGCTCACATGACGAATCGGTATCGCGACATCATGAATATCTACGGCAGCGCGGAGCTTGGCACAATGGCTACGGAGACCCCTCTTGCTGTTTTGGTTCGAGAACTCAGTCTCAAAAACCCCGTACTGTTTTCAAAGTTGTTTGGGGAGGCAACGCGTTTGCCGACACTTGCGCAATACATTCCATCATTCGTTAGTTTCGAAGCGGTAGATAATCGTATTTACTGTACCTCCGGCAATGTGTTACCGATGATTCGCTATGAAATTGGTGATCACGGTGGCGTGATGACATATGCAGAGCTCAAAAATATCTGCGCGTCAGAGGGAGTTGACCTCAAGGCTGAAGCAAAGAAGGCGGGTATTACCGATACGGTCAAAGAACTACCGTTTGTCTATGTGTATGAACGCGCCGATCTTTCTACAAAACTTTACGGTGCAATTATTTACCCAGAACACATTAAGCACGGGCTGATAATCAAGAGTCTGCACAAGGAAGTAACTGGCAAGTTTACAATTGCAACTAAGAATGACGAAAACCAGGATGAATACCTTGAGGTAAACGTTGAGTTACAACCCAAGGTGCAACCCTCGGAAGACCTCAAGGAGCGTGTCACACAGGCCATCAATGAAGCGCTTATCGCAAAGAGTGCAGAGCACCGAAACAACTCGCTCTCGCTCGGGGAGCGTGTAATTCCTCGCGTTACATTCTGGGAGCATAACCACGCGGAACATTTCCCGGTGGGTGCAAAACACCGCTGGGTAAAGAAGAAATAACGGTATACTAAAGGCCATCCTATGGAAGGCCTACCGGAGAAGCTTCAAGAAATGCGCGCTCGCCCCATACCGGAGCGCCCGCGCTTTTTTGATATCAAAACAGATTCGGCTGAGCTATCTGCACTTATTGATTCTGGAGCACTCTTGCGTGTTTCTGATGACTACGAGGAAGCGTCTCGTGAGCTTTTTGCTATACAGAATCCGACACTCGTGTATGCACCGGGGTTTGAGGACGCATTCCAAAAACACTACACAATTCTTACAAGCAATGTGCCCGAGATACTCGGACGCTGGGTATATTTTCCCTGGAACGGCACACTGTGCCATATCCTTGCAGAAGCCGATTACTTTCGCGTCCGAACGGCGCGCAATCGGAATTTGATAACAGAGGTAGAACAGGAGCGATTCTACAATTCGACAATCGGTATTGCAGGGCTCTCGGTGGGTTCGAGTGTTGCATTCAGTATTGCGCTACAGGGCGGCGGAAAGAAACTCAAACTTGCTGACATGGATTATTTGGCGCTTTCAAACACGAATCGTGTTCTCTCGGGTGCCCCGGAGTTGGGCTCGCTCAAGGTATCTATGGCAGCCAGACGTATTTACGAAATGAATCCCTATGCAGAAATCGAGCTGTTTCCACAAGGATTACAACCTGAAAACATAGCAGCATTTTTCGACGGACTCGATATTGTTATCGACGAGCTTGATAACCTAGCTGTAAAATTTTTAATTCGAGAGCATGCAAAAAAGAACCACATTGCGGTAGTAATGGGCGCCGACAACGGGGACAATGCGGTTATTGATATTGAACGCTACGATGTGGACCCACAGCCACCATTCTTTCATGGTCGGATGGGGAATGTTTCCTACGATTCACTCAAGGCGCTGGATAAGTTCGGTATCGGCAAAACTATTACGCAACACATCGGTCCAGAGAATGTAACGATGCGTATGCAGGAATCTTTGATGGAAATGGGCAAAACCATTGTTTCCTGGCCGCAATTGGGCGGTGCTGCGCTCATCAACGGGGCAGCGGTTGCATACTGCGTACGAAAGATTCTCAACGGGGAGAAGCTCGAGTCGAATCGCGCACTCGTATCGGTTGATGAAAAATTAGTTCCCGACTTTATGTCAGATGAGCAAAAAAAGGAGCGGACTGAAACCGCGCACGCATTTGCTGCCCGATTCGGCATCACACTATGAACGAAGACATCCTGTTTGCGCTCTCCGCTGCAAACGCAGCACCATCCGGTGAGAACAGTCAGCCGTGGCGCTTCATCGTACGTGAAGACAAGGTCGAGCTCTGGAACCGACCAGAGCGTGATCGTTCGCTGTATAACTGGCAACAAAGTGCCTCGTATGTTTCAAATGGTGCCGCCCTTGAAAACATGGTTATTGCGGCAAGCGCCCGTGGTCTCGCAACTGAGGTGGAGTATTTTCCACAAACGAGCACAGACCATGTGGCAACGGTTCGTTTTACGCGCGGTGCATCTCCGGACCCGCTTGCTGAGCCGGTTCTTAAACGAGCAACAAACAGAAAGCCGTATTCGAAAGAGTCGCTCACACCGGCACAAGCCGGCGCACTATCGGGTTGTTTTGAAAAGGATCTCTGTTCACTTCGACTGATTGGCGAGAGAGATGCAATCAATCGCCTCGGACGCATTGGCTCCACGAATGAAGAGATTATGCTCACGAGCAAACAAATCCACTCGTTCTTCTTTGAGCACGTGAACTGGACTCCTGCCGAGGACGCAAAAAAAACTGTTGGCTTTTTCATAGATACACTTGAGTTGCCACCGCCGGCCCGCGTGATGTTTCGTTTGCTTCGTCGCTGGCCGGTTGCGTTGCTGCTTACCCGACTCGGGCTGCATCGTGTCATTGCCAAGGAGAACGGAGCGGTGAATGCCTCTGCCGCTGCTATTGGGATAGTTTCTGTGCGTTCGCTTGAGCCAACAGAGCTCGTACGAGCGGGTCGCGCAATCGAGCGCATCTGGCTTACAGCAACATCGCTTGGGCTTTCATTCCAGCCGCTCTCGGGCATGTTGTTTTTTGAGTTAATGCGGGCACACGGTGACGCGTCGAAATTCTCTGAAACACATGCAAAAATGATTGAAGAAGCATACGCCGAAGTCCGACGCATTTCCGGTTTCTCTGAGGGTTCAATCGTCTTTATGTTCCGCACCGGAATAGGGGAGCCCCCGACAGCACGCTCATCTCGCTTTACGCTTGAACGCACAATGCAGGCTGAGTAAACATATGGAAATTTCCACCCTTGTTCAGATAAATGTTGATCTCTTACTTGTTGCTGTTTCCGTATGCGGCATCGCGTTGCTTGGTTTTTTGATTTTCTTCAACAACAGATCGAGCGAAACGAATCGTTCCTTTTTGCTCTTTTCGGTGCTCACAGTCGTATGGGGTATATCAAATTACCTGGAGTATAGATTTACATCTTCAACATCTGCACTTTGGGCGCTGCGTATTCACTTGTTTATTTCTGTCTGGCACGCGTATGCGTTTTTCCGCTTGGCATACGTGTTCCCAAATTCTTTAATGTCGTATCCAAAATGGTTTACCCATTATCTAACGCCCGTTGTTGCTGTTACGTCACTTCTCACATTGACTCCCGCTGTTTTCTCCGGCCTCGACCATTTACCGGCTGCTGGGCAGGTAACAAAGGCGGTTCCGGCTCCGGGGATAGCTCTCTTTATGCTGGTCGCATTCGGACTACTCGCTTCCGCGATATATGTCCTTGCTCGCAAGATGTATCGTGCACCTGGTGAATCACGTAAACAGACAGGTGCGCTCCTCATCGGTATGGCGCTCACTGCGTGCCTGCTACTCACGTTCAATGTAATTCTGCCGAATGTTTTCAATAACACGAGTTTTATACCGCTGGCCGCTTTGTTTATCTTGCCGTTCATAGCGCTGACTTCGTATTCAATATATCGCTATCACTTCCTCAACCTGAAGGTGGCGACCACCGCAGTTCTCGGCTTTATGGTAACCATCTTTACGTTCTCAAATATATTGTTTGCAAAGGACCTCGCGGGGATAGCGATAAACGTGACTGCATTTATTATCGTGCTCTTGGGGTCAATACGAATTGTCCGCGATACGCTTGATTTGCAGCTGGCGAACGAGGAGCGCTCCGAATTCATGTCGTTTGCGTCACACGAAATCCGCAACCCGATTACAGCCATGCGCGGGCTCGCCTCACTTATTGTTGATGGGACCACGGGAGAAACAACGAAGGATACAAAAGAGGCTGCTCAAAAGATTCTTGTTGCGGGACACGATGTGCTCAATATTATTGCAACATTCCTCAGCAAGTCGAAGCTCGAGATTGGTCAAATCGGTTATGACAAGGCGACGTTTGATTTGGGTGAAGCGGTCGCCCAGATTGCCGACGGCTACGTTCCGCACGCAGAAATCAAGGGACTTACATTCGATATCAAAATCGACCGCTCTCACAAGTACTTGATTTCGGGCGACCAAGGAAAGGTAAAGGAGGTTGTGGGTAATCTCATAGACAACTCGCTCAAGTACACCAAGGAGGGCGGTATGACTGTCTCTGTAGAGCGGCATGCAGCCTTTGTGAGATGCGTCATATCCGACACAGGGGTTGGCATCCCGCCAGAAACTCTGCCGTCGTTGTTTAAGAAGTTCTCTCGAGCCGATGCCCAGAAGGTGAATCTGCTTGGCACGGGCGTCGGGCTCTACCTCGCAAAGCTATTCATTGAAGCCCAGGGTGGCCGCATTTGGGCCGAATCCGACGGGGCAGGCAAGGGCTCGCGCTTCATAATCGAGTTTAACTCGGTGCAGGCTTAAATAACGCCCTTTTTCTGCTATATTTGTGCCTATGGCTCGATTACTGACGGGGCTCCAGCCCTCGGGAACACTTCATATCGGTAACTATCTTGGCGCACTACGCCCGTTCGTCGAATTATCGAAAAGCGGGGAATACGAACATATCTTCCTGATGGTGGTGGATTACCATGCGCTTACATCGCTCAAAAATCCTCGGGAACTCAAACAGAACATCATTTCCGTCGTAGCCGACTACGTGGCCGCCGGAATCGACCCAAACAAAGCAATCATATTTAAGCAATCCGACGTGCCACAGCACACTGAGCTGGCCTGGATATTTAGTTGCCAAATGAGCACCTCGTTTCTCGAGCTTGGACATGCCTTCAAGGACAAGGTAGCAAAGGGAATAGATTCAAATGTCGGATTGTTCACATATCCGCTTTTGATGGCCGCTGATATTCTGCTCTACGACGCAACCGATATTCCGGTTGGTGAGGACCAACGCCAGCACATTGAGTACACGCGCGAAATCGCTGCGAAATTCAATATCAATTATCCTGGCCGTTCCCGCATCTTTAATGAGAATGTAAAGGAAAGAATCTTCGAAGGAACGGGCATCATTCCCGGAGTTGATGGCGCAAAAATGAGCAAAAGCTATGGCAACACTATTCCACTTTTTGCCACAGATGCGGAGATTCAACAGGCGGTTATGAGTATCAAAACTGGGTCAGAAGCTATGGGTTCATCGCTTCCTGTTGATGATACGGTGTTGAAACTCTTTAAACACTTTGACCCAGAAGGGGCTGCTGCACTCGCTGGACGCTACCAGGCCGGTGCAGTTGGTTACAAGGAAGCAAAGGAAATACTCGCAAAAGCAATCATTACGGCGACGCATGACATGCGAGTGAAGCGACGCGATATTACAACAGAACAGGTGGAAGATATTCTTAAAAAAGGAAAAACGAAGGCGCGCGCGTTTGCACGAAAGAAAATGGACCTCGTACATCGCCGTATCGGAGTTGAAGTCTAAACACAAACACATGGAACGAATACTCATTACAGATTTAGGGGGTCGCACCGGCGAAACAGTGCTCATAAAGGGCTGGGTTTCGGTGCGCCGCGACCAGGGCAAAATGGTTTTTTTTGATTTCCGGGATCGTTCTGGCTCCGTGCAGGGTGTAGTGCTCCCAAACTCGGCAGCAATTGAACTCGCAAAAGAAATAAAAATCGAATACGTTGTTGCTGTAACGGGCATTGTTAATCAGCGGCCAGAGAAAAATCGCAATGCCAAGGTGCAAAACGGCGATATTGAACTCGAAGTTACCGGGCTAGAGGTACTTGCGGCTGCGGAACCGCTTCCGTTTGATATGTCGGAGAGTGGATACAATGTAGACCTCACAACGGAACTCGACCACCGAGCACTCACGCTTCGCCATCCGCGCCTACAATCAATTTTCAAAGTACAGGCGGTAATCATTGACTCGTTCCGTGAGTATATGAAGCAGCAGGACTTCTTTGAGTTTCAAGCTCCCGCAATAGTTCCAGCAACCGCCGAGGGGGGTGCCGAGGTTTTCCAGGTGCAATATTTTGACAAGCAAGCGTATCTTTCGCAGTCACCACAACTCTACAAACAGATTGTTATGACAGCGTTTGAACGCGTGTTTTCGGTCAACAAAGTGTTTCGCGCCGAGCCATCGTCCACGACACGCCACCTCACTGAAATAGTGTCTTTGGATGCAGAAATGGCATTCATAGATTCGTGGACCGATGTGCGCGATATGTCGGAGAGCACGGTGCGATATATTCTTGAGCAAGTTGCAGAACGCTGTGCGAAAGATTTGGAATTCTTGGATGCGACGCTTCCGGTAATGATAGATAAGACGCCAACACTCTCACTTGCCGAGGCACAAGAGAAAATCCACTCAGTAACCGGCCGCGACGTCCGCGGAGAGAAGGACCTCAATCCGGAAGATGAGCGTCAACTATGCGAAATTATCAAAAACGAGACAGGCTCCGACTTTGTATACGTATATGGATACCCGACGCGACAGAAGCCATTCTATGTATTCCCGAACCCTGAGAATCCTGAAGTAAACGAGGGGATGGATTTGTTGTGTCGCGGGGTTGAATGGCTCTCCGGTGGCCGACGCATCAATGATTACAAGCAGCTTTTAGAGCACGTTGCAGTTTGGGGGCTCGACGCATCGAAGGTGGAAATGTTTCTCGAGGCCTTTCGACACGGAGTTCCGCCAGAAGGGGGATTTGCATTCGGTGCAGAGCGCATGACAATGCAGATTTTGGGACTCAAAAACATTCGTGAGGCGACGATGTTCCCGCGCGACATGAATCGCATAGACGCCCGACTCAACGAAGCAGTAGAGCCCGACAACTCGTAGTTCGTATGGGTGAATTGCGCACAAAGGAAACCGCAAAGCGATATAAGGATGACATCGCAGCCGGTCTTCTTGCGGGCGAATGTGTCATCTGCAAAAAAGCACCTGTACAGGAGTTCAAATATTGGAAAATCGTTCACAACGACTACCCGTATGACGCTGCATTTTCACAGCACGACATGATAGTGCCATTGCGACACGCCAATATAGACGGCGTTCTGCCGGAGGAATGGCAAGAGCTCAATGAGATAAAGAGAACATACATTAACGAGCACTACGAGTGGACAATGGAATCGACGATTCGAAGACTATCCATTCCAGCACACTTCCATATGCATCTAGTTAACTCCCCGGACTAACCCCATGGATACCGAGCAAAACAAATTCAGTTTCGAGACAGAGCATTTTCAAGGGCCGCTTGAGGCGCTGCTCGACATGATTGAAGCGAGAAAACTTTCTATCTCGGAAGTCACACTTGCCGACGTGACAGATGGGTATTTGGCATACATCGAAAAACTTCCCGAGATGCCACTCGGCGAAACGGCACAGTTCATTCTTGTGGCCTCAACGTTGTTGCTCATAAAGTCCCGCACTCTTCTGCCAACACTGGCACTTTCTGAGGAGGAGCGTGAGTCAGTAGACGAACTCGAGCGACGACTTGCGCGCTACGCTGTAGTGCGCAAAGCAGCTCGTGCACTGCGCAAGGAATGGGGTGTTGCTCCGTACAGATTTCCGAAACGTGCGCCGCTACGTGCTCCCATATTTAATCCAGCTGAGGCAAGCATCGAGGCGGCCTCGAGCGTCCTTCAGAGACTCATATCGCTCCTTCCAAAGGCAGAGGCACTGGTTGAAGCGGCGGTAGCTCCCGTGCTGGCACTTGAAGATGTAATCATAAGTCTCAAATCACGCCTCTCTACCGCGTTCAAGGCGCGCTTTAGTGAACTTACGAAAACAAAGGACCGACACGAGGTGATTGTGTATTTTTTGGCAATGCTTGAGCTTGTGCGAAACGGCTCTGCGTCTGTAACACAAGAAAAGTTGTTTGACGATATCACTATCGAATCTGAAGCCCCAGAAGGAATCCCGCGCTACGGCGTATAATGCGGATATGTCGGATTTGTCACTTTCTGATCGAATAGAGGCTCTGCTCTTTACAGAGGGGGGTTCGCTCTCATACAAGAAACTTTTGCAGCTTCTCAGTTGCACAGAAGAGGAGTTAAAGGCTGGTATAGCAGAGCTCGAACAAAAGCGTGCGTCGAGCGGTATTGCGCTTGTTAAAACTGATACCGAAGTCGCGCTTACCATTGCTCCAGCGGCCGCTGAAACTATTGAAAAGGCCTTTGAGCGAGAAGTGGGTCGCGAGATTGGAGACGCCGGCCTTGAGGTGGTAGCAATTATCTTGTACCGAGGCCCGTCGACGCGCTCTCAGATTGATTACATTCGGGGAGTGAATACCTCGTCGACCATACGTGCACTTGCCGCCCGTGGATTGCTCGAACGCATACCGAATCCGAATGACGCGCGTGAATACCTGTATCGACCAACTACGGAGCTCATTGCGTACCTCGGAGTGACCGAGGCGACAAAACTGCCGGATTATGTTAAAATAACGAACGAATTAGCCGCTTTTGAGGCCCAACAAAAGAGCCCCTTTGATACAAATCATGCCGAATCAGGAGACCCTCAGCCGGAATGAACCTTCCGCACACACTATTACGCGTTACGGTTTAACGCTGCTCTGCCTCATTGCTGCAGCAGCTTTTTTTATAGTCTATGGCTACTTCGACAACATGCAGCCCCCCGTTGTCGCACAAGCGGCTGCGGTAGTGAAAGCTGACCCATTTGCGGGTATCCATATTGCCGCGGACGCCGCTGTCGTTATTGACTTAACGACCGGGGAAACACTCTACGAAAAAAATGCAGATACACAGCTTCCACTAGCCTCACTTACAAAAGTGCCACTCGTTGTGGTGGTCGCAGAGTCAATGCCGAAAGGCTCGATGGTAACGATACCAATAGACACTGCATGGAACAGCAACGCGCAGCAGCTCCATCAGGGTGATGTTTTGAAACTTCAGGATTTAATTGATTACACGCTTATCGCGAGCTCGAACGAAGGAGCAGAAATACTCGGTGCTGTTGCAGAAAAATCTGTAAGTGCACGCTATCCGCAAGCACCGCTTGGCGGCTCGACGCTGTGGAGAATGAACAATCTCGTTTCCGAGCTTGGACTCTCACACACATATTTTTTGAATCCAAGCGGCCTCGATGAGAGCCTTACTCAGTCCGGTGCATACGGCTCACCACGCGATGTTGCAAAAATCTTTGCATACGCTGCTCAGAACTACCCAGACACCTTTACGGGAACAACCGAGAACGGTCGTTTAGTGTATTCCGAAGGCGGCGGTGTTGCGTCTGTCACAAACACAAATGAAGCGCTCGGTGATATTCCAGGACTCATCATGGGAAAGACCGGCTTTACCGATCTTGCGGGTGGGAATCTTGCCGTTGTGTTCGACGTTGGCCTTGCGCGACCCGTCGCTGCGGTTGTGTTGGGTTCAACGGAGCACGCTCGCTTCACTGATATGCGCATACTCGTGAATAAGGCGCGCGAAGCTGTGATGTCTCAATAAGACCATGGACGCGTCACTCACAGACATGATTCGCATCCTTGTCCCGGCAACGGCGGCTTTTGCAATTGGCATGCTTTGCACACCGATTCTTACTCACTATTTGTACGCATTTAAAGCGTGGAAGAAGAAGTCAGGCAAACTTTCACTGGATGGAACGAAGGCTGAGGAGTTTAATCGGTTGCACGAAAAGCATGAAGTCCGTGCTCCGCGCATGGGGGGCATTGTGATCTGGGGTAGCGTACTACTAACCGCGCTGAGTATTTGGCTTGTCGCGCACGTGGTTCCTGGCGCCGACGTTCTGCGTCTCGACTTTTTGAGCCGCAGTCAAACCTGGATTCCGCTTGCGGTGCTCGTTATCGGTTCGCTCGTTGGACTTATCGACGATTTGTTGATTATCAAACCTGAAGGCGAGGGAATGCCGTTGCGGTACCGTCTTCTCATAGTCGTGCTCCTCTCTGCATTCATCGGCTGGTGGTTTTGGGCGAAACTCGACATCACCGCAATCAATATTCCATTCACAGAACCCTTTACACTCGGGATACTCATTATTCCATTTTTTATTGCTATGTCGCTCGCACTCTACGCATCCGGCGTCATCGACGGCATCGACGGTCTTTCAGGTGGCGTTTTTGCGTCAATTTTTGCGTCCTACACTATTATCGCGTTTGCTCAGAATCAGATTAACCTCGCGGCATTTTCCGCTGCAATTATGGGTGGCTTGTTGGCGTTTCTCTGGTATAACATTCCGCCTGCACGGTTTTACATGTCGGACACCGGCACGATGGGGCTCACGCTTACCATCGGCACACTCGCGTTCATGACCGACAACCTTGGTGGCGGGGTTGGTATTTCTGTATTGCCCATTATTGGAATGCTTCTGGTGCTCACGGTGATGTCGGATATTTTGCAGGTGCTCTCCAAGCGTTTCTTGGGTAAAAAGCTATTCCGTGTTGCCCCTCTCCATCATCATTTCGAAGCAATTGGTTGGCCAGGATACAAAGTGGTTATGCGCTACTGGGTACTCTCGGTCGTGTTTGCGGTAATGGGTGTAATTATCGCCCTTGCTGCCATTTCAGTCACCGGAGCGTAGTTGTTCGATCTACGCAGGAATTCAGTCCGCCGAGGCTCGGCCAAGTAGGTCACGCCCGGCTAAGCTTAGCCGAGGCGTGAGTGTTACAATTTGTATCCATGTCGCGAAATTCGAGCCATATCGACCGGCCGCTCATCATAATTCTAGCCTCGCTCATTTTTGGGGGCTCTCTTATTTTTGCTTCCGCCGCTTTCGGTCTCCTTGCTCGTGGAGCAACGCACACATCTTCAGTTGTGTTCAATCATTTGGTGCTTGGCGTCGGACTCGGCCTCGTTGCCTTGGTAGTTTGCACAGTAATAGACTTGCGATTATGGCGACGGTTCGCTCCGTACGTATTCGGACTATCGCTGCTTGCGACGGCCGCGGTGTTTATTCCTGGCATTGGCGCTGAGCATGGCGGTGGCACACGCTGGATAATTCTTTTTGGCACTTCGTTTCAACCATCTGAGCTACTTAAAATTGCCACCGTTATTATGGCGGCTGCATACTTTGCGGCTATTCGATTCAAAGTGTCCACTATTCAGTACGGCCTCGGTGGATTTCTCGCAATTATTGCGCTGCCGACAATACTGCTCTTGCTGCAGCCAGACATGGGCACGCTCGGCATCATTATTATGGGTGCTTTTGCCGTGTATGTTGCAGCGGGAGCGTCGTGGCGCGACATAGCGCTCGTAATTCTGATTGGCCTGCTCAGTCTTTCGGTCCTCGCGATTGCACGCCCCTACGTGCGAGACCGAGTGATGACATTTTTTAATCCAGCTGTCGGTCAACACGACCAGGCGTATCAAATCAAGCAATCACTCATTGCGGTTGGCTCTGGCGGTCTTCGTGGACGTGGCTTTGGACAGGGAATCCAAAAGTTTACCTACCTGCCCGAACCGATGGGTGACTCAATATTCGCAGTCGCGGCCGAGGAACTCGGATTCATAGGCTCCGTTGTAATAGTGGTTTTGTTTGTTTCGTTTGCACTTCGCGGACTGATTGTTTCGGCACGTGCAATTGACCCGTTTGTTGCATATCTTGGTATTGGCACTGCCACGTATCTTTCCGCAGAGGCATTTATAAATATGGCATCAATGCTCGGATTGGCACCGCTCACCGGTGTACCCCTCACGTTTATAAGTCAGGGAGGCTCCGCGATGCTGGTGTCTCTCGCAAGCGCCGGCATTTTGCTCGCCGTTTCAAGACAGCGGGGAAGAGTGTAGAAATTTTGTATGAAATCAGGCCCGCCGCGAACATCGCGGCGGGCCTTCTGTGCAAGAACAGAGCTCAAAAGCAAATTGTCTCAGTCGGCGACCGCGAGAACCTTTTCGGTGAGCTCCGGGGCAATGCCGATGTAGGACTGCGGCGTAAGCCGTTTGAGCCAGTCCTTCGTCGTTCTGTCCACAAGCTCCGGGTTCAACCCCTCGATGAAGATGTCGATTTCTTCGAGCGTGATTTTCTTTCCGCGCGCAAGCTGTTTGAGCGCATCGTACGCGTTCGGATAGTTGATGCGCCGCAGGATCGTCTGGATCGCTTCCGTGAGAACCTCGGGATGATCGATGAGTTCCTGGCGGATATGTTCCTCGTTGGCATAGATTTTTTCCATGCCCTTGACGATACTCTTGAACGCAACGATGCAGTGAGCGAACGACATACCGAACGCGCGTTCAACGGTGGAATCCGACAAATCACGTTGCCGCCGAGAGATGGGAAGTTTTCTGCAGAAGAACTCCATGATTGCATAGGCAATTCCCAAATTGCCCTCGGCATTTTCGAAGTCGATCGGATTTACCTTGTGCGGCATAATCGACGAACCGGCTTCGCCCTCCTTCGGGCGCTGTACGATTGTTTCGCCGCTGATGTAGGACCACACATCCTGACTGAATCCGATCAGGATGGTCAGGATTCGCTTGATGATGTCGAACAACTCGGCGTAGGTGTCGTGCGATTCGATCTGTGTCGAAATCTCTGTCTGTTCGAATCGGTAACTCGCGCGCTTGCCGAGCCGAGCGATAAACCTTGACGAAAACGCCTGCCAATCAACTTCTGGACATGCCGCGTACATGGCATTCATGTTGCCGCTTGCCGAATTGAGTTTGACGGAAAGACGGAAGTTCTTGAGCTTGCCGATTTGACGACGAAGACGCGATACGAAAACCGCGAATTCCTTGCCGAGCGTGGTGGGCGTCGCTGCCTGCCCATGTGTCTCGGCAAGCATCGCAACGTATTTGTTCACGCCTGCAAACGTCTTCAGCGCACTCATGATTTTATCGAGTTCCGGCACCATTGTTTCGGTAACCATGTCTCGCAGCATCAGGCCGTACGCCATGTTGTTGACGTCTTCCGACGTGCAGCCGAAATGAATCCACTCGAGGCAGTCCTTGAGTGTTGTTTTTCCGAGCTTGTACCGTAGCCACAACTCGATGGCCTTTACGTCGTGGTTGGTCCGCATGAACGGACCCCAGTTGGACATCTCGATTGCCTTGATTTCTTGGGCATCTGCCAAACTGAAGTTCGCGACAATCTTGCGCAGACGACGGCGTTCGGTGCGCGTGAATGCGCGCAGCGGCGTGTCCTCGTCATCCGAAAGCGCAATGAAAATCTCGACCATCACCGTCAGACGGTACAGGATGAGACCGAATTCACTGGCAATGCCGCGAAGCTTTTCGGTCTTTTCCGCATAACGCCCGTCAATCGGGGAAATGCAGAGCAGCGCTTGTGAAGATACAGATGCATAGAGGTCGCGCATGATGATGCTCCCGTTTGTGACCCAGTTGGAACCTGTAAACATTTATTGCCAGCCCGAACTATGCCCTAGGGGCTAAACGCTGTCTATGAAGCTGTTTTAGGCCTCACAGAGCCATAAAACGTGGTAAAATCTGGCCAATATGCGCATTGTTTTGGTCGGCGGAGGCTCCGGCGGGCACTTCTACCCGCTGATTGCTATTTCCGAGGGAATTGAGGCAATTTGCAAAGAACGAACACTCTTGGAACCAGAGCTTTTCTACCTAGGGCCCGAACCATTCGACGCAAACGCACTTATGGAGCGTGACATCATTCACGTGCCGTCACCAGCAGGGAAAGTGCGGCGCTATGCGAGCGTGCTGAATATCTTTGGATTCGTCAGTACCTTTTTTGGTGTCATCAAATCGATTTTTCTTTTGTACAAACTGTATCCAGACGTTGTTTTCTCAACTGGCGGATACGCGGCATTTCCAACACTCTATGCGGCACGGATACTTGCGATACCGATTGTGATTTACGATGCGGATGCTACACCGGGGCGCGTGACCCTGTGGTCTGCAAAGTTTGCCAAGTGGATTGGTACCGCACACCCAGAAGCCGCATCGCAGTTTCCAGAGAAGCTCCGCGGCAAGATTGCACGTGTGGGCCATCCAATACGCGCCGCAATTGAGCACCCCGCAAAAGAGGGGGGATACGAGTTTTTGAAGCTTGATGCGTCGGTCCCGGCAGTGTTCGTTGTGGGCGGCTCTCTGGGTGCACAGGCGATAAACAACGTGGTGCTCGATTCTGTGAAAGATTTGGTGACACGCTACAACGTGATTCATCAAGCAGGGATGGCAAACGTGAAAGAAGTTTCATCTGTCGCAAACCTCGTACTCAAAGATTCTCCGAATCAGGCACGCTACCGTGCATTTGGACTGTTAAACACGCTGGCAATACGGATGGCCGCGGGAATATCTACGGTAATAGTGTCGCGCGCAGGCAGCGGCACCATTTTTGAAATCGCATCGTGGGGTATCCCCGCAATTCTGGTTCCGATTCCGGAAGACGTTTCGCACGACCAAGTTGAAAACGCTTTTTCTTATGCACGCTCGGGTGCAGCCGTTGTTATCGAGCAGCGCAATCTCACACAGCACGTACTCACTGCAGAGATTGACCGCCTTATGAACGATTCTGAGCTTCGCACTCAAATGTCGGAGGCGGCGCGAGAGTATTCACGACCCGAGGCAGCAAAAAAGATTGCAAACATACTTATAGAAACCGCACTTGAACATGAACCCCTATGAGTAATATTGCGAGTGATTCTGGGAGCAACGTCCGCGTCAGATTTCCTCCGAGCCCAACGGGCTTCTGTCACGTGGGTACTGCGCGCATGGCAATCATTAACTTTCTTTTTGCACGCAAGCACGGCGGAACAATTGTATTTCGCAGTGAAGACACCGACCGCGCGCGAAGCAAAATTGAGTTTGAAGACGACATCAAGGAGCAGCTCACGTGGCTTGGATTGGGATGGGACGATTTTGAACGACAGTCTGAGCGCGCAGGCATTCACACAGAGGCTCTGAAAAAGTTGATTGCCGAGGATAAGGCGTATGTTTCCGAAGAGCCGAGCAAGAACGACCCTGCGGTAAACGTGCGGGTTGTGCGCTTGCGTAACCCCGGGACCGTAATCACATTCACCGATATTATCCGCGGCGATATCACATTTGATACAACTGAGCTCAAGGATTTTGCGATAGCGCGCAGCGAAACAGACCCGCTGTATCACTTCGCAGTTGTGATGGACGACCACGATATGGGAATCACGCACGTGATTCGCGGCGAGGACCACATTTCTAACACACCCCGTCAGATATTGATTCAAGAGGCACTCGGATTTCCTCGCCCACAGTACGCACACTATCCATTGCACTTGGGGGCCGACAAATCGAAACTATCGAAGCGAACCGGCGACGTTGCGGTAAAAAGTTATCGTGAAAAGGGATTCCTCTCTGAGGCACTGCTCAACTACATTGCGATTCTTGGCTGGACTCCTCCCAGCGAGCGCGAAATAATCGGACTCGAAGAAATGATTGCCGAGTTCGATTTAAAGCACCTACACAAGAGCGGCGCCGTGTTTGATTTAGAGAAACTTCGCTGGTACAACCGACAGTATTTGCTTGCCATGGCAGAGAGTGAATTCAAGGCCGGCGCACTCGATGCACTTAAAACCGCGCTCGTAGCGCGAAACATACCGTGGGACGATGCCGTAGGCGAGAAACTACTCCCACTTTTGAGGGAAAGAACTGCTGTATGGGAGGACATCCGTGAACAAGTAGCTGAAGGGGAGTATGACTACTTCTTTGTAGACCCATCACTCGAACCAGAACTCATACCCCAGAAAGGGGAAGTGGCATCAATTGCATCAAAACATCTCGCGCATGCACATGAGGCGCTTTCTGCGGCGTCCGCTGAAAGTTTCGAGGATGCCACACGTCTAAAAGACATTATGTGGGATTACGCTTCCGCTGAAGGGCGCGGTTCGGTGCTATGGCCGCTGCGTTTTTCACTTTCTGGGCGCGCAAAGTCTCCTGACCCGTTTACCATTGCGGCTCTCATTGGAAAAGATGCAACATTACGCCGCATAGAGAGCGCTCGCTCCAAACTCGTATGAAGGTGGCTCGCGCGGTAGCCATAATCGCCATTGCGAGCCTTTTGCCATTCGTGGTTTCTGCACAATCAGCAGACGAGCTTCAGAAGCAAATTGATGACCAGAATGCGCAAATTACACTCCTGAACAAGGAAATCGACCAATACACAAAGCAGCTCACCGACACAACAAAGCAAAAAAACACACTTCAGAATAAAGTGTCGCAGCTCGATTTGCAGCGAAAGAAACTTACCTCGCAAATATCTGTCACTCAGAAACAAATCAACAATACGCAACTTCAGATTCAGCAGCTCGCTGCGGGTATCGAAACGCGACAAGGCTCTATCGACGTAAACAAGGCGGGGCTTGCAGAGTCAATCCGCAGACTCTCCCAGGCAGAGAAGAAGACCCTCGCAATTTCCGTGCTATCGGCAGATTCTATGACTGATGCCTGGAAGGATGTTGACGCGCACGTTGTTCTTGAGGAAGCAGTTCAAAAAGACATTGCGCACCTGGCAAGCGAGAAGCAGCAACTCAACACTTCGAAGGAAACTGCGGAGGACAAAAAAAAGCAGCTCGATGCACAGAAACGCACCCTTACCACCCAGCAGGGCTCGCTCGATGCTACACGCCGGGCACAGGCAGAACTCCTCGCCGAAACGAAGTCGACGGAGGCAAACTATCAAGCGCTCATCGCAAAAAAACGCGCACAAGAAGCGGCGTTTGAAGCATCATTGCAAGACTTGCAGGCTAAACTGCAGTACACGATTAATCCCGACCAGATTACACCTGCCGGAAAAGGTGTGCTTCGATGGCCACTCGACCAAGTGCGCGTAACGCAAACGTTTGGCGACACGGCATTTGCTCGCGGCGGTGCATACAACGGCAAAGGTCATAACGGTATCGACCTTGCGGCTTCAATCGGTTCACCGCTCAAAGCAGCGCTCACTGGAACAGTCGTTGGAACCGGCAATACTGATACCGTGCGGGGATGTTACTCGTTTGGTAAATGGGTCATGATTAAACACGGCAATGGTTTGAGCACGATGTATGCGCACATGTCGCAAATCGGAGTGTCTACCGGGCAATCAGTCGGTACAGGCCAAGTAATCGGCTACTCGGGAGAGACCGGCTACGCAACCGGGCCGCACCTGCACTTTGGCGTCTATGTTTCCTCTGCAACGCAGATTGTGAGCTTGGGCAGTGTCACCAAGTCGAAAACGGCGTGCTCAAACGCAATCATGCCTGTAGTACCGGTTTCAGGTTACTTGAACCCGATGTCGTACCTGCCGGGCTGATATACACGAAGCTATTTGCCTCGTTTGCCAGACTTTTTCCATTCGACGGAATCGAATGTCTTGATTTCGATTACATCTGCACGGCGAAGATTTTTAATCATGTCTTTTGTCACGATGTCGTGATGCGGTGAATCGTCGAGTGCGTTCACAAGGTCTATCAAATCTTCGTCTGCGGTGAGCCAGCTATCGAGCGGAAGCCTGGAGAGGTCAAATGGGTCTGAATACGCACGCATAGACTTTTTGCCGTTGCCCAAAAAATATTCGTGGAAATAGGAGAGTGCGAGCTCGCGCACATTGGCATATACCGGGTCGCGAAAGCGCAGTACCGCATGGTTTGTTTTTGAAATCGCTCCCCAATATTTATCAACTTTAAACAGTGCAACCACGTGGTCTTGGTCGTCGCTTGTTGTCCGTAAATCGAGTAACAACGGTTTGTGACCGTGATGCATCAAAGCGGCAGCGGCAAACAACGCACCTTCGAAACAATGTGCGGTGCCGGCTGCAATCATGCGACGCGGGCTCATGTATGTTTCGCCGCGTCGCTCGTGATTAAACGGCAGCCCGTTTAAATAATCCTGAATTTTTGCCGGGGAGTTGAGTCGCGTGAAAAGTCTTGATTCGGCAGGGGAGAGACTACCCTTCAATTGCTCCATTTTGGACATGGGACCAGTCTACCCTACATACGAAAACCCCGGCGCGTGAACACCGGGGTTTCTGATTGATGCGGCACATGCCGTTACAGGGGCTTGTCGAGCAGTATTTTTGGTAACTCACCCGGAGCAAGGCATGAGTTCGACGGGAGCGCGCGCTCCATCAGCTCAATATGCCGCTCCTTGAAACCCGTGCACTTATTTCGCAGAAGTTCCGTGGTTAGCCATCCGTACTGTCTGCCCACCCACTGAAGCCGGTCGTGAGGCCGTAGCGACTGCAGGTGCTTTGCGATGTTATCGCGGGTTGCCGGGCCCACAAACGTCGAATCCTTTGGCATCAACCCATTATCCGCAAGTGCATTCACTGCAATCGACAGCGTTCCGTCCGTTGCGGAAATTGGCCCACTGTTTGTAAGCGCATCGTATGCAGCCTGCATCTGCTGGCACGTGGGCGTTGCGATGCTTGCGTGGGCCAGCTCTGCAAACCCACACGCCATCAAGAAGGCGATAGTGGCAATTGCGCGCATGACTTCGACGCTCCCTGGCTGAACTTTTGTGTAACCTGGCGGAACTATATACATGTAAAATCCGTGCCACAACTCCCCCTGCAATTTTTCAAAAAAAGAGGGAAGGGGGTAAGCAAAAAGGCCGAACGAGTCGGCCCTTAAGATGCTTGGGAGCATGTGCGGTGGATACGTTACCACCAGCGGTGTTTGCCACCGTCATGGCGATTCATGTCGCGCGGAAACCAGTCGTCGCGGACCTGCATACGCGACCTCCACGGATCGTACGGCTCGCCCTCAACCACATCCGGATAGTCCTTGCCGAGATGCTGATAGACCTCGCGAATCTCGGATTCCGAATTGAGATTGATGCCTTTGAGCAATCCGTCGCGACCGGCGAACCACTCGCGCTGATACATGTCGTCCCAATTCGGAACACGGATGTAGCAGGCGGCCATCAGTTTCAGCAGGTTATCGAACAGCTCGGAAACTTTCGGGTCCTCAGCGAGGTGTCCCTTATCGAGCCAGAAGCGGATGACTCGCAGTCGGTTGTCGCAGATTCGCGTCGCGACTTCCTGCGGAGTTTCCGGCGGCGCAAATGCGCGCTCCGATGTGCTCGCAAAACGCGTGCCCGAAAAGCGGTTCGGCGATGAGTCTCTCCACAGCGACATGGCGACAGCCCTCAGTTTGCCTCCCAAGAGGCGACTATGTACAACTATACACACATATTTTCCCTGCGCGAAATGCCGAGATGTGGCTAAAAACTTGAGCATCTCGGATACATCTCGGATTGAGCACGGACGCGACTCCCCCGGAAAAACTAAAAAAACAGGGGACCCAGGTACCGCACTGAACCAGGTTCTAGGGCTTTAGGGCTAGGAAAAGGATTTATGCAGAGCCGGGGGACCAGACAGCCGAATAACAGACGTATATGTATACGCAGCGTCATGTTGATACAAACCCGCAAAGAGCAGAGGAGTGCAGAGTCTCGAGCCAGGCCAGATGTTGCAATATGTGCCTACGCCTGTGCCTAAGCGTCGCAAAAGATATATTGTGCGACGTATACTATATTTCACCACAGCCTCTCGCCTTCATCTTCATCTCGGTGTGTCGGAAAATCTTTTGCTCGCTTCCCGATTAATACTGCGGCCGGATTTTTCCGGCTCGCTGTCTGCATATATTTCTGCATGTCTATAAAAGCCCACATCTCCAAATAGGGGGGGTCCCTCCCCTCTTTGTCGAAAATATGGGGAAGGACTAATTTAGAGAAAAAAGACAAAACCAATGACAAGCAGACCGGTAGCGAGTACAAAAATGCCATTAATTAAATAAAAAAAGCCCTCACCGCCAAACATATTCTTTCTGTTTATTTTTGACTCATCACTGAACTTGGAATTGCGAAACTCCTCGTAAGATTTGATGTCATTAATGGTCGTGCCCACGGCGTCGAAAAATTCGCTTCTTGTTTGTCTAAGAAACTTCAGGGCATCGGAAAGTGTTGTATTTTCAGCGACAAGTAGAGCTGCTAACCATAAACAACCATAGAGTAAAAACATCGCGTAGCCGTACCCTCCTAATCGGGCCAGAATCAAAAATTGAGGATCAATAGCCTTGTCACTAGTTGCAAAGAAAATGAACAGACCAGCAATTACCGCCGCCGCGATTGTCATCTGTGTTCCAAGCATGGCGCGTCTATGCTCGATATTCATCGAGTACAGCCCTATTAGACTATTTTCGTTTTCAGTTAACGATCTCGCGCGGTCTTCGATAAGTCGATTGAATTCGGGTCGATCCTCTAACCATTTTGAATACCATCCCCAGAAGGCTCCGTTTTCTACGA
This sequence comes from uncultured Candidatus Saccharibacteria bacterium, assembly GCA_964471165.1. Classification (GTDB taxonomy): domain Bacteria; phylum Patescibacteriota; class Minisyncoccia; order Phycocordibacterales; family UBA2100; genus UBA10103. Next base: position 65,119 of record CAYYEX010000005.1, read on the forward strand.
CATCGCCTTTTTCGTTCTTTATTAAGCCGGCCAATTTGTCATAGAAAGCCAGAACAACATCGTCGGAAGCATCTTTACCCGCCTGTATGCGTGCTCGATCAAACTTATTTGAGTTGTTGTTGACAGTAAAAGTGCGCCCTCCAACATTTAGATGAAATTCGTTCGAGCTCATTATGCAAAATCAACTATCTTAATACTTCCCTCCTGCGGCTTCGAACTGGGCGGCGGCTTCAACTTCGGCGTCTACCACCTGTTCGGCGGTCAGCTGCTCTGTGCCAGAGCGCTGGGAGTTGGATTTCACTACAAATACGGCCAGAATCAGAATCACGATGGCAGCGGCTGTGAGGATGTATTGGGTTGTCTTTGTCATGCGGTAAGCATGAACCCCTCTTCATTTGATGTCAATGAGGCGCTGATTTCAGCATCAACGGCCAGTACGCCTGGGCGATGTCGGTAGGCATCAACCATCATGGCGGTCAGAAATAGCAGCATAATCAGTCCTCCAGCGATTACGACTCGCATATCCGAGTTCATACTGAATAAGCATGAACCTCCCCTCACACGATGTCAATCAGTCACAGTTTGCAAGCTGGAGGATGTCGCAGGAAAAGATTTCCGCAACGAAGCCTGCGGCAATAAAGAGCGCAAGCGCACCTATCATAATTCCGATTACAAGGTTGAGTGATTTGTAGTCTCGCTTACCGTTTGCATCCCTTTTGAGTACCGGGTGAATAGTAATAAAAGAGCCCACAATCATGAGTCCAATCAAAATGGCCAGTAGAACATGTTCAAAGATGCTCGTGTTCCCTGTCGGGCGCAGCCACGCTATAAACGACTCCCCTTGCGCACCAACCAGCCAATTCACTAAGAAAAATGGCAGCACGAGCAAAAACCCTATCAGTGCTGCTCTGTTACATTCAGAAAGGCCGGACATGGCTCTATGCTACCACTTACCCGTTTCGTTGCGAGCGCCGTCGCGGTAGGCCTCAATTCTGCGGCGGTTACCGGGTGAGAGCTCATCTGGCAGCGTGTCGATGTCAAACCACGAGCGCGCCATGATTTCCAAGTTGGGTCGCATCGCGAGAGAGCCGGTAAAATCTCCTGTGTAAAAGAAAGTAACGCGGTCGGTCTTCCCCATCGTTCCGGTATACGTGCCAATCTCGCCGGCAATGCTATGTACCATAAGCCCCGTTTCCTCGCGCACTTCGCGAATCGCTGCTTGCTCAGCGGTCTCACCTTTGTCCACACCGCCGCCAGGCAAGGTCCACGCCCACGGCGCGTACCAATGGCTGACTAATAGAACCCGCCGCTCATCCAAAACAAGTATGCGAACTCCGTGCGATTCTTTATCGCCACGCATCTGCCCAACCGCGTAGCGACCCACGTGTGCGGTATTGATAATCAAAAGAGACAGGTACATCCCGAAGCGACGAAGTATTTTCATGGGTATTTTTTTAGCGAAGCATGAGCTCCATTTGCAGCTCATCAATATAGACGCCGTCTACAAATATCTCTTTCTTAAATAGTCCTACCTGATCGAATCCCATTTTTTCATACAGAGCGCGCGCTTCTGATTGGGAAGCCGCAACGTTCAAACCAATCTTTATCACCTCCGGCCTTGTTTTTGCTTCGGCAATCACTCGTTCGAGCAATCCCCTACCCACTCCAAGTCCACGGCACTCAGGAGCAACATACACGCTATACAAATGCATAGTGTGAGCGGATTTAGGGTTATCACCTTGCACAAAACTGAGCATACCCACAAACACCCCGTCTTTTTCAGCGGTGATGTATTGTCTTTTTTCCAATCGGGAGCGCCAGGTTTCTTCTGTGCTTTCTTCCTCTTCTTCGAGCGTCCTTCCAAATGCAATCGGATGCTCTTTCACCGAACGCACCCGCAAATCTTTTAAGGCTTTCCACTCATCAGCGCCGGGACTTCGATATGTGATATCGCCGGCACTCATGAGCTATTTAAACGGTATCTCAAACTCCATGAATTCTGGAAGAAGTTTTCGGCCGTAGAGTAATCGCGACACCACTTCCGCGTGGCAGAGTGCCCCCGTAAGCGCGTTGTGAGGATTTGGCTCTTCCGGAATGCCGCAATAAATCAAAACCGCATCGAGGTTGAGTGCGCTTCGGCGGTGCTGCACCGGAGGTTGTTTGCCGTGGGTCACCATGTGCATATATGCGAGTGTGTGTGTATCGATAGTGCGGAATGCAAACGGCCAATCAGTGTGGCCAGCACGCTCCGCCGCCTCGCGCAAAAAGTCGCGGTCGAACGAAACGTTCTGTCCGGCAAATGTGCGCTCCTCCACTTTTTCGCTCCACTCTAAAAATGCATGTGTTAAATCGGCTTCGCTTGGTTTCGCTGGGTCCTTGATTTGCTCTTCGGTAAATCCGTTCACGCGCATGGCGTCCGGCATAATGTGTGCGCCCTCCCAAATACGACACTCCATGTAAAATCGGTTTTCCGGGTGCGCCAAGTCGAGTGCTCCCACACTCACGATTGAGTGTTTTTTTGCCTCTGTTCCAGAAGCCTCCACGTCTACAATTATCATCGGGCTAGTATACCCCGTGAGATAGCCAATATCTAAGCCGTTAAAACCATTCGTGCGTTTATCTCATGGGGTATAGCCCACAATTGGCTCAACGTTGTCTATTGTGGGGCTCTATTCCGAGGTCATTCGCTGCTCATCCCTTTGCAGTTCTTTGCAGGCCGGTAACCTGCCTTTTGCGCGGCCACCTCGCTCGCAAACCAGACCCTCTGCGAGAGGGCAATTTTCTGCGCCCCGGAGCACCATGGAAAGTAGTATAAATCTCCTGTTTTAGAGCCAATATACGCTCCTTGGATGAGGGTTTCCCCCTCCTGCAGGGAAATACCCGCCAGGGCCCCATTTTGGACCGAAATTGGCCCTTTTGGCTCCATGAGAGCGGAGAGCCGTCCAAGCCCAAAAGCCGCGGTAATGGCCAAAATAACGAGGATAAACAGGCCCCATTCCCCCACGATGGCATTCCCCACCCTGCGACCCTGGGCCTTGATTTTTAGCCACCGTTCTTGTATATTGCCCATACGTTATTGGTCTGGTTTGTTGCATAACACTATAACCTGTTCCCTATAACCTATTCCCTAATCTTATGGCACATACAAAAGCTGGCGGTTCAGCAAAAAACCTACGAGATTCAAATCCGAAGTACCTCGGCGTTAAACGCGGCGATGGACAGAAAGTTGGTATCGGCGAAGTCATCGTGCGACAACGCGGTACTGCGATTATGGCCGGCAAGAACATCGGCGTTGGTCGCGACCACACATTGTTTGCACTCGCTGCAGGCAAAGTACAGTTTGCTTCAAAACGAAAAACGAACTTTGACGGACGCAAGGTCACCCGGCGCATCCTCAATATCGTTACTGCCTAAACTCGTATCAAAATGCAAAAAGTCCGCCTCACAAGGCGGACTTTTTGTTTAGAATGTTTGGTGTGTTTAGACTGCTTTCACGACGAGCGTCAGTTTCGCTATTGTTTTTCCGAGCTTGAGCAAAATCGATGATTCGCCCGTTGATTTAACAGGAGCAGGAAATGAAATCATATTTTCAGCGACATCAATGCCGAATGCTTTTTTGATTTCCTTTGCCACCGTGTCTGCGCCAAGCTGCTTGTACAGATGTCCCTTCTCGTTTGCCTTTGCAGACACTTCTACGGTTGCACTGTTTACTCGCGATGCAAGGTCGGCGAAAACCTTCTCTCGGGCAGCGTTCGCTGCCATCTCGACCTCGGTTTGTTTTGCGTGTGCGTGCACCTTCTCTGGAGTTGCTTGTTCGGCAAGACCGTTGGGAATCAAGAAATTTAGTGCGTATCCATCGGAAACCTCCTTAATGGTCCCGCGCTGTCCCACCCCACCAACATCTTTCTTGAATATCACCTTCATGCACACAGTTTACCCTATGAGATATATCGCCGATAGGTTGCCAAAATCGGATGAATGTTATCTCACGGGGTGTATCCGTGCACAGAAAGAGTTCAAGTAGACACACTATTTTTTCTTTTGCGTGGTCGTTGTAGCCGCTGCTTTTGTTGGCGCCTTTACACCCAACAACTCAAGCGCCTTATCCAATTGCGGGTCGCGCCCCTCTTTGATGTCTTCGTCGGTAATCTCTACCTGGAAGTCAGGAACAATGCCGGTGAGTGGAATATGCACACCGTCCGGCTCGAGCCAGCGTGCAACAGTAATTTTAAGCGAGGTACCCGGCGTAATGTCGATAAGCTCCTGAACTGAACCTTTGCCGAATGAATTCGTTCCAACAAGCGTTGCCTGAACATTTTGCCGCATGGCACCAGCAAAAATTTCGGAGGCTGAAGCAGAACCTTTATCCTGCAGAATGATTATCTTCAGGCGGTCATCGAAAATGTTGTATCCCATTGAACGATGCACAATATTTTCCGCGTGACCTGCGTAGTCTTCAGTCACAATCACTTTGCCTGCCGGCATAAACCAGCTCGCCATTTGTACTGCCGCTTCCAAGTAGCCGCCCGGATTGCCGCGCAGGTCGATAATAAGCTTGTTTGAGCCAGACTTTTTAAACTCGCGCAGCGCATCGCGGAACAAGTCCGGCGAGTTCGACGTAAACGTAGCAACCGAGATTACAAATACTCCGTCTGGTCGCAGTGTCGAGTTTACAATTGGCACGTTTATGACTTCGCGCGTAACTTTTATTTCCCGGGACTCTCCCCATCCTTCGCGGACAATCAGTAGCGTTACCTGGCTGCCCTTGGGCCCGCGAATTCGCTTAATCGCGGCGTCCACTTCCATACCTTCGGTTGATTCACCATCGATTTTCAAAATCAGGTCCCCGCTCTTGATGCCCGCGCGCTCAGCAGGAGTTCCCTTGAGGGGGGTAACAACGGTGAGCACCTGGTCTTTGATTGCAACCTCCATACCCACCCCTTCAAAGAGTCCGCTCATGTCTGCAGCGAATTGCGTGGCTTCTTGTGGCGGCATGAAGTAGGTGTATGGGTCACCAAGAGACGCTGCAAGCCCGGCAATCATTCCGTAGACACGCTCATCGTTCCTACCTTGTGTAGTTGTGGCGACCTTGGTTGTGGTGGCAACAGAGGCGGGTACAAACTTTTGGTCAATTATTTCCCACGCGTCCCAAACTGGGGTGAAGTCCACATTCTCCGGTTGGTTCGCACTGACGAGCGATTGATTATTCTGCGTAGCCGAGATTTCATAGCCACCAATAAAACCGATTATCAAAACCAGAAGACCGAGTCCAATTGCGGAGCTCAAAGGAACTACTCGGCCATTTTGCATCCCGGCATTATCGCATGCGACTCAAGTGCAACAAAGTGAATAGCACCTGGATGCGATATGCACGGGAGATATTCACTCTGAAATGTTGATGAACAAAATTGCAACCGTATCTCACAGGGTATAATCATTCATAATGATTTCTCGACATGAACACAATGGTCTCATTTGGATTGACTTACTCTCCCCTACCCCGAAAGAGGTAGCGGATGTTGCTGTCGAATTCGACCTTGACCACGCGACCGCAGAAGAGCTGCTGTTGCCGTCACTGAAACCGCGTGTGGATTTCTCGGAGAAGTGGCTATATCTCATTCTGCACTTCCCCGCGCTGCGCCATGGGCGCAAAACACAGGAGCAAGAGGTAGATTTTGTTGTTGGCGAGAGGTTCATCATAACCACCCATTACGACGCGGTTGACCCTCTCCACAAGTTTTCGAAGATATTTGAGACAAATAGTCTGCTCGACAGAACACATATGACCGAGCACGCTGGCTTTATTTTGTTCTACATGCTGAAGAACCTCTATAAAGCCATTGACCACGAGGGCGAGTATATTCGTCGCGAGCTTTCTCAAATCGAAGAGCATATTTTTATAGGCCACGAGGTAGAGATGGTGCAAGCAATATCGCGCAGCGCACGCGACTTGCTCAACTTGCGCCAAACTATCGAACCGCATCGTGAGGTGCTCCACGACCTTGAAACGAACGGCTCACGATTCTTTGGTGCTGACTTCGTCCCGTTTCTCAAAGGGATGTCCAACGAGTATTACCGTGTACACAACCACATCATGCGTAACACCGAGTCCTTGCACGAACTACGCGAAACAAACAACTCGCTCCTCACCACAAAGCAGAACGAAACGATGCGCGTGCTTACAGTCATGGCACTGCTCACGTTTCCACTTGCACTCTTTGTTGCTATATCCGACTTCCACGGTTCGGGTAATCCGTTTACCCACGTTGAGAACGGTTTCTGGTATCTGCTCGGCCTCGTAGTAACTGCCGCAAGCATACTTACCTGGTATTTCTGGCGTAAAAAGTGGCTGTAATAGACGCCACCTAGTACAATACTCGGATGAAGTTTTTTGGATTTAGCCGTTTGTTTGCTCGAAAGCCAGATCCCAAACCTATTGAATCATTGCGTCCACTCCATCTGCACAACACGCTCAGCGGCAAGAAAGAGGTGTTTTCGTTGCCGCCGCGAATAAAAACGGTACGCATGTACAACTGCGGTCCAACCGTCTACGGACGGCAACACATTGGCAACCTGTCTATGTTTGTTTTCACAGACGTGCTGCGCCTTGCGCTCGAGTACAACGATTACCAGGTAAAGCAGGTAATCAATTTTACCGACTTCGGCCATCTTTCTGGCGACAATGAGGGCGACGCCGACCACGGCGAAGACCGCATGAGCAAAGGCTTGAAACGCGAAGGCATGAAGCCAACACTCGAAAACATGGCAATCCTTGCGAAGAAGTATGCTGAGATTTTCCTGCAAGATATCGAAGAGCTGAACATTCATACAAAGAAAATCACCTTCCCATACGCGAGTGAATACATACCTGCACAAATTGCGATGATTCGTGCCCTCGAAGAAAAAAGCTATGCCTACAAAACGAAAGACGGTGTGTATTTTGACACAACGCAATTTGCAGACTACGGCAAGCTCGGCAACATCGACCTCTCTGGCCTGCGCGAAGGCGCACGCATTGGTGTCTCCGATGAGAAACGAAGCCCGACTGATTTCCTGCTATGGAAGAGCGACAAAAAAATTGGCTGGGAGTCACCATGGGGACTTGGATTTCCAGGATGGCATATTGAGTGCTCCGCAATGATTCGTGCGACACTCGGCGAACAAATTGATATTCACACGGGAGGCATTGAACACATTCCGGTTCACCACAACAACGAAATCGCGCAATCAGAAGCTGCAACCGGAAAGAAGCCCCTCTCGCGCTTTTGGCTGCACCGTGCGCATATTCAAATCAACGGCGGAAAAATTGCGAAGTCCAAGGGTGCTGTTATCTATCTTTCAGATATTCACGAAAAAGGATTCCACCCAATTTCTTTGCGTTACTTGTTCCTCGGAGCACATTATCGCACCACGATGAACTTTACGTACGAAGCGCTCGGAGCGGCACAAAGCGCATACACGCGCTTGCTCGCCGCACGCCTGTCTTTTACTGAGGAACCTGCCCCAATTGCAGAGGATTATCGCGCTCGCTTCCATGAACGCATCAACGATGACCTCGACACTCCTGGAGCGCTTGCGGTCGTTTGGGAAATGGTAAAAGACGATTCGCTCAGCCGCGGCACACGCCTCGCGACGCTGCTCGACGCCGACCGCGTACTGGGGTTGAACCTTGCGATACCTGACGTCGCCGCGCTCGCGCTCGCAAAAGCAGAGTTGCGTGACTACTTGTCTGAGACCGAACTATCCGAGCAAATAATAGACATCGTAACCCGTCGAGAAACTGCGCGGGCCGATAAAAACTGGACTACGGCAGATGCGCTGCGCGATGAGCTGGATGTGTTGGGTCTTGGCGTGGAAGATGCCCCCGATGGCCCGAAAGTGTTTCGAAAGTCTGCGAAAAAATAATATTCGCGACATACACACATGCTGTGCGGTCGCACAGCATGTGTGTATATGCGGTTCTATTCTTCAACAACGAAGTTCACGAGCTTTTTTGGTACCACTATTACGCGTTTGATTATCTTACCTGCGAGTCGCTCAGCAACAGTCTCCTTCGCCATAATTTCCAGAGCCTCTTTGTCGGTATCTTTTGAAGCAACGAAATCGCCTCGAAGTTTTCCGTTTATTTGTATTGCAATAGTCACCTCGTCAAACTCCAACTTTGTTTCATCAAATCCGGGCCAGGCTTCCTTGTGAATTGAGGTGTCGTGTTTAAGAAAATCATGCCATAGCTCTTCGGTCATGTGCGGAGCAAATGGCGACAGAACACGAAGGAAATCCTCATACAACTCAACTGTTACGTTCTGCTCCTTATCCTCCATCAAGTTCAAAAGCGACATCATCTGACTAATAGCGGTATTAAATTTGAAAGACTCAATGTCTTCTCCTATCTTTTTAATCGCAATATTCATAGAGTTACTCATGTAGGGGGTGACTCCATTTTCGACGGATGTTGGCAGGACTTTGTCTGAAAGACGCCACACTTTTTCAAGGAAGCGCCGTGAACCAATCATGCTTTGAGTATTCCACGCAATGGAGTCTTGGAATGGACCCATAAACATTTCATACACGCGCATGGTGTCGGCGCCGTAGCTCTCCACGATATCGTCCGGATTAATCACGTTTCCGTATCGCTTACTCATCTTGCGACCGTCTTCGGCCATAATCAGCCCCTGGTGACGCAACTTGAGGAATGGCTCGTCGAAGTTCAAATATCCCATGTCTCGCAGTGCCTTGGTGAAGAAACGGGCATACAGCAGATGCAGCACCGTATGCTCTGCCCCACCGATATACAAATCAACCGGGAGCCAATCTCGCAACGCTTCGGGCGATGTAAACTCCTGGTCATTGTGTGGGTCTGCAAAACGAAAGAAATACCACGATGAGCATGCAAAGGTGTCCATCGTATCAATTTCCGGTCTCCAACCTTTGCCGAAGACTCGTTCCGTTCGCTCGAACAATTCTTTTGAGCTTCCTAGTGGCGACGTACCTTTCGGCAGGTACTCAACATCCGTGGGCAAAAGCCACGGCAAGTGCTCAGCGGGAACTGGGTGCGGCTTCCCCTCTGGGTCGTACACAATTGGAATCGGGGTGCCCCAGTAGCGCTGACGCGAAATAAGCCAGTCGCGCATCTTGTACGTTTTCTTTACGCGCCCAAACTTTTCTGTAATCGCGCGCTTTGCTTCCTCAGTATCCAAACCATCGTATGCACCGGAATTAATAAGAATACCGTCGCCGACAAAGATAAATTGTTCGTTGTCGATAAAATTCAATGTGTAGTCCCCTTCGACAACTGTGAAGTGATTATTCAGCTCTTTGCGCGTCTTCCAGACAACCTCGTGCAGTGCAGCCTCCTTTTCTGATACTGGCTCCTGCTCAGTATCGATGAGTTCCAAGAAAACATAACGAAATCGAGCGCCGCGATTTTCTAGCTTTACGCGATGGAAGAAAAGCGTGTTGATTGCAAAGTCCATATTGCGCACCAGACGCAGATTCTTGTAGCCGGTTTCCTCTCGCACCTCTCGCATCGCGGCCTCAGCCACATTCTCCCCCGCATCAATGCCGCCCGTTACTAAACCCCGCATGTTGATGCCGTTTTTCCAACTGATGGTGAGGTACGTATCATCTGCCGGATTGCGAACAATCACAGCGACCGCATCACGCTTGATGATAGGTAGCTCAGGCTTTATTGGTGAGTCCGAACTATCGCGAAATATCGGTTCGACAACCTGTCGAATTGGGAGGTTGTATTTAAGTGCAAACATGTGGTCACGTTCGTCGTGCGCCGCAACTGCCATGATGGCGCCTGTACCGTAGTGAGCAAGAACGTAGTCGGCAACAAAGAGCGGAATCTTTTCTCCGTTTGCGGGATTGATAGCCACTACACCTTTTAGCTCCACTCCAGTTTTCTCTTTGTCGGCCGACAAGCGGTCTATATCAGTTTTCCTTCTCGATGCTGCCACATAATCTGCGACCTCGTCGTTATTCTTAAGAACTGTTTTGTGTCCGAGTGCGAGGGTTACCCATTGGTGCTCGGGAGCAAGAACAAGGTAGGTTGCACCGAACAAAGTGTCAGGCCTGGTCGTGAATACAGTGATATGAGCACGCTTGCCCGTATCATCGGTACGTGCATTTACTGTCTCGTCTCCAAAATCAAGATAGAAATCGAGTTCAGCGCCTTCCGAGCGACCAATCCAGTTTCTTTGGTTAATCTTGGTCGACTCTGGCCAATCAATTGTGTCGAGCTTGTCGGCGAGCTCATCTGCGTAATCTGTTATTTTGAAAAACCACTGTTCCAAATCCTTTTTTTCCACAACAGCTCCCGAACGCTCTGCTGTGCCATCGGGCAGCACCTGCTCATTGGCAAGCACGGTCTGGTCAACGGGGTCCCAGTTTACGAGCGCCTTCTTTTTGTACACAAGCCCCCTTTCAAAAAACTTGGTGAACAGCCACTGTGTCCAGCGGTAGTAATCTGGTCGATGGCTCCCAATCTCACGATCCCAATCGTATGAAAGTGCCAGGTTTGAAATCTGCGACTTGAATGTCGCAATGCTTTCATCAGTCGTCTGCTGCGGAGGCGTTCCTGTTTTAATCGCGTAGTTTTCTGCCGGAAGTCCGAATGCATCCCACCCCATTGGGTGCAGCACCCGGTGACCCTCCATGCGCTTTTTTCGAGCCACGATGTCAGAGGCAATGTAGCCCTTTGGGTGTCCGACATGGAGCCCGGCACCGGATGGGTACGGAAACATGTCGAGTACGTAGTATTTCGGCTTCGAGGTGTCAGCGTCAGTTTTATAGGCGCCGTCTTTGGCCCACTGTTTCTGCCATTTCTGCTCGACTTTCTTATGGTCGTACGACTTCATTCAGACAAGCCTAACATAGCAGGCCGTACCCGAAAAACCCCGCGTTTGCGGGGTTTTTCTCACGAGCGCTATTTAACGAGAACGTCTCCTTTGGGAAACACCGGGTATCGCTCCGGGTCGATTGTTCTCTCAAAGCATGTCTGCCCCACTCCGTGTGACCACGTAACGTTGTCTGGGCCGTAATTAGAAACAGGCTTCGGTGCATTCGGTCCATCTCCAATGGAAGCCGCATTGAACGTGGCACACAATTCAAACGAGTACGGAGCCTTGGTGATTCGGTAGCCGTAGTCTGTGCCCGACTGTGGATCCTTCGGAATGTACATGTAGCTGTTGAGTGGGTCAGCAACTTCGGCAAGAGAAACAGGAAGTTTGCCCTTTGTCTGGTAGTAGTTGATAACCTGCTGCTGAATCTCCATGAGGTTCTGTTGCTTCGTTGCATCGAATCTGGTCAGGCGTACTGCTGCCGGTGAACCGATGATAAGGAATCCGGAAACAATGGTTAGCACAACGAGCGCGCACGCAGCAATACCAACTGAGAGCGCGCGACTCGGAAACTTAATCCAGTAGCCCCAGTAGTCTGCAAGGAAGTGCATAAACACTGCACTCGCCACCAGGAGCACGGTTGCCACCTTGAGGATAAATCGTGTCGTAACCTCTCCGCCAAGGAAGTAATTTATGAGTACTATTAAATCGGTTGCCATCGAAAACCCGGCGATAAATAGCGTCAGGAACAACGCCCAGCGTCGCACCCACAAATCTGCTTTCGCTTGGTCCTTTGTAATATCGCGTCTAATGAGTTGCAGTAAAATTATTGCAAGTGGCGCGAGCACGATGAGACTCGCCATCGCGAGTCGTATCGATCCTGAATATGGGTCGTAATAATAATCCTGTTCCAGAGCATCTGGAAACGCCTGGTTAATGTACTCGAATATAAGGGTAATAAACGCCACTACGCTCCCATAGAGCGCAACCATGGCTCCCGCCCAAAGAAAAAAGTCTTTTGGGGTGACTTTGTGTGTATTCATGACATGACTATAACGTAATAGGTGCCCATTGACATACACCTGAGACTGTTCCATTATCTTGCCAGCCAAGGAGACAACAATGAGCACTGCTGCTCTGAACACCACCGTCAGCCACGTCGCCATTGAAGCCATACGTCTGTATCAGCGTTGGGTATCGCCCCGTAAGGGGTTCTGCTGTGCGCACAATACGCTTCATGGCCAAGGAAGCTGCTCCGGCTTCGGGGTCAAAGTCTTGCAAGTGAACGGCTTTGCTACGGCGCTCACGTTGATGCGCTTGAGAATACGTCAGTGCTACCTGGCGAACCTGGTCCTAGAGGAGGATCGACGTAAAAAGCGGCAGCGTCAGATTAAAAAAGCCGCCGGCATTGGCGCTGTAAATGTGGCGGAGGTGGGACTAGATGTCGCTGCAACCGGCATGGAAGCAGCAGATTGCTGCGGGGGTATCCTAGGCGCTCTCGCCTGAGCGGAGATGCTCGTTGAACGAAGCCGGGGCGCACTGCCCCGGCTGTTTAGTTATGTGTGATTGCTTTTTACGAGCAAAAGCTCAAACCAAAATGCGCTTCCTTTACCCGGCTTGGAGCGAACGTTTAACTCCGCCCCGTGAGCACGAACGACTTCGCGCACAATATGTAGACCGAGTCCCGAACCAGCTGTTAAGGATGATTTCGCGTCATTACTTCTGAAATAGGGGTCGAATATATGTTTCTGGTCTGCAATCGATATTCCGCGCCCAGCATCCGTGACCGAAGCAATAACACGCGACCCCTCTTCGGTCACCGATACATACACAGGTACGTCGGCTCCGGCATATTTAAGCGCATTTTCTATCAAATTTCGTAGCACTTGTTCGATTCGTTCTCTGTCTGCGTGGACAATGCATTGCGTCTTTGCAACGCTGACAATTCGACCTGGATACGCATATTGAGCTTGTGCAACTGAATGCACGAGTTCAGCTATATCAAAATCGCGTGTATGGAGCACAATTTTACCAGCTTCAATCTGCCCAACATCTAACAGAATTGCCGCCAACGCTTCCAAGCGTCGAATCTCAGCTCGCAATGCTCGCGTCGATTCGTCGCCATGCTCCATCGTCACTATCTCGGTTAACACATCAAGGTTTTGTAAAGGAGCACGAATGTCGTGTGCTGCGATTCGTATAAATTGCTTTTGGAATTCCGCCGTGCGTTTTGTTTCGGTAATGTCGTCAAGAATTTGAACATAGTGCAATCTCCCGCTTGATTGCACCGGATACACAGTCGATGACAAATTGAAATATGAGCCGTTCTTACGTTTGTCTATAACTTCCGTCGTTTGAAACGGCTTACCAGCCTTCAGTGTTTCCCACATCTTGATGTAGACATCGGGCTGTGTTTTTCCGCTCTGGAGTATGCGCGGATTTTTCCCTACGACCTCGGATTGCTTGTAACCGAACTGCCGCTCCCATGCACTATTCACGTAAATTATTTCGGCCCGGTCATTTGTGACAAGAGTTGGGAGTGGAGATGTGTTCGTGAGTGCACGAAAAAAATCTATACCACTATCGACCATCATGTGCTTTGTGCGCGTAGCACGACGATATCGACTCATGCAAGCAGTATACGCCTCGTAATGCTCTCGAGGCCAGCCATCTTCACGAAGAAAATCCTAGCTGTGAAGAAACTCCATCACATCGCCGTCCTGCACGATGTACTCCTTCCCCTCTATGCGAAGCTGGCCTTTTTCCTTTGCTTTTGATTGCGAACCGTTTTCGAGCAACTTGTCCCACGCAATCACTTCTGCACGAATGAATTTGTCTTTAAAGTCTGTATGAATCGCAGCCCCGGCCTCTGGTGCAGTAGAGCCACGTTTGACGGTCCATGCGCGCGTCTCTTTTTCACCAGTAGTAAAGAATGAAATGAGGTCGAGCAGCGAATAACCAGCTTTAATAAGCGCATCGAGTCCATCTTCGTTTACCCCAAGCTCGCGACGAAAGTCCATTCGTTCATCATCGTGCACGTCAGAAAGTTCATGCTCAATTCCGGCGTCAACAAACACATACGAAGCACCTGATTCGTCGAGATACGTTTTGAGTTCTCTCCAACGCGGCCCATTTTCCGCATCAATGTTCACAACGCCGGCTTTTCGGTTTAGTACGTAGAGTAACGGCTTCATGGTGAGAAGCTGCAATTTCTTTGCCGTTGGAATTTCCGCAGTTTCGAGCGCGACAGTGCGCGCAGCTTTACCATTTTGGAGCGCGGGAACAATTTTGCGAAGCACATCGCGCGTCGCAACAATTTCCTTGTCGTTTCCCTTTGAATCGCGCTCTGCACGCTCGAGCATTTTTTCGGCAGTTTGCAGGTCTGCGAGCACAAGCTCCATATCAATGATTTCGATATCATGACGTGGGTCAACCTGTCCCGCAACATGATGAATATCTTCGTCGTCGAAAAGTCGCACTACTTCAGCAATCGCATCCGTCTCACGAATATTTGTGAGGAACTGGTTTCCAAGCCCCTCCCCCTCGGAAGCACCTTTTACGAGCCCCGCAATATCGACGAACTCGACAACCGCTGGAATTGTCTTTTGGGTATTCGACATCTTGGCAAGTGCATGCAGACGATGGTCGGGCACGGCAACAACACCCACCGAAGGGTCGATGGTGGCAAATGGATAATTCGCAATGAGTACCCCTTTTTTTGTAAGTGCATTAAAAAGCGTGGACTTTCCCACGTTTGGCAGACCGACGATACCTATAGAGAGAGACATTCGGACCATCCTAGCCGAAAATCCACATTTTAGCTACGCACAGTGCCCCGCCTTGACCCTCTATTGTCACGGGTATAGTCTGCCGAAAGCGTGAGTTCAAGGAGAGTGTAAAGTACTTCGGCGCTCACGCGGGGTAGAAATCACTCGAAACGCGACAAGGAGATTGACGGATGACACAACGAACAGGGCTCCATGCGGATAGCCCCAATGGCGACGTGCGGGTTAACCGCTTCGATAGTGGCCCGTTCGACACGGAGGCTTACAAGGCCGAAATCGTTCAACCCAAGTCGTGGGCACCTCAGATTACGGCGCTTGCGATGCTCGCGGTAGCCGTTGGCGCAGTGCTCATCTTGCGCTGACTGCTCAAGGAGAAGTGTTCAATGAGACATTCGGGCGGCCTATGGCCGCCCGTTTCATTTATTGCCCTTTGGCGGCGATTGCATTCACCTGTGCCAACCATTTTGCTTTGATATCTTCTGGAATGTTTTCAGCCGGACCATACCACTTTGTACGCACAGCAAACCCGGCGAACCACAAGATGCCCCATCGCAGTTGCGCATTTACGTTGCCCGGAAGGAAGCGCACGAGGAGCGGTTGCGTTCCACTCGTCATAAATATACGAGCAGTTTTTCCACGGAACAGTCTGTGCCAAAATATCGTACGCTTACCTGTTTTTGTTTTGATGTAGCGGAATGCAGAACCCGGCAACCACGCTCGGTCAAACAGGCCTTTCAAAATTGCAGGCATTCCAACCCACCACACCGGATACACAATTACAAAATGGTCCGACGTTGTGACAAGCTCCTGAAACCGTTTCAAGTCTGGTTCTAGTTCTTGCATTGCGCGGTAGCCTTTGTGCAAAATAGGATCAAACTGCATCTCGCCAATGTTCATGCGCTCAACAGTGTGCCCGGCTGCACGTGCGGCGGTCTCATAGGTATCTGCAATTTCCCCACAGATGCCGCTTTTATCTGGATGTCCGAGCAGCAAAAAAATTTTCCTTTGCATGAAAAGAGTTATGTAAATGTGTTATTTAATATCAGTCGCCCGAATCGTCTTCTGGCGCCGCAGGATTTCCGAGACCATCCTCAATGATTCCGTCATTATCGGCATCCATTTTACGAGAGTCGTCTGGCCCGGCTTCTATCCCCCTGTCTCCTTGGTTTGGCGTGCTCATATATATGATTTCCTGTGCAGTACGCACATACGTAATGTATACCACATAGTTTCTGACACGCTGGTGAACAACTCTACGCTGCCGACGTTTTTGCCAATGATAAAAGTGCCGCCGGGTCGTCGCTTGAGGCTGTGCGATTGCGCCTGCGAATGCCACATCGTGCGCATTGGTGAACTATGGTGTAATTGGGAGACGACCCTTCGAGCGCAATCGGCTCCATCGAGCCCCGACAGACTTGCGCCCTATCCCCCGGCTCAATATCAACATGCTTACTCCACAAACATTTTGGGCAATGATTCGTGTATCCACTGCCTGACACTGCGCAACCACAATGCTCACACGCGAAATCCTCGATTGTTCGGGTAAAGGCCATAGAACTACTGCACCGCAGCGGCTGTTGCTTGCGTAAACACGGTGCCATTCTGCGCGGTACACGCAATCATGAATCGCATAATGCCGCTCGACGAAGCCATCACAATTTTCGAGCCTTCGTTTGTCGTTCCTATCGTTGTAGTCCCCGTCTTTGTGACCATAATGGTTCTGCACGGAATACTCGGATTTGTTCCCACGCTCGACCACGAAACTACAATGCGATTTCCAACATATGCGTTTTGCGGCTGCGCCACAATGGAAGCCACCGCCTGCTGTTGCGAAGCCTGAGATTGGTACTGAACCTGCTGAGCCGTCGGATTCTGAACGGGTGCCTGGGAAGTAGGCCGAAACATATTTCCAAAGGCAGATGACCCCGAACCACCTGAGTTCGTGGAATAACCGGTCGGTGTTGAGTACCCCGTTGGAGTGGAGTATCCGGTCTGGCCATCGTAAAACGGATTAGCCGCATTGAACGCACTTCCACCACCTGTGTATGTGCCACTGCCGCTTGTAATTCCCGTAAATGGGGAGCCGTTCGTTGCCATGGAAGGTATCACGCTTCCGTTTCCACCGAGGCGCCGGTCAAGTTCGCCAAATACTCCAGCAACAGTTCCACCACTTCTGAATATCGAACTATTGTTATTGCATGCTGAATTACCGAGCGCGGAGCCGCACAGGGAGAACGCAGAATTGTTTGGGCCATTAACGTATGCGTTGTACATTCGCTGGTAGCCGCCTTCTCCAAATACGTGGATTGCATACTGACAGGATGTAAGCGTGAGACCCGCCTGTGTGCACGAGGTGCCGTACTTTTCAGCAAATTGATTCATCTTTGCGTTCATCACGTGAGTCGAGATAGTGGGGTCATTTCGATAGTTGCAATCGGAATACTGACCGTTGCCGGTGGAGTTTGCGTACGCCTGCCATGTTGGGCATAGAAAGTGGTACGGGCCTTGAACAGAGGAAAGCGGGTTGCTGTTAATGCGACCGCAGCTACTTTCAGCTCGCATAATATTTCCTGCAAGACCCTCCACGCCACACTGCTGTGGTAAGCCAGATGAAACTTTCGCCTCCTGCTCAAACGTATTTTCTCGCAGTAGCCGCTGCTGTTCTGCAATTTCCTTAGCTTCGTCGGGTGTAATTTGTTTTGGCGGCGCCATTTCCGCAATACTCTTCATAGTATCCTCGTTGAGGTTCAACTCTTTCGCAATTGCCTGCGCTCCTGCGGTGTCGTTTGAAAGCGACTTTTGAATCATTTCTTTTATCTTATCGGAATCACTTTCGACAAGCGCCTTAGCCTGATCAGGCGGCACTTTGTATTTTTCCGTCAGCATCTGCGCGAGCGCATCCGAATCCTTTGGTGTCTCCGGCGGTTTAGCAACGCCTGTCTCATCAGGCTGTGGTGTTTCGGCCGGCTTCGACGCGGTTACCGTCGAATCAAGCGTCTCCTCTTTTGGTGCAGGCGATGGAGACCCGAGTCTGCTGAATTGGTCAAAACCAGGATCAAGTCCGTTTTTTCCGTTGGTCGTAAACGCCTTTATCGCATTTTCGACGTTTGGGTCGCAACGAGACTTCGGCCCTTCAACTCTTTCGTTGGTAAGTACGGCAGGAATTGTGTAGCCGAGAGCTTTTCCCGCAATTGCCTCAAACGTACCGATAGGAACGGACTTGGCCGTCACAGAGGGCAGCCCCTTTCCGTTTCTGCAACTTCGCGCTTCAAATGGCTTATCGAGAGGTGAATATACATTTTTTACCTTGGCAGGGTCGGGCTTTTGGCCGCCACAATGGTCTTTCGCCGTCGTAACAATCTTTAATTTTTTGTCCTGTGCACTGATGGTAAGCACCACATCAAAACACGCATTCGGACATACTACTTTCTGTTTGAGAAAGTTATCCATGACAGAGGCGTCGCTATTATCGTCCACGAAGAAATTTATTCCAGACGGGTTTCCCGTTTTGCCCTGGCACAGCTTATCGAGCGCTGCATCTGCAGATGCGGCATATGGAAATACCAGCATGGATACCGCAACAAAAAAGATTCCTGCGCGCATTCTCTGCATTGTACCGTTACGAGGGCTCGCTACGGTGTTGGTATGTGGAGAAGCCTACTGTCGAGTAAACATTCTCATCATGCTTTCAAAAAGTGTTCGGAATGACGCGATAATAGAAAGAAATGTCTGCGTTGTCTGTGGTGAGAGTGCCTGCTCGCTCTGCACTATTGTTTGCTGCTGGAATGTATTTTCCTGTGGCGCTGTTGCTGAATAGCTAACAGGATTATTGGGGCGTGGAATAGTTCCTGCACCCACCACCTCAGCTGAGTTTGCCTGCATCTGCGCCACATCATCGTATTGAGATACAGCCATTAAGGACACATTACTAGTGTCATAAAGAGCTGCAGGAGCCGGGCTCTGCTGTTGAACAACAGGGCGAGACCCCGCGGATTGTGGCGTGGAGAACAAATCAATGAGTGCCTGTGCCGTGCTTTGAACAACTCGTATTCCCGATGTTGCGCTCGATTGCTGGAAGAGCGAAGAGAGCATCGTGCTCGACGGAGTGCCTTGAGTGGGAACGGGTGCCTGCGGCAGCGGTGCCCCGTAATATCCAGGGTCTGCGTAGGCAGGCGCGCCTGTGTAAACCTGCGAGCCATTCCCGACTGCGCCACCCCCGGAACTTCCCCCAGTAGAACCACCAGTCGGCGAGGATTGCGGTTCCTGGTACGACTGTCCCGGAGATTGCCCTGGGCTCTGCATTCCTTGCAGCGGATTCTGTGGCGCAAGACTCATCGGCGGAATATGCTGCGCACTCACAGGAGTGCCCTCTTCTTTTGGCTGTCCTCCACACGGAGCGAGTGCTGATGCGGCATCGCCTGACTGCCTTGGAATACCAGCGATTTGAGTCCAATCTTTAGGCGCACGATTGGGATTTTTTGTAATGTAGTTCATTGCAAACTCCGCTGAATACCCATTGAAGTTTCCTACCGCAATATCCATTTTGTCGGTTCGCGCTTTTCCATCGCAGAATTGACGTACGAATGCACACGAACAAGTCCCATTGAAGGCGCAACCGGTGTCGTGCACATAGCCAACCACGTTACTGAGCGTGTGCGTCTTTCCGTCGCCACCATTGCCAGGCGGCGAAGTGTACGTGACTGTGCCAATGCAATAGTAGCGGCCTTTCATTGAGGAGGCGGATGCGAGCGTTACGTACTTAGACTTACCGAGTCGCACGTCGTCGAGCGTATGTATTCCATTCGATGAACCTTCCGCATCTTTCTGTGATGCAGTCATCGGCCCTTGCATTTTCCCTGATGCTCCCGGGCCGTAAAACGTCCAGTTAATTGTGTTTGCGGCGTCCGCACTGGAATAAACAAAGAAAATGAGCAATACGACTGAATACAAAATCACCCGTGGCATTACACACATTGTACCGTTACTTGTGCGGCTACAGTTTGCCGCATGTGGAGAATTTCGCACCCGCCTACAACAACACGACAACGCGATTCGACGAGCACTCGAGCACACCACTTTCAATATCAAACTTTTGCACAATACCCTCCTGGTTCCTGACCGATATGGCACCCTTGTTGAGAGTGGTTACGATTGGCTCATGGTGCGGGAGAATTGTCATCTCACCAGCGGAGCCTGGCACAATAACGGACTGCGCGCGGCTATCAAAGAGGGTTTCGCCCACGCTAGCGACCACGAGATGAAACGTGTTCTCTGACATACCACTTATTCTGCCGCCAAAACGTCGTCAACGTTACCCTTCATGTAGAACGCCTGCTCTGCAGCTGCGTCGTGTTTGCCATCGAGAATTTCTCCGAACGAGCGCACTGTATCTGCGAGTGTGACGAACTTACCCTTTGCTCCCGTGAATGCTTCTGCCACATGGAACGGCTGCGAGAGGAACTTCTGGATTTTTCGGGCGCGATACACGAGCTTTTTGTCTTCCTCGGACAATTCTTCGATGCCGAGAATTGCAATGATGTCCTGGAGGTCCTTGTAGCGCTGCAGCACACGACGGGTTTCGTTGGCAACGCGGTAGTGCTCCTCGCCGACAATGTCCGGCGTAAGTGCGGTGGAGCTCGAATCCAGCGGGCTGACAGCTGGGTAAATACCCAAGCTTGCAAGACCACGGTCGAGAACGATAGTGGAGTCGAGGTGCGCGAATGTGGTTGCGGGAGCCGGGTCGGTCACGTCGTCTGCTGGCACATAAATTGCCTGCACTGACGTGATTGAACCATCGTTCGTGGATGTGATGCGCTCCTGAAGCTGACCCATTTCTTCAGCAAGTGTTGGCTGGTAGCCCACAGCAGATGGCACACGACCGAGCAATGACGATACTTCTGAACCTGCTTGCACAAAGCGAAACACGTTGTCCATGAAAAAGAGTACGTCTTTACCGCCTTCGTCTCGGAACGCTTCGGCCATGGTGAGACCAGAGAGCGCAACGCGCGCACGAGCACCCGGCACTTCGTTCATTTGACCGAACACGAGTGCAGTTTTATCGAGCACGCCGGAGTCTTTCATTTCGTGATAGAGGTCGTTGCCTTCGCGCACGCGCTCTCCCACGCCTGCGAATACTGAGTATCCGCCGTGATTTGATGCAACGTTGTGAATGAGTTCCTGAATGATGACTGTTTTGCCCACACCTGCACCACCGAAAAGTCCCACCTTGCCGCCCTTGATGAACGGCGCAAGGAGGTCGATTGACTTGATGCCAGTTTCAAACACTTCGGCCTTTGTTGACTGCTGAACGAATGTTGGAGCGTGTCGGTGAATCGGGAGTCGTGGCGCATCTACTGCGGCAGCCTCTTTGCCGTCGATTGGGTCACCCACCACATTGAACATGCGGCCGAGTGATGCTTCGCCGACAGGAACAGAAATTGCAGCTCCCGTGTCAGTTACTTCGACTCCACGCTCAAGACCGGCAGTGTCGTGCATGGCGATGCAACGCACGCGGTTGAGCCCGAGGTGCTGTGCAACCTCAAGAGTGAGGCGAGCGCCTTTCCGGTGCACTTCGAGGGCGTTCTGGATGGCAGGAAGATGGTCCTCAAAACGGACGTCTACAACCGGGCCGATAATCTGTGTGATAGTTCCTTTGCTCATATGGGTTACTTAAAGTTTAGAGGATTATAGCCGTTTTTCAGGAAATTTCTAGTGGAGAGGAACAATGGTTCTGGGTACTCGCCTATTCCAAACCATCCTACATTTGAGCACTTTTCAGGTTCGCCAATTCGCGGTTCTCCAGTCTCCCACTCTGCTCGCAGCGCGATTGTTACATAATGCTTCCCACTATCAAAAATATCATTGGTCACTCCAAGAAATTGGATATTTTTAACCGTCACCCCAGTTTCTTCCAATGCTTCACGTGCACCACATTCCTCCCAAGTCTCCCCAAACTCAAGATGACCGCCGGGTACTGACCAGGACCCCTCTCCATGTGTACCCTTGCGCAAAGTAAACAGGAGTTTTCCGTCACTGCGATGAATATAGATTCCCACACCGACACCTGGCCGGGTCACTGCGTCACTCATACAAACTCTTTTAGCAGTATCTCTCTGGCCTGTTTCAAGGCTCGGCCGCGATGACTGACCGTATCGATGAGCTCGTCATCGAGTTCGCCAAACGCCTTCCCTAAATCATTGGAAATAAACAACTGATCAAAACCGAATCCTTTTTCACCATGCGGTTCAGTGGCAAGGACACCCTCGGTAACCCCATATCCAAAACGGACCTTGTCGCTACGCGGGTCGTATATCGCAATCACGTCCCGGTATCTGCATGTGCGCTTATCCGCGGGCACATCTTTCATCATCTCTAGAAGCTGAACGAGTCTTTCCGCGCGATTCCCCGTGAATGAATACGCAGTCTGAACACCCATAGCTTCCGGAAACGCATCGATCTCAAGACCAGAGTCGTCGGCAACAGTAATCATCTGCGAATGCTTTCCATATACGAACGCCTTGATAAGCGCATTCGCTTCGTACGTAGTACCGGGCTCAGCAACGTTGAATCCGTCAGGCAGCGTCAAGTCATTGAGTGTCCGTATTTGAAATGGAATGTCTTTCAGTCCCGCAATAAGCTGCGGGATTTTTCCCTTATTTGCAGTCGCTAAAAGGAGCTCCCTCATACAAATTATTTATTGTCGAACCCGTAGTTACTGAACGGCTCACCGTCCGCGATGCATTTGAGCGCCTGCTGAACGTACGGAATTGTATTCGATGGCAAGTCTGTGGCGGCGTACCACCAGAGGTCCGAGCACTTTTCTGGTTCCATGTTTTTAAGTTCCCCCGTCCAGGAATCCGCGGTAATGTACACGTCGAAATACGTTCTGTCTGGGTACTGTCGCTGCATCACATGAACAATCTCTAAGTTGCTCTCGGAAATGTCGAGATTCGTCTCTTCCATCACTTCACGAATAAGCGCCTGTTCAGCGGTTTCTCCGCGCTCAATGTGCCCCGAAACGAGTCCATAGTTTCCATCTTCGTGCCCGGTATTCTTGCGCTGTGAAAGCAATACCTGGTCTTCGTATCTTAGGACCAGAAACACTGCACCAAAAAACAGAAACTTATCAGACATGGCTTATCGCATTGCTTCCATGCCAGATGTAATTTCAGATACTTCGCGCGTAATTGCAGCCTGACGAACTTTGTTGAAAAGTCGTGTGAGATTGTGTGCCATTTCTTTTGCCTTGTCGGTTGCGCTCTTCATCGAAACCATTCGCGCAGAGTGCTCGGATGCCTTGCTCTCGAGGAGCCCGTGGTACACAGCAATGTTGAGCAGCTTCGGAAGAAGTACCGCGAGCACCGCGTCTGCATCCGGTTCAATTTCATAGGAAGCAGGTGCAGCACTTACTTCTCCGGACGGGGCGTATTTTCCACGTGCTGGTCGGATTCCCTTTACGGTCTCGCGCATGAGTTCCGCAGAAATAGGAACGATTTGCCGCACGATTGGTTCCTGCTCAAACGTGGAAACGAAGTTTTGGTACGCAATGATTGCCGTACCAATTTCGCTCGATTGATGCCACGAAAGAATGAGGTCAGTCACCGAACGCATTTCAGACTCGGTTACGTCGTCACGCTTGTTGAGCTCGCGCAGACGCACATCGTAGCCGCGATTGTGAAAATGGTCCCCTCCGCGCCGGCCAATGCACGCCATCACGATGTCCTCTTTTGAAAGTCCTCGAGCCGCAATCTCATTCTCCACCTTGCGAATCACTGCGCTATTGAGCGAGCCTGCGAGACCTTTGTCTGAGGTTACAACGATGAATGCAGTTTTCCCTGCGCGCGCACTCATGAGTGCGTGACGCGACATGTCTGCAGTACTTGAAATGCGCTCAAGCACCGTGAGTGCCGCAGCGGCATAGGAGCGGCCAGAAAGCGCACGCTCCTGAGCCTTGCGCATCTTTACCGCCGACACCGCCTCCATGGCATGCGTAACAGTTCCCGTTTTTTTGTACGAGATGATTTTTGATTTGATTGCTTTCAGGTTCGCCATAGGTAGGTTGTAGGTTTTAGGTTGTAGGTTGTAGGTTGTAGTGATTCGTATTTCATTCGCTCGCACTATTCCCAATCACCTATTCCCTATACCCGTATTGTGAACAGTTCCGGGTGAGCGAGTTTAAACTCCTCGCCAGCTTTAAGAATCGCCTCTTTTGATTCGTCGGAGAGCACGGCACTCGTCTTGATTGTCTCGAGCACGTGTGAGTACTGCCCGTCCATAAATTCCATAAACAGTCGCTCCACCTCAACAACCTTGTTGACCGGCGCCTGATGCAGGAATCCCTTACCAGCGATAAATATCATCGCCACCTGCTTCTCGAGTGGAATTGGGTGTCCATTTTTCTGCTTGAGCACCTCTACCATGCGCTGTCCAGATGCGATGCGGTCTGCTGTCGCCTTGTCGAGGTCGGACGCGAATTGCATGAACGCCTCAAGTTCGCGGAACTGCGCGAGTTCGAGCTTGAGTCCTCCTGCTACTGATTTCATGGACTTCGTTTGTGCTGCGGAGCCAACGCGTGATACCGAGATGCCCACATCGATTGCCGGTCGAATACCCTTGTTGAAGAGTTCGGCAGTTACGAACATTTGCCCGTCAGTGATTGAAATCACGTTGGTTGGGATGTAACCAGAAACGTCGCCTTCCTGCGTTTCAACAATCGGCAACGCCGTGATTGAGCCACCTCCCTTTGCTTCAGAGAGTCGTGCTGCACGTTCCAACAAGCGTGAATGCAAATAGAACACATCGCCCGGATACGCTTCGCGGCCTGGTGGGCGTCGGAGCAGGAGTGAGAGCTCACGGTATGCAACAGCCTGCTTAGAAAGGTCGTCGTAGATGATAAGCACGTCCTTTCCCTTATCCATAAAGTACTCGCCGATAGAAACGCCGGAGAACGGCGCGAGATACTGCAGAGCAGCTGGAGCAGATGCTGGAGCATCCACAATGATTGTGTATTCGAGTGCACCCGTCTCGCGCAATTGCTGCACTATGCGCGCGGTCTTTGATTCCTTCTGGCCGATGGCCACATAGATACAAATTGGACGCTTGTCTGCTGGTTCATTTTTCTGGTTGATGATTGCATCGATTGCAACAGTTGTTTTGCCAGTGCCGCGGTCGCCAATGATGAGCTCGCGCTGTCCTCGGCCGATTGGAATCATCGCGTCGATTGCCTTAATGCCCGTCTGGAGCGGAACGGATACGGATTTTCGGTCGATGACGCCCGACGCCTCACGCTCAACGGGCATCATTGTTGTGTTTGTGAATGGTCCCTTGCCATCGATTGGCTCTCCAAGCACATTCACCACACGGCCAAGCATGCTCTCGCCTGCGGGAATAGAGAGCACCTTGCCGGTCGATTTGACGGTCATGCCTTCTTTCACGCGCGCGGTGTCGCCAAGAATCGTTGCGCGCACACCATCTTCTTCAAGGTTGAGAATCAAGCCCCAAAGTACCGACGATTCCTCCACAGCGTCTGCAAGCTTTTTTCCTTTCTCTTCGTCGAAGATGATGATTTCCGACATCACCGACTTTGAAAGTCCGTCGATTGCGACAACGCCGTCACCGACAGAAACCACGCGGCCAACATGTTCGCCGTGCGTCTTCGGAGAGAGGTGTTCAATCTCTTTGATGATTTTCTGTACCGTTGATGAGTCCATAGTGCTGTTGTTAAGTTTTTTCGCTGTTATACGCGCGTGACGCTGTTATATAGATCGAGTAACTGCTTCTTGTGAGATGCGTCCACGAGCTTCTCGTTGCCCTCGAGGCGCCAGCCGCCGATTAATGTATCGTCGACTTGCGTCTTGAGGTTATCGACGTCGATGTCGAGATCCCCCGTGAGCGCCTTCATTTCCTTCTTTGCGTGCGCCAAATCCTGTTCACGCGCAACCGAAAGGGTGTAATCAGTCTTGCGCGCCTCGCGTTGTGCAATGCGTTCAAACGCATGCGCCACGCGCGGCATGAGGATTACACGACCCTCTTTTTCAAGTCGGTCGTGAATCGCGTGCACGGCAACCTTTGCATCCATCCCGTTTTTTACGAGCTGCCACAAAGCCTGTGCGTACACTTTTTCCATACCCGTTTACTTCGCCGCCTCCTTTCGAAGGATTCTTTCTGCTGCCAAAACCGCAGCGCGGGTAATTTCTTTTTCACTCTCCATGAGCGCCAATCGCTTAGCCTCTTCGGCGCGCGACGTGGCGTCTGCCATCACTGCGTGCGCCTTGTGCTCAGCCTCTTTCACCAATTCAAGTCCTTTTTCATCGGCTCGTGCGCGAGCGGCAGCCACAAGTGCCTCCGCTTCGCGAGCGGCATTGCCAACAATCCCCTCACCCTGTTCTTTGGAGTGCGCGAGCACGCGGTCAGCCTCTTGGGCAGAACGCACACCTTCGGCAACCATTTCCTGACGCTTTTTGATCATGTTCATGACCGGCGTGTAGAGGAAATAGGTCAAGCCTCCGAGCAGCACGGCAAAGTTCACCGCCTGAATAATCAGGAGGCGCAGATCCAAACCAAATGCTGATACGAGACCTTCCATAACAGAGTGCAGGGGTTAAACGAACTTAATAATGAATGCGACAACGAGTGCGAGAATACCGAGCGCCTCAGAGAAAACGATAGGAAGAATCATGTTTGAAACGATTTTTCCTGCCGCATCCGGATTGCGTCCGATTGCCTCCATTGCACCTGCGCCAATGAGACCCACGCCGATACCAGGCCCGAGCACGCCGAAGCCTGCTGCAATCGCCATACCGATGAGTCGTGCTGATTCCATGTCCATAGGATTGGTAGTCTATTTTCTAATAATTTATTCGGCCTTACTTTATCACAAAGCCGCACTGAAGCCACCAGAGTGAAAGCCTTCTTTCACTCGTAAAAACTAGGGGTGGCTCCCGTGCGGTTCCGCGATTGCCATTTTGACGAAAAACAGCGTCAAAAGTGCAAACACTGCTCCTTGCACAATTCCAACGAACATCTCGAACGCCATGACCGGCGCCGGCAGGAAGTATGGTACGAAGAACGACACTACTGCAATCAACACCTCGCCTGCAAAAATGTTGCCGAACAATCGGAACGAGAACGAAATGAATCGCGAGAGTTCCGAAATCAATTCGATGAGTCCGACAATGAAATTAATTGGCGAGGAAAAGTTGATAAACTTCCCCGCGTACTTGAAAAGCCCGAGCGCAAAGATGCCTGCAAACTCAATGACGAACATTACGATGAACGTGAGTGCAAGAGTCACATTGAGGTCCGTATTCATACTACGCAAGAGCGGTGCAGTTTCTCCATCGTGTTGCACGGTAATGGAACCGATTCCAGGCGTAAACTCGATGAGGTTTGCCAATGCGATAAACAAAAACAAAGTAAGGAGTAGTGGAAAGATGCGGCGTGCCCAGGTCTTATCTTCAAGAGTGGTCTCGATAAACTCGTATATGTAGGAGAACATCAGCTCGATGAATGTTTGGAACTTGCCTGGAATCACCTTGAGATTCGCGCGTACGAAAAAAGCGAGCGTGAAGAGCATCGCCATGACAATCCAGCTCATGAGGAGTGTGTTGGTGAGCGGAATACCCAAAAATGTGCCGATTTGCTCGGCGGAGAGTGCCACGTGGATACCGCTTTGGTGGGCAGCCTCTGCCGCGTGCTCCACAGGCAGCGCAGTTGTGTTTGCAGTCTCCGCTATGTGCTCTAAAGGCAGACCGCTCGTTTGAGCGGCCTCTACGGCACGTTCTGTCATCGTGGCTTCTGGCATGTTGGCGCGATTCTATCATGATTCTCAGCCAAAAAACACCCCTTTCGGAGTTTTTTTGTGGGCAAACTAATGCCCCAGCCTAGTTACTTTTCTTGGGGGGTAATAACACGTTATCAATTACAATAACGACACCGTTGGTTCCCACGTATTGCGTGATTACAATCGCGCTATTCACCATTGGAATCTTGTCTGCGCCGTAGCTAAAATTGAGTACGTCCCGTGAGAGCGATTCAATCTGCCCAACCGCCATCTGGTCCGGGTCTACCTGCCTGCCAGAAACGACGTGGTATTGAATAAGGCGTTTTTTCTGGTCCGCGGTCATGGCACTCACGGTGCCTGGTGGTAATTGCGCGAATGCCCCATTTGTCGGTACGAAAATTGTATATTTGCTCTGCGACTTCGGGTTAATTGTTGCTGCAATGCCAGTGGAGCGAAAATAGGCATTAAAGGTGGATGCATTGGTGAGTCCTCGCACGATTGTGGCAACGTCTTGATTCTTCTTGCTGACCTCTTTCTTGACCACAACCGGTGCAGTCGTAGCTGTTGTCGTTGCAGCTTGAATTGTGCTCGTAGAACCACTGAGTCCGCTCAGCATTCCGGTTACACCTTTTTGAGACAGCCACCACAAGCCAAGCGCAGCGACCACAATCACTGATACTACAGCCAGCCAGATTCCTTTATTGTGTTTCATAAATTTGATTTGCGCCCAGTGTCTGACCTTTGGTGTCAGGGGTAGATAAAGACGAATTAATTGTAGCCCTCTTTCATGAATGACACCATCGCACGCTTGAGTGGCCGCTCTTGTTCAGTAAAGCTATGGTCCGAGCCTTTTACGATTACCGCTTCACCTGTGTAGATGTGTTTTGTAAACCAATCAGCCATTGCCACCGCCGGTCGGTCTGAATACTCATCCTTTTCCGCCAGTACCACCAGTATTGGTAGCTTTACAGCTCTGAGCGACTTCGGGAGCACCTTTGGCGAAGCGTATGAAAATACTTCTTCTGGAGAATCAGGTGTATAGAGACTTATAAATCGCTGTGCGTCGCATTTAAACTCTCCCGCAAGCTCGTCCGGAATCATTGCATGCGGTTTTCCGGATTTTACGAGCTGTCTGGCTACAGCCAGAGCCTTTTTGTGAGCTCCGTTCTTGTCGTCGAGCGCACGGTACGACGCGTAGTCGCTAATTGGTGCGAGCAAAATTATTCCTTTGAGGTGTTTGGTATTGCCGCGCGAGGCAAAGTAGATAGATTTCTGGCAACCCGTTGAGTGCCCTGCCAGGAATATTTTTCGTACACCCTGGGCGCGAACAAAATCGAGAGCTCCTTCTATGTCGTCTACGCAGTCGGTAAACACCTCGTGTGCGCATCCCGCCAGAATCCACTTCTGTTTCTTTGAGTTCCGAATGTTTTTTGTTATGTAGTTCATCAGACCAAAACCACGGTTGTTGAATGTGAGCACTGCAGTTTTTTTGTCTACCAATTCGAGAACGCGGCGCATAGAAAACGCACTCGACATGAGCCCGTGCACGAGCACAACGACTCGCTCTGGCTTTTTTGGACCAAACCACAATCCATTTAAATTGACCCCTGTCGGGGTCACGATGTGTATGACGTTAGCTGCACGCATACGATATGTATATCACTTATCTAGCTTTCACCGCGATGGCAAGCTCCCCATCTATCGCGATGTTGCGTGTTTCCAGCGCAAGCGCCAGTTCGTCTTGAGTCTTTGGCATCTTCTTTGTATCGATGCGCCCGACGATTTTAATCGTTACATTCTTGCACATACCAAGCGCCTTGGCCGGATTACGCTTAATCTTACCGACCTGCACGAGCTCCTTGTGGTCGAGAAGAATATCAACAGTATTCGTGATTCGCGGGTTCATAGCGTCGGCAATCACGCGCAGGCCGATTTGGTCGTGTACGACTTGGCGGCCGCAGTTTACGTCTTTGGGAGTAGAGGTGGAAGCAGGCACAACTTCAATAACAGTCCCGTATGGCAACTCATCAGCAAGGTCTTTTGACCGAGCCGCGATGATGTCGGGGTTTGTGTAAGCGCCAATCGAGGTAGTGAAAGGCGTATCGTCCGTCTGACCGGGAACTGCGTTATAAGCAGTCATCTTTACGGTCAGTGTCGGGTATGTAGGCTGTTCCGGCGTTTCCTCTACCAAGTTGGTTTCGGCGGCAAATGCCACCGGAACAAAACTGTGCAAAAGAAAAGCGCCCGTAACGGCCGCTGTACCAAATGTTGTCATGCGCTGCCGGGTCACCCCAGCCACAAGATAGTAGCATTTTGCAAGACCGATGTCAAGCAAAAATATGGCTCTGTTGAGCCATATTTATGCCATTTTATTTGACTTCAGGCTAAATTGATTGTGATATTCGCACAATTTCGATTCTGCCATTTGGTGATTCCGACCCGAAATTACACCGCAGATGCGAGGCGCGGAGAAAAGTGGACGCGACTCGTACTGAATGTACGACGAGAGGCCACTTGAGGCTCCGCAACGAAGCAGATGGGGTGTAATTTGGGCGTCGGACTAGGTTCCGTGCTGCCAACTATTGAGATATTCCTCCTGTTTTGGCGTCAAAACGTCCATGTGCATGCCCATTGCCGCAAGTTTTAGGCTCGCGACACGCTGCTCCATTGCATCTGGCACCTCATACACACCAGGAGCGAGTGGGGTTGGCTGCGTTGCCATCCACGCAGAGGCAAGAGCCTGAGTAGCAAAGCTCATGTCCATAACAGAGGCCGGGTGTCCTTCGGCAGCAGCCAAGTTGACCAAGCGTCCTTCTGCCAAAACATAGATTCGCTTCCCTGCGACCATGTATTCCTGCACGTTGTTGCGAACTCTTTTTGGTTCTGCGCCCGCAAGTGCCAAAAGTTCTACCAGATTGATTTCTACGTCGAAGTGTCCTGAGTTGCAGACCATTGCACCGTCTTTCATAACTTTAAAGTGCTCGGCGCGAATTACATCCACGTTGCCTGTTACGGTGCAGAACAAATCGCCCACCTTCGCAGCGTCTAACATCGGCATCACGTAGTAGCCGTCCATACCGGCTTCGAGTGCTTTGATTGGGTCGATTTCGGTAACAATGACATTCGCGCCCATTCCCTTTGCACGTGACGCGAGTCCTTTGCCACACCATCCATAGCCGGCAACAACAACAGTTTTACCTGCAAGCAGAATATCGGTTGCACGGATAATCCCGTCGAGCGTTGACTGGCCGGTACCATAGCGATTATCAAACATGTTCTTCGTCTTTGCGTCATTCACAGCAACGATTGGCATTTTAAGCGCCCCGTCTTTGTGCATTGCGCGCAATCGGATTACTCCCGTTGTTGTTTCTTCGGTGCCACCAAGCATTGATGGAAGCATGTCTGCATGTTTCTGATGGAGTTGTGTTACTAAATCCGCGCCGTCGTCCATCGTGAGCACCGGCTTTGCGGCAATAAGCGCCTCGATGTGGCTGAAAAATGTTTCGGTGGTTTCGCCCTTGATTGCAAAGGTTTCGATACCAAAGTCGGCAACGAGTGATGCCGCAACATCATCCTGAGTAGAAAGTGGGTTTGATGCTGCGAGCAATACGTTTGCACCCCCCGCTTTTAATGTGCGAACAAGATTCGCGGTCTCGGCGGTAACGTGAAGTACTGCCGCCATCGTCTTTCCAGCAAACGGCTGTTCTTTTTCAAACTGTTCACGCACGGCTTTGAGCACCGGCATGTCGCGTTCCGCCCATTCAATGCGCTGCTTCCCCTGCACTGCTAAATTTTTGTCTTTGATGTCTGCCATATGGAAAAGCAGTATACCTTATCGATGTGTAGGTGTTTAGAAAAACTTGACAGAATAGTATTTTCATGTATAGTCTTCGCAACATAACTTCAAATCAGCCGCGG
Source organism: uncultured Candidatus Saccharibacteria bacterium (assembly GCA_964471165.1). Lineage (GTDB taxonomy): Bacteria > Patescibacteriota > Minisyncoccia > Phycocordibacterales > UBA2100 > UBA10103. Next base: position 96,447 of record CAYYEX010000005.1, read on the forward strand.
TCTTAGGACCGAACGAGCCCAGAGCCCTCGGCTGACTTGAAAAGCCCGAGGGCTTTTCGACTCAGCAGGGTCGAAAGGCCCTCGTTCGCTGACAAACCACATAAGGAAATTGGATGACGGATGTACAAGCGAGTCGAAATATTCGGCTCTACTATCTCCAGGCAATCTTTGGCGAGTCATTGCTGCTGGGAATCATAACGGTCGATCTGTACACGGGGCTTACCGGAATCTCACTCGCCGAAATCTTCTACATGCAGGCAGCCCTGCATGCACTTTCGGCGGTGCTCGAGGTTCCTGCAGGCGCAATCTCCGACATCTTCGGCCGCAGACGCACACTTATTGCGGCCCGCATCATCTACGGGGTCGGTTCGATTCTGTTCATGGCAATGTCGAGTCCTATCCACTTGTGGACTGCGGGCATTCTCATGGCAGTCGGCGGCTGCCTACAATCGGGCACCGACACCTCGCTCCTGTACGAAACACTCAAAGAAAAGGGGCGAGAATCCGAATACGCTCGCATTCTCGGCGCAGCAGTCGGGTGGAGGTTAAAAATCAAAGGCGTGTGCGCACTTTCTGTTGGAGTGCTTGCCGCAATCGATCTAAGGCTTCCCCTCCTCATCGGAGTCCCGCTCACATTCCTACCACTTGTCGGTTCGTTCTTCTACACCGAACCGACACGTGTAATCGCGCACGGGCTCGAGAATCGCTTCAGCGACCTCAAGCGCGGCATCGTTGCAACACACGAGAACGTACACGTGCGTTGGATTGTCGCATTCTCTGCATTTCTCGGAGTCTCCGGGTCACTCTGGTACTGGTACAACCCGTACTACGGATTGATAGGGGTTTCGACTGCGTGGTTGGGTGTAATCGGCTTTTCTACCAACTTCATCGCAGGAATCACGAGCCGCTACGCGTATCGCATCAAGGAGAAGTTCAGTGAACGCTTCTGCATGCTTGTGGTCTCCGCATCGCAAGGCGCAACACTATTGGCTTCGGCGGCGCACCCATTCATGACGTCGATCGCGCTCATCGTTCCGCGCTCGTTTGCGGAAGGACTCTCGGGGCCAATCACTTCTGCGTACTTGAATCACCGCATTGCGAGCGTTGCGCGCAACACGGTGCTATCGATTCAATCGGCACTTGCAAACGCCGCCACCATTGTGACGTCGCTCGTATTCGGATTGTCGATAGATGCGATCGGATTTCTGAACAGTGCGATGATCTTCGGTGCAATTCTCTCTGTGTGTGGATGCATGTTTTTTCTCGCATACCTTCGGCAGCCGAAGGTGTAACAAAACAATCCCCGGGCTCGCAAGCCCGGGGATACTCATTTGTGTTACACAATGCGGCTAATTTTCCCGAATTCGAAACTTGGTGATGGTGTAGCCGTTGTCTGCAGAAGCAGTGTAGTTGAAGTCAGCGGTGTACTGCATGTGGCCGTCTTCGTATTGCACGACTCCGCTGCCGTTTTTCGAACTGATTTGTGTGACGAAAAACTTCCCGCCAAGCGTTTCCTGTACTGGTGAAAGTTTGGAAATGTTTACGCTCACAAAGGTGTCGATATCCATCACTCGGTTTTTGTAGGCCTCTTCTTGGTAGTACTCGTCTTGTGGATTGTCGCGAATGTCCAGCGTCGGGGCAATTGCGCGCTCACTCGTGAATACGAACACCGCGATTGATGTGAGGAACACGAGTATCATAAAAATAATCACGTTGCGGGGCATGTATTCATTGTACACAAAAGAAAACGCGCCCGGCAACACGATGCTGCCGGGCGGGTCAATTCAGTTAGTTGAGGCAATTTTATGATTGGTCGCACAGATATCGCATGTTGTGGAACAAGCGATCCCACGGCGCGCCCTGGCCTTTGAACTCCTCGGGAACGTAGCCCATCTGGTGTTCGAGGTTGCAGCGCTCCATGTGCAGCATCGTCGCGAGATGCCGCTTGTTGCGGGAGAGTAATCCCGCCACACCGTCGCGCGAGCCGTTCGGATTGAACGGGTACGCTTCGGTTGCTTCCCCATCGAGACCCACATAGACGAACGGCACGAGTTTGTTTTTGACGATATCGGCATACACTTTCTCGTCCTGAAACACATACTGTCCTTCGCCGTGAGCACTCCACACGCCAAGCACCATTCCACCCATTCCGTGCAGAAGCGGTGAATCGGTGTCTTCCATGACCTTCAGCGGAATCCACCGGCCTTCGAACCGGCCGGATTTATTTTCAACGAGCCGTGGCTGCCGCTTATCCGCAACATGACGACCCGGTGTCCAGCCGATGAGTGACATCAACTGTGCCCCGTTGCATGGTCCAAACGAGACAGTGTCCGGTCGTTCGTAGAAGTCGGCGAACATCGCGTTCACGTTGTCGTTGAGCAGAATTGACGCCGCCCAGCCTTTTGCAGAACCACCCGCATCTCCGTCGGCAAAGCCGCCCGGAAAACCGGCGAACTGGAACTTCTTCAGCGACCGTACGCGTCTGCTGAAGATATCGTTCATGTGGATGTTGACCACCTTGAAGCCGTGACGAACGAGCGCCGCGATATATTCCTCGTAGCCGTTGGTACCCTTGGCGCGGAAAACCGCAGCATAGGGCTTGGCGACTCGGATGATGGCGGGCGCGGATGCCCGGAATGTATGGTCGTAGCGGATGACACGCGGGTCGTTGAACCGTGCGACTTCCTGCAGAACCATGTCCCGGTTCGTCTGACGCATTTCAAGCGCGGTTGCCGTTGCCTCCCACCACACGCGCAGCGTGCCGATGTCTTCGTGCAGCAGTGTTTGCCTGCCCGAAGTAATAGTCACGTGCCGATCCGCCATAGTTCCCGTTTTCCCGATTACATGCGCATCATTTTCGACGCCATGTTCTTTCAGAATCGCGAGCACCTTGTCCAGATTCTCCGGCTTGCACTCGATGACATGTCCCACTTCCTCATTGAAGAGGAACGGTAACACGTCGCGGTCTCCCACTTCGATACATCCACCGCGGTTGCCCGCCATGAACATCTCGAGCAAGGTCGTGACGAGTCCACCGCGACCAACATCGTGCAATGCCGTCATCAATCCCGCGTCATGCAGTGCAAGAATTGCTTCGAGCGAGCGCACGAAACTGAGTGGGAAGTCGATGTCGGGACACTCGTTGCCGAGCTGTTTCATCGATTGCGCAAGCGCGGAACCGCCAAGACGGAATTGTCCTTGGCTGTTGAGGTAGAGCAGCATGCCGCGTCCCTTTGCATCGGGATTCACGACCTGGCGTATGTCGTTGACCGGTGCATGCCCGTACGCAACGAGTTGCATGGGTCCTACGACGTAACTCAAAGCCTTCTTCACCGCCGAGCCGAGACTATCCTTGCCTCCGCTCGAAGCCGTGCGAATGACCTCCATAATCTGGCAGGACGAACGCACGCCGCGGTACATTTTTGCACCCTCGCCCGGTTGCTGCGGTGCCGCCATTTCATTAAGACGGCACTTCAAGTCTGCAAGCGAGGAAATGCGAGCCCCGACGATGTTGGTATACATTTTTCCAATCACCATCCTGCCCTGCGCTTCGGCGCTCACGAGACCAAGCACTCCTTGGTGACCGCGAGCCGTTGCCATACCGACGTTGGAGTTGAACGACGCTGCGAGAACCGCAACGTTTGCGACATGCATCTGCAATGGTCCGCAAATTTGTTGCTGTGCAATTCGACCGCCTACGGACTGGTCGCCCTTGATGATGAGGTGACGCTTCGAGCCGACGGCCGGAAGCGTGAACACCTGTCGCACCAATTCTGCCAGTTTGTATTCCGTGGGCAGAACGAGTGCTGGCAGCTCGTTGGGAATGTCATCCCACCTGATGGGCTGCCAGGGCGGGTTCGAAAGCGCCTTTTCGACAGCAACATCTACGACGATGCCGTCGACCGAGTCAACGACGAATCGACCGTTGCCAATGATTTTGCCAAGGACTTCGACGAACGCTCCTTCACGTTCGAACACTTGCATGACGAGCTTCAGTGATTTCCGTCGGATAACAATGCCGACCGCTTCCTGCGTTTCCGCAATCAGCTGTTCGCGCGGCGACATTGTTTTATCTGCGATACGTAAGTTCCGCAGATTAAGTTTGCCGCCGAGTAATCCAACAAGCTCGAAGAACAGGTTGCCGAGGCCACCTGCTCCTTGGTCCACCAAATCGATAACCGGATTTTTCAGACCAAGCTGCATAAAGCATTTCAAGCCGCGGAACACGGCACTCTCCTCCACCGCGTCAGCACGTTGCACTGAGGCGGTGTCGAGTTTTGTTTCTGCGGTGCCGCCCTGTTCGCTTGAGAGCGTTGCCCCTCCGACACCGACCCTGCGTGTGGCAGAACCGACGCGTAGAATCAACATCCCCTTTTCAAGCGGTTGCTTGAAAATTTGCTTCTTGTCCGTGATTCCGCTGCCGCCGACGTAGCAGATGAACTTTTCCCAAGCGGTGTGTCTACCGTTCACCACCTGCTCGAAGCTGTCGACGAACCCCTGCGTAATCGCAACGCCAGTCTTGTTGGCGTTGTCGCACGCGCCATCGCTCATACCAAGGATGCCTTCGAGCGAGGTCGCGTAGCCTTCTTGCTTCACGCCGCCGAGTTCTTCGCCAGCGATTTTGTGTTCCGGCATCATGTAGTTGCCCGTGCAGTAACCGGCAATAATCATGCCGAGCACGAGCGCACCTTTTCCCTGCGTGAACAAATCGCGCAGCATGCCGCCGACTCCCGTCTCGGCACCAGGCACCGGAGACACGTAGCTTGGGTGGCTATGTGTTTCTGCGGTGATGGTGTAGCAGATGTCGAGAAGTCGTTCGACTATGTCGCTGATTCGTGTCGGGTCCATCGGCATGAGAATCGGGACACCTGAGTGTCCTTCAATCACACCAGCGCCGTCGTGGAACTGGACCAGGCTGTTGCCCGGGTTTTTGCGCCACGGTTCCTGGACCATCTCGATGATGGTCTGCGGTTGCAGAACACCATTGAGAATAATCGGTGACTTGATGGTGCCGTGACGCGTATGTTCGGAGAGCGACGCCCCGAGCAGTGCGAGCAACGCATCGGAGGGCGTGCGCCCTTCGAGCAGAGTGAGCACGAACTCGAACAAAAGCTCCTTCAGACCGAACTTGTGAGTGTCGTTCACACGACGCAGTGACTCTGCATCGGTAACTTCGGGAAACCACAACGTGGGAACCCGAGTTTCGGTGCTGAAAAATGATTTCAGACGCCCGGCATAGACCTGCTCGAGGAGCGGGTCAATGCCACGACGAATGATTTCTTTGCCGACCGTACCGGGAGTAACCCGATGCCGTTTCGACATCTCAGCGCGCGAAATCGAAATGCCGATTCGTTTGCAGATTTCGACCAAGCGAGTTGAGTCGCCGGTTTCCATCCGCAACTGCGGACCGACTTCAATCGCATGGCTCTGTAGAAGCTTGCTGCGCTTAGTCGTGCGCACCCCTGGAGACTCGAGAATCCAGCGGATATCGCGAATCTGTTTGTCGGTGAGGGGCGCATTGCCCTCGGTCTCGATATTGAGCACGCGCTCAACATTCGGATTTCTTGAATCCTGAGCATAGAGCTGAAACATGAGACGACTCCCTGTTGTAGCTAACTAACTGAATTATCAAAGCAACACGCACCCCTTTTGGGGGTGCCGCCTGCGGGCAATGTATCAATACACTCTATAAAAGGACAGTGTTGTAGGATTGCAGTAATAAGGCACTATGTTGGCAGGCAACCGGCGAAGGGTGGGGCTATGCCGAAAAAAGCGACAACACCGATAGTCACGATTTCCTGTCATGCACGAGACTGGCGCGGCATCGCGCTCGCTGTTTCTCTCGACGGAGCGTTTCTTCTGCACGATGTGTCCCCTGCTTCAGTGGAGGGGTTCATTCAAGCGATACGCATGCGTCCGTATACGGTAAAGCGCCACAAGGCACTGCGCTCGCTCACAATGACGGCGCAAACGTTTGCGGGAAACAAGCAACGCACCTGGGTATGGTGGAATGACAAGAAGGTGCGGTATGGCTCGAAAAAGCATCACGACTACATTGAACGCGCTTTCCGCGCACGATTGCTGCGTTGTGAACACGCGCTGCGGGCACTTGCTGCAAGTAATAGCGTCACATTTGTCTATCGGCCGCGCCAAAATGAGGCGCGCGTGTCCCTGAGACCGGCGCACGTCGTTGCAATATTTTCGAAGCTACGCGACGAAGTCGTCGCAACGGGCACACTGCTTCCGCGCGAAGCACGCCAGCCGAAAACCCGGTAAGTTCAAATATTTAGGGCAAAACGAAAGGCCGCAGAAATTCCTGCGGCCTTTGATATTTTGTGCATCGTCAATCGGTAACTGCCGAAGACGGAAGAACTAGCCCAGGCCGAGTCCATGGCCCTGTTGTTCCAGCAGCGCGATCACGTAGGCGTCCGGCAACATGTTGCCCGGCGTCACCGTAGTCGAATCCGACTGGCTGATTGACAGCGTGTTGGTGTGCGCGTGGAAGTAATCGCCGCTCTGCTCGCTCCCCTGCTCAAGGATATCGAGCGAGAAGCTCTGGCCCACTGCTTGGCGCCCGAAGATGTCGCTGTACTGCACATTCGACGCCGTGCGAACGACCTGATTCACGCCGTCGCTCGAGTTGTTGCCGATTGCGAAGTGGAACGAGTCGGTCGAGACGTCGCTGGACGTGGAAGCGCTCATTGACGCGAGCACCGTATTCACCTGCAGACTGGCGCCTTCGTGCGTTTCGCCGTGGTAGACGTCGTTCACGATGTTGCCGATTTGCACATGGCTGTTCTGCCCCGACGTGTCGAGGAAGTGGAACGTGTCGGAGGTACCCCACGGCGTTTCGGTGCGAACACCTTCCGCGACGTAGGTGTGGTTCCAGCCGGACGAGAAGTTGAAGTCCTGTCCGTTGTACCAGTTGCCGGCGCCCTCGGAAATTGTGATGCGGAACGCGGTCGTGTGCGAGAACGGCGTGAACCGTTCCACAGTCTGCAGCGCGAAGCTGCTGAAGTCGTAGTGACCGCCCGAACCCCAGGCATTCTGCCAAAAGTCGGAGTTATAGTAGTTCGCGCTTTCGCTGTGACGCACTTCAACAACCGGCATCCACCAGCTGTACGCCATCGGAACCGGCGATGACGAACTGATGCCGGTCATCGCCTTGTCCCCCATGCCGATATACGGCACGGGAACATTGGCTGAAGGCACGAGCGGCGGAGCGCCATACGTGCCGAAGCCCATGTAGTCGAGATCGAGCACGTTGCCGAACCCAAATTCGTCATTCTGGTATCCGAATCCGCGCTTTCCGTATCGCATGTGGTCTCTCCCCTTGGATATACGTCCCCGTTGGACGCTACCGGGAATAGTATCACAATAGGACACGCTTGTCAATGCGTGTCAAGGCTAAAATAGCCCGTGTTTAAGCCCTTGTTTGACGCTTTGCTTTTGCAATGTGGTAGCGCTTCCACCAGCGAAATGGATGCGGAAGACCGAGTCTAAGGAATGTTCGGTTCACAAACATAATAACGGGTGAGAGATGTCGCGATACTTGCCCACTGCTAAACGGAGCCTCCCGAAGCATTTGTATCCACTCTGGTGAAAGACCGTGTTCTTGAGCCCCATTTATGAGTAAGTTCATATAACGAAGCGAAGGGTGCAAACCGGCAGACACATTTTTAGTCGCAAACGTGTGTGCTTCTACTGTGCCACTGACCTCACCCTCTACATTGGAAGTCACAATGTCGTACGCGCCATTGCCTTCTGACTTATCTAAGCGAACCATTTCCTCGCCAGTGATTTCGTAGAGCACGCCCTCGATATACTCCCCTGGAGCTTCCTCGATATTTGCAAACGATGGTTCGAGCCATGGTATTCCTGGCTGATTAAATACGAGCTTATATTCCTTGAGGACAGCACGCTCAATTTTGGTGGGTTTCATACTGCGGCGACCCTGAAAGACCTGCGAGTTCATGTTTGAACCGTATCCGAAATAGTAATATTTTGCGTCTTTGGGAAATTCGCGCATGCAATCAGAATAGCATTCTGTACGTCGCGCCAGTCTTTGTGCAAATGAATACGCAGTAATTGTTGATACAACTTCATCGCAATTGGCGGCGAATCATGATGTACTTACGGATGTATGAATGTACCAGGACTTCATCACGTAACCGCAATCACGGCGGCCCCACAAAAAAATATCGACTTCTATACGGGTGTGCTCGGACTTCGGTTGGTAAAAGTCACCATCAACTTTGACGACCCGCGTGCGTACCATCTCTACTACGGCGATGCCGCAGGAAATCCTGGTACGATTCTCACTTTTTTTGCCTGGCCGAATGCACGCAAGGGACAAAGCGGTGTGGGTGAGGTATCAACCATATCCTTCGCGATTCCCGCTAAGGCTCTCGAATTTTGGGAAGTGCGACTGACTGAATGCGATGTTCCCTTCGAAAAGAAAGTTGTGTTCACACGGCAACGCCTTGCGTTCAAAGACCCCGACGGCATCGAGCTCGAGCTCGTCGAGGAAACGACTGCCATAGTCTCGAAACCCTGGGTACGCGGCCCTCTTACGGAGGGAACAGCAATACTGGGATTCTACGGCGTGACGCTCTGCGAGGACAGTCTCGCACTCACGAGAAAGTTACTTATAGAAAAGCTCGCGTACCGTGAGATTGCAACGGAAAATGGTATCTACTACTTTCAAGGCATTGCGCATGAGCCCGGCGCCTCTCTTTTAATCCGGATTGCTCCGGACCTCACGCGTGCTCTGATAGCGGCAGGCAGTGTTCATCACATCGCGTTCCGTGCCCGCACCGATGCCGACGAACTTTCGTTGCGCAGTGAACTTCTCGCGAGCGGCATCGATGCCACGCCTGTTATTGATCGTACCTATTTTCACTCGGTGTACTTCCATGAGCCCGGCGGGATTCTTTTTGAAATCGCGACAGACACACCTGGATTCACGGTAGACGAACCCCTCGATGCGCTCGGTACATCATTGAGATTGCCGCCACAATTCGAAGCACATCGAAGCATAATTGAAGAATCTTTATTACCTTTAAAGCTTCCTCTATGACGTTCAACAGCCTTGGCGGTTTCGTCTTTGAATTTGTACAAAAGACCGGACCGAGGACCCTTTTACTTTTGCATGGCACAGGGGGCAGTGAAGTCGAAATCCTCAAACTTGGAGAAAAACTTGATGAAAACGCCTGCCTGATTGCTCCGCGGGGTAAAGTGCGCGAAGAAGGCATGAACCGTTTTTTTGAGCGCAACGCACCAGGAATGTTTAATCGCGCAGATTTGAAACAGCGTACAGAAGAATTGAGTCAATTTATTATTGAAATGGAAGGTCGCTTTAGCGCACCGTCTGGCTCGCTTGTTGGAGTCGGCTACTCAAATGGTGCCAACATCCTGTTGCACATGCACTGTCTTTACCCAAATCGTCTGCGTGCGGCGATTCTATTTCGTCCCATGATGGCAGCCCTTGCGGATGATCCGCCGACATTTAGTCGACAACCAATATTAATCAGCGCAGGAGCAAACGACATGATGGTGCCCGATGGAGACGCGGAGCAACTCGCAGCGCTGTTGGAAGAATCCGGCGCTGACGTGACCCTCAATATTACAAACAGTGGCCATGCTATTACCTCCGAGGACATCAGTGCCGCTCGCGAGTGGCTAAACACGAATACATGATTCATCCCCATTCGAGGACGATAGTTTATTTATTTATCTCTGTGTTGTGCAAAGTCCATGAGGAGCTGCGACAGAGCGCTTGCGTCGACTGGCTTTGTCATGTGCGAGTCAAAACCGGCTTCTAGAGCGCGAGATTTATCAGCTGCCTGACCCCATCCAGTAATTGCCACTAACTTTATTCTTTTACCGTGATTATTAGTCCGGATTAGCCTCGCCGCCTCATATCCATTCATATTAGGCATGCCGATGTCGAGCAAAACGAAATCGGGATTAAAGCGCGTGACTTCTCGGACCGCCTCCAATCCATCGGACGCAGTTGCAACTTCGTTGCCCCGCAGACGAAGCATCGTCGAGAGTGTGGTGAGAGCGTCTTTATTGTCATCTGCAATGAGAATGCGCAACGAGCCCACACTCGCCGCACGAGCTGGTGTCTGCACCGCGAGGTCAAGCGCATTCTGTACGCTGATGGGCAACGCAACCGTGAAGGTGCTCCCTTGTTGCAACCCTAGACTGTGCGCTTTGATAGTTCCTCCGTGTAACTCCACGAGTCGCTTCGCCAAAGTGAGTCCTACGCCGAGGCCTGCATTTATAGACCGCCCAGGATTACCTTGGACAAATATTTCGAATATTCGTGGTAGCACTTCTGCTTCGATTCCGATTCCGGAATCGCGCACACTGATGAGTACTTCATTATTGACCTCCTGTGCCTCAAGCCATATGGTCTCGCCTGGTGGCGAGTAGCGAGCAGCGTTGCTCAGCAAATTCGTAATCACCTGCGAGAGGCGAACATGATCACCGTTCACATATATGGTTTGTGGCGCGAACGTGGTGACGAGCGTGTGCCCTGACTGTTCAATGATTGTTTGGGTTGACTCGAGCGCGGCGCGCAATACTTCGGCAATGTCGACGCGCTCCTGTTTCAGGATAAATTTGTTGCGTTTGATTCGAGAAACATCCAAGAGATCATCGATAAGACGCGTCATATGCCGAACCTGTCGGTGAATGATGTCCACAGCCTCTCGACTGTGTTCGGACTGGTTTTCCTGCAGATTGAGAATCTCTGCCGCGCTGAGAATTGGTGAAAGCGGATTGCGCAGTTCATGCGCGAGCACCGCGATAAAGTCGTCTTTCCGTTGTTCTTCGTCGCGCAATGCTGCTTCCTGGCGTTTTCGCTCAGTTACATCTCGACCAATTTTTGATGCCCCGATGATTTCACCGCTCTTGTTCTTCACTGGTGAAATTGTGAGTGATATGTCCACCACTCTGCCGTCCTTTGTAAGCCGTTTCGTATCAAAGTGTTCAATTATTTCTCCAGTTCGAAGCCGGGAAATAATGTGAGCCTCTTCCGCAAGCCGGTCTATTGGAAGAATCAACGATATGTGCTGCCCGACAGCCTCTTCCGGGGTGTATCCAAAAATGTTCTCGGCCCCTTTATTCCACGAACGGATGATGCCGTCGAGCGTTTTGCTGATAATCGCATCGTCGGAAAATTGGACAATTGCTTCGAGCATCGTCGGCTCTTGATTGAGTTCTATTGAAACGGCTTCGCTGTTTACACGTGTTTCCGTGTCACCCTCTGGAGTTAAGGTATTTGTTACGGCAATTGCCTCGAGGTCTTCCTTGGTAAATCGCCAGTCGCCGCGTTGGCCAATTTTTTTACCATTTAACTGCGCCAAGTATGCCCACCGTCGAATTGTTCCCGGGCTCACGTTTAAATAAAGTGCGGCTTGCCCCACGCTGAGCAACTCCTCCTGACCGGCACTGAGGGGTCCTCCGATTTCCTTCGTATCCGTGTATTTTTTCATCATCGTTCCCCATTCTTTTGAGTATATTGCTCAAAAAAATAGCACTATAAAGATGAAGAAATGATGAGTTTTCTTCATTTGTGAACGCATATATAACCGCCTCCCTTGTGACGCTGCACAGGGGAGGCTATGGGTGCAGGGTTGACGACGGGCGCCTATGCGAACTCGACGATTGCTTTCAGTTCGGAAAGCGGGAGCGTCCAGAGAAACCGACGCTTGCTGAACACCTGGTCGTGCTTGGTGCCGCTGAGCGACATGCGCGAGCCATAATTCTCCAGCAGACGCTTGAGCGCAGCGGTCTTGATTTGACCTTCAACAATTCGCTCGATGAGCGGCGACTTCTGTTCGAACACGCAATCCTCCCAATCCTGGTGGCAGACACTCGTTTCCATATTCCGCGTCCACATTACCGTGTCTCCCCGATTCTCGCCATATTCTCACATTCTTGAGAATATAAGAATGTTTCTATTTACCTATCTTTCTCCACCTTGGAGTAGTCAAACCACACCGCCTCGATGTTGTTGCCGTCGGCGTCGAGCACGAACGCGGCGTAGTAGCCGGGCCAATATTCCGTGCGGTAGCCGGGTTTCCCGTTGTCCTTAGCACCCGCGACAAGCGCCGCCTCATAAAACGCCTCCACCTCAGCAGCACTCTTAGTTTCAAACGCGATGTGCCCGGGCGTTGGCGAGTCAACTTTTGCAATCCAAAAATCGGTGTTTTTGCCATCGTTGAAACCGGCAGCTTCGGCGTAATCCATATTCTGGGTGTAGCCGAGTGGCGTGAGGACGGAAGTATAAAAATCCATCCCCTTTTTGTAATTGCTAACGTTGATTGATGCGTGTGCAATCATATTTAAAAATATACGTCTGCTATCGAATCAGTATACTGACCAAAACACAGTATTTGATGAACATATAAAATCCACTCCTCCGGCACGCTCGCGCCGGAGGAGGATTTGGTGAGGGCAAACGCACTCACTCTGGACTAGCTAGGAGGGCCAGGCTTCGGATGTGAGGCTGAGGGGCTTGGCAGGCTCCAACGGACATGACCGGGGCCGAAGGCCCGTGGCGACTTACTTTCGCCGTCCGCCGTATGCGGGCGCATATAGCAAGAACGAGCTACGTCCACAATTAATATAGCACTCACTACTAACTCCTTGCCACCCTTCGACGGAGTCCCTCCCCTTTACTTCAACTTAGTCAAATGTCATAGTCTCGTCGTCCTAGAAATGACTCTTGGACGAACACGAGGTTCACACATGCTCTTTTCACGCTTGCAGCTGCCCAGCCTGGGACTTGCCGCACTGATTGCCACTTCCTCCATCGGCCCGAGCTTCGCCGCAGGCGAATGTGCGCTGATTCAGAACGCCAAAAGGCGCGACGCTTGCATCGAGAAGAAGATCGACTCGATCAAGATTCCCGCGCCGACACCGGAAACGTTCAAGCTGCAGTCTGTTTCCCGCGGCCAGTGCATCAAGTGGGTCGACAACAACGCGCCGCCGTTCACACTCACGTGCGATCACCCCGACCAGGAGTGGCGCCTGATTAAATCGCCGTAGCAGCAGCCGACAGCGCGGCATACAACAAATAGAGGTCCCGCTATGTGCGGGACCGATTGTTTTATACATATTCTTACATTCTTGAGAATATGAGAATGTGTATTTTAAAAAGAATCGTACCCGGCACGCGAGGTGGCGGGTACGAAATGATTGCGGCATTGGGCCGAACTGAATAACTGACAGCTTCCGCTATCCAAGCAGAGCCAGTACGCCCACAACAATAGCCAGGGTGCCGAGTCCCGGGCCGTCGTTCTTGTTGCTGTAATCGTCGGAGCTGCTGCTGTACGGCTCGGACGATTCCGGCGACTTGCTCACGCTCGTCATGCGGCGCCGTGTGCCACCCGGTTCGCAGCGCTTGCTGGAACCGCCCATGCGTAGGCGATGAGTGCCCGGTTTGGAACGTGACCTTGGATCGATAGCCATTGCCTTGTCCTTCTGGCAGTTGTCTGCGGTTGGGTACCACCTGCTTTATGCCATTTTTTTATCACTTCGTCAATGAACGTTGCAATGCTACTCACAAAAAAATCGGCATCTCTGCAATGACGATCAAAATTTCCAACTTCCACGTGGAATTTACCACCACGGGGCACCGCGGTCGCAGCCATTTGCTTCGACCACACAGAACTGCTCTCGCCCTTCACGGGCAGTTTTCTTGCATTTTTCGAGCGCGCTTTTTCTGGCAGCGGCTACCGTGTTCTCCACTGCCCAACCAAAACCAGGCTGTCCGCTTTCCACATCTCCGGCAGCGGCAAAACATCTCTTCGAAAAGGTTGCAATGATTCTGCAGTTGCGCGCCTCAGGACTGCGACTTTGGTGACACGGTCCAAACGCGGCCATTTCGGCATCTTTTTTGGTTGCCTTGTTCGTCGCGAGATGCAACACGTATCCCCCAGGGCCAATTCCCCCAAGACCGACACCGAGTACTGCAGCGCCTTCGGCACGGGCACCGTTGGAACTGCACGACCACACGAGGCCCAACAAAATAACAGCAATGATGATTGCGACGCGCATTCCAGCCCTCGCTGATGTTTCTCCCGCACCACCCTACCCCGTCGTTTGAATCCGCGCCATATTCTCACATTCTTGAGAATATGAGACTGTTTCCGTATTGATGGCTAGTTTTTCTTAAACAACAGACCCGTGTTCAGATGAACACGGGTTGCGATGTGCGGACAGAGCGGGTGCGGATACGTTTTAGATTACGTAGTCGCGGTCGGTATGGTCAAGCCAATGTTTCCGTTTCGGCGTGAAGCGCGGAACAGTCGACCTCGGAATCAAATCCAACTTTGGATTCGGCGGACCAATCGGTGCCGCATACGCGCGAGGATGTGGACGCGCACGATATCGATACGCGTGCGGGGGTAACGGCCTGTTGCTGCGATGCGCGGTGCTGCGATTCTGCGCATTGATTGCTGTTTCCGGTGCGGGCATTGCTCGGTAGCCCTGATGCACGCCGATAGCCAGGACGGTGAGGATGGCGAGTGTCCACGTGCGCATGGCGCATGCCTTTCGGTTGAAGTTGACCCGTTAGTACTGTGCTTATCATACCTCCAAACAACAGATTGGTCAATCTGTCAAGGATGGCTCTGTTGAGCACTTAGTTACCGGTATCTGGGTCTCCCAAGTCTTTCCCCCACTGCCAGCGCGGTTTTTCGCCGGTTGCATAGCAAATGCGAATCAACGTGACGGTGAGCAACGTAATCGGGAGTAGGAATGTAAATATAACTTCGTTAGGAGCTGAATTCTCATCGATGGTTAGTGCAAACGCTATATCAAGCACAAGCCAACCGACAAGCACCGCCCAGCCTTGCCACGTAGCCGGAACCCATCCCCAGCCATATAGCCGGCGCTTGAACCAGATTGTTTTCGAGGGTTCTTGATTCATACGCTCATCGTATCAAATCGAGTATTTTCCACCCTCTTAAGCAGAGGTAGTATTCAAATCGAAACCCGCGCATTGCTGCGCGGGCCGATAGAACAATTGCAATGCGGAATTCACGATTCCGCGATTTCGAAGCCTTCGCGTCGCATCGCTTCGCCGATGATGTTGGCGCCAATCTTTCCGCAGTTGGGTGCCCGTTCGAAGATACTCTGCCGGGGATAGCGGTGAAGAAACTCTGCCATGTTGGCAAAACTCACCGTCTCGCGTTCGACCGGATCGTATTGAAGCAGCGACTCGATGACCGGCTTCAGCCTCGTGAGCATCTTGGGGTCATCCGTGATTGTCGCGAGCCGCTCCCGCGTGAAAAACTCACTCGGTAACATGGCACGAATGCCTTCGGTGTTCAGAACGGGTTTGCGCGATGACCAATACCCGTCTTTCACCTTCTCCACGTCCGGGTCAGGCCGAACGTCAACAATCGCTTCGGGATACCAGCTCGTGAGAACGCCACCGAGCGACCTGGCGAGCTGCTTGCGAATATGCGGTTTGAGACCAAGTTCCTTGTCGATGCCGGAAATCTGAACGATGATGTCGGCCCCAAGGCCGTGCGCCATCTCGTCTTTCGGAAAGTTCACCATGACGTCTTTCTCGTCCGTGACGCACATCTCCGTAATTTCCCGGACATTGCGCACCAGAACGTAGTAGAGCATCTTGAGACGCTCCTCTGTTTCAATCGGAAGACCCCAGACAATTACCTGTAGCAACATGTTGCGTCTCCCTTCAGCTTAATTGCTGGCTACGCTGGCAATACAGTACAACTAACTCCAGGCTTGTCAAATACCCGCTGGCTCCGTATTTTCCGCAATAAGTGCCATGCATGTCAATCGTTTTACAGAGAGGTAAAATAGTGGCACTGTTTTGTGACTTAGCCCTAACTACCACTTTCATGCAACCAAAAGTAAGCACCAGTCTCATAGTAAAAGTTGTTGGAATCGTGATTGCGATACTCATTCTCGTTGCGTCATGGCCATTCACTGTTATCAACGCTGGTGAACGCGGCGTCGTCACGCGGCTGGGTGCATATTCCCGCTCGCTCGCTCCTGGGTTCCACATTATTGCACCAGTCGTAGAGCAAGTAACCAAGTTTGAAGTCCGCACTCAAAAGGAACAAACGGAGGCCTCGGCTGCGTCAAAGGACCTCCAGATTGTGAATGCGACCGTGGCCGTGAACTACAACATCGATCCAAATAAGGTCGACGAGCTCTATATCAAGGTCGGCATTGAATATAAGTCACGCGTTATTGATCCTGCTATTCAAGAAGTCGTCAAAGCAGTGACCGCTAAATACACCGCAGAGGAGCTACTCACACAGCGAGCAAGTGTTACCGACGAAATCCATGCACTTCTCTCCGAGCGACTCGCAATGAACGACATCGAAGTTTCAGCGGTGTCTATCGTGAACTTCAACTTTTCGCCCACATTTAACGCCGCAATCGAGGCCAAAGTTACCGCAGAGCAGAATGCGCTCGCAGAAAAGAACAATCTTTCCGCCGCACAGTTCCAAGCACAAGCTATCCGCGTAAAGTCAGAAGCGGCCAACAACGAGAAATACATTCAGCTGCAGCAACTCGAAGTCGAGCGTGCCGCAATAGAAAAGTGGAACGGTGTACTGCCGGCACAAATGATTCCAAACGCGACGCTCCCGTTCATCAACCTCACAAAGTAGCCGACGAGCTGTTCGCCGGCCAATCTTGCAGACAGTCCACGCGGGGCTCATAGTTTCAAGTGTATGAACGATTCAAATGAACCGGAATTCATGACCGTGTCCAAAAGCCGTTTCTGTGTTCTCCTTGTTTCTACAGCCGGAATCTACCAAATCTACTGGTTCTATAAACAGTGGCAGGCGATAAAACGAACCGAACAGCCAGATATCTGGCCGTTTCCGCGTGCACTGTTTGCGATTTTTTTCTGCTACAACCTCTTTACCCGCATCAATACTGCAACAAAAAAGTACGACTATACAAAGACGTACAGTCCGAAAACAATCGCAATCACCTATATTGTTACACTCGTAGCAACGAATATCTGGGGCAGGCTTCCCTACACGTCGTTTGATCTGGCAATTTTCATCGCAGTGCTGGCTGCCCCGATATTTATCTTGTGGCCGGTACAGCGCGCCGTCAACTTCTTAAACCAGAACAACGGCTCAACGCAACTCGAGCACCGAAAGTATTCCGGTTGGGAAATATTTTTTATTATTATCGGCTCGATATTTGTGGCACTCTCGCTTATCGGGCTTACCTTTCCCGACATCGGCAACCCAACCGAGGATGCGACTAACAGCGTACAACTTGAGCCCACTGAGCCCGTTGCCTATTTGGCCGACTTCTTAGGATAGCCTTTCTTCGTTTTTGGGGTCGTAGTCACTGTTGCAGCAGCGACGGCCTCGGAAATGCCCTCTTTAACTTTTGGCGTCTGTGCAGTGAGCGACTCGATTGCGACAATCAGTCGGTCGAGCTTCACATTCATTGATTCGAGCTGTTTGAGCATGGCACCATCATTTTTTGGTGAGTCGTATCGCGCAGCTGGTGCCCCGGAACCGAAATCTCGCTTTGGAAATCGGTCTCCTGCGCGGCCATTTGCAGTGTCTCCAGTTTTAACGAAACAGTTGCGACAAAACACTGGCTTTCCGTTCACTGGTCGAAACGGAACCTCACACTCATTGCCACATTTGCTGCAATTTGCCTTATAGAGCGTCGTTGAACGGTCGTTTGAACGTGAATCACCCCTACTGTCAGCCCAGTTCTTCTTAGCGAACGCCGGCTTACCGCCTGCTGCGCCAAAGCGCTTCGCTCCTCCTGTCCGTGGTTTAAAATCAGCCATATAGACCGAGTCTGTGCTTTTATTGCATTAATAGCAAGAAAAACCTCATTTCAAAACAAAAACCGCTCACTTCGAGCGGTTTTTGCAATCGTAGATTGATTTGAGAATGACTACTGTGTTGCGACGGGCTTTTGAACAGTCCACTGGAGGTTGCCAGTACCGTCTATCGCCTCGAGCATGTAGTAGTACGTTGTGCGGGGCTGCAGGCCGGTAACCGTCGCATTCGATACAGCTGTGAACGAGTTGGTGCTCACCGTGGGAGCGGATGCGAGCAGAAACGGATACGAGGTTCCGTAGAGCACGCGACCGTGTGCAAGCTCATTTGTCGTCCATGAGAACGTGATTGAATTCGTGCCACTGGTTACGGTCGGCGCCGAGATTATCGGCGCACTTATGTCGCCAGAAGTGCTCGGTGGCGGTGGCGTAGTGCCTCCCATCTGCGCATTAATTGCAGCGCGCGTGATTGGCCCGACACGGCCAACAGCCGATATGCCGTTTGCCTGCTGGAATCGCGAGACTGCCTGAGAGGTAAGCGTGCCGAAGTAGCCGCTAATAATGCCCTCTGGGTAATACGAGGTTCCGGCCAAGAATGCCTGGAGTGATGTCACATCTGCACCAGTATCCCCTATATCGAGGTCGCCGGAGATAGTGGCTGCGTCTGAAATAAAGGGAGCAAGAAGAAAAAGAGCTGCACATATGCCAACGATAAACGCCGGAATCATGAGGGAAAGCGTGTTCTGCTTTGGAAGATTGTTATTTGAGTTCATATATTTTTATTATTTTGGACTGAAAACAAGCCCATCTGGCTATTAGTATTACTGGTAGCGACCCTGCATTGATTCCGTTTAATGAATCATTGCAGCTACATCTGTTATTACCTGTGGGCACACTAACAAAGAACGCGTGAAGCGTTCATGAAGAAACAATCACACGTGGTTTCGAGTGCTTTCGCATAGTTGCCTCTATCACAGGGGTAATCAACGCCAGCGCCGAGGGGTTTTGAGTTTTTCGCTCTACATGTAGGATATCGGCATGAAGGACAGACAGACACTTCTCTCCCGGCAGGCACACCCGGGGAGCGTCGCAGTGGGCTGGGTCTTCGGACTCCTTTCGCTTATCCCGTTTTGGAGCCACAATCTCGTTCTTGGCATCATCTTGGCAATCGGGCCGTCTCTGCTCGTTTCGTACTTACTCGTTCAGTTTACAGACGTGACTGACTACAAGAACTCACGTCTCGGACGATACCTCTCGGCGCACATGAGCACGAGTTTACAAATTGTGCGCATTGTCGGGTTTGTACTTATGGTGCTTGGGGCGTGGGCTCACGACCTGATTGTTATTGCGCTCGGACTTTCACTCATTATTTTGGCGTGGCTCAACGGCGTTTTTACTACACGATTTAACCGCATTCTGCGCGAGGCGCGTGTGCGTGAACATAACGTTCCGCGAAACCTGCCCCGCTAAAAACTAGCGACTACGGGGATATGAGCACGGGATTACTCGTCTCTGGGTGCACTGTATGGTCATCGGGATCCGGCAGGGGTCCCACCCACGTTCCGTAGTAGTAAATATTTCCGTCGTCTTTGGCATCAATGGTGACTGTTCCTGTTCCGTCAGGGTCCGGCACTACCGTCTCGTGGAATGTTTCGAAGGTTGATGGGTTTGCACCCGGAATGATGGTAATTGTTCCTGTGCAATTGCCACTTGCATCACAGGTTGTATTTACAACGTACACATTGTTTGCGTCTTTTGCATAGACCGGACTTAGTACCTGAAACGAGTTCGGGTCCGCACCAGCAATAACCTCGACGGAAGTCCCCGTAAAGAAATAGACGTGCTGCGAGTCCATGTAGAAACCCGGCATCGTCCCGTTGCCATTTGCCTTGCCTGAAATACCGTTGTCTTCCCCACCGAGAATAGGAACTTTGTGAAATGTCTTTGCGTCGGCAATATCTGCTTTGATAAAGGAGTAGATTTTATTTCCCGCATCATCAACACCCGTACTAATACGTATATAAAAATCGCCCCCGGATTGGTAGAAATTGTCGTCGAACGAAACAAATGACTGCGCTTTTGCCGGCTGACTGGGGGCTGATGGTTCTGCACTGGTGGTTGATGCGGCCGGCGCATCAGGAATATCTGTAGCTATCATGCTGCCAACAAGTGTGTACCCCACATAGAGAACGACGAGTCCGCCAACGATAGAAACCACGACTGGTATCCCCGCGCCACCTTTTTGGTTCATCACACAAGTATAACGTGTGGACTCTCTGCACTCGTGCGATTTTTGCTTGGCTGTTTGTAGCGGTACTTCAAAAAGATGAACGGCGCCTTTCTTGGCGCCGTTTGTGTTTCATCAGTTGGTTCTTCCAGTTCACATTCCGGTGAACCCGAATTCATGTGCGAAATACCTGTAAATCTGATTGTCGTAGTCCGACGTGATCTTGAAGACCTGAACCATCAACTGCTCACGTGTTTCGAGGCTTGTCCCGCCATACTCGGCGATTTCGCGCATCATCGCTTCGTAGAGCGCAAAGCTTGGAACGACAGCGACGTCCACATAATTTTTAGCGGCAGCGCGAACCATAGCCGGTCCACCGACGTCGATCTTTTCGACCGCCTGCTCCCGAGTCACATTGCCTTTTGCGATTTCGGCTGCGAAATCGTAGAAGTTCACGACGAGCAGGTCAATCGCATTGATACCGTGCAGCGCCGCGTCCTCGAGGTCTTCCTTCACACCGCGACGGTACAGCAAGCCACCATGAACTTTCGGGTGTAGCGTTTTCACCCTACCGTCAAACATTTCTGGAAATCCGGTGTGGTCGGACACATCGAGCACTTCGATACCTGCCTCCCGAATTGCTTGAGCAGTTCCACCCGTCGAAATGATTCTCGTGCCACGCTCCGCAAGGAAGCGTGCAAACTCCACCGAGCCGGCTTTTTTCGCGACGGAAATCAGTGCCGTCTTGGGCAGTACGATTTGGCTATTACCGCTGGCCATTCTGCAGTCTCCCGTTCCAAAATCATTGCTCTTTCCAGCTCTCAGCCTACACCAGACACTTTGAGCGATTGCTATCAGACGATGAGTCTGTAGTGCTGTCTAATGGATATATGAACTATGTGGCGTCATTTTGTGCGTTTGTTATGCTCGCGCCAGACCCCGAAGGCAACTGGCCGCAGGGGTGAATCAGAAGTAATCCGGAGGAGTATCGCATGCAAGCAGCACGGAAGGATCTTGCGCGGGGTGACCCACGCATCGTGATTGTCGAACAAGGGTCCCAGTACACGCTCAAAATCGGACAGGTGTATCGTGACCTCGGATACCGTTCGGTGGTCGTCGAATCAAAGCGAGCGAGCAAGTGGATTAAGAAACACAAGCCACGCCTCGTCGTCCTTTCTGGCAGCCGGAGCAGCGTGTTTGACGCGGAAGCCCCCAAGCTACCCGAGGGTTTGCTCGAACTCGTCGAGAACGGTACCGTGCGCGTTTTGTACGGTATCTGCTATGGACAGCAAGAGCTTGCCCACGAACTTGGCGGAACCGTTTCAGTTGCCAACGACAATGCAGAATACGGACCCGCGAAGATTGTGGTCTGTGACACGGCCCACTATTTGTTCCGCGATTTGCCGCAAGAACAAGATGTTTGGATGAGCCACGGAAACTCGGTTACCGTGGCTCCAGAGAACTTCACCGTTCTCGCGCGTACAGAGACCGGCGCAATTGCTGCGATGTCGAAGGGCTCAATTGTCGCAACGCAGTGGCACGGAGAAGTCACTCAGACTGTTCACGGTAAGGAACAGCTTCACCGTATCGCGCTTGCCGCAGGATGTGAACCCGATTGGGAAGCGCTTTCTCAAATACATGTAATGCAGGATGGGTTTCGGGACCTTCCCGAGACCGCCCGCGTCATCATGGGGTTCAGCGGTGGGGTCGACTCGACAACCATGGCCGCTGGCGCAGTACCAATCTTTGGCGAGCGACTCCTTGGCCTCACGATTGACGGCGGACAACTCGGCGAAAACGAGTTGGAAGAAATCGAGCTCAACGCCAAGACTGTCGGAATCCAGCATCGGATTGTCGATGCAAAAGCAGAGTTTCTCGAAGCAATGTCGGTGTACATGTACACCGACAAGAAATCACCGTGGTGGAAACGAGCAGTTTCTCCGATTGTGAACTACGTCGCCAAGAAGGTATTTGGCTACGCAGGCACAATTGACGCGGAAGAGAAACGTCGTCGATTCAAGTCGGTATACGTGCGAATCTTTATGCGAGAAGCAAGTCGGTTTGGCGCGATCTACATCTTGCAGGGTACGCTCGCCCCCGATCGCATCGAATCGGGCGCAACGGGTGCTGCAGTCATCAAGTCACACCATAACGTCGGCAACGACTTTGGGAGCTTGATTCAGCTACATCCGTTCGACCATCTGTTCAAGTACGAGGTCCGGGCACTCGCGCGCGAGCTGAAACTGCCGGAACGTATTTGTGCACGGCATCCATCACCGGGACCAGGCAACTACATTCGCGTGGTCGGAGTTCCGGTCAGCCAAGATCTGTTGAACACGGTGAGCTGGGCACAGGCCCGCGTGAAGGAAATTCTCATCAAGCACAACTACTACGGTGAGGATTGCATTTCACAGCTCGTCGTTTCCTACAATGGGACTAAGATGGTCGGCGTAAAAGGCGACGAGCGCGTTTACAAGGGCTCCATCATGGTTCGTGCCGTTCTCACAACCGACTTCATGACCGCCGAAGGCGTGTACTTCCCCGAAGTGATTGCCCAGGAAATCAAAAAGGTACTTCGGCAGCATTCTGGATTCGTGCGGGTCTTGTTCGACGCCACGGATAAGGGCCCTGGATCAACTGAACCTGAATAATGAGGCATGTGCCTCACGTCGCTCTGCACACCGCGTGCAGAGCGACGATTTTTTTATACACGATACTCTAGACCTTATTCAATATCACAATCACTTCAGTGATGCTCACCGGTTTGGTGAGGTGGTGGTTGAACCCCGCAGCAAACGCCTCTTCTTTGTCGGATTCCTGCCCGTAGCCTGTGAGCGCGATGAGAATCGTCTTGGTGTCCCCGGTGGCACGAATGCGTTTTGCCACTTCATGGCCCGAAATGTCGGGCAAACCAATATCGAGCAAAATCGCGTCGGGCGCTCTCTCACCCACCATCGTGAGCGCGTCTGTCCCCGTGTTTGCAACATCCACATCGTATCCATGATGCACGAGTAATCGGCACATGCCGGTTGCAGCCACATCGTTATCGTCTACAACAAGAATATGTTTTGTGGTTACTTCATTTACAGTCGGTGTCTCAATCTGCTCTGCAGGCTCTACTTCTGGCGTGTTCACGAAGTTGTTGATTGGGAGAAGAATGGTGAAAGTGCTTCCGGTTCCCTGACCTGCGCTATGCGCTGTAATTGTTCCCCCATGCATTTCCACAATCTGCCTTGTAAGGAACAGACCCATGCCGACACCGGAGGCGCGCTGCGTTGCTGAACCAAGCTGCTGAAATGGTGAAAATATTGCTTCCAAGCGCTCAGTCGGGATACCGTCACCATCATCCTTAATCGCGATGCGTAGTTGGTCTTTATCGACGGAGCAAAGAATTTCAACAGTACTTCCCTCTGGAGAATACTTTACAGCGTTGTTTAACAAATTTACGAGAACTTGCTCCATACGAACAGGGTCTACCGTGAGTTGAACTGTATTCTCCGGCATCCACACACGAATCATTTGTCCCTTTGTGGCACGAGCCTCATTCGTGGACTGAACAGCAACATCAATTACTGTACGCAGATTTGTTTGTTCCGGAACGATATCAAACTTTTTTTCTGTAATACGGGCAACATCGAGTAGATCGTCGAGCAGTCGTCGCATGCCAAAGGCCTGCTGTTCTGCACGAGCAACCATTGCTGTTGAATCGCCTGAAAGCTTCTCGAGTTTTATTACCTCGAGCGTGCTCACAATTGTTGAAAGCGGGTTACGTAGCTCGTGAGCCAGGATAGCGATGAACTCATTCTTTGCGCTATCGTTTATTGCGAGCTGGTGTGTAATCTCTTCCAATTCTGAAACTTTTGCGTTGATTCTGATGGTTGTCTGGCGACGCTCCTCTGCCATTGCAAAAAATAGAAGGAAAATCGGCGCAAGAAGAATAATAAACAACTCATCTGCAAATAACTGCCTACTGAGGGGTGTCGCGCTTGGATTGGCAATGATGCTGCCCAAGATTGCCAGTACTGTGAGCAACAAGAGTGCGCTCGTATTAACACGCGAACCGAATCTAAACGCAATCCAAAAATGCGTAACGCAGAGCAAGAAAATAAACGCAAACACAAGAGCGGGAATGCTCACCCAGAAGAGAGAATATATCGCCACAAGTAGCAACCCAAACGCGGCCACCGCTTCCGCTAACTGTTTGCGCTGCATTGGCCACGACGGCGAGTGACACCACCCTGTTACGAATGGCGTCACCACAATAATTCCAAGTATGCCGCCTACCCATGTGCGACTGAATGTAACCCACGGACTAACGCGAAGTGTCTCGAACAGCACTTGTCCGAGTGTACTGATAAACGGGGCGATGGCAGCGATAATGAAAGAAAACCCAATAAGGACGAGCACGTCTCGTATCTTGTGGATTGTGCCGTTGTTGCCCATTGCGTACAGAATTCGTGCGCCAATGAGCGGTTGCAGCGTATGCCCGAGCGTAGATAGAACAACGTTTGTAATTGGAACATCAATACCCGTGAGAGTAATTATCGAGAGCGCGTGGGCAAGTGCAATCGGTATTCCCATTTTGTTGCCCTTGAGCACAACGGCGGCAAGCGCTATTCCGGCAGGAGCCCAAATGAGCGCGGGAGAGGTATCAAGCGCATAGAGAATGTATTGCGCAAGCTTTGCGGTAGCAAAATAGCTAAGGAACACAAAAACACCTATTTTCCAGTCACTATCAGTTAGGGCACGTAGTCCACGTCTGTAGGTATGTTGGTTCATGCAATGAGATGGCAATGATACATCTGTAATGCAAAATCTCTACGCCAATCTTTGAGATCTGTACAGAGGCTACTACTCATCATAGGACCGGTTAGGCTTGAGGGCGCTCGATTGCACCTCGGTCGATATGCGCAAGTTCAGCGGAAGTCGCAGGAGTTTGTTTCGCAAATACCGTAAGTTCTTTTTGTTTTCTCAAATCTTCTTCTAGCCGAGAATTAATTTTTATAAGTTTCTTGAAACGAAAATGATTCGCAATCGTTTCAGGGAGAATCATTAGCAATACGGCCAGTACCCCGGAGAGAACGGTCATTATAAGCACGAGCGCGAGCGACCCAGTAAACTGCCACGCAAAGAATGAAACCGTAACAATGGTCACGTTTTGGAGAGCGAAAATAACTGCGGCAGCACCGAGCGCTATACCGAGAATGAGTGAGAAAATCATGTTTGTTCCGCTTGAATGAGTAAGGTGCCAGTATCGCATTTCTTCATGAACGATGCATGAATTTGCAAATTCCATTGAATAATGGGAAAAAATACGTATAATCTGCGTCACTAGCTCTGCAGGCTTGCCCTGCGAAGCTTTAGCGAAGCAGGGGCCCTATCGTCTATCGGCTAGGACACATCCTTCTCAAGGATGGAAGCGGGGTTCGA
>CAYYEX010000006.1:0-16938 GCA_964471165.1 uncultured Candidatus Saccharibacteria bacterium
GGGTGGTGGCGGAGGCGGAAGCTTTGCTTCATCGTTCGCGGCAGTGTGGACGAAAGATCCAAATGTAAGCGTCACAAAAACATCGAGCATCACAAGCGCAGTGCTCCCTTCTTCTGTTGACTACAAGGTAGTGGTCAACAACAGCACAACTGCAGGCCCAGTTTACAATGGTGTGCTCACTGATGTGTTGTATGACCCGCAAGGCGCAGTGGTGTACCAGCGCTCGTGGAACCTCGACACGATTGCCAGCGGCGACGAAATCACCCTCACATATTCAGTTGAGTTCGGCACTTCAACGAAATCGGGCACATATCGCAATGTAGCGAAAGTAACAGGACTCCGAAACTATTCAACAGTCGGCTTTGGTGGCATCGCGATTACTCCAGTAGAGGCATCGAGTAACGTGGAGTTCACATCGAGCGGGCAAGTGCTCGGCAGCGCAACAACCACAGCACCGGTAGTGCAAGCACCGTCGGGCGCGTGTGCGGCATACCTGAATACATTCCTCGCTCGTGGGTTGAGAAATAATCCTGCCGAAGTGCGCAAACTACAACAGTTCCTCAATTCAAACGCAGGAGCATTGCTCCCGGTAACCGGTACGTACGGACCAATGACGACTGCAAGCGTGCGTGCGTTCCAAACTCAGCAGGGAATACGCCCAGCCTCGGGTGCGGTGTATTCACTCACACAAGGCTCTATTAATAGAGTCATGTGTGGTGGGGCAGCAGTTGCGGCACCAATTGTGTCGCAGGTAGTGACCACTACCCCAAAGGCACCGGCAAAAAAGCTCGTGAAGACTCCAATGAAAGCTGCGCCAAAACCTGCCGCCGTTAAACCAATTCCAAAGGCACCTGTAGTCGCCGAACCAGTCATTGTGGAGGCACCAACGCCTACAAAGAAAGGCTTTACCGGGTGGCTCAAAAGTTTGATTCCCGTGGCTTCCGCGCAATCACAGTAAATCCACGATAAATCCATGCGGGTTACGTAATACTGAACGAATATGAAAAAAGTACTCACAATTGCACTCGCTATCCTCGCGCTCCCGGTTGTTTCCAGCGCTCTTACCGTGCGCACAGAGCAGCGAGCATCGTCTGGAGGAGTAACGGTGAGTGAGGGTGCTGCCACCGCAACGGGGGACCAGAACTCATCCGTGAGCGTGCAAAACGTGATTTCGGGTACGCGCGGCCATGTGCAAGTAACGACCGTGAAAGATGGGGTAACAACGACCGAGTCACACGACATCAATGGTGGCAGCTCGGTTATCGTGACGCCGCCGCAGCAGCCTGCGCCAGATACAATAGGCAGAACGCCGCGAGAGCCGCGGGGAGTCGTTGCTGTGCAAACGAGCAATTCAGGGGCGAGCACGCAATCAGTGACGGCCCGCTCAAGTGCCAAAACTAAAAACATGAGCAAGAACTCAAACAGCTCGATTTTTGCCCTCGTGCAGGTATCACCAAACGCGACACAGCAATCGCTCAGTGCTCCTGCGATAGTGCACAGTGTCCAGGTTTCGGCAGGGTCGGGCGCACAAGCACCGGTGCCGGGACTCTTTACGCGAATCCTCCGGTGGTGTGGTTTTTCCACCTAAATACGAGCTATCCACAGATATGAAGGGTTTTACACAGGTTACCCACAGGTTTTCACCAGTTTTTCTATTGCCTTCATGAGGGAATACACGTAGCCTGACCCCTGCGTTGCGCCAGGGGTCAATTTCGCTTGCGCGATACAAGATGAAATTGTACAGTGCTCGCGGCTTA
Source organism: uncultured Candidatus Saccharibacteria bacterium (assembly GCA_964471165.1). Classification (GTDB taxonomy): domain Bacteria; phylum Patescibacteriota; class Minisyncoccia; order Phycocordibacterales; family UBA2100; genus UBA10103. The sequence goes on from CAYYEX010000006.1 coordinate 1,758, forward strand.
AGCACGTCTATTTATTGACTAGTTATTAATAGTGGCTCTGCAGAGCCCTACATTACATATGTTTGCTAATACAATTGTTTCCAAGAACTCGGTTCTCTCGAAGACCGGGTCTGTTTTGCTTTCTATTTATATAATCACGATGTCCTTCGCGGGCGTAGTGGCATTCCCATCGCTTGCTTCGGCGCTCGACACCGGATTTAAGTCTCCGACCGCGGATGATGCCTTTAACTCCGAGTGGGCAAGCGAAGCAAATGCTTATGCGAGCGACAACGTATATACGACGCCTGCATTCGAAGGCGCTGATCAGAGCTATGAATCCTTCAATTTTGGAGTTCCAAGCGGGGCTACAATCACCGGAATTCAGGTTGCCGTCGAGGGAAAAAGTACAGATACTTCCGGATGTTCAATCTATGCTGAAATGTGGTCAACGAGCGACAATGAACACACAAACACTAAAAGTGCAGCACTCACGGGTTCCGATTCAGTAGTAACAATGGGTGCTGATTTGGATTTGTGGAGCTCCACATGGACAGATACAGATTTCTCTAACGGAAGTTTCCACATCGATTTGTATCACGATAACACCTCCGGTAGCTCCTGCGATAATGGCGCCACTGTTTCTATCGATCATATCCAGGTTAAGGTCTTCTACACCGAAACTGAGCCGACCGTGGGCGATTACGCAATCACGGGCGCGGGAATTGTTTCTGGTCTTACACTCAACCTCTCTGGCACCGCATCGGGCAATCCGTTTGTCGGTCAGCTCAACGACCAGCACATTTCGATTGATTGGGATGTTGACCAGAATGCGACGGGCGACGTCTACGAAACCGAGGATTCGAACGCTTCGGGAAATGACAATGGCACAACCGCAAACATTCTCTTCGATATCGACTCCTACGATTCATCTGGCAACGACAAGTTCTTTACGGAGAACAACTGGACCGCAACGCACACCTATGCGTCCGCGGGCACGTACAACGTAATCATCAAGGTTCATCACGCAAACACAAACGGTGCCGAGGGCTCTGATGCTGCAACAATTCAGCTTCAAATCATCATTCCTCCGCTCGCTCCTACAACCGGTGGTATTTCGGTCACCAAGACCACCACGGGTGGTGATGGCACATTCAATTTCACCGGCAACGGTGCAATCGGTGCGTTCTCGATGACAACGGTCGGAGGCACAGCTACTCGACACTTCTACAATCTCGCAACAACGACTGTCTACACCATCACTGAGACTCCTCAGGCAGGCTGGAACAACACGGGCAATACATGCTCGGGCATGGTTCTCACTGCAGGAGCCACATCCACGTGCTTGGTCACGAACGAAAAGAAAGCTTCGCTCACAGTCATCAAGGATGTTGTGAACAACAACGGCGGTCTCGCAGTTGCAGGCGACTTCACAATGAACGTAACTGGTACGAATGCTTCACAGACATCGTTTGCGGGTTCTGAATCCGGCGTGATCGTAACTATGGACCCAGGCCCATTCTCAGTAGACGAGAGTGCAAACCTCTTCTACGCAAAGACGCTCAGCGCAGACTGCTCCGGCACACTTGCTGCAGGGGAATCAAAGACATGCACCATCACCAACGACGACATCGCTCCATCGCTCACCCTCAACAAGGTTGTAGTAAATGGCGAGGATGGTCCGTTCTCAGAAGACCACTGGACTATTTCTGCAGACGGAGGGGCAAACGGACTCATCTCGGGCTCCGGTGCATCCGGTGCAACAGATGTTGTGAGTGGCTCGACCTTCAGCGCAGGCCTCTACACGCTCGCTGAAAGCGGCTCGATGACAAACTACACCGCAAGCGGATGGGTTTGTGTCGGTGGTACGCAGAACGGTTCCCAAATCACGCTCGCACTCGCGCAGACCGCAACCTGCACTATCACAAACACCTATGTTCCTCCGACCCCGGGTTCTATCACAATTGTGAAGAACACGAACGGTGGCGATGGCACATTTAACTTCACAGGCAGCGGTACGATTGGTAGCTTCTCGCTGACAACCGTCGGCGGAACAGCAAACCAAACGTTCTCAGGGCTTGAATCAGAAGGCACGTATTCCTTTACTGAAGCGTCGCAAGCTGGCTGGGCACTTACGTCTACTGGCTGCACGAACGAAATGAGTACTTCGAGCGTCTACCTTTCAGCTGGCGCGTCGGAGACATGCACCATCACAAACACCAAGCTCGGCACCATCATCATTCAGAAGGAAACGTCGCCAGACGGCTCTGCACAGAGCTTTACGTTCGACACGAACTTCAAGCCTGCGTTCGAGCTTGCCGACGGCCAGCAGGATACGTCTACTGACTTGATGCCTGCTATCTACTCTGTTACTGAACAGTCTGAAGATGACTGGAGCAGTTCTGCAGTGTGCAGCGACGGCAGCCCAGCCAATGCAATTAACCTTGCAGCTGGCGAGACAGTTACCTGCGTATTCACGAACACCTCCACACTCGCAGATGTGTCTGTTATGAAATCAATCGACGATTCCACGCCAATGCGTGGCCAGACGATTACTTACACCATCACAGCTTCAAACGCAGGTCCTGGTGTAGCGGCTAATGTGGTTGTATCCGACACAATGCCAGCTGGACTCACGACCCTCACGTCGTCAGCGACGGTTGGTGCGTACTCAACCAGCACAAACCTTTGGACCATCGGCACACTCGCTACCGGTACCAATGCAACACTCACGATTACTGCGGTTGTGAACATCGGTAATTCAATCGGCGCTCAAATCACCAACACCGCAACAATCTCAGCAGACAACACCGATTCCAATCCGGGCAACGACGTAGGATTGGTAACCGCAACTGTTGCAGCAGGCGATACAGAATGCTCCGACGGAATTGATAACGATGGCGACGAAGCAACTGACTACACAGGTGGCGAAGGTGGTGATTCAAACTGCTCGGGCCTCGATGACGACTCAGAACAGAATCCGCAGTGCTCCGACGGTATCGACAACGACCGGGATGATTCAACGGACTACAATCAGGAAGGCGGAGACTCAAACTGCACCGGACCAGATGATGACAGCGAGGGTCCAACAGGTCCACAGTGCTCCGATGGTATCGACAACGATGGCGATGGCCACATAGACACAACTGACTGGGGTTGCCACACGGATGGCGACGAATTCAACACGAATTCCTACAATCCAGAAGATAACGACGAATCAAATCAGAACGGACCGACTCCTCCAAGCGGCGGCGGAGGCGGCGGAGGTGGCAACGGCCCAATCGTGGGTAGTGGCGGCAACGGCCCTATCGGATCGGTCTTGGGTGCAAGCACAACGCTTCCGGAACTTCCAGCGGGTTGCAGCGCACTCTTGCACTCGTTCATGCGACAGGGTCGCCGAGCCAACGATGCACAGGAAGTGAAGACACTCCAAACGTTCCTCAATGAGCAGATGGCAGCGGGTCTTCCGGTGACTGGCTCATTCGGTCCATCCACTCACGCAGCGGTAAAGGCGTTCCAGAGCAAACACGCAGAGCAGATTCTTTCTCCGTGGAATCTCTCGGCACCGACTGGCTTCGTGTACCTCACGACACAGCGCTGGATTAACCTTATCCACTGCTCAACTCTCAATCTCCCAGTTCCTGCACTCGTACCGTTCCAGGGCGAATAACAGGACATCGAGAGTGAGTTGCAGACTGCCGTACTGTCAGTTTCCACAAAAGGCCCCACAAGGGGGCCTTTTGTGTTGCTAGAATAGAACGATGGCAAAGAAAGCCCCGAAACGGGTGCTCAAGAAACATATTCGCCGCGGCCCTGTACTGAGCAATCGGCAGATGAAGCTCATGGAGGGTGCGATGGCCGGTGGATTTGCGTTTGTGATTGGCAGTGTGTTTTTGATGTCGTCATTGCAGAACTTTTTCATGGCAACGAATCAGTTTGCCTCGGTGGTTGATTCGGTGTTGGTAGACCTCACCAACACAGACCGCGCTGCGTACAACCTCGGCACACTCACCATCAACGAGCAGCTCAAAGCGGCGGCGCAGGCAAAGGCAAACGACATGGCTGCAAAGTCATATTTTGCCCACACCTCGCCCGAGGGGCTCGATTCGTGGCATTGGTTTAAGACTGCTGGATACGATTTTAAAAGTGCGGGAGAAAACCTTGCTGTCGACTTTTCTGATTCGGCGGATGTGGAGCGCGCATGGATGAACTCACCATCGCACCGCGACAATATTTTGAATGGCAAATATACCGAGGTTGGCATTGCAACCGCTGCGGGAACATATCAAGGACACCCGACCACATTTGTGGTCACCATGTTTGGCACGCCGCGCACGAGCTCGGTTGCGTCGGCCTCGAAACAGCCGGCGTTTGAAAGTGTGCCGAATAATCCAGTTGAAACTGCAACCGCAGAGAACCCCACGAACGTTCTCGGAGAAGAAATCGAGACAAGCCAAACAACACCTGCTGTAGAGCCGGTAGTCCCAGCAAAGGTATCGCCGAACGTGGTAACGGAGCCGGCCGGAGAGCCTACTGCAACACCTGCACAAGCGTCGCCCGTAGCAGCGCGAGCGTCTACAAACGAGGCGCCAATTGGTGCAGTGGTGCGCCACTCAGATGACTGGCAAGTACTTGCTACGTCTCCATCGACAACACTCAAGTATTCATACTACCTGCTCGCACTCCTCGTGCTCCTCGCACTCGCGCTCGACACAGGGCTCGAGATTAGATGGCATCACCGCAAGCGTGCGGCAACGGCAGGTATGATGCTTGCCGCAATGATGGGGCTCTTCTGGTACGCGGACTACTCCATGTTCCGCCACGCAATCGTCGCAGACACAGGAGTGTCGACCTCTGAGTCGCTCTAATAGTCTTTATCCGGTCGGGTTAGCGTTTCTGGAGGGGGAGTGGCATCGTCACCTTTGTGCCCTTGCCTTCAAACGATTGAATCCAGAGCTTGCCACCGTGCGCCTCTACCACGTGTTTTGCGAGGTAGAGCCCGAGGCCCGAACCGTTTGGGCGCATATGTTTTGCGTTTTGCCCGCGATAGAACTTTGTGAACAAGTATTGCATATCGCCTTCTGGGATGCCGATACCAGAGTCTTCCACAGTAAGTTCGTAACCGGTTTGAGTATCGATAAGGGTTACGGTTATGGTGCCCTTCTGCGGCGTGTATTCGACCGCATTCTCAATAATGTTGTATATGGCGGTCGCCATGCGATATGCATCGACGTAGGAAATGAACATGCCCTCGGGGAAAACGGTTATCATATTGAGCTCTCGCTGCTTGATAGTGAGCGAAAGGTTCTGGATTTGCTTGCGAATCACGTCGACGATGTCGACATTGGAAAAGGCGTATCCGAATTTTCCTTCCTCTATATCGGCGCTCGCCACGATGTTGTCGACGATGAGCCCAATACGCTGCACGGTGTCTTGAATTTCCACAATGCGAGCATCTCTGTCCGCAGCAGTAAGCCCCACGTTCGAGAGCGTGCTCACAGCCCACTTGAGACCGGTAAGTGGGGTGCGCAGTTGGTGCGCGGCAATAACAACCAGCTCGTCTTTCTTGGTAGAGAGGCTTGCGTTGGCAGTGCGGGTTTCAGCCGAGAACGAGAGCGAGGAAGCAATCGCACGTTCAAGTGCCTCGATGTCGCGCGAGTCGGCGCGTGGCATTACCGGAATGTGTTCAAAATCCCGCTTACGCGTTTCTTCGACCCATTTTGTTATCTGGTGAATCGGGTGCACAAACACCCAGTCAATATACGCTCCGGCAACTGCCAAGCTCACACCAAAGAGCGCGAGAACAAAGATGAGATAGAAGTGCAGATTGAAGCCGTATACAGAGATTTGTGTCGCCATGAAATCGATGAACACGCGGCGTGTGTCTTCTGTTTTTGAAAGGTTAGCGTCAAACAGGAGCGCGAATGCAAGCGGAAGCGTGCTTGTAATGGCGAGCGCCAAAAATACTTTGGTGCGCAGGTGAATGCCCTGTGGTTTTTTTGAGGTAACAACTTCGTTCGTTTGCACCATTAGTGCTTATCATAGCGCGCTTGTGCGCAGTACGTGCAGTAGATTTCCTCTGCCTGTGGCTATTGGTTATTTTGCACCGTAGTCTTCTGGAACAAGTTGAACATTTTTTCCATAAACAGGCGCAGGGGTGGGCGCTTCTCTTCGAACGAGAACAACACGTTGCCGTTTGCGTCTACTGTTGTTGTGCCACCAATATTGCGCGCCTGCACAAACATAATGTCGCTGATTCGTGGGCGCTCAAGCGTGCCTGAGGCGTTTCGTAGAAATACCGCACGCGAACCCGATGCTGCTTCAGCGCGGATTATCATGCCGGGGCGTGCCTTGGTTGTAGAAGCACCTGCTTGCGCGGGCAGGCGAAAAAACATTGGCCTACCCGTCTTGTCTGGAGTGCCGGATGCGTTTTGGCGAGGCATCTGATCACTCAAGAGTTCTCGCAATTTTGCGGGGTTCACGCGCAGTGGCACGTTGGCCGGACCATCAAGGTCACCATTTTCAGCCTTTTCCTTGAGCATGCGTCGCAGTTCAATAATTTCGCGATTTGTTTTGCGTGGGGGATTTGCGGGGCGTCCAACACGCATGCCTGGTTGTGGGGCCGGCATCCCGGCGGGCATTTGTTGCCCCTCATCAGTCTCCACAATCATCATTTGTACTCCTGCCTCGGGGCTCACTGGGTCAGCGGGTGGCAATGGCATTGTTATAACGGCTTCTGCCGTGCCTTCGACAATATAGGTATCTGTTTGTGCGCTCGCACCTGTACCGACTGTGAGAACGGAAATAAGAGTAACCCCAAGGAGTTTTTTATGCATAGGACAATTGTACCGCTCTGAACGAATGAAATAGGGAGGGTGGTGGATAGCGAAAATGGAAAGGCGCGCCTGCTGAAAGCAGACGCGCCGGGGCTGAAAAATGTGCTGGCTTGGGTGCCCAGCGACTAAAAGCTGAAGAATGCGCGCAGTCGGGCAAAGAATCGGGCTTGGCCAGGAGTGGTAGATGCCGTGGAAGAGGCAATAACCTGTGCCTTTATTTCACCAATCGTGGTGTCGTCGCTCTGACCGAATATCCAACCGAGGAACCGAGGGAGTGGGCGCTTGAGATGTTTGGTGGTTGATGCTGTTGATGATGCGAATGCTTCGCGTCTGTCTTCGCGCCTATCCTGTCGAGTTTCCTGGCGGTCGTCGCGAATTTCTTTGCGGACCTCGCGGTTATCTTGCCTGTCTTCTTGGCGGTCTTCGCGTCTGTCTTCGCGACGGTCCTTCCGGTCTTCAATACGGGCTTTAATTGTTGTGCTTGCTGCAACTGCGGGTGTGCCAGCGGCAGCAGATGCAGAGCTGCTTGTGTGAACTTCGGGGAGGAGGTCGTCTGCACCGTGCTCTGCAAATGCAAACGCAGGGGAAACGAGAATGCTGAGGGTAACAATTGCTGCAATCTTGGATTTCATATGTAAAACGAATTAAGAATTAAGTTTGCGTCTATAAGACGGACAATATTCACATATCTTACAGGATGTGTGCCACTAGAAGAGGTGCGTGTTCCTTACATGAGAGCGGGGGTATAAACAGCTTCGTTACTCGACGTGTTCAAACGCTCTGCCACGAGGCTCTGCCCAGAACACATGACGGATGATCTTTTCGCCGTTGCCGAGATCTTGCACGAAGAGTGATGCGCGGCCGTCGCGCGAGCGCGAGACTTCACGACCCCACGCGCGCGGGTCGTCGGAATCCTCAGCACGGCTGGAGGCGCTTGTCGATTTGATAGTCGTCGACGTATCGAGATGCGCATAAATCTCCTCAAGCATGTCGTAGTCATGCTGGTTGGGGTGCTGATTGGATTCCGGATTGTTTGTGTAATCCATGCACGTATCCAGATTTGCATTCGAGAACGCTTCGTCTTGGTGGCCGAGTCCGAACAAGTGGCCGACCTCCTGGCACATCACGAGATTCTTCCATGCGGATGTGTTGTATTGAGGCTTGGAGAAATACGTATCATTGAGTTTGACGGTGCCTTGTGTGATGTGAGAGCCCGATGCCCAAATGCTCGCGATACCGAGCCAGCCGTTGTTTCCGTATTTGGAATTGCAGATTTCGCCGCGACCTGCCGTGGCGCGACAATTTTTTCCGCCATTTCCGGGGACGATAGCAGTATTAAGTACGTTCGAGATTGTCCAATCAGCAGACGTAGTTACCAGATATGGCTTCCACGATACGGTGAGATTGTCGCCGAGTTTGATAACAAATGGATTTGCGGTACGGGCCCAGTGGTAGCCTCCCCATGCGTGGTTGGCAGAGGCCGGAGCGGCAAAGCCGAGCAGCGCGAACAATGCGATTAGTAAGACAGCAGCGGAGGCAGTTCGCACAGATGAGGTGTTCATATGGCAATTAGAACGCGTACATAGAATTGTGCAAGAGGGCCTCGAAAGTTGCACTATTCATCATATGTGGCCTAGCGATACGGCGCGTTGACGGGCAACCTATGGATGATACCGTTTTCACGGCAATTTCATTTAGCCATTAACTCAATAGCATATACATATGCAGTCAATTTATGTTTCCAAGACGGTCGCAGTGCTCGCTGCAATCGTGATTGCAATCGGGGCTTTTGCCGCGATTGTATCAACTGCACACGCAGGCGTGGTGACCACGTTCTGTATCGGTTCGGACAACGACATTTATGTCGCAGGTCCAGGTTTTAAAAATGCTTCGTGCAAGAAGAAGGATCAGATTCTCCCGCTTACGGGTGCACCGGGTCCGATGGGGCCACAGGGTCCGATTGGTCCTGTTGGTCCGCAAGGTCCGGTTGGCGCACAAGGTCCGACGGGTAACAAAGGTCCAGATGGCGATAAGGGTGCAACTGGCGACACTGGTCCGGTAGGCCCAGCTGGTGCAGAAGGTCCTCAGGGTGCAGTTGGTCCAACAGGACCGATGGGACCACAAGGACCGCAGGGTGAGGCTGGTCCGGGCGGAACAGATGGTGCGGCAGGTCCGCAGGGTCCGGTAGGTCCGGCTGGCCCAGTTGGTCCGCAGGGTGAACAGGGTATCCAGGGCCCGGCAGGTGCACAGGGTGCAACAGGTGCGCAGGGCGAGACAGGTCCGGCTGGCCCAGCAGGTGCCGATGGCGCGGCTGGTGCAGCTGGAGCACAGGGCGAGACAGGTCCGCAAGGACCGCAGGGTGCCGCAGGTGCACAAGGCCCAATCGGACCAGTTGGTCCGCAGGGTGAAATCGGACCAATGGGCCTGACGGGAGCCGCAGGAGTAAACGGGCTCGATGGTCTCATGGGACCAATGGGTCCACAGGGAGCCACTGGTGCAACCGGTCCACAAGGTCCTGCAGGTGCAGCAGGTGCGACTGGCGCAGCTGGCCCGCAGGGGGAAAAGGGAGATAAGGGTGATACAGGAGCGACAGGTGCACAAGGAATCCAGGGAGAAACTGGAGCAACCGGTGCGACCGGAGCAACGGGAGCAATAGGCCCAGTCGGTCCTCAGGGACCACAGGGAGAAACTGGAGCAACAGGTGCCACTGGTGCAATCGGTCCAATCGGTCCGACAGGTCCACAGGGAAACATTGGTCCAGTTGGTTTGACTGGTGATGTTGGTCCGCAAGGTCAGCCAGGCATCCAAGGTCCAATTGGTCTCACTGGAGCAACTGGAGCAACAGGCGCGACTGGTCCGCAGGGTGATGTTGGCCCAATGGGTCCGCAGGGACTTGTTGGCGCACAGGGCGTGCAGGGCGCAATGGGTCCGCAGGGAATTCAGGGTCCGCTTGGCATCCAGGGTGTGCAGGGAATCCAAGGCATCAGTGCATTCGATGTTGCAGTAAATAACGGATTCGTTGGCACTGAACCGTCGTGGCTCGCATCGCTCATTGGTCCAGTTGGTCCGCAGGGAATCCAAGGGCCGCAAGGTGCTCAGGGAGTTCCTGGTGCGACAGGCGCCACGGGTGCAACGGGTGCACAAGGCGCACAGGGTGTGCAGGGAATCCCTGGTGTAAGCGGTTGGGAGCGCGTTACAACAACGAGCGCATCTAACAGCACTGATAAATCGGTTACGGCGACCTGCCCGGGCTCCAAGAGACTTCTCGGAGGAGGTGCGAGTGTTGCAGGCGCCGACGTTGTGGTTTCTGAAAGCTATCCCTCAGCAGATAATGCATGGACAGCTAGTGGAAATGAGGACGGCGCAACAAATACGAGTTGGACAGTTACTGCCTACGCAATCTGCGGGACGGTTCTCTAATCGTTACGAAAGTGCAAGCAAAAAGAACTCTGCTCGGGGTTCTTTTTGTTTTGGCGACAGTTGTCCACAGTGTCAACTCCCGTGTTACGAGACGGCTTCATCATTTCTACATGTGATGAACATGTATACTGTCTAGGATTATTTACTACATAGGAATTTTTATACATATGACAACCTCCTTAAAAAACGCGGTCGCAACAATCGCAATGATTGCAGTCGCATTGATGCCATTTGCATTTACGACGCCGGCATTTGCAGCAGCACCAAACTGGGATACAACCGGTGCATACACGATTAGCTTCGATCTCGGCGGTACCCCATATGTGCACGACCTCTCTCTTACGCAGACTGGCGCGTCTCTCTCAGGTAACGGTGGTTATCCTGCAGGTGGACCGCACACCTACACATGGGTACTCACCTCGGGTAGCGTCGACGGCGATACGATTGATTTTTATGCAGACTACACCGCGTCTGCTGATGCGGTGACTCCTCAAACAACGATGCATGTCACGGGAACTATCTCCGGCGGCACCATGAGCGGCACGTGGTCGGACAACTATCAAGCCGGAGCTCGCAACGGCACCTGGGTATCCGTTACGGGTGCAGCAAATCCGATTGCACCAGCCTGCGCGCCAGCAACCATGATTCTTTCCAGCGACACGGGCACGACGTACAAGGGCCAGACAAACGTTAATCCGGGAGCATCGAGCGCAGACGGCTCCTTTACCGGTGGCCCCGCAGCAGCAGTTGTCGCAGGACCGGACGGCTATCCAGGTGCGTGGGATACAGCAGGGCTTAATCCTGCGGTCTTGGGTGCAAGCTGGGTCAACGACGTTTCAGTTGCTCCAACCAACCTCAACGGCGGTCAGGTAGACACGTGGCGTTTGTTCAGCGAGTCATTCACACTTCCGGCAGGTTCCACGGTCAGCTCCGCATCAGTTTCTTTCTCCGCAGACAATTCTGCCGATGCGTTCTTTGACGACGCTCTCATTGGTTCAGTTGCAGACTTCAACACCGTAACGACTTCAAACTTCGCAGCTGCAGCAGGCACACATGAATTGGAATTCGTGACCAAGAACTTCGCATTCGACGGCGCAACGAATCCGACAGCAGTCATCTACAAAGCAACAATCGAATACTGCGTCCCGGTTGTTCCGCCAACTCCTGTTTCTCCAGAAGTGCACATCTTCAAGTACATCGACGGAGTCCAGGCGACAGCGATAAACGCAGACAACGCGACCTTCCCGATGATTACGACATTCGATTCGAGCGTGTATGGCCTCAATACGAATGTTCCGTTCACTCTCAGTCCATCAGGTTGGGGACCAAACGACATCGCATATGAAGCATCGTACGTCGGCGGCGCAGTTGGCGACGATTACGCAACAAATGAGGTTACGGGTGGGGCGGTCGTTGGCGCATCGTGTGCCGACGGTAAGCCGTTTGCACTCGTGGGGTACACCACGGGCGATACGCTTATCGCTGCAGAGGGCGGTGTGCCTTCGCTTACGGCACCGTCCTTCACCAATCTTCAAAGTGACAAGTACGTCATCGTGCACAACACTAAGTGCCCGGTACTTGGTTCAATCAGCGGCTACAAGTTCCACGACGTAAACGGTAACGGTGTGTGGAACGCCGGCGAACCAGGACTTTCTGGCTGGACGTTCAACCTCACGGGCTCCGCAACAACTTCGCAAGTAACGGGCCTCGGAGGTGCATACACATTCAGTGGACTTGCTGCGGGCTGGTACAAAGTAAAGGAAACGATGCAGCCGGGCTGGACCAAGACCACGCCATACCCGACCGCCACACTTGCACTCGGTGAGAACAAAACTGATATGAACATCGGCAATGCATGCTTTGTGAAGACAGGGGGCAAGGGTAAGGGTTACTGGACCAACAAGAATGGAGAGAAGCTTATGAAGGACGGCGGCACCGCTGCTCCGGAATTGGCGCTCCTCTCTGGCTACAACCTTCGAAACTGGAACGGGACGAACTTCAATCCAACTACCTACACCCAGTACGAAATCTGGAACTGGGGCGCAAACTCCATCAACATGTCGTACATGCTCTCCGCACAGCTCTCGGCGCTCATTCTCTCGAAAGAGGCGAATCTCGTCGACGGTACGAAACAGGTGGTGGCGACGGATCCGTTGCTCGCATCAGTGCCGGGCATGAGTCCGCTCGGCATCATCACGATTGATGACCTGATTACTGCGGCGGATGCGGCACTTGGCGCCGATGGTCACACTCCAGCAGGAGATCCGAACCGCGCTTACCAGAAGGCACTCAAGGATGCAATCGAGGATGTGCTCGAAGAAAAGGTGCAACTCTGCGCACCGTTTGTCCAGAACACGTAGGCCTGCATTCTGTTCAAGAAAACCGCCCCGCATGGGGCGGTTTCTGGTTTGGTATACTTTGCCAACTGTAAGAGTGTGCTCACCCCGGCGTCACAGTCGCAGGTGCGCACATTTATTCATTAGAAATAGTTATAGAAATAGATATGTATTCATTTAAAAAAGCGGCAGCTGCAATCATGATTGCCGGCATGCTCGCACCGGTTGCGGCTTCTGCCCAAACCACATCCACAACGTCTTTGCAGACGTTGCTTACACAGATTGCGGCGCTTCAGGCACAGATTCACACTGCGCAGGCGCAACAGCAGGTTGTGATTGGCGAACTTATGGTTCAGTTAAAGCAGGGGAGCAAGGGTGACAATGTGAAATTGCTCCAGGAGTTCCTCGCGTCTGACCCAAACATTTATCCTGAGGGAACAATCTCGGGCTTCTACGGTCCCCGCACAGCGGCAGCAATCAAGCGCTTCCAGAAGAAGCACGGTCTCTCGCAGGTGGGTCATGTTGGCCCCCAGACACTTAAGAAGCTCAATGAAATCTTCGGTCGCGCGGGTACTTCCACGATGGGCCACAAAGAAGACAACGATGATAACGATGACAACGACAGCAAGCCATGTATCGGTCAGGGACGCTATGCAGCGCCGGGCTGGCTCAAAAACTTTGGGGAAGACGGCCGAGGCAAGGATTTTAGGGGTCGCCAAGACGATAATCGTCCGTGCGTAGCTACTACAACGCCACCAGTCGTTACCGACACAACTGCTCCAGTTATCTCGGCAATTTCGACAAGCGGTGTTGCCACCACAACAGCAATGGTTACATGGACTACGAACGAGAACGCAACGGGCAAAGTGTACTTCGGTACAGTGAATCCGTTGGTGCTTGGTTCTGCAACAACGAACTCCACTACGACACTCTCGATGGCGCATTCGTTCGTGCTCTCGGGACTCTCTGCCAGCACCACGTACTTCTACGTAGTGGAATCCAAGGATGCTGCAAACAACACGGCAACCTCGGGACAGGGGAACTTTACTACGACCAATTAGCATTTCGTAATGCAGAAAAAACGCCGCTCAACAGCGGCGTTTTTTCTTTGTGGTATAAGCCAGAAACGCATTGACCTTTGGCCCGAATCGTTGCAATCTGTGTGCAATTCATCATATGGCATTCGGAATTCGCAAGAAAGACGCATCGAGCGTAGCCGATTCCGGAGCTGACGAGGTATCAGGAACAAGGATGCATACTGGCGTTGGGGCGATGGTAAACGCGGAGCTCTTAAAAGGCGCGGCGTTTTCAGTAATTTCTTTCGTGGATGTGTTGATAGAGGATGCTGCGACCGTCCGTTCGTCTGATATCCATCTCGATCCATCGGCAAAAGGGACGACGATACGATTTCGAATCGACGGTGTCCTGCAAGATGTTGCGATTATTCCGACTCATGTGCACAACGAAGTCATTTCGCGCATCAAAATTGTTTGTGGAATGCGCACCGACGAGCATCATGCTGCGCAGGACGGGCGCTTCCGCCTTGTGATGCAGAACGGTGGAAAAGTTGATGTGCGTGTGTCCATTGTGCCAACCTACTACGGTGAAAATGCGGTAATGCGTCTGCTATCTGACCAGGCAGAAGAATTTACCCTCGACAGTCTTGGATTTACGAAAGAGAATCAGGAAAAAGTTATTCGTGCCGTTAATCAGCCGCACGGCATGATTTTGGCAACTGGTCCGACCGGTTCCGGTAAAACAACTACGCTTTACACGCTCGTGAAAATGCTCAATGTGCCGGGGGTATCCATTGTTACCATCGAAGATCCGATTGAGTACTCAGTTGGCGGCATCAACCAAATCCAGGTGAATGAGCGCACGAACCTCACGTTTGCAAACGGTCTGCGCTCCATGCTGCGCCAAGACCCAAACATCATCATGGTTGGGGAGATTCGTGATGTGGAAACTGCAGGCATTGCGGTGAATACTGCGCTCACGGGACATCTCGTGCTTTCCACGCTACACACCAATGATGCACCGACCACACTTCCTCGCTTGCTCGATATGAAGGTTGAGCCATATCTCATCGCGTCGACCGTGAACGTGGCCATTGGTCAGCGGCTCGTGCGACGCGTGTGTAAGTCGTGTAAACAGCCCTACAAACTTTCCCCGGCCGAGGAAAAGTCACTTTCCGAAACCATGCCCGCGGAGCTGCTCGCAAAACATGGTTCTTTCTTTCATGGGGCAGGATGCACGGCCTGTAACGACACCGGCTATCACGGGAGAGCCGGTATTCACGAAGTACTCGAAATCACGCCAGTTATACGCGAAGCGATTCTCAGAAAGATATCATCAAGCGAAATACGAAATCTTGCGGTCCAAAACGGTATGGTGCCGATGATTGTGGACGGTTTTGCAAAGGCAGCTGCTGGAATTACCACAATCGAAGAGGTGCTCAGAATGCGCTATGAGTAAATTCAGCCACCCACTCTCAAAGTTATTCCCAACATTTTTCCCACCGAAAAGCGTTGAACCCGCGCGTGGTCTCACGCCAAAAAAACGTCCGGCAGTAATTAGTTTCTATCTTCCGGATCAGATATTGTTCACGAAACG
>CAYYEX010000006.1:16948-103811 GCA_964471165.1 uncultured Candidatus Saccharibacteria bacterium
CGATTATGGAGGGTTTACACATGATGGGCGAGGAGAGTCGCACGAAATCGTCAGCGTTTATTTATCGCTCACTCGCAATCGACGTGTCGAACGGACAGACGCTCTCGAGTTCGCTCAACAAGTTTCCAAACGTGTTTGGCGAGTTCGGCATCAATATCATCAAAATAGGCGAGCGCAGCGGAACACTGCACGAGAATCTGGAGTACCTCGCGGGTGAACTCAAGCGCAAGCAGACGTTGAAACGCAAGGTGATTGGCGCGTTGGTATACCCGGCGGTGATTGTGTGCGCGACTGTGGGCATCACGGTTATGCTCACCGTATACATTTTTCCAAAGATTGTGCCGATTTTTGCGAGCGTGAAAGCGGAATTACCACTTTCCACACGCATGTTGATGAAAATCAGCACATTCCTCAGCCAAGACGGTTTCTGGCTCATCGGCGCAATCGTGGCATTTGTTTTTATATTCATCGGCCTTCTGCGACTGAAGCCATTCCATCTTTTTATCGATGCACTTGTGCTCAAACTTCCGCTATTTGGCAAATTGACGCAGCTCTACAACCTCACCAACATTTGTCGCACTATGTCGCTACTTCTCAAGAGTGACGTACGCATTGTGGAATCGATAGAGCTGGTGGCAAACAGCACAAAAAATCTCGTGTATCGCCGTGAGCTTTTCCGCGCGCGCGACCGACTGATACAGGGACAGAATATTTCGTCTCAGTTCAAGGAACGGCACGATTTGTTTCCACCGCTCTTGAGTCAGATGGCAAAAGTTGCCGAGACGACTGGCAGTCTTTCGGGCACATTTGATTTTCTCGCGGGAATGTTCGAGGAGGAAATCGACGAACTCACCAAGAGTCTGACGACACTCATCGAGCCAGTCTTGATGATTGTGATGGGAATAGTTGTTGGGTTCATCGCTGTCTCCATCATTTCCCCGATTTATAGCATTACGCAGTCACTTACCCCACGCTGATATGAACACTCGTTCGCAGGCGGGCATCACTATGCTTGAAGTGCTCGTAGTGATGGGAATCTTTGTGTTGGTGAGTGGATTCGCGTTGCTCTTTTCGATGGATTCGTTTCGAGGGTCAACATTTCAGGGAGACCGTGACCTGTTGGTATCGCTCCTACAACGAGCACGCGCGCAGTCTGTGAGCAATATGTGCACGGCCGTCGGATGTACCGACGGCAAGTCACACGGTGTCGCGGTAGTAGGAGACACCTACGTGCTATTCGAGGGGGGCAGCTACGCTACGCGCACAACAGCCGCTGACTCGGTGTTCAGTTCAAGCCAGACGGTAACGCGCTCAGGAGACACAGAAGTAGTTTTTTCGCAGCTTGCTGGCACAACAACCGCTCAGAAAGTATTCACCCTCAACTACGGCTCGCTCGTGTCCGCGATAACGGTCGAGCCAAACGGGCGCATTTGGTGGACTAACTAATATGAACAGAGGATTCTCACTTATTGAAATATTGATTGCAATGGCAATTGCTACGCTCACCATGGCGGGAGTTGTGATATTTCTCGGTGGCGACCAATCAATGGGTTCGGATTCTGGTATTGGAATTGAGGCGCTCCACAAAGCGCAGGATGTTATAGAAAAAGCCTCTGCGCAGGCGCGCACGGATTACGCGGGCGTTGCCACGACCACCGTCTCTGATTGCTCAGGCGGACTCTGTTATGCAAAGTCACTCGCTCTTCCGAGCGCATACGCTACGCAATGCACGCAAGCCGCGGTCGGCACCGTTTCGTGGACAGGCACGCAGAATCGCGTGCTGAGCGTTGCAGCAACAACAACAATTGTAAATATTCCAGAAATGATTGCGCTGGGGGGTACGTGCGGCATGAGTCCGCCAACTGCGGGTTGGAATCCGCCGACAACCTATACGTGCGCGCGTTTTAACAGCGGAAATCCGACGGCGCTCGATGTGCTCGACAAGGTCGCATATATGACTGGGGAAGCAGCTCCATATTTATATATTGCAGACACGAATGGCGCGTTGCTCAACTCGAGCTGCAACAATGCGAATAACGTGCAATTTACTGTTTTTACAAACGGATTTAATGCGGGGGTCGAACTCACCGACATTCGAGTAGCTCGAGCGAGCGATGGGAAAGTGTATGCATTTGTTGCTGCCGACTCATCAACAAATCAACTTCGTGTGTACGATGTTACGACGCCCACCACCCCAGTACTTATAGTTGCCAGGACGCTCGCCAGTGTGAGCGGCTCATTCCCAGAGGGATTTCGTATTTATTACTACGACAAAAAAATATATATTCTTACTCGCGAAACGGCAGGAAATGAGTTCCATGTTTTCGATGCTGCTACCCCGTGGAATGCGGCGTCGATTGTTGAGTACGGTACCGGATTTGCAATCAATCGCACTGTGGAAAGTTTCGCCGTTACCAAGCGTGCATACAGTGGGTCTGATCACTTGTATGCATATATGGCGACAGACGGTAATTCAAATGAGCTCGTCGTACTCGATGTTACGAATCCCTTG
Source organism: uncultured Candidatus Saccharibacteria bacterium (assembly GCA_964471165.1). GTDB lineage: Bacteria > Patescibacteriota > Minisyncoccia > Phycocordibacterales > UBA2100 > UBA10103. The sequence continues at coordinate 19,461 of CAYYEX010000006.1, forward strand.
GCGATTTCTGAGATAACGTACGTAGACCAGAATTTGGCAGGGAACGATGACGGGCTATCTGTTTTCTTGCTCGGAAATACGCTATATCTCGGTCGAGAATCGGCATCGGGTTCTGAATTGTATGCATACGACGCGAGCACGCCATGGGACGGACTGAACATGCTGGGGCAGAGTGAGATAGGAACAAGCGTCATCGGCATTGCGGTGAGCGGTCCATTCGCCTTCCTTGCAACTACTCAAGCAAGTAATGAATTCAAAGTGTGGCAGTCGAATCCGTTCAATCTTGCGACAATCAATTCAAATTTCAACTTTCCAAACAGTCTTGTTCCGAATGCCGTGCGATATTCGGACAACTGGATTTACATGGCGGTACAAGGGAATGATTCTCTACGAATCCTAAAAGGAAACTAATATGCAGCGCGGCTTCACTCTGATAGAAACCCTCGTATACCTTGCCATTTTTTCAATGGTAATCGGCGGCATTGTGAGCGCCACATACCTACTCCTGCAGTCGAGTGGCAAGGTGCAAACCAATGCAATGCTTTTACAGGAGGAGCAGTTTCTGATGGCTACATTCGAGCGGCTGGTTGGCCAATCTACCTCGGCCACAGTATCAAGTGGTGTCCTTACGCTGAGCGGCCCAAACACGATTGGTTTAAGTGGTACCAATCTTGAATTGAACTCTGTCGCTTTAAATAACACAAACGTTCGTGTAACTCGCGCTGCGTTTAGCGTTTCTGGAAGTCCAATTGGAGTAACCGCTGACATCACGGTCGAGGCCAACGCTCCGAATGGTCAGATAGTTACATATTCGGCTTCAACCACGAAATATTTACGACAATGAAGCATCACGATAACAACAGGGGATTCATAGCGCTGATGTCGGTGGTCATTATGTCGGCTATAGTGCTTGTGATGATATTCACGCTCGGCGCAAGTGTATTCTTTTCGCGATTCAGCGTACTCGACGGCGAAAACAAGCGCGTAAGCTTGGCCCTTGCCGAAGCCTGCACGAATACCGCAATGCTTAAGATTGCGCAGGATGCCGCGTATACAAAAAGTGGTACCGGAGAGTGCGTGAGTGTGTCTGATACCTGTGGTGTGAGCGGCGCAACCAAAACGTGTCGTATCTGCCACGTGTCAAAAACGGGGAGTGTGTACACCATCCGCACGCGCGCCGTTTACAAAGGTGCATATACCAATCTCTCAGCAGCGGGCACGCTTGGTTCAACCAATTTTACTGTGTCGTCTTGGGGAGAAACATCCGCAAATCCAGACGTAAGTTGTGCGCTCCCATAGTCTTGCGAGCGGTGTGTAGCGTGGTATAACTGCCGGGCTACATTACGTGAGAAATTAATCAAGTATTAGAAAACACACATCATATGATGTCTACTCTTAATAAAAAGACACGCGGGTTCTCACTCTCATCGAAATCCTCGTCGTTATCGGCCTCATTGCCATTCTCGCGGCCATCGTGCTTATCGCCATCAACCCGGCCCGTCAGTTTGCCCAGGCTCGAAACTCCCAACGTGAGTCGAATGTAAATACGATTCTCAATGCAGTGGGTCAACATTTGGCAGATAATAAGGGCGTTGGCTTGAATAACTCGAATTGTGCAGGTCTTTCAACCGGCTCTGCTATACCTGTTGATCCGACACCAGCTGTGCAGATTGGATCGGGAGGCAGCTCTCAAGTTAACCTGTCATGTTTGATATCCACCTATATCCCTACGGCTCTTCCAGTAGACCCTGACGGAGGCGCGGCTGCAAATACGCTTTACACCATTCAGGCAAGCTCAACTGGTCGATATACAATCTGTGCGCCTAAGCATGACGAGGCCGGTGTTCTCAATGCTGGGAACTACTGCCTCACTCGTTAATCTCACGAAAACCCCTCAACAAAACCCGCCGTTCGGCGGGTTTTGTTTTTGGTAAGCAGTGAGTTCGTGCGAAGTCAGACTTCGTACGTTTTTCATGTGGGGACACTGCCTTTGGATATTTCATGAACGAGGTGTATCAATAGGAGTGGGACAGGGGGTTCGTCATACGTCAGGAGGCCTCAAATGACGACCCTCTCTAAAACGAAAGAGCGTGAGCACGAAACAAAAGAGTGGAACTGGGGAGCAATATCCCTCGGCGCCATCATGACCGGTGTCGTGATGCTTATCGCTCTCTTCATCTGGTGGATTAAAATCCGTTTTGGTTGAAACGGCACATCCACTTCAACAGAAAAGCGCGCAGGGCTCGAGCCCCTGCGCCCTTTCTTTTCCCCACCTTCTAACTTCAAGGTCGAACCTTGAAGTTAGACGGAGCAGGCGGCGAGGATTTCGTCGACGATGCCGGGGGTTTCGTTTGGGTTTGTTACGGTGCGCGTTTGAATGCCGGTGGGAATGACGACTTCATCGTTGCCTCCGGGATAGAGGGCATCACCCACGTAGAGCATCTGGTCCGGCGTAGTTTGCAAAAAGTCTGCATACCATTTCACACCATACGACTTATTGGTGTCTTTGCGCGTAAAGTCGATGGTGGAAGCGCCACCAATCAAAATATCAAACTCAGAAAGCTTTTCGTGCAGCACGCGCGCAATTCGCAATCGTTTTTCTGCGGTCGGGTCCCACCCGGCTTTCACATCGGTCTGCGCTTGAGTTCCCACCGGCGTAAAAGCAATCTGCGCTTCGCGGTCTATGATTTGTTCGCCGACTGGAATCACGTCTTTCATATCAGGGTCCTCTAGAAGCGCGATTCGCAGCACGTCTTTGATTCTTGCCCGCTCTTCATCGGTGAGCAGGTGGCTATAGATAGTCTCCCACACTCCGTTTTTTAGCATAAAACACTGCGACGAACTGTTGGGAAAGAGGACTAGGTTTGTGGGCGGTTCCGGCAAGTGGGCTACCACATCCCGCTGGATTCGCTCGAACCCCGCACCGCTCATAATGGCCACAGGAATGGCCTTCTGGAGGGCTGTCAGGCGCTCCAACATGAGTGGGGTGGGGGAATTGAAACTCACCGCGAGCGTCTCATCGAGGTCAAAAATGGCCGCTTTGGGGCATTGCATGTGTAGAGAGCGTAACACATAAATATTCGAGCAATGCACACCATTCACACACTGGCGGGTCAAATCGGGTGTTAGAATTACACCATACAATCTGCAGCCATGAAGCCCCGTATTCTGATGTTCGGGTGGGAGTTTCCACCGTTCAATAGCGGCGGTTTAGGGGTGGCATGCCAGGGACTCACCAAATCACTCTCCGAGCGAGGGTTCCAAGTTACCTTTGTGATGCCACGAAAACTCGCAATTTCATCGCCGCATGCACGAATGGTTTTTGCCGACAACGCCGACGTAAAGATTCGCAGCTTTGATTCTGTGCTCGAGCCCTATATGACAAGCAAGTCGTATTTGCGTGAACGAACGCAAGAAGGCACAACCATCTACGGACGCGATTTGTTCGAGGAGGTTGAGCGCTACAAAATGATGGGCTCAGAAATCGCCAAAGAAGAAGACTTCGACATTATCTATGCTCACGACTGGCTTTCGTTTGGTGCGGGTGTGGAGGCCAAGTACGCAACTGGTAAACCCCTCATCGTGCACGTGCACGCTACCGAGTTCGACCGCTGCGGCGGACCCAACGTAAACCAGCATGTATATAACGTGGAGAAATGGGGAATGGAAGAAGCCGATCGCGTAATTGCAGTTTCGGAGCTCACGCGACAAATCATCATCAAGGAATACGGTATTAACCCTGACAAGGTGCGCGTTGTGCACAACGGAATCGACGAAAGCACCGCACCATCCGGCGCCGGCTGGAAGCGCATGCGCTCACTCAAGGCTGCCGGATACAAAGTTGTGTTGTTTTTGGGCCGCATCACCATCCAAAAAGGACCCGACTACTTTATTCGAGCGGCGCAGCGCGTGCTGGAGCGCAATCCGAAAGTAATGTTCGTGGTTTCGGGCTCAGGCGATATGGAAGAAGGCATGATGAGGCTTGCCGCACAACTCAATATTTCTCAGAATGTACTCTTTACCGGATTCCTCTCGGGCGGAGACCGCCACGAGATGTATACATCGTCGGATTTGTTCGTCATGCCGTCAATTTCGGAACCATTTGGTATTACACCGCTCGAAGCAATGAAATTGGGCACGCCCGTCATGATTTCCAAGCAATCAGGTGTTTCAGAGATTGTGCGCCACGCACTCAAAATCGATTTCTGGGATGTTGACGAAATGGCCAACAAAATCCTCTCGGTTGTTGGAAATCCCGGGCTCAAAGAAACACTCTCGCAATACGCACGTGATGAAGCAGACAAAATCACCTGGGCCGACGCCGCAAAAAAGGTAGATGGGATTGTTCGCGAACTCGTACATTAGGAGTTCTCCACTGCTGCGAAAATAAATCGAGATTTTAGGCGGTATAATACGGATAATTCTCTGTATGAAATCGGTCTGCTTTTATTTCCAAGTTCACCAGCCATATAGAGTAAAGAAGTATCGGGTCTTCGATATAGGGAATGACCCGGAATACTTTAACGACCGTTCCGACACTTCTCTCAACAACCGAAAAATCGTAGAGAAGGTTGCAAACAAGTCGTACATCCCGGCAACTCGATTGTTGTTGGATTTAATGAAGCGTCATCCGGAGTTCCACGTGAGCTTTTCGTTTTCCGGGATTGCACTCGAACAGCTCGAGCGGCATGCTCCCGAAGCACTCGATTTGTTCAAACAGGTGGTTGATACTGGGCGCGCAGAAGTGCTTGGCGAAACCTACTACCATAGCCTCGCGTTTTTCTATTCGCCGGCAGAGTTTGAACGACAGGTTACCAAGCACCGCGATATCATTCGACGCATTTTTGGTGCCCGACCACGGGTGTTCCGCAATACCGAGCTTTCGTACCGCAACGATTTGGCCACGTGGGCCGATAGCCAGGGTTATGCAGGCGTCATCTCCGAAGGTTGGGACCCGATTTTGGGCTGGCGCTCACCGAACTATGTCTACACTCCGAAGGGGGCAAACAGCACGCGCTTGTTGATGAAAAACTACCGCCTCTCCGACGACGTAGCGTTTCGTTTCTCGTCGCGAGAGTGGAGCGAGTGGCCACTTACTGCAGAAAAGTTTGGACAGTGGCTCTCTGCTGCAGACGGCGACACAATTAACCTGTTCATGGACTACGAAACATTTGGAGAACACCAGTGGGAAGACTCCGGCATCTTTGCGTTCCTCGATAAATTGCCAGAAGAAGTGTATCGCAATCCAGAAATCGGATTCCACACACCGTCGCAAGTTATTCAACAATACGAAGCGCGCGACGAAGTCGATATGCCGCATATTGTTACCTGGGCAGACACTGACCGCGATTTGACCGCGTGGGTGGGCAACCCAATGCAGAAAGCTGCGATTGAAGCCGTGTACTCACTCGAAAACGATGTCTTGCAGGCAAACGACGGCAGGCTCATCGAGGACTGGCGCAAGCTCCAGACGTCGGACCACTTCTACTACATGTGCACCAAGTGGTCAGCAGATGGCGATGTGCACGCATACTTTTCGCCATACGAGTCTCCATATGATGCCTACATCGCGTACATGAACGCGCTCTCTGATCTTCGACTTCGAGTGCAGAAGATAAAGATGTAGCAATCCGAGCAGTTGGGCTGCGCCGTGCGCAAAACAGAATATGTCGAGATCAATGGTTCTATCCAATGGAGAGTTATGTGTCGCGTTTGACCACAACGCGCTTATTCGTGATATCTACTATCCGCACGTTGGACTTGAAGACCATGTGCGCGGTCACTACATTCACCGTGTAGGTATTTGGGTTGACGGTACGATGTCGTGGTTCGGAGATGACTCGAGGTGGGAGATTCGCGTTGGTTCTGAAACGGATGCGCTGGCTGGTGCAACAGTTGCCTGGCACCCTGATTTGCGTGTTGAAATAAAGCTTACCGACATCATCTATCACGATAAGCCGATTCTTGTTCGCCGTGCCTCTGTGCTCAACAAGGGCGACCAGAATCGCGTGATTAAGATGTATTTTGCGCACCAGTTCGAGATTTACAAGGCGCATGGTTCAGACACAGCATATTTTGACCCCGCATCGCACTCCATTATTCACTACAAGGGGCATCGCGTGTTCATCATGAGTGGCACCCTCGATGGCGAGCGCTTTGAAGACTATGTAATGGGTCGCGCAAATTTCCAGGGTAAAGAAGGTTCGCATCGCGATGCCGACGACGGGCAACTCACAAAAAATCCGATTGAACACGGTCCGGCTGATTCCGTGATGGGACTCTACGCGTCGTACGCACCAGGACAATCGCGCACGGTGTACTACACGCTCGCTGCAGCAAAGTCGATTCGCGAAGCACACGAGCTGCAGGATTTCATAGAAAAAAAGACTGCGGAGAAGCTCATTAAGGAAGCCGCTAACTTCTGGCATGCATGGGTAAACGCGTATCAGTGGAATTTTCGCGACCTCTCACCAGAGCACATTACGCTTTTTAAACGCTCGCTCATGTTTATGCGCGCGCACGTCGACAAAGACGGGGCAATTATTGCCTCTGTTGATTCCGACATGCTCCAGTACGGGCTCGATACGTATTCCTACATGTGGCCGCGCGATAGCGCGTATGTGGCACACGCGCTCGATATGGCGGGAGACACCCACATTTCTCGCCGCTTCTTTGAGTTCTGCCGCGAAGTCATTCACGAGAAGGGATATTTGATGCACAAATACTTGCCCGACTTCTCGCTCGGCTCCTCGTGGCACCCGTGGCTCAAGGATGGTCAAGTGCAATTGCCGATTCAAGAAGACGAGACCGCCCTTGTCATATGGGCACTGTACGAGCACTACATGCAGAGCAAGGATTTGGAGTTTCTCGAAACAATGTACGCGCCACTCGTAGAAAAGGCTGCGAACTTTCTTGTTCGCTACCGCGATGAGGCAACGGGGCTGCCGGATGCATCGTATGACTTGTGGGAACGAAAGCGCGGCATTTCTACCTATACAAGCTCCACGGTTTTCGGCGCACTCAAGGCAGCGCACGAACTATCTAAGATTCTTGGGCGTGATAGCAATGCCGAAATTTATGAGAAAGCCGCGGAGGAAATTCGTGAAGCCATACTCAAGCATCTATGGGACGAAAAAGAGGGGATATTTGTGAACATGCTCGTGCGCACCAAGGACGGTGCAACATTTGACCGAACCGTCGACATATCGAGCGCCTATGGAATATTCAGTTTCGGAGTATTACCGACTACGGACCCGCGACTTGAACGAGCATTTGAACAGTCGGTGCGCATTTTGTCGCACGGGATTCCGGCAGGCGGCATAGCTCGTTTTACCAACGATGACTACTACCAGGTCGTTACGACCGCACCAGGGAATCCATGGGTAATTACAACGCTTTTCTACGCGGAATATCTGATTGCAAAGGCAAAGCACCCGCAAGATTTGAACCGTGTGCGAGACATTTTCTCCTGGGTGGTTAAACATGCCCAACCAAGCGGAGTGCTCTCGGAGCAAATGCATCCGGATACCGGGCTCCAGATTGGGGCCACCCCGCTCACATGGGCGCATGCGTCGTATGTGAGTGCAGTTTTGCAATACCTCGCAAAGGCCGACGAACTCGGGGTGTAGGCCCTGCTACAATCGTTGTATGGACTTTACCGAATTTGAGCCGTACGCAGCTCGCTCTCACGAGAAGATGCGTGATGTGCTCATGCAGCCCAACGCCAAAGGACCGGCGATTCACTACTACATGATTCGCGGCGGCAAAAACAAGAAAAACGTGACAGTGTGGGAGTCGGGCACTGTGGGTGGTGAATACATCAAAACCTACGGCCACTACCATATCGGAAATCTCGACGAAACGTATTGGATTGTGCAGGGAGAAGGCGTGGCACTGTTGCAGAAGATGGTAGAAGAGAACGGCGTGTACCAACCAGACAAAATCGAAGAGTTCAAAGCCGTTCGAGTAAAAGCAGGGGATTCGGTGTATATGCCACCAGGATACGGACATTTGGTAGTGAATACGGGTCCGCAATGGCTCGTAACCACCGATGATTCGCCGGTGGCAGATGCGGGGGACTCGGCCTCCATGCCGGGGCATGCCGACTACGAGCAGGTAAAGAAAATGGGAGGCTTTGCCTACTACGTGATTGAACAAAATGGTTCTCCCGCCTTGGTGAAGAATCCTCGCTATACTGAAGTACGTGCATCAGACTTCGGTGGCCTACCGATTGCGACTCAATAAAAAATTATGTTCATCGTTGCAGACATAGGTGGGACAAAAATACGCATCGCAAAGAGCGATGATTTGAAAACATTTGGGGAACCAATTATCCAGAATACGCCGCAGGATTATCCCTCTGGCATCGAACTCTTTAAATCAACGGTGCAAGACTTAGTGGGCATTGGCACAAAACTCGATGGAGTAGCTATCGGAATCGCCGGCCCGCTCTCGCCCGACAAGCGCAGTACGTATCTCACGCCGCACTTGCAATGGGGCGGTCGCACACTCGCCGACGATATGGAGTCTGCGCTATCCGCAAAAGTGCATCTTGAAAACGACGTTGCACTTGTGGGACTTGGCGAGGCCGTTGTTGGGCCGGGAGCGTCGGCATCAATAGTGGCCTACATTACCGTTTCAACCGGGGTAAATGGGGTGCGCATCGTGGACCAAAAGATTGACCGCTCAGCAGAAGGATTCGAAATCGGCGGGCAGTTTATGTCGGTGGAGGAGCCGATTCTCACACTCGAAGATATGGTTTCTGGAACCGCCGTTGAAAAGACGTTTGGCATGAAGCCAAGAGATATAGGCAAAGACAATCCGGTGTGGGAGGAGCTTGCGCAAATTCTTGCCTACGGTGTGCATAACACAATCGTGCATTGGTCGCCAAACCGCGTCATCCTAGGAGGTTCCATGTTTAACGAAGTTGGTATTTCGGTCGCGAGTGTGGAGAAGCACGTAAAAGAAGTAATGAAAAAGTTTCCAATAGTTCCGGAAATTGTTCACTCAGGCCTCGGCGACGTGGGCGGACTCCATGGGGGGCTGGAGTTGCTGAGACAATCTCATTCATAAACCCGCATACATTTACGGTACGCGTAATTTTCTGCTGAAAATTCGCTCGGTCACGCTGTCCGGGGTCGTCTGACGACGCGCTTGCGAAGCCCGTAAATATATACGGGTTTATTCCTCGCTTAGCTTACAGGTCCGTCTTGGTTGTCTTTGTCGCGAAGATGTTTGTAATACTCCCAAAATACGGGGATGAGTGTCACGAAGATGATGCCGAGCACGATGTAGGTTATGTAGTCTTGAATTGCAGGGAAGCGTTCACCCAGCAAGTAGCCCGCTGTGGTCACGCCCGTCGCCCACGCAAAAGCGCCGGCCAGGTTGTAAATCATAAATGTGCGGTAATTCATGCTTGCAATACCGGCAACGATTGGAGCAAACGAACGCACGATAGGAATGAATCGTGCCAGAAAGATGGTCTTTGGTCCGTGTTTTTCGTAGTAATGCTGCGTTTGGCGCAGGTGGTCTTGGTGGAAAAAGCGCGAGTCGGGGCGAGTGAAGAGTTTGATGCCGATTTTGTTCCCGAACCAGTAGCCCGCGTTGTCGCCCAGAATTGCTGCAACTGTAACGGTGGGAATGAGAATCCAGGGGTTGAAGAGGCCTTTGGATGCCAGCAGTCCTGCAGTAAACAGGAGCGAGGCGCCCGGGAGCCAGAACCCCACGATAGTGCCACTTTCGGCAAATATAATGAGGAATAGACCCGGGTAACCGATAACGGTAATAAAGGGCAGAATCGCCAAGGTAAGCATTCGGGGCAGTATAGCAGGGACTACCGCTCGTGTGGCAAGGGGAACTTCTTAGTGAATTTCTTGATTTCGGCTTTAATGGCTTTGAGCTCCTTATTCTTTGCGAGGTCTTTATGGAACTGTGCGATGTATTCTTGGCGACCAGTTTCTGGCAGTTTGTATTGTTTGACCGCAAAAAGACTGCGCGCAATCCAAGCTCCAACTTTTTTCATCTCGGCCTCGTTCATGCCGCGCGTGGTGAGTGCGGGAGTGCCGATACGGATTCCGCTCGGATAAAACGGGGTGCCCGGATCATTCGGAATGGTGTTTTTGTTTGCGGTCATACCGGCTGCCTCCATGGCATCCGCTCCGAATACGCCGCCGCCTGGTCCGTAGATGCCGGATATGTCGATACGCAGCAAGTGGTTCTCGGTGCCACCGGTTACAACGGTGACTCCATTTTGAATCAAACTCTTTCCAAGCGCTTTGGCATTTTTAACAATCTGTTTTCCGTACTTCTTGAAAGCAGGTGTTGCAGCTTCCTTGAGTGCAATTGCGATTGCCGCAGTCTGATGGTCGTGTGGACCACCTTGCAAGCCAGGGAACACGGCCTTGTCGAGTTTGGAAGCAAGTTCAGCGTCTTTTGCCAAACCCTTTTTTGTGGTCATAATCATGCCACCTCGTGGTCCGCGTAACGTCTTGTGAGTCGTCGTGGTTACGATGTGCGCGTGCGGCACAGGATCAGGGTGCGCGCCTGCCACGATGAGTCCCGCAATGTGCGCGATGTCGACAGCAAGGTATGCGCCAACTTCGTCTGCAATTTTTGCGAACTCCGCGTAATCGTACTTAAACTCGTAGGCCGTTGCGCCTGCCCAGATGAGCGAGGGTTTGTGCTCGCGGGCAAGTTTGCGCACCTCGTCCATATCAATGCGGCCATCGGCTTTTACGTGGTAGAGCATCGTTTTATAAAAGATTCCGGTAGCGGAAACTTTCCAACCGTGGGTAAGGTGGCCACCGTCTGGCAGGTTCAAGCCGAGTACTACATCGCCTGGTTTGCAAGTGGCAAGGTAGACTGCCAAGTTTGCAGGAGAGCCTGAATACGGTTGCACGTTCACGTGTTCAACTTTGAACAATTTCTTAGCCCGGTCGATTGCTGTTTTTTCAATCTGGTCGATAAATTCGTTTCCATTGTAGTAGCGCTTGCCCACGTAGCCTTCAGAATATTTATTCGTGAGCCATGAGCCCATTGCTTCCATGACCGCACTCGACGTGTAGTTCTCCGATGGAATCAGCTCGAGTCCTTCGGACTGACGCACACCTTCTTCGCGAATCACTTTGTAAATCGCAGGGTCGTTCTTTTTTATTTTTTTGAATTCATTCATAGGGATTATCTGAGTGGTAGTAAAGCAGGATGTGAACGAGGTTAAATCATAGGCGGATTATATACCCGTTGAACCAATGCCTCCACGGCTTATTCCGCCAAGGTTCTCGACTTCCGTCAAGACAGCTTTTTCAAACGGCAGCACAATCATTTGCACAATGCGCTCGCCCCGACCGATGGATACCGGCTCGTCTGTAACATTGCGCAGGATAGCGTGGTATTCGTCGGCGTCTCCGGCATAGTCCTCGTCGATAATGCCCACGCCGTTTGCCATGGCGAGTCCGCGCTTAAAGAGAGAGCTACGGGCCGCGAGGAGCACAAAGAAGCCTGGCGGGGCAGCTATCGCCACATTGAGCGGTACAGGGATGGTAGCCCCCGGGGCGATGGTAATGTCTTGCCGAGCCGATAAATCCATTGCGGCAGCTCCCGCCGTTTTGTACTCGGGTAGTGGAATCGACTTGTCAAAACGCCGAATTCTCAGTTCCATGCGACGGATTCTACCACCCGGGATTTAGTGCGCTATGATAGCCGGATGAAACCGTACTCAGAACGAACACCAGACACGCAGTATCGCGACCTCTTGAAACGAATTATGGACGAAGGCCGCGACATGATGCCGATTCACGGCATTGGGGCGCGCTCAATTGTGGGACACCAGATTCGCTATTCGATGGACAACGGCTTTCCGCTCATCACGGAGCGCGACCTTACGAGAATTTTTCCCGGTGCACTCGGCGAGCACATCGGATTTCTCCACGGCGCACACACACTCGAGGACCTCAAAAAATACGATATGCCAGCAATCTATTGGGACCGGTGGGTTACTAAAGAAAAGTGTGAGATTTTCGGACTACAGGAAGGGGACTTGGGTCCCGGCTCATATGGCGCGGCGTGGGGAACATTTCCCACAGCGGAAGGTGCGCCATTCAATCAAATTGCACACGTGGTGCAACAAATAAAAGAGAAGCCGTTTCTTCGCACGCACTTTATTTCACCGTGGATTCCGCAATACGCTATTCAGCACGAGGGTCTCACGCGAAAGGTGGTGGTCGCACCGTGTCATGGATGGATTCACGTGCTCGTGTATCCCGACACCAAGGAGCTCGTGGTGCATCACTTCCAGCGCAGTGCAGACATTCCAATAGGCGTCGTTTCCAACATTGTGCAGTATGCGGCGTTTGGCATGATGCTCGCTCAGGTGCTTGGTTACACAATGAAGGAACTCGTGCACTCATTCTCAGACGCGCATATCTATCACAATCAGTTCGACGCAGTGAACGAGCTGCTCGCGCGCGAGCCGAAACCATTTCCAACCGTCACGCTCGACCCGTCGGTTACCGACATCTTCAATTTCAGAGTGGCGCACTTTACACTCAGTGACTACGAAGCGCATCCGAAGATGATGATTCCGACCGCAATTTAGGTATGAAGCGGACGGTTAATTTAAAACACGCTCGAACACAGTTTCAGCGTGACGTGATGGAAAAGATTGTGCGCGACAAAGTGTGCCCGTTTTGCGAGGAGCATTTTTTGAAATACCACACACGCCCAATCATAAAGCGTGGCAAATACTGGACTCTTACTGAGAATTTCCAGCCGTATCCAGGCGCCAGGCACCACCTCCTTATTGTTTCGCGAAAACATGTAACTGATTTCAGTCAGTTGTCATCCAGTGCTCAAGCCGAGATGTTCAAGTTGTTTGCCGATGAATGCAAAAAACGCGGTATCAAGGGAGGCACCGTGTTCATGCGTTTTGGAAATACTGATTACACGGGGGGTACCGTGGAGCACTTGCATGCACAACTTGTGACTGGAGTACGCCGCGGTAAAAACAGCGAACCACTGGTGACCGGGATTTCGTACAAGACTATGAGCCTCGGGAAACCTTCACAATCTCGACGCCCGCGCCTGTGAGCACGCCTTCTGCGTCGATGCGTGAGTAGCCTTCGTCGTAGTAGAGCTTTGTGATACCACTGCGCGCAATTAAGAACGCACAGTTAATGCAGGGGAATGTACTCGCGTAGAGGGAAGTGCCAACAAGCGAAATGCCTGCGTGCGCAGCCTGGGCAATAATATCTGCCTCAGCGTGCATTGAAATATAGAGGTCGGGGCGTTCTCCGGCATCCACGGTTATGCGCGGAGTGCCAAAAATATCGAGTGCGATGTCGGACGGGAAATAACGCGTATGCGCGCGCGCGATGATGGTTCCTTTGTCGACAAGCACGGCGCCGATTTGTCTCCACCAGTCAGCACTTTTTTGACCTTCTGCAATCGCGGTAAGCATGAGCTCTCGGTCGAGTTCATTTTCGGAAATCGTCCTGTCTGGAGATACGGGCACTTCTTTTCCCGCAAACACGCCCTCCCAGCGCAGGAAAATATTCTCGAGCACCGTTTCCTGTCCATTCAGATACTTTTCTGCAAAGTCGCGGGAAACGTCTTCGTCGGGGAGCACGATGGTCGCAAAGGAGCTGAGTCGGTCGGTTTCGGTAATTTCAATAACATCGACATCGAATCCGAGTGCCGCAAGCGATTGCGCGACAACGGAAGGCTCAAGCGCGCGGATGTCGCGGTTCAGTCGTGGATAGGCATCGATAAAGCTTCTGCCAAGTATGTATATCTGAGAGCCCGGATGTTTGCCAAAAAAAGAAAGATACCCCGCATGGAGCGCTGGGACGTAGGCGACAATCGCTTTATTTGCTTCTGAACTTTTCGAGTGCATTTTTCACAAGCTCGGGAACTCCGCGCATAATCTCCTCTGCCAATTGATCGGCACCACTGATGGTGAGTGTGCGCACGCGTGCGGTGGTCGACGTTGCTGCCTGAGGGGGGAGGATAACAATCTTACCGGTTACTTTGTTGTAGCGCACAACGTCTTTTTTTGGAAAGTCTGCCGTGGAGGAGGAAGTGATGAGTACATCGGGACGTACCGTTTCAATGAGCTTTGCATTGCCGTGCTTCACTTCGCGCAGTGTGAGAATGCTCACAGAACGAAGGTGCGCGAGCATCTGCAAGCGCTCTGATTGCGAAACAATTGGGCGGTTCGGTCCTTTGCGTGCGCGCGTGAGTTCGTCGGAATCAACTCCAACAATGAGAATGTCGCCGAACGAAAGTGCGCGCTCCAAATACTTTGCATGGCCTTCGTGAATCATGTCGTATACACCCTGGGTGAGCACGATGCGGTATCCCATCTTTTTTAAACTATCGACAACTTCGCGGAGTTCTTTGTAGTCCGGAATAAATCGGTCTTTGAGGTTGGATCCAGCGGATAAAATGTTCTTAACTGTAACGCCGCTTTTTTTCGTCATCGACACATGAAATCACGTGGCTTCATGTTGAACAAGCGGGGGATATGAGGTCTGGTACAAGGGGGTATAGGACGGGGATGCTTTTTTGCGTGGTATCCTCTGCGGCATGGCGATACACGAAACGTATACCGGCCCGGCGATGCATCTGAGTGCAATGATGGGGCCACAGGTAATCGCAATAGCTGCCATCGGTACCAACCGGGTACTGGGGAAGGATAATGAACTTTTGTGGCGTATACCGGATGACATGAAGCGTCTGCGCGAGGTGACATCGGGCCATCCGCTTATCATGGGGCGCAAAACATTTGATTCTATAATCGCGGCTGTCGGTAAACCGCTCCCGAACCGCCCACATATTGTGGTAACCCGAGACGCATCGTGGACTCACGAAGGGGCCATAGTTGCACATTCGATTGAAGACGCGATTTCGCGCGCGAAAGACTTAGACCGGCAAAAAGTCTTTATATTCGGCGGAGCACAGATTTATACAGCGGCGCTCCCATATACCGACATGCTCATGCTGACAATCATCGATGATGCAAAAGAGGGCGATGCGTATTTTCCTGCATTTGACGAGTTTTCAAAAATAATCTTCCGCGAAGACCGCGAGCACGAAGGGCTCCAGTATTCATGGGTCGACCTTACGCGTTAGCAGCAAGGCTTCGCAGCACCTCTCGATACATTGATTCTACGAGCTGTTTTTGTTTTGCGCCCGATTTTACATAGTGGTCGAGTCCGGGGCCAGCGTTGATTTCGAGCACACAGTAACGAATAGGTTTCTGTGTGATATCGGCAGTCATGATATCTACGCCGCACAGTCGCAGCCCCATGTCGCGCGTGAGTTTTGATGCTATCTTTGCGAACCTCGGGTGAATCGAATCTGTTACGTCTACGGCGTCGCCACCGGTTGATAGATTGGCGTTATCGAGCAGGTATACGCGCTGCCCAACCTTAGGGACCGACTTCAAGGTCGAACCTTGAAGCTTTAGTTTGGCAGGGATTCGAGGGTCATTTATTTTTATAAGCGTGTCGCGCTTTTCTGCAACAAACTGCTTCTGCTTTTTGCTCAGGAGTTGTCGAATTGAGGAACGACCATCTCCGGTAACGCACAACGGTATCCGCTCATAGCCGGAGATAACTTTGCCGTCGAGCACAACAATGCGGTAATCGCGACCAGTAACCCTTTTTTGTACGAGTGCGACTCTGTCGTTTTTGAATACGAGGGTAAGCGCTCGGCGCAACTGAGCTTCTGAGTATACGAGCGACACAGCAGTGCCCTGACTGCCACTGTTTGGTTTTACGATGAGCGGGTAGCCGAGTTTTTTTGCGTATGAGAGAGCCGCGGAAAGATTTTGCTTAGAATCAATTGCGCTAGCCCAGTCGTTGGAATAGAAGGCGCGGCCTGTGGGCGTGGGGTAACCCATCTTTTTCATAAAGAATGCGGCGTAGTCTTTGTCTTTGGCAATGTCGGAAGCTCCAACAGGATTCAAGTCGACGGTGTTGTAGCGGAAATAGCTCTTGCGACCGTTCTTGAATGTGATTTGCCCAACGACGCCCCATTCTGGTTCCACGAGCACGGTTGCACCGATTTCGCGACCGAGCCGCTTTAAAAGGGCGCCGAGTATCAGGCTTTCCTTTTTTCGCCTCTTTGTTTGCATCGGCGCATGATACTGCGTATTCACTTTTGCACCACGTCTCCAGTAATGTATCCAATTGGATGAGTTACTGGAGTGAGATTGCCACACGCTGTCGAAATATTTTGCTATGATGCGCTCGATGGAATCAACACCTACGTGGTATGTCATTACTGGAGGCCCGTGCGCGGGGAAGACCACAACTTGTAATGAAATGATGCGGCTCGGACACCCGGTGCTCGCCGAGGCGGCCCGCCTCGAGATAGAAACGAAACTAGCCAGAGGCATGACAATCGAGGAGATTGTGACTGACCCGGATTGGCTGCAGTCTGTTGTTCGTCGTTCGACTGCACAAGAGGCGCAGCTGCCAACAGACGAAGTGTGGTTCCTCGATCGCGGGACTCCAGATAGTATTGCGTACTATCGCAAATTCGGACGCGAACCAGAGCCCGAGGTTGATGCAGCGTTCAAAGCATTCAAGTGCCGAAAAGTTTTTTTACTCGACCTTGTTGACTACGTGAATGATTACGCGCGACCCGAAACCCCTGAAGAGGCGCGCGCGCTTCACGAGGGTATACGTGCAGGATACACGGAGCTCGGTCACGAAGTCGTGCCGGTGCCACTGATGCCGGTACAGGAGCGCGTGCAGTTTATTTTGGCGCGGCTCTAGAAAATAGAAAATGTATAAAAAACAGAGAGACCCTTCGTGCGTGCGCGCGAAGGGTCCCATGTTGAATGTGCGCTGTTTGTCGCAACGCCTAGCTTGCAGTAGTTAGTCGCTGGCCGAAGCCGAAGCTCGTCGCGAAAAGATCCGTGAGTCGCGCACGGTCGAGCTCTAAATAGTGGGGCAGGTTGCGCGCAACCTCCGCCGCATGCTCGATATCCTTTTTTTCGCGCGCTTCACGATTGGTAATCCCCGAATTGTCGTTCCCCAACATTCATAGCTCCGCTGTCTCCACAATTGATGGACACGTATACGCGGCACAAGTTACGCCCGCAGTACTTTGCTCTAGAAAGAGCGCTCTGTAAAGCGAGTAGTCCACACTTGGCGGGGCGACTATTGCTTGAGTCCGAGGCCAGTGCGAATGAGGTACCAATTGATAGCCACCAGTACCACGGTCAGTACGCCGAGAACGACAAATGATATCCAGATAGCAACGTCTGCAATGCCGAGGAATCCGTAGCGGAATCCGTTGATGAGATAGAAAATAGGATTCACGAATGTAACATACTGTGCCGCTACAGGGAGCGAATGAACCGAATAGAACACGCCACCCAAGTACACAAGCGGAGTGAGTACGAATGTTGGCACGATGTTGATACCATCGAGCGATTTTGCGTAGACGCCATTCACGAGACCGGCAAGCGCAAAGACAACAGCAGTGAGCACGGCAAACGTAAAGATGACGAGCAGGTTGTAGAAGGCCAGATGCAGTCCTGTAAAGAAGAGCGAAACAAGCATGACGAGAAAGCCAACAAGTACTCCGCGTATCACGCCGCCTGCTACGAAGCCTGCAATGATGAGCCACGGCGGCATTGGAGAAACAAGCATTTCATCAATGGAGCGCATGAAGAACTTCGACTGGAAGAATGTGAACGAGGAGTTTGAATAAGCACTGGTCACAATCGCGAGCATTACGAGGCCTGGCACAACGAAGCTCATGTAGTCAACGCCCTGCATCTCACCGATTCGGGAGCCGAGTACGGTGCCAAATACCAAGAAGTACAGCACGGAGGTGACAATCGATGGAAGAAATGTTTGCGCCCAAATACGGAAGATGCGCACGACGTCCTTGCGGAGCATGGTGTAAAAGGCAGTCCATTTGCGTTGAGCATCCATATTATTTGTCGCTGGTGAGTTTAAGAAACACTTCTTCGAGTCGACCTCCGCGGTATCCGTCTTTCGGTGTGTCACCACTCGTATGTGTTGCAAGGAGTTCATCCATAGTTCCGTTTGCAACAATCTGACCCTTATTGATGATTGCCACATGTTTGGCTAGCTGCTCCGCTTCTTCCAAGTAATGCGTTGTGAGCAGAATGGTGAGACCCTCCGCAGTGAGCTTTTTGAGGTAATCCCACATCCCGCGGCGAAGCTCCACATCCACGCCGGCCGTTGGTTCGTCGAGTACGAGAAATTTCGGTGTGTGAATGAGTGCACGCGCAATCATCAGGCGTCGCTTCATGCCGCCTGAGAGCTGCATGCCGGTATCATACATTTTTTCACCGAGTCCAAGATCTTTGAGCAACTGCTCTGCGCGGGGAATCGCCTCGGAGCGGGGGATACCGTAGTAGCCACCTTGGTTGATTACCACATCGATAAGGCGCTCGAACGGATTAAAGTTTATTTCCTGACCAACGAGGCCAATGTAGGACTTCGCAACCTCGGTCTCTTTATCGATGTCGTGCCCGAATACTGAAACAGAACCACTCGTTTTGTTCACGAGTCCTGTTGCGATACCGATGATGGTTGTTTTGCCTGCGCCATTTGGCCCCAGGAGCGCAAAGAAGTCTCCCTTGGGAATCTCGAGCGAGACTCCTTTGAGAGCAGACGTGCCATTGCTGTATGTTTTTACGAGGTTGTTGATTGAGAGGGCTGTATCCATAGGGTGGTTAGGATAGCATTTTGCTGATGAAGGTAAAAGTCTCATCGGGACCGTCTACCGCTTGCGTGGCGATGACGCCAATAACGGTTTCGTCATTTCCGCCGGGGAAAAGTGCGTCTCCGAAGTAGAGGCAGTCTTTTGTCTGCCATCCCATCGATGCAATGAAGGCTGCTACGTTGAATCCCTTGTTTTTACCAAGCTCAAAGAAGTCGAGAACAGTAGTTCCACCGCTGCGCACTTCGACACCGGCATCTCGCAACATTGCCACATCCCCCGCAAGGTCTCCCAGCAACTTGATGCGGATGGCATGTTTTGGGTCGAACGCTCTCTTTACCTCACTATCTTCGTGGTGACCAATGAGTGAGTAGGCGATTTGCGAGTCGCGGTCGTCGATGATGTCGTTCGGGTCCTTGACTGTAAGGTTGAGATGCTTCTGCGCCTTTGCGATAAACGCAAGAATGGCATCTTTACGGTCTTGCGAGAGGGAACGGTTCCATAATTTTTTTCCATCTTTCGTTTCGGCATAATTGCCGTTCTGTCCCAGAATATGGTACATGCCTTCACACTCAGGACGCAGGTGAGCACGAATGTCCTTTTCTCCATGGCCGGAAACTACAATCACATCTGCAGTAGTGCAGAGTTTTTGCAGGACCGGAATATGGCGCTCGAGAATAAGCGCCTTACTCGGGGTGAGCGTGTTATCCAGATCGAAGAAAAAGTGTTTGGGCATTTTTATTTGAGAGGCAGTGGCCCGAGGTAATCAGACTTTCCGATAGCCACGCCGTTCTTGCGGATGATAGCGTATGCAGTCGCTACGTGGAAGTAGAAGTTCGGAATAAGATATTCGGTCGCGTACTCGTATCCCGAGAGCGACTTGTCGCCCCAGTAGGGAAGCGAAACACGCACCTCCTCCTTATCGTTCACATTTTCCGGTGATACCGCCTTGAGAAGTTCAATTGTTTTCTCGATTCGCTCCTGCAACTGCACGAATGTGGTCTCGGTGTCCTCAAACGAGGGAACTTCGGTGCCCGTGATGCGCTTGATGGAATTCTTTGCGTTGTCGGTCGCTATCTGCACTTGGCGCGCAAGAGGGAGTTGGTCGAACACGAGTCGGTCGTTGAGCAGCCACTCCTCATAGGTGCGATTGGCCGTTTTGCGTGACTCGGCGTGGACTGCAGCTTTGCCAAGAACACCACTGAGCGCCTCGAGTGATCTAATCATTGGCGGATAAATTACTGAGTAGAAAGAAGTTTGCATACAAGTGAGCTTTACTAAGTAAACTAGTAGTCGAGATAGTGTACAACACTCGTCTCGATTTTCGAAGTGGATAACGCTCCGCGAGACTGAGTATTTTCCGGTACGCGTCGTTTTCTGGTGAAAATCCCTTTTTGCTTCGCAAAACAGCTCCTCGGCCTCGAAAGACAAAGAGTGTCTTTGTCTTTACTCGTCCTGCGTCGCTGCCTCATCTCGCGCCATCGCGCTTGCGAAGCCCGGAAAATACTCAGTCTCGCTCCGCTGGGGTACGAAATGCGCCGAAAATACTTTGCCTCGCGGAGTCAAATTATTTCAACGTTTTGATGAACTCAGCGAAGCCGTCCTTCGTGTCGGGGTGTTTGAGGCCGAATTCCACAACAGTTTTCAGGTAGTCGAGTTTGTTGCCACAGTCGTAGTATTTACCGTTTTGGATTTCGAGTGCATAAATGTCGTGATTTTTTTCAAGGAGAATGTTGAGCGCGTCCACATACACGAGTTCTCGGCCAGGGTGAGCGCCATCGAGCAGTTTCATTGCCTGTTCTATTGCTTCGAAGATGACTGGTTCGTACAAGTATCCGGAAACGAGTGCGTAGTCTGAATTAATGACGCCCGGTCCCGGTTTTTCGACAACATGTTCAATGCGCATGAGCCCGGGGGCTTTTTCGGTGCCAGTGGCAAAACCATATCGTTTGTAGTCCTCTGGTGCGGAGGTGCGCACGCTCGAGAGAATCGCGCTGCCTCCGTGTTCGTTGTATGCACTGATGAGTTGTTGAGAGCGCGAGGGGGACGCTTCAAAAAAGTCGTCGCCGAATAGCACGAGAAATGGTTCGTCGCCCACGAAGTCTTTTGCGTTCCATATCGGGGTTGCGTTGCCGAGCGGTCCCTTCTGGCGAATGTAGTGAAAGTTGGCCAAATTTGCGATTCCGCGGATTTGCTCGAGCTCCTTTGTTTTGCCCGCTTCTTCGAGGCGCTTCTCAAGTTCAAATGAGTTGTCGAAATGGTCTTCGATGGAGCGCTTCTGTGCTCCCGTCACGATCAGGATGTCTTCAATACCGGCCGATACTGCGTCTTCAACGACATACTGAATAACAGGCTTATCAACGATAGGCATCATCTCTTTTGGGGATGCCTTGGTTGCGGGGAGGAACCGGGTGCCGTATCCAGCGGCGGGGATGATTGCCTTTCGGATCTTTTTTGTCATTGACGAGCATTGTAACAGACGGTGTATCGGCCGAGGCCGTATACGCAGTATATTGACAAAAGTGCGTAGGATGTTGTAAAGTCTTGGTCGGTATCCAACGACGCGAGGAGCGCGCAATGCACCAAAATGTGATTCTGCGCGCCGAGGGAGAACTCTTCGAGGCGCTGTTTAGCTTTTCTAGTAAGCCAACGTTTGACCACGCATTCAACTGCTTCACCAACGAAAAGGTGCAGCGTTGCACAATCACGCTGGCCGAGCTCAGCCGACAGTACGCACTCGAAGTAGACCGTGAGCGTTCGCGAACAAAGGAGAAGCCCATCAACTACCGGCATTTCTACGTGGGCGGCGTTGGTATCGGTTTGGTTCCGGCGAAGCGCTCGAAACGCAGGTACGACTGGTGGGCGTTCAGCGCGTTCAACACAAAGTCGTCGCAGCGTGCAGAGAAGTACTGCGCAGAAATGCGCATCATGCGAGCCGCACGAGCAGTGAGTTGCGCGTGCATCGGATCGATTGCCGTTATTGGGGAGCGCCAATCCGACGGTCGCAGCGGCGTGATTCGGCCTATCGGGCTTGATCCGTGCGAGGCGTGCCGGGATTGTATGCGCAAGCCCGAAAATCGGATGATGTTCGCCGCAAAGACGCGCATTCTCACGGGGCAGCCGCTCGCACAGCACCACAGCATCGAGACAATTCCTCAAATGATGGCCGCACACAAGGAGGTGTGGCCCAAACTGAAGCCGGCGTAAGTCGGCTTCAACTCTTTTATATCGGGCGCTGGTTTGGTTTACGCAGTTGGATTCGGGTCGTGGAATACTGCTTCAAAATTGTTGCCGAATGGGTCGATAACAAACGCAGCATAATAACCGGGGGAATATTCGGTGCGGTAGCCAGGAGCGCCGTTGTCGGTGGCTCCGGCTGCAATTGCAGCCGTGTAAAACGCGTCCACCGACGACTTGTCGGCGGCTGTGATTGCAATATGTGCGTTGTGAGTCGCTTCGCGCTGCGAAACCCAGAAATCTGCGATACCATTTGTTCCCAAACCAATAACAGACCATTCGGGAAACTCGGAAATTAATATGTAACCGAGCGGGAGCAGTGCAGGAACGTAAAATGTTTTCGCCTTTTCTATATCGTTAACGTATACGCCAATGTGAGCCAACATAAAATTATTTAGTCTTTTTTGTAATCGTGGGATTCTCGGACGCGGATTCCTTTTTTGATGCGCGCCAGTTAGTAAACCACGCTTTTATTCTATCCCACGCGACCAGTCGCACGCCAATGAGCTCTAGTCCCACAAACATAAGCCACGCGCCTGGGGTGAGCGGAGTCACGAGTGCGACAAATCCAATGATGATGAGTGCGACCCCTCCCACAACTTTCAAAACTTTCATTTCCACAGTGTACCTCGTAGAGAACGCGTGAAAGCGGTACTATATGGTGCATGGACGGACAGATTGCAAGCGGCATTGTTGGAATGGTTTTTCTCATTTTGTGCATTAGTTTTGTGAGTTTTATGCAGCCTGCTGAGCGACAGGCCTCCGAGCATCCGTTTCTTGCGCCGCAAGTTGCAGCAGCGGGCAGCGCAATCTACCTCAACGACCGGGGAACCTACTCCGTGCGGTAAAAGTAGGAGTCAGATTTTCGCCAATATAGAAAGTTTTTTTGACTGAAACACACAAGACTTGCCTCATATCCTCATATGTGGGGAAATATAGGTTATCCCTACACAAGGGGACAACCGCCTTGCGCTGGTATATAATTGGCGCGTCGAACCGTTCACACATTACTTACACGTGTAAATCAGATAACTACCTTTTATATGGTACGAAAAGCAAATCCGGCGCTTTTGAAGCCGATGAACCTCTCGGAGGAACTCGAAGCCGTCGTAGGAAAGGGACCAATGCCTCGCTCACAGGTTGTGAAGAAGCTTTGGGAATACATCAAGAAGCATGACCTGCAGAATCCTGCCAACAAGCGCAATATTCTTGCAGACGAAAAGCTCTTGACTCTCTTCAAGAAGAAGGAGGTAACCATGTTCGAAATGACAAAAATCGTTTCGCCACACATGAAATAATCCGTATTTACGGACTATGCAAAAAGACGGCTCGCAAGAGTCGTCTTTTTGTTTGGCAGTCTTTACAGTGCGAAAGACTGCTGAGTAGTCTGCGCCTCTGGTTGTGCAACGGATGGCACGAGTGGTAGTTCTACGACGAATGCCGTTCCTCGCCCGATACCGGCACTTACTGCTTCGATAGTTCCACCCTGGAGTCGAATCAGTTGTTGTGCGAATGCCAAGTCAAAATCGAAAACATGCGGGAGCATATCCGGAGCAACGCCGTCACCGTCATCTCGAATGCTGACGCGTGCCGCGCCTGGGCGGGTGTCGGAAGCGAACTGAATTTTCCCTCCGCGTGGGGTGTGTGTTGCCGAATACGTGAAGAGGTCTTCCAGCATCTGCATTGTGCGCTCAGGGTCCGCTAGAACTATAACGTCTGCGGATGGCAGGGTTGTCTCGAGTGTTATGTTTCGCGCTTCCATGACGTAGCGAACGTGGGCGATAGCGCGGGCTGCGATTTCACGCAATGACGTTTGTACTGGAGTAATTGAGAGCGCGACCGTTGCAGGGGGGAACACCTCGGGTACATCGAGCGGACTCTCGGCTACATAGCGCGGCGCCAATATTGTGCGGTGTTGTGTGAGTGCCGGAAAGCGGAAGTAGTTAACCGCGTAAAGCGCGAAACTTGATTGCAGGGCGGTAATCGCTACTGAGCCGAGTATGACCATCGGCGACATTTCGCTGCTCGCGGTGATGACGAGTGCTGCGATAATTGCGGCAGACCATGTGCGACACCCCCAGAGAGAAACGCCGAGGAGCGCGACCACGCCCGGAATCCAAAAGAGCCCTGAGACGCCAATACCGAACAGGTGACGCGCCGTAAGTGTTGTTCCTAGAGTGATGAAAAATGTGAGTGCCCACGCACCAAGGCGCTCTCTCGAGGGCATTACGGACCGGATTTTGAAAGGAAGCGAGCTCATAGTTCAGGCGTTTTTTATAGCGCCTACTATATCAGCGTGTGAGTTTGACTTCTCGTCTTTACTGTGTGGTTGTGGCCTCGATTGGGGCAGGGGAATTGCTCTCTTGAGCCGTGTCGGGGAGTATCACGGGCGTCTCAGCGGGCGCTTCGCTCGGCTCTGTTTCAGTGGCGGGCAGTTCACTTGCGGTTGATGGCGAAAGTCCAGCGGTCGAAGTAGCGATTTCTACCGTCGATGTTGCCGTGCTCGGCATAAAGGATGAAATGAGGCGAGAAAAGTATAACGATGTTACGCCAGTACCTACGAGAATGCCGGCAATCGCACCTACGACAATCGAGGCAATGCTCCACGAACGCCTGCTTGAGTACGCCTCGTTGCTTGGCTCGTGTGAGATGGAAGCATCTGTTTCGGGAAATACTTTTATTGGCGCTGGTATCGCTGCAACAGCCGCAGCAACTGCAACGATTGGTTTTTCAAATATCAAACAGACGGAATTAATTCGATAATACGGTGCATCGCCCGCTATCACATACCCGAGATGGCTCTTGCACTTCTTGCAGCGAACCTCCACCTTGTCGTCGGGACCTGGTTCGCTCTTGAATTGCAAATCTTTTTCATGGAGCGGTTTCTTGAACGACGGCCAACCGGTGTTTGAGTCAAACTTGTCGTCCGACGAAAACAGCGGTGTCTCGCAAGCTGCACAGCGATACATCCCTTCATCGAAATGGTCCCAGTATCGGCCGAAATACGGCGGCTCCGTAACGCGGTGTTGCATTACGCTTACTTGGGCCGGGGAGAGCTTGTGTTTCGAATCAGCACCTTTCATTGCCGCCAGTATACCCTCACGTCACCCACTCTGTAATTGTGGAAAATGGTGATTTGTTTTGTATCCCGGCCCACACGCCTTTACAGTACGCGTAGCCGCTGTACCATCGACCTCGTGGAAAAGTACGCAATAATCGATAAGCCGGAAGGGGAAACACCACTGCAGGCATTGGAGCGGTTCCGTGCGGGGCGCCCGGAGCTCGCACATATCCCGCTCACATACGCGGGGAGGCTCGACCCGATGGCGAGTGGCCTCTTGGTGATACTCATCGGGGAAGAGTGCAAAAACCGTGACGCATACACCGGACTCGATAAAGAATATGAGTTTGAAATACTTTTTGGCGCATCAACTGACACGGGTGACGTGCTAGGCCTCATTACTGAGTATTCGGCAATTCAGCCGGGTGTACCGTACGAGGAAATTGTTCAGGAAGGAACGTATACCTTGCCGTATCCCGCCTATTCATCAAAAACAGTTGGTGGCGTGCCACTGTTTCGTCACGCGATCGAAGGAAGGCTCCATGAAATTAAAATACCGACACGCGACATGGTTGTAAAATCTGTTGCTTTTATTGGCTCGCGCACCATGACGGGCACTGTTATTCGCTCCGAGGTTACGCGCCGGGTCGGACAACTTATATACGACGAGCATGGTCCAGCCGAAAACGATTTCAGAGAAAATCTCGTACGTGCCTCGTGGGATGACTTTCCCGATGGCGTGTACACCCTCGCTCGATATCGGGCGCGCGTCACCGGCGGTACCTATATTCGCTCGCTGGTGGAAGAGAGTGGTAGGCGAATGAAAATGCCGACGCTCGCGTACACAATCAAACGAACTCGCGTTATTGGATTGCCGTAGCCTTTGCTCGTTTTGCCGTGCACTTTGAACACAAACAGCCCTTTGGTTTGATGTGGGCCTCAAAGTATTCCGTATCGTAATCGTAGTTCAACTCCTCTCCGGCTTTAATGTTTCGAAGCGCAAAAATATAGATGCGGCGATTTTTTAGCTGCACCTCACAGTTCGGCGCGCAGGAGTGGTTAATGAAACGGGCTTTGTTTGAGGGCACGTTGCCATCAATCATTGTTTTAGAACTCGTCCAAAAGAAATACTTACCGTCTTTCTCCTGTTCTTTTTCGGAGAGTGAGCGGCCAGTGTATTCGATAACGCATGCTCCGCGTGCAATATCTTCACCAGCGAACATACCGCGACCGCCGGTTGCCGAACGTTTAACTACAAGTTTAAGGTTTTCTGGCTCAAAACGACGTCGTATTTTTCTCATGCTATTTAGTGAGTCGTACGCTTTCGGCGATGGCGCGTATTAATGATTTGTCGGCATCTGCTGCACTTTGATTGAGTGGTGGTGAGATAACGAGTACTTTGGAAATAGTGGCAGAGGTTGCAAGCAAGCGCACGTAGTACGGGCCTTTTGGCACTTCGTCCGAAACACGCGTACTCAAATTGAGGTATTGTCCTTTGAGCATTAAGACAAATCCCATCTCACCATCAGCGGTTGTATAGGGTTCTGTGGAAATCGTATCGGTGCATGAAAACGACGCGTTCGGTCCATCAGCAGCGCAATAATTCTTGAGCTGTTGGGCGACAGCGTCTTGCAGTGTTTGTCCAACTTCGCCTTGAACTGTGAGCACGCGTGCCTCCGCATCACCATCGACAGCATCATTCGAGACGATGCCAAAAACTGTTTCCTCGTCGCTGTATTCTTTTACATCGAGGACTCCAGGATAGGTGAGGGAATATCCATAGACAGTATTTTTATAGGTTTTGCCTGCCTCTCGTGAGGTTTTCCAAGCGAAGAAACCGGCAGTCAGTCCAATCATTATGAGAACCGCGAGAGCGGAGAGTGCCTTGCCGTACATAACGCGCGCATAGTACCACTGCACGGGCCCGTGCGCCTGTGTATACGGGTACAACTCTGCGAGATATGTGACGTGATGGTGGAAAAAAGTCCGCTCGGGGGATGTCTCATGAGGTACAATCGATGCATGAGAAAACATTCGATGTACGAGGAGCTGGCTGCCCAGCATTTGAAGATACTCGAAGGCTTGCAGTATGAATCGGGGCTCTTTGCGGCATCAAACAAGGGTGCTGAAACCGGATACGACAAAGCGTGGCTGCGCGACAATTTCTACGAGTGCCTTGCTTTTGAGATAGTGGGCGACGACGACATGGTGCGCAAAACGTATCGGGCTATTCTCGACATATTCAAGAAACATGAGCTGAAGATTGATTTTGCAATTTCCAAAAAACCGGAGCACACGCATGAATACATTCATCCTCGCTACCATCCGCAAACGTTTGAGGAGTTTTGGGAAGAATGGGGAAATAAGCAGAACGACTCCATTGGCTGCATTTTGTACAAAGTGGGTGAGCTCGAGCATCGTGCCCCGGGTTCCATCGTTCACGACGATGACGACCGACGTGTCATTCAGAAGTTGGTGTGGTATCTCTCAACGCTCGAATACTGGCACGACCCGGATTCTGGAATGTGGGAGGAGAACCAAGAGATACACGCATCGTCCGTTGGGGCATGTGTTGCAGGGCTCAAGGCTGCCCGACACATTCAGGGAATTAACGTGCCTGATGCGCTCATTGAGCGTGGGGAACTCACGCTGCGCATAATGATGCCCCGTGAAAGCGCCGGAAAGTTTGTCGACTTGGCACTCCTTTCACTTATCTGGCCGTTTAACGTGGTGACCGAAGAAGAGCGAGACAAGATTCTGGAAAATATGGAGTACCACCTCCTGCGTGAGCGGGGGGTCATTCGCTATAAGGGTGACCGATACTACAATGCCAACGACGATGGATGGTCGGAAGAGGCAGAGTGGACATTTGGTTTGTCGTGGCTTGCGATTATTTATGCGCACATCGGTAACAATGAAAAAGCTCAGTTGTTTCTCGATGAGGCAAAGAAAACAATCACGAAGGACGGTTTGATTCCCGAGCTCTACTATTCCAACTCAGAAGAGTTCAACGACAACACTCCATTGGGCTGGTCGGAAAGTCTGTTTATCGTCGCACTTCACGAGGTAAACAAAAAGAGTCTCAGAAGAAAGAAGACAGCCTAAATCAAATTGTCAGGCCTAGTAACGAATAATCAAGAGTCCATCGGTGAGCGCCTCATGCTTTTTCGAAACGGAGAGCAGTGACTGCGCTGTTTGCTCGGCAAGCGCTTGTCCGTCACTACCGGATGTGAGGAACGCCCACCATGGAAGATGTGCGGATGCCTGTCCCTTTGTATCTACCTCTACGTCGCTCGTGAGCGAGAGTGGAATGAATCCAAAAAGCTTCACTGTGTGACGAACTTTCGCATTGATCCTATCGAAATTAAAGGCAATTTGCTCGAGTGCGGCATTCGCCGCTTTTGCTTCTGCTACGAACAGGCCACGAGCGCGTTCAACGTCTGCCTCAGTTGCGTCACCGGAACCACCGAGTAAAAGGCCAAAGTTTGTGGCCTGTTCCTGCGGCTGAGCAGAGTTCGAGAGAATCTCAATTTCACCCTTGTGCTTGTCGTCTTTGGATGTGCCTTGTGTGTTTGTATTGCCGTTTTCTATCTTTTTTTCTGGTGCAGCCGGAGCTTTGCCGGAGTCTCCTTCGATGGGAGGGATTTTGATTAAATAATCAACGCTTGCCGCTTGGGGGGAAGAGGTAGGGGCACTCACCATTGTGCCTGCTCGTGCGGGCGCAATGGGAGTTGCTCCAGCTCGCGTCGGAGCTCCTGATTGTGCGCTTGTAATTATTGGGCTGAGTAATAGTGCAGATACAAATACTGCAATATGTTTGTAGTTCATAAAGAAAGTATACACAAATACGAGGAAGGACTCATGCTGTAATGCGGGTCTACTCCAGGGTTGGATGCGCTGCTGAACCTCAATACAAAAGTCGCCCGGGCACAGGCGCGGGCGACCATTGGACGAGAGCGAAGTAAAGACGTACCCAGATTTAGTCGGTCTGTTCGACCAGGACTCCGTAGCGCCAGCGCGCACGGCTGTGCGTGCGGTTTGCGCGAGCAAACTGCTCGAGCGGGGTGAGCGGTCGGCTCGCCAAGCCCGTGAATGCCGCAAACAGTGCGGCGAGAATCCCCACGATGATGGCGATATCGGTGTCAGTAATGCTTGGCATGCATTTCCCCAAATGCTGATACGCAGTTGATACAAACTGTATTGTGCCTCGTAAAACGAGGTGTGTCAAGTATGGTCAATCTAGAGCGCGAGGTAGAACGCACGGCTCGCTTCACGCTACCTGCAAGCAATCTACGCAGCCAAAGCCGCAGGTGGGGCTAACACCTTTTTGATTTCCTCGATGAGAAGCTGGGGCGTTGTATGTGCCTTTACGACGTAGCTTGCTGCGCCGCCCTGTTTCATTCGCTCAATAGATTTTTCGTCTGAGAGGTTACTGATGACGATAACGGGAATTTGTTTTGTTGCATCGAGCGACTTCACAATTTGAAGCACCTCAAAGCCGTCTTTACCGGGGAGCAGGATGTCGAGCAGAATGATGTCGAAATGTCTTTCAATTGCTCGAGCGACCGCGCTATCGCCATCGTAGGCGCAAATAACGTCGTACAAGGCGTCTCGGAAGCTGCCGGCAAGAATAGATGATAAAAACCGGTCGTCTTCTACAAGCAGAATCTTTTTCATATGCCTAGTATACTATCCGTTTTCGGGCATACATACACTGCTTAGATTTCGATGGTTACGAGGATTGGGAGGTGGTCAGAAAACCCGGTTTTTACAATTTCTGCCTGCACTACGCGTATATCTCTGGTGCCGAACGCGTAATCAATTCGCCAGTCGAGGGTATCTGCTTTGAATCCGTCGTAATCGCAGGGTTTTGTCGTCCACGTGCCTTCAGTGTAATCAGGGCCAAGATTTTGCAGATTCTTTTCAAGATTAGAAATGAGATATGAACCAGGGAGTGAATTCAGGTCACCCGTCAGTATGTATCGTGATGACTTCGTTTGTATGACATCGAGTAGCGTAGCTGCCTCTGCCTCTCGCGCAACGGTGTCAGCGAACTCATGCGTGTAGGAAACGTGCGCAGTGCCTACGGTAATTCGATGCGAACCGAGGTCAATCTCCGCCTCCGCATAAACACGGAACTCATCGTCGAAGGTTTGGCCGCCGTATTTGGGTTCGTTAATCCACTGCCAAGAAGTTTTGGAAATTGGGTAGCGACTAAAGATTCCGTTTGCAAGCGATGCTACGCCATCGCGTGGAGCAAGATTCGGGATTTCTTTATGGAATTGATTGTAGCCGCACGCCGTCGCCAAATATTCCGGCATGCTTACGCCGCCTTGAAGAGGGGAGCCAATGGTCAGTTCCTGAAGGCAAACAATGTCTGCGTCAACCTCTTTCAAGAGGGCGAGGATATTCTCTTTCTTTTCCAAGACCCAGCAGTTCCACTGCAAGAGAGTGATTTTCGTCATGTGTTCGAATGGGTTGTCCGGAAATTAGGAAACAACACGTATCTTTTTAAAGTTCTTTCTACCAAGTCCATCAATGTTCATGGGCTCCCACTCCACCACCGCTCTATCAAGTTGCGAAGGGGAAAGAATCGTCTCAATGAAACCATCATCGCGTCTTTGCAGTGCTCCGACACCCACCCAGAACTTAGCGATTGATGTTTTTGTTGTGCCAATAGGAATAACGTTTGGTTCAAAAAATGTTGTAAAAGCAGTTATGTTCGCCGTAGTATATGCGGGACGTAACCGGTTTTGTTTCTCCTGGAGGTTGTAGTAGGCGTAGTGCATGAGGTCTACTTTTTCTCGCCACAGCGGGTCTTTCAATTGTTCGGGAGATGGTTTTACATTCATTTCTATCGAGTTGCGAGATGCGTCCGAGAGCGGTTGTGGATTTGTTGCGCGAGTTTTCGCAAGCTGCTCCATTTCGTTCGCGAGACCTGTCTCAAACGCTTGAGCACTTTCATATTGCGCCCGCTCAAGAAATACCTCGAACGCGAGATTGGAGGGGAGCCAGGGTTCAATAAACATCAGTAAATCATTAAAACTCGCTTGGTATGCATCGAGGTCGCTCTGCGGAATGTTGTTCATCTTGCTTATGACAACCTCGTCTACCCAAAAAGTAAAAACAACTCCATGGGGATATAGGGCGCAGACCGGCTTGAGCCACCGGGCAATGTACATAATAGTAAAGAGTTCGGCCCAATCGGCCTCCGGTGTTTCATCGAGACGCCACAGTTTGTAGCCGCCAAATGGCCACGCGATTTTTACAGGTTCTCCGTTTGCGATATTTTTTTCAATCGCAGCCCGAATAATGTTTTGATTCTTTTCCGGTATGGAAAATTTTCTGAATCGCTTGGACATGAGTGCCTTCAATATCGACTCAATCATCTCCTCGGGGTTGTTCGGTTTGAGTTGCGACGACAAAGGTTCTCGGAGTGCGTCGAGCTGAGAGAGGACGTATTCTTGGGTGTTCATATGGAGATGCGGGTAGGAATTGAACCTACGTCTCCTGTCTTGCAGACAGGCGCCTGAATCCGTCTCGGCGACCGCATCGAAACAATTGTAGCAACCTGCCACCCGTCAACCCAAGCATTAATCTACAAGCCCACGAGAGAGCCGACCAAGATGCCTACTCCAATCGCCCCGCCGCCCACTATTGCCATACGGAACGCGCTTCGTAATACGCGCGCACGTGCGAACGCACCACTTGCTGCGCCGAGTATGAAGAGTGCTGCGATAGAAAGTACGATGGAAATTATGAGCGCGTTTGTACCTGTAACAACGAGATACGGGAACAGTGGTATAAATCCCGCAACAAAGTAGGAACAGAACATAACCGCGCCCGCAAGAACAGAATCCTTTTGGGAAACATTTTGACCCGCAGTGTATTCCTCTGCAGAAGTTTCTGAAAGGAAACTCCCTGCTCCCATGGAAAATGCTTCTACAAAGATGAGAACTACACCGGTGAGGAATATAGTGTAGTGCTCCACTCCGGCAATCGCGATACCTGAAAGCAGTCCGACGGTGGAGACAAGGCTATCTTCCACGCCAAAAATAAAATTGCGAAAGTATGTTACTCGCATAAAAAAAGCATAGCACCGCGTCTCCCGATACGACATCTTTTTGTGAGCCACTGGTCATTTGGTGATTGCAGCAAGAGTCGCAATATTTTACGTGCAAAGAATTAGCCAAAAAAATATGTGTATACGTATAGTCCGGCAAACGCAATAACGCTGTTGTACACAAACGTGCCCAATTGCAGGGGAATCATTGTTTTGATAAACGGATACCGAGCGATACCCATAGGTATGGTAACGACATCGTTCGAGAGAGGTGCCGCACAGCCATAGGCAAATATAGCCAGTGGCAACAGCCATGGGCGCTTCTGTGCGGTAGATAACAAGTACTCCTGTATCGTGCGAACATAACCCCGCTCTGCCAACTTGCCACTCATTCGTCCGAGCCCGTATGCTACCGTGCCACCGAGACCATCTCCAATCGTCGCGACAAAAGCAATCAAAATTGGATTCAGACCGCCAGCTACAAGTGTAATTAACGTGAGTACGTATGGAACGC
This sequence comes from uncultured Candidatus Saccharibacteria bacterium, assembly GCA_964471165.1. Taxonomy (GTDB): domain Bacteria; phylum Patescibacteriota; class Minisyncoccia; order Phycocordibacterales; family UBA2100; genus UBA10103. Next base: position 52,041 of record CAYYEX010000006.1, read on the forward strand.
CAGTAAACAAACTAACACCAGAGAAGAATGCAAGGGCAAACATGAGCACGTATCCGTTTTCGATACCTATGTACTCCACAAATGCTTCAGGTGTTGTATTTGAGAGTAGAACAGAAAACGCAATGATTCCGCTCACAAGTGTGAGGACTGGGAGGAGCGGTAGGATTTTTGACCGCATGGGGAGCTTGCTAGCGCAAATAGATGAGTTTTGTAACCACCACGTTGTTCCTGAGACGAAAGCCCTCAATACGGACTCGTTCTCCTTGCTCGAAAGTAATATCGCAAATCTTTAACATTGTCTCGCTGCCACAGCGACTCCCGCCATTAAATTCAAGTCGTTGAGTAAGTCCGGATGCGCCGGGATTTTCGTATACGAGATACCACACGTTGGGCTCAAGTCCGGGGTTATTTTGAACAATGTTTCCATCGTGTACGAACATTACCGGTTTTGCAGGGTGCATGATTGGTTTCTCTGGAAATAGGTACCAGGCTGCAACAGCGAGCATTGCTAATAACAAAATCCCTGCAAAGGTTTTCCAGTTCATATGATTACTCAGGTATCTACCAGTCAAAGCATCAGAATTGGAATTATATACGTGCTCGGCGGGCGAGCTGAGCCTTCTTAATATTTTGAGCTCGAGCCTTACGCATTGCTGGGGTTGGCTTCAAACGCTCTGGAACATTGCGAGGATGTGCGCGAAAAATATCGCCTTTGATGTGAACGATAGGTCCCTTGATTTGTTTTAATGCTGAGCGGTCTTTCACGTCAGTAATAATCAGTTTGCCGTTGGCGACACGAGCGTGGCTCTTACTAATGAGCCAGCTCGCCGTGCTCCAGCTCCCGCTCGCGCGTCTGCCTGCAACGCGTTCGAGTCCTCCCGGTTTGCCCACGTCTTGTACACGAAACGATACGAATTCGCTCTTTGGGCGCACTTCGATTCTATAGAATTTACCCTCACCGGTCGTACCGGGCTTCTTGCGTCCGCGGCCTTGCGGTTGCGCGATTGCTCGCGCTCGATGAGTCATGCCTTTCCACGCGGCCTGAGCTTTCTTTATGTTCTTTTTCGCCGCGACCTTCTGTTTACCTGTAGCCATATTAGTATTGCTGAGCGACTAATCTTTTTTCTCAACTACAATCACCAAGGGCAGAATCTATGCCAGTACTCTCATGATAGACCTATTGTCCTTTTGGGCAAGGTTTGTGCATATCACACGTGGTTGCGCATGTCGGGGGAAGCTCTCGGGGGGGGATTCGGCCAAGCAGCAACCGTGCTTCGTTTTTTTGGAGGACACGCATCCGGGAATAATCTAGAGACCCCGCGCTAGTTTTATTTTGCTAGAGGCAAAGTCAGGCACAGAATGTGTCGGGGCTTTCGCTAACGAAAGCACGCCGCTTACTGGTCGCACTACAATAAACCTTTTTTTCCATGCGAGGAGGAAGTCCGAAACAGAAATTTCCTTGTCACCGGATTTTGCTGCCGGGTCACTGTAGCTGAGTACGCCGTCCGTAACGCTATTAATAACGACTAGATGGGGGATGGTGCTCTTCGGGTCGAATTTGTAGTGTACAGATGCGATAACCGGGCCATTGGAAAGGTAGGATGCGAGCTCAGCAAATGCGGCTTTTGAACTTAATGAACCGAGGTCGTAACTGTTGCCGTCGAGTCCATATTTCCGTGAGAGCCCGATAAGCCCTTTGTATGTCCATCCGGCGTTCTCCAGATATGCACCCGCAGAGATGCCTTGTGCAAGAAGCGTGTTAACCGATACGGTGTCCGGGCTATAGAAGTTTATAATCATCGCAAGGCTCGTTACGCCGCACCCGACTTTTTGCCATCTGGTGGATGTGATGTCCTGAAACTGCGAGTAAAAGGGGACGACTGGTAGTGTGACTGCCATCGCGACGACAGGTTTCGGGGACACTGGTGTGAACAGAATCTGCTGGTACTGAGGCGTAATGTGCGAGAGTGGCGCGGTGTGTGCGATCGTAAAAGGTATTAGCATCGATGCATCATTCCAGATGGGGTTTTCATGAACAAGGGCAATCTTCATCTTGAGTTTCTTCAGCTTAAAAATGTGCTGTTCAATTCTGCACCGTGACTTTTGTTCCGACTACTGCCCATGCGTACAGCTCTTTTGCTTTCTGCGGCGGCAGGTTGACGCAGCCGTGTGACCACTGTTCGCCAAAATGATCATGCCAGTACGCGCCGTGAATTACTGCACCACCCTGTGTAAAGTACAAATTCCAGGGAACCCCGGGCAGGTCGTACACCTGCTCGCTCACGCCGGGTAGTGGGCCCTGCATGTATCGTGCAGGCGTCATTTTAAATACTGTGAACGTACCGCGGTCGGTCGGGGTGAGTTCGAGCCCCGTGGAGACGGGCTCTTTCATAAAAAGGGTGTCGCCGTCGTAGGCGTAGAGTATTTGTTCAGATATATCGACAATAATTCTCTTTGTAGTAGTTGCGTTGTTTTTGGTCAGGGCATGATTACCATCGTCATAGAAAATACGGACAAACTCAGCGGCAACATACAGGTTTTTTGGAAGACGATCGGGGTATTTCACAGTATTATCGAACCCGATTTTGTTCCACACTTTTCCGTCTACAGTGACCTCTTTTTCAACCCGCAGGACAATGCCGGTGCGCAGTCGCGCAACAGTGGGGTATTCGATACCCGGACCGGAGCGCAAATTTACGCATACACCCGTATCGTAGTATGGACCACATCCGTCCAGCACCTCTAGATACTCATACAGCGGCGGTTGGACATTTCCCAGTAACGATGTTGTCGTTGCAGTCTGCCCGCCTCCCGGAACAATGCCGGTAACTGTCGAAGTACTGTGTATATAGATGCCGACAGATATTGTGACGGTGATAAACACAGCTGCGACCGCTAGGGAGATGAGGGGGTGCCGACGATAGAAAGTGCTCACGGGTCCATCTTAATGAACCCGTGGTGAGGAATTCATGAATGCCCCGTGAGCACGTATGGGATTGAAATCGTCAAACCCCAGAAGCCGGTCGCAGTGATACAGCTGATTTCGGTGTCTTGCCCCTGAGTTGGACCTGTTCAGAGCTTTGGATTGGAATGACTTAGGGCTCGAATTACAATGGTAAGCAGCAACCCCACCGAGCCTAACGCTATTCCGATGGAGTACAGCTTAGAATAGGTGTAGCATGAAAGTCTGATGAGCAACCGTTCACAGGCCGCAAGTGGCAAAATACTCTCGCTGCAGAGTGAAGCGCCCGGTTTCTACGCATATGCAGAATCGAATCCAAGTGCGATTCTCGTAACAAACACAAAGGGTGAAATCGAATACGTTAATGCCGCATGGGTGCGGCTGACGGGGTACACAAGCAAAGAGGTGCTTGGAAAAAACCCACGTTTTTTGAGTAGCGGAAAGTCTCCAAAAGGTTTGCACAAGCTGCTCTGGGCCGCACTCGCCAACGGAGAAACTTTTGAGAGTGATGAATTTGTCGATAAGAGGAAAGACGGATCATTTTTTTCTTTGAGCGCGGTATTTTTCCCCGCTCAGCTACGCAAAGACATCACATACTTCGTTCAGGTGCTACAAGACATATCAAACAAAAAGGAAATAGAGAAGTTGAAAGACTCGTTTATTAGAACGGCTTCGCATGAGCTTCGTAACCCACTTTCGGCGCTGGTGTTCTCGCTTGATCTACTGAAGCATGAGCTCGGCTCAATACCCGCGGCGGCTAAGGACGCGCTCGAAACATTGTCTTCTGAAATGGTTCGCTTCAGGTCTCTCTTCAACTATCTGCTCGACGCAAACAAAATTCATGCGGATACCTTTCACGTTCACCGAGAGCGAAAAAATCTTCTTCGCGTTATCGAAAGAGTCGTTGAAGAGATACGAGGCATATTTCCAAGCCACAGGCTCCTAATCGAAAACATGAGCGACCACCCGTTTGCCCTCGTTGATGAGGCGAGAATCGAGCAGGTTCTGATAAATCTCATTTCCAATGCTGTTAAATATTCTCCTGAGGCGAATCGCGTAATAATTCGATTGGCTGAAGAGACGGATGCGCTCACGGTGTCGGTACAGGACTTCGGTATTGGTATCCCGCGAGACGAGCAGGCAAAGATATTTGAGATGCTGTATCGAGCCAAAAATAAAGGCGATATTCAGGGGAGTGGTTTTGGCTTGTACATATCAGCACAGATTCTTGCTGCGCATGAAACTCACTTTTCGGTTGAAAGTGACACAAACACGGGCTCTACTTTCTCTTTCTCGCTACCGCTCCTCCAGTGAATGTGAGAGAATTTTCTGCTACTGCGGGTAGGATTCTCCCTCGATTAAAAACTCGCCGTCGCTCAAGTTTGTCTGGGCGCCTCCTCATTGTTCGCCCCACTCGGCACACATTGCTCCGGCGGTCGAATCCTACGTGAACTTGGCGCATGTACGGTTCTCCGCAGGACCGCATATGAAAAGAGCGCCTTTCGGCGTCTTTTCAAATCGCCCCCCGTAGGACGACTTCAAAACTATTGAGTGGAGCCAAACTGTCCGCAAGTTAGTTGCGTTCGGCTTCATTTCTGGAATCAGTGAATAACGAAGCGGACACCGACAATTAGAGCACTTGTGCAAAAACTATGCAGTAATTGTGTCCATATTTCTTTACACACTTCGGGCAGTAGGCGAAATGAAAATAGTACTTTAATGACTTCTGATTGCGAGTCGCCAAAAAAGTGTCCATTGCCGTAATCCATTTTGGTACATGATTATACGGGCCATCGAAGATCTTGCTAACGAATGTCCCGGAAAGTCGAACGACTTTTCCATCGGGAATTTCTTTGGTAATCGTCATGTGAATTTCCGATCGCCAGGGTGAAGGGTCGTATGCAAGCATGAGAAAATCCTGGGTTTCTGGCATGGCATCTGCCGTCTCGATTTTCTTAAACATGCGATTGACGACCGATGACATATTCAATGGAACATGCATGATTTGAACCACGTCGTCTCGCAGGAACATCTTGTTCGTCCAGATGTGTGTCTTTTCATCCCACAATGAGGGATCGAATGGCAGGCAGCACTGACTAGGGTCGCTGTTATGCTTCATGTCCGCATCCTACACTATATGGATATTTATGAGATGAAGAACGTGTTGAGAAAGACCCTCGTAAACAATTAAGATTCTGATGGCTCCGTGGGAATACTCTTTTCACTTCCTGAACAAGAGCGCCGCGTCGCACCTCAGAAACACAAAAGACCTTTTTAGAGGCCTTTTGTATTTCATTCGGGGCTCGGTGCTTGCATCGATGTTGAAAATATTTGAAAAGGCAAACAGACAGCGTCAAAGTACTCTGCATGCTTTTATAGAAGTGCGATTAGCAGCTGGCATCGCTTTGCACACATCAGCCACTATTTCTGGAGGGTACCGCGCCTCGGAATAAGAGATTACATTCTCTAGGCACGCCGCTCTCTCTTGTGCGTTGAACCATGAGCCTGTACAGAACGCAATTGCCTTAGGATATTCCTTTCCAGGAATTCCGTCGTTGAAAAATTTATTTACCGCTCCCCGGGTACATCGCACTCGAAATTCCTTTCCGAGTGCGGTGCACTTTTCGACAAAGGCGGCAGTATCTGCTACCGGAGCGGTTGCATCGATAAATATTATCGCTGCGTGCTCAAAGACATTCAGCAGTATTGGGGCGGGGACATTTTTCTTTATAATCGATGCCGTGGTTTCAAGGTTAAAATTCGTAAATCGCGGTAGTTCGGCAACCAGTGTTTTAAAGCAAGAATCCTGATAAGCGGGCTTTTGCTTCGCACACAGCAAGAGCGAATTTTCATTAAACACAAATCCATACCGTTTGGTCGCCATGTACTCCGTCATTGCGTGGAACACTCCTGTCAGACAGCGGTCTCTATAGTCTGGGTTGCCCGCGATAGTATCGCAAAAAACGACGGCCGGTTCGACCAGACTCTGGAACGAGCCCCATTGGTTTGGCGGAGGCGGGTCGGCAATGAGACCGATGCCGATACCGTGGTAGCAGTTCACGCGATTTATTTGCAGCTGCTCATTCGTTTTGCCGCCAACAGATGCACAGAATTCTTTTGATTCATCAAGCCCTTGATCCGCCTGCATAGCAGTTGTGAAGCCGTGCCAGAACCCAAAACCGCACGATGATGATTCCTCTGCGATGTCATCAGGGAGCGTGTTTGCTAAATATGCAGTGTAGGCATTCTTCCCAAGGTCGTGTGCAAAGACGTGGCAGCTAGCTGGATACCGCGCCGCGATATCGTTGAAAATCAATAGAGCGTGTGAAAAGCTCTCTGTGCGTGTAATGTCTCGAAAGTAAATCTCCATGCATCCTGCCTGCTGTGCTGTTTCAGGTAGTGAGGTGCAGGCACGCTCATCACCGAGTTCTGATGTGTTGTTTTGGCCTGAAATCACGATGCCCCTCACGTCAGGTGCAAGGTGGTCATGAAAGGTAAATGTGCCTTCTTTAGTGAAGGTGAGTACCCAGGAATGCCACGGAGCGATACCAACTTGGGGATCAAAGTCGGTGTAATTGGTGTGCGTGGGATGCGGGCCTGCCGCAGGCCACATCGCGTGAGTAGTTACGTTGATGAATATAAGCGAGTCGTCCGCCTGTATGCGTACCGTGCTTGGGAAAAAGCTATGAGAGAGGCGAAATATGATATGCACGCGCGACTCTTTTTGTAGGTAGAGCGCTCCAACTACTGTGAGGAGGCAGAGCAATGCTACAACCGCCACTACGCGAACACGCCTTTTCATGTGCGATACATGGTACACCAATCACACATTTATTTTCCCATCGTCTGGTCGAGATAATGAGCGTACTCGTAATCTTGCTCCGCTTTTTCAGAATCACCTCTTTTTTCGGCGATTTTGGCCAAACCTACGTAGACCTCCGCTCGAGGCGTTGGCTGCGTATTATTGTACTCATTGAACCAATATTCCGCCTGATCCAATTTGTCCTGGTATAGGAAAAGCCATCCGAGTGCAAAGCTTGATTCTGAGCGCGGGCTCAACGACAGTGATTTCAAGTATGCGTCTTCTGCTTCAGTGTATTTTTTTTCAGAACTCAATACATCACCCAAGGCGTGATATCCAAAATAATCGTCTGCGTCGAGCGCAATTCCTTTTTTGGCCGCGTCTTCTGCTTTCCCAAGTTCACCGAGTTCTTTATAGACGCCCGCATACCCATACGTCCAGAGGGTAGGGAGCGTAGGGTCGAGAGCTTCCGCTTTTTTCAACATCGCGAGCGCGTCATCATGTCGCTTCATGTTGCGATACAGCTTTGCGATATCTACATACGTAAATGCTTGACTCGGATCGACCTCAAGAGCTTTCAGAAAAAGCTGTTCGGATTCATCGTATCTTCCACGGTGGCGCAAGAGGTCGGCGAGCTGAGTGAGTGCCCCAAAAAAGTTGGGGTCTGCCGCGAGCGCCCGTTTATATACGGCTTCAGACTCGTCGTATTTGCCTTCTTTGTGATAGAGCTTGTGCCCGAGCTCTGTAAAAAGGTGAGCGTTTTCAGGAGTGGTCGATGTTACGCAAAGCGTAGCCGAACAATACGAATACGTCCCGTATGCCCAGGCGAAAAAGAGGCATGCAATGAGCGTCACAAAGAAAATACGCTTTTTCATGTGCGTTACATCGTACACCAGATACAATTTTCGCCCTTTTGATGAGGGGGGGGATGCTTTGCGGACCTCGTCAGCAAAGCGCCGCGTCACGCCGCGAAAGCAAAAGAGTCCCGGGAAGGGCTCTTTTACTTTGCTCTCGGCTCCGCGAGGTAGTCGCCAATCGAAAGAAAGGGAATTCTCATACGTACGTACGCATCAACGGCCTCCTCAGGAGTCTCCACGATTGGCTGGCCGCTTTCGTTGAAGCTCGTGTTGATTACCGCGGGGATTCCATTGATACGTTCGCATGCCGCGATGACTGTATAAAAAAACTCCTCTGCGTTCGACACCGACTGTATGCGACAGGTACCATCTTCGTGGACAGCGCCAGCGATCTTATCTTTCCATTCGCTTTGAACTTTGAAACAATAATTCATAAACGGGAACGATCGACTGTCGCTCGGGGTCTCGAATAGTTTGGAGGTGTGCTCTTCAAGTACGCTTATCGCGAACGGTCTGAAGTCCTCCCGTCTCTTAATAGTGTTGAGGCGCTCCTTCGCGTCCATGCGCGTAGCGTCGCAGAGTATGGAACGATTGCCGAGTGCGCGGGGACCGAACTCCGCGCGGCCTTGAAAGCAGGCGATCGGCGATCCGTCCGTCAAAATGCGCGCAATTTTTTCCGCATGAGCTTCCCGCGTTAACTTCTCGAAGCGCACGCCTCGCGCCTTGAGTGCAGTTTGTATTCGCGCTTCTTCGTAGTCGTTGCCGAGACAGAGCGTCGTGATTTTCGGAATGGTTGCTGTGTTTCGTTCGTGAAATACCTGAAGAGCGGCACCGATCGCGGCACCGTTGTCACCTGAAGGTCCGAATATATGTGACCGAGCGAATTTCGTAGCATGGTGGATTCCGCCATTGGCCAGAGAGTTCAGCGCGACTCCGCCTCCGATGCAAACATCGACGCCTCCAGTGAGGGAATGCAGATGGTTGAGAATATTGAAATATATTTCGCCCGTGACTTTCTGAACGCTTGCTGCGATATCTTTGTGTCGGGCGGTGATTTCTTCGTGCGGCTTGCGGGGTGTCCCGAAAAGCTTTTTGAAATCTCCTCGCCAAGAAGCGGTTTCTCCGTCGAACACGAAAAATGTGCGATTAAGCGTGATGCTGCCGTCGTCGTGCACCGTGACGATGTTTCTGATGGCGTCGACGTATGTCGGCTCTCCATACGCGGCGAGACCCATCATCCGATATTCGCCTTCATTGACCGGAAATCCCAAGAATCCGGTGAAGGTCGAATAGAAAAGTCCCACGGAATCAGGAAAATTCATCGCCTTCAGCAGTTTCAATCCGGAGGCCTCGGCACTCCATAATCCTGTCGTCATGTATTCGCCAACGCCGTCCATCGTCAAGACCGCGGATTGTTCGAGTCCCGATGTGTAGAAAGCGGCTGCCGCATGCGAGAGGTGATGAGGCACATAGGCAATCGGATTCGTATATACGAGCGATTCTCGGATAATGTTCTCGACGCTCAGTTTCTTGCCCAGCCATCCGGGCATATGCTTTACGAAAGAGGTGAGCGAGGAGGGATACGTATCGACGTATTGTTCCAACACGCGCTCGAATCGTAGAGTCGGACGTTCGTAGTAGGCGACAAGATCGATATCGGAGGCGTCGATGCCGCAGTACCGGAGACACGCTTGGATCGCTCGTCTGGGAAACGAACCATCATGTTTTATTCGCGAAAAGCGCTCTTCTTCAAACGCGCAGATTACTTTACCGTCGATAACCACACTCGCGGCGCTGTCATGGAAGAACGCGGAGATGCCGAGAATAGTCATATCAATACGGCGCACTGCTCGAGCGGCATTCTTTTTCTCCGGAGAATTTTGCGAACGACGTATTCTGCGACGTATCGGATGTCACGAGCGTCCAGGTCCTCTTCATCGCGGCGGCGAGACCGATCAGGATAGAGTAGGTAACTGCAAGGATAGCCGCAATGAACCACTCGTTCATCGACCGCGCGATGTTTTTGAGCGCGTGCATGATTCTTAGATGAGCGGGTAGAGGAATAGGGGCACTGGAGCGAGAGCGGCGCCGAATGTGATAAGTGCGACGAGGACCAAAAAAAGAAACAAAGGAAGGAGCCAGATTTTTGGCGAATTCAGTGCGAGGCGGAGAAGTTCACGGGCAGTGTAGAAAAATGACATGACGGCGCTCAAGTGTATAGCGGGTACATGCCTCAATCAAGCGCCCTCTATCGACAACTCTCATTTCAATGAGCACTCGGGGAGGTATCGGGTGCGAACGTATTCGAAAAGATCCTGAGCCAACTCCTCGTGTCCGAGTGCGTTCGGGTGCCCGTCGGGGAATGTGTTCGCCTCTCTGAATTGAACAGGACTTTCATGCCACTGGACGTTTTGCGCATCTTCGTCGAATTTTTCTAGAATCTGCTTGAAATCCGGTTTCAGCCCGGCATCGCCGTTGGCTGTGAGTAGCAATATTTCTCGGTCTTCAAGATTTTGTATTGACCGAAGTGTCCGCTCCTGCATCGCCTGATATTCTTCCGGTGTGCGTCTGTTGTGAGAATCCTTTATTGCCTTGGATATTGCGTCCGAGACCGAACCGTTACCAATTCTATCAGAGTTGATTGGCGTACCCGGCGGAAACTTTGCTTCCACCACAGGGAAAATTTCTTCATTGATTTCGTCGTAATCCCCCTGCAGCATGAGCCATATGAGTAGCGCGGGATGGTACTTTTGTCCGCGTATCCTGAATCGTTCGACCGCATACGCCATGTCTAAGCCGGGAACTCCCAGATTAATCACCTCGAAGCTGTCGTATGTCGGGCAGGCGAGCTTCGCATGCAATGCGACCTCAAGACGTTCTGAAAAATTATCTTCAGTCTTGACGAATTTCCCGAACGTCCATGAATCTCCGAGCGTCACAATGCGAAATGTGCGGGGCGCCGTCGTGGTGGCGTAATTGTGTGACTCGTTCAGTCCATCGCTATTCATGAGATATTCGGTCGTAACGGGATTCGCGAAAGGGGGAGCGGTGTGGAAAATCTGATTCGGATTCGCTTCGAAGTAATGGGGAACAGATGAAGAGGCGGGATGTAAAAGGTCAGACCGCCTGAGAGGGGTTATTGATATTCGAGGGCTGAGGTCCCGCACGGCGACTGCAGTGATTGCAATCAAAAGTACGGCTGACAACGCGAGCGCCGCGCGGGGAGAATGTCCGTGAAAGAGGCTCATACGATGCCAGTCGTTTTTTCTATGAGCTCGTCAGGTTTCGGGAAATCTTTCTGCATGAAGTGTGCGCAGTATAGTCCACATCCTAACTTAGTTGTTTCTTCGACGGCTCCAGATTGGGGAAAATTGGCTCAGATATCATGAAAGGTGTCGTTTCTCCTCTAGTTGATTATCCATGTATTTCTTCACCAACCGAGGTTTTTGCCTCGGTTCGTCCAACGTTGCTCCGCTCGAGAATCCATTCACTGCGTGTTATGGATTCCCGCGTTCGCCTCGAAGAAAAAGAAAACGCCCTTCGCAGGGCGTCCTCTTTTTACTTCTCGGCTCCGTCGGTAGGATTCGGTCACGAGTTGCTAAGTATTTTGGGCTGCTGCGCGCCAAAATACTAAGCACTCTCGACCCCGGCTCGCGCCGATGCTCGGCGCTCCGCCTTTCGAATCCTACCGACGGAGTGAATCAGTAAGGCCCCAGTCCTCGCGGACCAGGGCCTAACTGCTTCATGCTCCGCGGGTAGGATTCGAACCTACGACCAATCGATTAACAGTCGACCGCTCTACCGCTGAGCTACCGCGGAATGTGTTGCCGATTATAGCCACAATTTGCCCAATTTCAAAGGGGAAAGCAGGGATGTGACCGAAGTTTACGTCGCGGCCTTGATTGACAAAGAAGGGCCGCAACCTATTAATAGTGGAAGAAGGTACGTGGGCGGGCATTCATCGTTTCGACCGCAGGCAGTCTGATGTTCGGATTGTGTGCGGTCGGGGTGATGTGCGCATTGCTTGTCGACCGCACTGCAGCAAATGGGAGTGAACATGAAGAGTTTTGTGGCTGCCAACTTTTTTGCGAGGCGCTCGGAGTATCCCTGGCTCGTTCGTCAACCGGACCAGGACTGGGACCAGAAACAGGCCGTGCGTTCGGTTCTCGCGAGCCGCGTGACATTCGGCCCGTCCGGCCTGTTCGAACGCACGTTCGGCTGCACGATTATCGCTGAATGCGCAATTGCGCTCGGCAGCGACGTCGATGCGCCGGCACACGAGGGCGAAGTCCGTCTGCGCTTCCATCCGGGCTATGGCTTCTTCACGGCCCGCATGCAGATTGTCGAGTCCTGCGAGAATCTGCGGCTTGCAAGCGATGGCTCGGTGCATGCCGTGCTCGCGCATGTCGGCGCCGTCGACAATCGCTACGCCACCCCTGTTGCCGAGGACGCGGCCGGCGCTTATCAGTCCATGTTCTTCAACATGTAGCCGTCGGCGTTCTTCAAGACGCAGACGTGGGTTTGTTCACCAACCGTTTCTTTCATCGGCAAACAACCGCCGTGGAGGAGCGGTTTTTTGTTTGCGCACTGCGGTTGTGTACGCTTAATGCGTTACAATGACGCCGTGTCGTTCTCCAGAAATCATCCACGATTGAAAATTGCGCTCATAAAAGCCGCGGCTACTTTTGTGGTTATTGCTGCTGTTGGTTTTGGAAGCTTTCAATACGGATACAAGCGTGGCGCGGGTGACATCATCGGAGCGCCATCGTGGGCAGGGCTCGTGAACACCACATCAAGTGGCGAGCCATCGCTTGTGCTCGACGACCCAGGAACAAAAACCGATTTCGGCGACTTTTGGAAAACATGGGCAATTCTCGATAAAAACTTTGCGCCCACCTCCACCTCATCCTCTGCAACTAGCACGAGTGAAGCGCGAGTGGCGGGAGCCATTGCAGGACTCGTCGCATCTTACAATGACCCATACACCATATTTCTCCCCAAAGAGAATGCCAATGCATTTAAAGAGCAGGTAAATGGAGAGTTCGAGGGAATCGGAGCGGCACTCGATATTACAACGGCCGACGGCGTGATTGTGATAGGCCTCTTGCCCGATAGTCCTGCACAAAAAGCTGGCATCAAACCGGGTGACCGTATTCTCGCGGTCGACGGCGACCCGACGCTTGGCAAAAAGCTGGAAGATGTTATTCCGCATATCCGCGGGGCTAAGGGCACGCCTGTGCGATTAACGATTGTGCCAGCAAAGACACAGAGTGAGAAAGTTATCGAAGTCGTGCGCGGAACCGTTGTTATCCCGACTACTGCAACTCGCGTAGTTTCTGCCGCGAAGAATGTCGTTGCAGCGGCAGTTGCCAAGGCAACTGCCGCCGTCGCTGCTGCAGTACCGGGTTCCAGAGAAGCGGCACAGGCAAAAGAACAAGTTGAACAAGCGAAGAAACAAAAATTCTTTGTTCTCCAGCTCGCAACATTTACAAAAACATCGACCGACGCGTTTGTGACGGACTTAGAACGATTTGCGAAGTCCGACACGAAAAATCTCATTATTGATTTACGAAATAATCCGGGAGGGTACTTGGAAGTGGCCAACGACCTCGCAAGCTATTTCCTGCCGAAAGATACACTGGTCGTTACCGAAAAGTCTGGCTCAAATGCGCAGACCATGGAGTATCGAAGTCGGGGATATGGTGCACTTGAGGCAATGGGCACTTCGTCGCGGCGAATCATTGTGCTCTTGAATCGTAACAGTGCCTCGGCATCAGAAATATTGGCCGGTGCTCTGCAGGATTATGGCGTAGCGAAAGTAGTAGGGGAACAGTCATTCGGTAAGGGTTCGGTGCAAACAATTATTGATATCGGAAAAATTGGCACGCTGAAAATTACGGTAGCTCGCTGGTATACGCCGAAGGGGAGAAACATTTCCCACACCGGTATCGCACCAGATATTGTGGTCGATCTTAAAGATCCGAAATATGCGAGTTCTACCGACCCATACATCGACGCTGCAGTCGAAACACTGCTGGACGATAGTAAGTGGTAAGGTGTCATAAACACCATGAAGCGCTACTACTATCTCCTCGACGGCGCGAGGTTCTTTGCGGCTTTTTGGGTGATGAATTTTCACTATCTCTTCGGGAATGGTCCAGATACGCAATTGCACTGGTATCGTTACGGAAACTTGGGGGTGCAGGTGTTTTTTATCATCAGCGGATTCGTTATCGTGCAGTCGTTGCGGGGGAAGTCGCTGAAAGAGTTTGCAGTTGGACGATTTGTTCGACTTTTTCCTTTATTTTGGGTGCTCTGCACGCTCACATACCTGCTCACCGTATTCTTTCCAGATGTTCGATACATACTCAACATCACTGACTACATGCGCAGTATGACAATGTTGGGTGACGTGTTCGATGGCATAATCGGGCCCGCAACACTCGTCGACCCGTCGTACTGGACACTCACCGTCGAGCTGATCTTCTACATTGCTATTGCGCTTTATACGAGTCTGTTTACACACGGAAAAATCCGTTACTTTTTACTCGCGTGGCTGATTCTCAGCGCGTGCGCGTTTGCTCTCCACATCGACGAAAACTTCTACGTAAAGCTCCTGCTCGTGCGACACGCAGCATATTTTATTTTTGGTGCTGCGCTTGCACTCTTAGTGGGGCATGAGGCGCACACGAAGCGAGAGCGCGCTCTTGACTGGGCGCTCCTCTTTATGAGTGCTGGCTATGCCACCTACATTCATGAGCGCGCGCTCCCGTCATACACAGCAGCGAATCTCGCAGACCCAAGTATTATCACTCTGTTGCACGTGGCATTTTTCCTGGCCGTGCCTGCCCTCGTATTCCTGTCGCGGTATGTACGGCATCCGCGTCTCATACAATGCCTCGCGATTGCCGGAGGGCTCACATACCCGCTCTATTTATTGCATCAAAGAATCGGCAATATGCTGATTGATATGACGACGGGAAACACGACCGTTTCCTGGTTCACCATAGTTCTCTGGTTTCAGGTGTTCATGATTTGCCTCGCATATGTGTCGTACGTTTTGGATAAAAAACTGCGCGCGTGGCTTCTGGAGCGCCCCGTTTGACAGAAGGGAATACTCAACCTATAGTTTTTTCCGCTCAAGCCCTGTGGGCTCCAACACTGATTTATGCTCAATACCGCTTTTGCAATCGCGTACGTTCGACGATTCATCACGACAAACGTGCTCACAATTATTGTGGAAACGGCAGTGCTGTTTCTGCTTGCACGATACGTGTTTAAAAAAGAAAAACTCACTACGCGACAACTCTTGTTCGCCGGCATATTCGCAAGTTTTGCAACAATTCCGTACGTATGGTTTGTCTTTCCAAACGTAACGTCTTGGCCACGAGAAACCTCGCTGATGTTCAGTGAGTCATTTGTGACCGTTGTCGAAGCTATCTGGTACCGTTTCGCACTCAAAACGAGTTGGAAAGCGTCGTTTGCAATTTCAATCATTTGTAACCTCGCTTCGTATCTTTTCGATATTATACTTCGCACGAATGGTATCTGGCTGTATTGGTAGCCACTCTTCACCAGCACTCCATGTTGCATGTACTACGCTTGGCCATTATTGAAGGTTCTTAAAAATCGTCTATTTTATGGCAGATACAGTAATCACGAATACTCCCGCACCATCTACAGATAGCTCAGCGGGCTGGGTTGTCGCAGTACTTATTCTCATTGTTGTGCTCGCAGGAGGAATTTTTGCGTATCAGCGAGGAATGTTCGGGGGGGCAAAGGCCGACACAACCAACATTAACGTCACCGTACCGAATCCTTTGAAGGCGGATTCAGGCTCAGCGCAGTAATACAAGGGGGGGGATAGTCAACGAGAAGGCGCCGGATTGTCTCCGGCGCATTCTAGATTTCTTCTTCATGAACCCTCCATCTTTAAAAAGCTACGGTTACAACCATGAACAACACAACAGGAGTTATTGGAGTTATTATCATTATTATTTTAGCTATCGCTGTCTTCATGCTCGTCGTGAAAACGCCCGCAACGACCACAGTCACAGCCACATCTACTGCAACGGGTACAACGGGGGATGTAACAGCGCCTGCTGGGAGCAATCCGAGCCCGACAGATGTTTCAGAAGATACGCCGGGGAGTGCACCAAAGGCGACCACAAACGAAACAGCAGCACCAACCGACACAACTGTTGTTGTGACAGGTACGGTAAACCCAAACGGCGCTCAAACTGAGTACTGGTATGAATATGGAGTTGGGACATCGCTCGGTAAACAAACCACCAAACAGACCATTGGTTCAGGGCGTGTTGCAATCGTTGCACCTGGCTATATCACGGGGCTAACAAAGTCGACCACCTATTACTACCGTTTAGTTGCCGAAAACCAGTACGGCAAGAGCACGGGTGAGCAAAACACCGTTCGAACTTCAGCGGCAAGTACGCCTACAAGTGCAGCGGTGCCAACGGCAAAAACATTCCCCGCAAACGCAATCACGAAAACGACTGCCACGTTGCGCGGTGAAGTGAATCCGAACAAGGGGGAAACTCAGTACTGGTTCGAATATGGACGAACGAATCGTCTCGGCAATACCACGCCGTTCATGTCGCTTGGAAATGGAAACACATCTATCGTGGCATCAGCGGAACTCAAGCTCAATCCAAACACCACCTACTACTTCCGCGTGAACGCACAAAATGAGTTCGGAACGGTCAATGGAACCATCATGACGTTCAAGACGGCACGATAAAACACCGATTCATGCGAAATGTGCGTCGAGTAGTGTAGGATGCACTGCATCGAGGTCGGCGACAGGCTTTACTAAACGGTAATCAAGAATGATTCCTATGAATTCCACCGACAAAGAAATCGCAGACAAGAAGGCCCTCGACGAACAGGCAGAATCTGATGCAAAGGCAGAAGCAGTTCCTGCAGCAGATGTTCCTGTAGCAGAAGTTCCTGCAGCAGAAGTGCCGACCACAGAAGAGGCCGCTACTGCGTAGCGATAAAAATCGAACAACCCCCGTGAAAGCGGGGGTTTTCGTTTATGAAGATAATGAAGAAATAGGCTCGCAATCAGTTTTAATAGGTATAGACTGAACGAGTGATTAAGCCGCAAGGGGCTCGAGACCCCTTAGATGACTCAAAGGATGGGCACGTGCTCGCGCGAGCTATTATCGACACCATCCGGGAGCCACTTATAGTTCTCGACGGAGATTTGCGGATTGTTGCTGCAAGTGGCTCTTTTTTCAAAAAAATTTGCACTCTCCCACGACGGGACGTACGACACAATGTTTTACGACCTCGGCAACGGTGAATGGAACATACCGGCGCTTCGAACGTTGCTCGAGCAAGTAATACCTGAGCACACGACAGTAGAGGACTATGAAGTTTCTCACGAGTTCTTGCGACTTGGGCCGCGCATCATGCTTGTGAATGCGAGCGAAATTAGTTTCGAAAGTGGTGAAAAAAAGATGCTCCTATCCATTCACGATATAACGGAGCAGCGTGCAACAGAGAAAAAGATTGAGCGTCTCATGCAGCAGAAAAACATTCTGCTCGACGAAATGCGTCACCGTGTTGCCAACAGCCTGCAATTGATTGCAAGCATCCTCTCACTCAAAGCCACCACAGTAGGTTCCGATGAAGCCCGCGTGCACCTTGAGGATGCACAAAGCCGGATTCTTTCCATCGCGAATATACAGCGGCATCTCGATCCAACTGACGGAGTTTCAGACCATGTAGAGATAGGTCCGTATCTAACCGCTCTTTGTAAGAGTCTTGAGAATTCAATGATTGGTGGTGGAAAACCGGTAACACTTACCGTCAAAGCGGGAGCAGGCAACGGAACGTCGGACGAAGCGATGAGTATTGGGCTCCTCACAACGGAGCTTGTCATAAATGCATTGAAGTACGCCTTTCCGAGTGGAAAGGGTGATATCGTTGTGTCGTTTGGGTCCGAGGGGCATTCGTGGGACTTGTCGATTGCTGATAATGGCGTAGGATATCGACCCGATGAAAAACGGGACGGACTTGGTACTAGTATCGTGAAATCAATTGCGCGACAGCTCTCAGCTGACCTCACGGTGGTTAGTAATAGTTCCGGAACGACAGTCTCGCTCAGCTGCAAAACGAAATAAGGACACTCGACCTGCTACGAGGCGTGTATACTATGTTGCAATGACGCTGCGACAATTTTTTCGCTACATAACTAACAACGAGGAGACCTCTCGTCATGAAGAGGGATTCGACATCGCATTTTTTATCATAAACACAATCGCTCTTATCGGTGGGGGCACTTATTTGGTTGTAATTGGTGAGTGGGAGTGGCTGCCGTTTCTCGTCATTGAGTACACCTGGGCGGTGGACACGATGCGTCACAATCGCCCGTAACGTTATTCGACCGGAATTTCCACCAAGAGATTCTCGTTTCCAATTTCCTTCTTTGAGAAGTCAGCCCACCGTATCCATGTGGGCCGTATCCAGAGCACCGAAAGCTCGCCGTCCAATTTACCTGCGGGAACAAATCTGCTTGTCTGTTGGGAGAGCACGTTCATTAAATCTGGAATATGTTTCTCTCTATCTTCGGTGCTCTCAAGTTCAGAGGCTAGGCCTTCAATTTGCAGCGTCCGAGGAGTGTCCTGTGTACCAACGGTGAAGGCAACTTGCGGGTGCGCCTTGATTGCATTGTATTTGCGGCTGCCGCGTTTCGTTAAAAAATAGATATTGAAGGTCTCGTCACTCACGTAGTAAATAACAGAAGCGTGTGGCGAATAATCTTTTGCAACGGTTGCGAGCACTCCTGCTGTATGTGCTTTTGCAAACGCGAGGGCATCTGCCCGGGCCTCAGAATCAGGTGTCATATATGGTGAGTATACCACTGTGAGTTTTGAAGCTGGCATGTGGCAATAACAGGTATATACTTTTTCCATGTACGAACAAAGGTCAGGACGAGGTTCGTTGCCGGAGTGGGGCTCGGTCCCACACTATTACGGCGATGTGGTGCGCATCATTTTTCTTATCTGTGCAATCGTTGTAGGTCTCTTGGCACCACTCAGTGGGAGCGTGGGAGTGGGACTCGTTATTGCAATGCCGATTGTCTTGGTGCTCATTATCCTTGCGGGCTTCACCAACCCGCACAGTACTTTCGTTATGATTCTCGATACCATTGCGGCGGTACTCGGGATACTCATTGCCGAAACGTACGCAGTTGTAGCGTTTGCAAGCGAAGAGATGCTCGTGTTTCTCACATTTGAAGCGATTGTATTCATGTTATTTGTTGCGCTCTACTTTAGCGCGAAGAATGTCCGCGCAGCAATGATGCACAAAATTGGAAAAACAGATAGCCCGTCGGAATTCGACGGAACTACATCTCAGTAATAGGCGTCTTTCTTTCAAACAAGTTTGACTCCACGTGTTGCGGGTCAAAGCCAATACCGATAAATCGTGCTGGTAAAGCACTCAGAAACGGAAACATTCGCAGCAGCTTGAAAGGCAGTGGGATATGCGTTTGGCCCCGCGAGCGCAAGAAGGGTATGAGGAAACGGTTCTGTATCGCGCTTTGGACATTCTGCATTTTCCGCACAGCATTCTCTCGTCGGTGCTGGACTTCGGAAAGGTCGTGCATTGTTGGTGCGCCGCGACCAAATGCGCGAACTAACACGTTGCCGGCTGCAACTGCGTCGTGGATTGCTACATTGATGCCTACGCCACCCAGTGGAGACATCGCGTGTGCACTGTCGCCAATGCACAGCACACCGTCCTTGTACCACTCGGTTGCGTGGTCGAGCGTTACGCTCAGGAGCTTCACATTGTCCCACGAAACGATTTCCTTCACGGATTCAACCATTGACGGAGCAAGGTTCACGATATCAGCACGGAACTTCTCAAGTCCATCGACTTTCATGGCATCGAGCTTTCCTTTTTCAATCAAAAATCCGCATTGCCAATAGTCACCGCGGTCGAGCATCACCATTACCTTGCCATCTTGGAGCGTGCCGAGCGATTGCTCCGGGTCTGCCTCTGTGGCTTTCAACTTGAACCACAGTACGTCAAAGGGCACGGAGAGCGTTTCCATGTTGAGAGCCGCCTTTTCCCGAATTGTAGAATGACGGCCGTCACACCCAACAACAAGCTCGGCGCGAATTTCAAACTCCTCGTTTTTGTGCTTTGCTTTTATTCCGACCGTGCGACCGTTTTCACAAATTAAATCGGTTGCATCGGTTTCCATATGCAAGTGGAACGACGGATACTGCTTTCCCTTGCCGGCAAGAAAGTTCAGAAAGTCCCATTGGGGGAGAAATGCGATATACGGCTCGCGTACGTTGAGTCTCGAGAGGTCTGCGATTACAACTGATTTCCCGCCGACACGACCCACCATTTGGCGGGTCTTATTATGCGGTAACTTCAAAAAGTCTTCGAGAATCCCAAGCTCATGCAGGATTTCCATTGTGGACGGGTGAATGGTGTCGCCACGAAAATCGCGGAAAAAGTCGGGCCATTTTTCAAGCACGTGCACGTCTACGCCGGCGCGTGCGAGCATATAGCCAAGCATCATGCCCGCCGGGCCACCACCCGAAATCACACACCGGGTCTGTATATTTTCCATCGTTCTATAATAACTCGACTGCATCGTTACTTCATGAGGTGGTGGTACAATGCACCAACTTATTCCATAAAATCACTCATATATGAATCCCGTCGTTCATTTTGAAATGCCGTACGATGATGCCAATCGCGCTGCAGAGTTTTATACAAAGGCTTTCGGGTGGAAGCCGAACATTTTGGGACCTGAAATGGGAGATTACGTGGTCGTTCACACCACGGATACCGACGAGAATAATATGGTAAAGACCCCGGGAAACATCAACGGGGGTCTTTTCAAACGCACGAAGCCGGAGCAAGGCCCATCTGTTGTAATCGCGGTCGACAACATACACGAAGCAATGAAAAAGGTGGAGGCTGCCGGAGGAAAGATTCTCGGCGGCATGAATGCGGGAGAGCCAGACGAAATTCCAGGTATCGGACTTTACTGCGCATTCATCGATTCAGAGGGAAATCGCGCATCAATGCTTGAACCGAAGGGGATGTAGCCCATGAAGGTGATTGTTGTTGGTGCAGGTGCTTGTGGATTAATGGCCGCACGAGAACTTTTCCGTGCGGGCAATTCGGTCACGATACTTGAGGCGCGCGAGCGCCTCGGCGGGCGCATCTATCCATTGCCGATTAAAGACTTTGGATACGAAGCAATGGGAGGCGCGGAATTTGTGCACGGCGAAGCGCCAGTTACCAACGCACTTGTTGAAGAAGCTGGATTTCACTACGAGCAAAATACTGAATGGTGGAGTGTAACCGACGGGGAGCCCTCCCAATCGCACACTCCCTCGCCGCACAAGCCAGAACTTGAGCGAGCGCTCGCGCAGCTCACGGATGACATGACCGTTAAGGAGTTTCTCGACTCTCGATTTCCCGGCGAGGAATATGCGCAGATACGAGAGTATGCACGGCGTTGGACAGAGAGCTACGACGCGGGTGATATCGCGCGAGCCAGCGCGATTGCCATGAAAGACGGCATGCTTTTTGATAGCGAGTGGGGCCAGCGCTCTCTGAAAGAGGGGTATGGAGCACTTTTACGATTGCTCGCTAAAGATTTGCAGTCAGATATACATTTGAACGAAACCGTTTCTGCGGTAGATTTCTCGACTCCTGTTGTGCGGATAAAAACAAACACGGGTATTTTCGAATGTGATAAAGTTATCATTACTGTTCCGTTGCCGCTGATATCAACAATAGAGTTTACGCCGGCGATTCCAGAAAAGGTAAAAGCCGCGGCGGACATCGGCTATGGGTCCGTTGTGAAAATTATCCTGCGGTTCAGAACAAAATGGTGGACGGGTGTCCGCGAAAACATATTCGAACGACTTTTTTTCATGTTTTCCAATGAGGCGATACCTACGTGGTGGACACAGTATCCAGAACCGCACCCCACGCTCACTGGATGGGTTGGCGGTCCTCGCGCTCACGCGCTCCAAGCGCTTTCAGAGTCAGAGCTTGAAGTGCTCGCACTTAAATCGTTATCAAACATCTTTAGTATCTCAATAGAGGAGCTACAGGCGGAACTTATTTCGTGGAAGGCAGTTGATTGGGACAACGACCCATATGCTCGAGGTGCATACAGCTATTGGACACCTGAAACAGATGCCGCTCTGGAGATTTTGGGTGCACCCGAAGAAGATAGAGTGTTTTTTGCAGGCGAAGTGTTCGGTAATTTCGCAAATGCCACTGTCGAGGGAGCATTTGCGAGTGGAAAAGCTACAGCGCAGAAGTTAATGAATTAATCGTGATAGCCAAAAAAGCGAGTAAATAAGCCACGGAATGGCGTTTTTTTGCTTGACAAAATAGTTTTTATGTCCTACAATAGAGGCCGCTACTAAAGTAGAGGTTTCTACCAAAGTAGATCTTAGGCCGTTCGTTGACAAGGAGGTAATAGACAATGAACAGTCGCAGGAGTGGGCAGGTTGCAAGTTTGTCAGTGATGGCATTCGCGCTTGCCCTTGGCGGATGTGATGTGGACCAAGCGCCGATTCAGCGCGACGTCTACGCCGGCATGTCGCCGTCTGAAGCGCTCCAGCAGTGCGCAATTGACTGGGGGTCTCAGGACCTTTGCGTCAGCATTGCTGACGCGAAACAGAAGGAAACTGCAGAGAAGCAGTACGCTGCTTCATCTGGCTCGTCGCACGGTGGAGGCGGTGTCTTCTTCGTGCACGGACCCGGCTACGGCTACGGCGATCGATCGATCGTCTCGGGTTCGCAGCGGATCGTTCCGCAAAGCGCACTCAATACGTCGGCTCTCGTTAAACCGTCGTCGATCTCCACGTTCTCAAACACGGGGGGATTCCGCGGCGGGATCAGCACTGCAACAGCTGCGGGTCGCGGCGGGTTCGGTGCGACCGGACACGCTGCAGCCGCGGCCTCATCTGGAGGGGGAAGCTAAATGAAGCGTTCAATCATCAGTCCGCGCGAAGACTGGCAGAAGCGATGCGAACGCATCGACTTCGGCTGGCACACGCAGGGCGGTGTCAAATACTGGAACGAAGGCGTGTGCTATCGCTTCACGGCCGCGCAGATCGATCAGATCGAAGCGGCCGCCGAAGAAGCACACGCGATGTGCATGGCGCTCGTCGCCGACATCATCACGCGTGGACGATACGAGGGCTTCCGCTTTCCCAAGCAGGTGCTCGACATGATCGTCCCGACCATCGAAGCGTCGTGGAAACGGAGTGATCCGTCCCTCTACGGCCGCTTCGACTTCGGCGTGAAATTCGTGAACGGTGCACTCGGGCTCAAGCTTTTTGAAAACAATGCGGATACGCCGACCTCTCTCTACGAGGCGTCGGTCGTACAGCATTTGTGGATGAAGGATCTCGGGTTCGCCGATCAGTTCAACTCGATCGAGGAGAAGATGGATGCGTTCTTCAAGGCGCATCCGGCAACGCACATGCACTTCGTCGCGCTGCGCGACGCGGGCAAGGAAGACTGGGGCACGGTCGGCTACATCGCTGAACGTGCCGAAGAGTGCGGCAAGAGCGTCAATATCCTCTCGGTCGAAGATCTCGGCTGGGACGGAAAACAGGCATTCACGGATCTGAGCAATACACCCATCGGCACGGCCTTCAAGCTGTATCCTGGTGAGTGGATGTTCGGGGACGTGTTTGGTCAAAACATGGCGCTGACAACGACCCGGTGGATCGAACCGCCGTGGAAAACTCTGCTGTCGTCCAAGGCGATCTTGCCACTCTTGTGGGAAAAGTATCCCAATCATCCGCTGCTGCTCCCTTCGTTCTTCGAAGCCGACGGCGACAAGATGATGGAAGGTGACTGGATCAAGAAGCCGCTGTTTTCGCGCGAGGGTTCCAACGTGTTCCACGTGCGTGATGGCGTCGAAGAACTTGCTGCCGGGTCACACCTCAGCAGCTTCTACGAACATTACGGCTACATCGGCCAGCAACGCTTCGACTCGTCGAAGTTTGACGGCATGATGCCCGTGTTGGGCGCGTGGATCGTGAACGGTGAAGCAGCCGGCATGGGCATCCGCGAGGACGCCGGTGTTACTGGAAACGGCAGCCTATTCACTCCGCACTACTTCGACTAACATCAACAGCTCACGAGGGAACTACGATGACTCCTGAACAATTACTGTTCTTCGCAATTGCATTCGGCAAACATCTGATTGCATTTGCGCTCGCGATCGCATTGCTCACAGGATTCACGCGCTTCTATGTATGGTTCACGCCATACAACGAGTTCGACGAGATCCAGGCAGGCAGGGTCGCCTCGGCGATCTCGCTCGGCGGAGCCATGATCGGCTTCACTATCCCGCTGCTGGTTGCCATGTTGGTTACGACCACCATGTACGGTTTCGTCGCCTATCTCGGCATGTTTACGGTGTGGGCCGGGTTTGTCTGCCTTGTTCAGCTCGGCTGCTTCAAGGTGATGTACCGGTTCTACCCGAAGCAGATCGAGTCCAACAACATTGCGGCCGCGACTATCTACGCGTTCGTATCTGCTTGCGTCGGCGCGCTGAACGCCGTCTGCATCATTCCCTGATTTCAGCGGACTAAAATTCAAACAGGAGCAAGGAAGACAATGAGCTACGAAAACTCTGCGACCCGACGTTCGTCTGGCAACGGCTGGAAGATCTTCGGCATCAGCATGCTGGTGGGCGCGATCATCATCGCGATCTTCGGCTACAACCTGACGCTTGGTTCGCGCAACGTGCTGGTGCGTCACAATAACAACCTGGAAGGCACGTTTGCCGGCATCAACAATGCGGCGCAGAAGCGCGCCGACATCGTTCCGAACATGGTTTCGGTCGTCGATCGCTTCGCGAAGCAGGAGAAGGATGTGACGATCGGTGCGACCGAGGCGAGGGCGAAAGCCACCTCGATCACATTGCCGCAGAACGCCACCCCCGAACAGATCGAAGCGTTCGGCAAGGCACAGCAGGAAATGTCCGGTGCCCTCGGCCGGTTGCTCGCGGTCTCGGAGAGGTATCCGGACCTCAAGAGCGACAAGCTGTTCCTCGACCTGCAGGCGCAGCTCAAGGAAAGCGAGACGCAGATGTCCGGCGCTCGCGCGGCCTATATCCGCGCGGTGCAGAGCTACAACGTGAACGTGGAATCCTGCCCGTTCGCCTGCGTTGCGGCGATGATGTTCGGCTACCAGAAGAAGCCGCAGCTCGACTTCGGTCCTGATGCCGCACAGCGTCGTGCGGCACCTCCGAAGGTGGAGTTCAACAAGAAGGACTGATCTTCCCGACCTGATGGTCGGATGCACAAATGCAAAAGGCCGTCGCGTTCACTCGCGGCGGCCTTTTTGTTTTTATATAAAAACTACTTGCGCAGACCCCACGGAGAGGCATGTGGCAAACGATTGGCGCGCGCAAGAAAGAATTGTGAAAGCCCGAATATACACATGACGAATGCGGCAATGAGGCGGTAGTGTACCCATGGGTCCTCACCATACGCTCGCCACACAAACTCGTTACCGATAGCAACTGCCAGAAAAAAGAATGACCACCTGAGCGAAAGGATTTTCCATCCATAATCGGTTATATGGAACATTGTTCCGAAAAGCTCTTTCAGTAATCCGCGGCCGTAGAGAAATCCGGAGAATAGAGTGATACCGAAAAGCCCGTTATACAGCGTGTACTCAAGTACAACCCAGTATGGGTCGCGCGAAAGTAGTGTTGCACCGCCACATACCAAGACGAACGTGCTCGAAATCATTGAAAACAAGGGAATACGGTTGTCGCGAATAAGCGACCACACGAGTGCAACAACTGTTGTTGCAACAAGAGATGCGGTGCCGGCAAGAATGCCGTACTGTCTCGCGATAACAAAAAATACAACGACCGGGCCAAACTCAATTACAACCGACGCAAAGAACCCCTTGGTAAGCATGTGCTGCATCCTATCATCGGGCGGGAGTTGGTGTACTTAAAAATCGGCTAAAATGTTGTATGCGCAAGGGTCGAGGCAAAACTCCGTTGAAAATAGGACTCGTGGTGCTTGGAGTAGGATTCGCTCTCGGTTTCTTTTTTTTGAGTCCCCGGCAGAGCCCCGAATTGCTTTTCGGCTGCAGGATTGAGAATGACTCGCAGGGCGCAACGATGTCCCAGTCGTGTGTATCGCTCACTGTTCAAAAGTTACTCAAAACAGTGAGTGCTAAACAGCTCATGGAATACATCACAGCACCAACGACGCCCGGTGTTGTTACAACGAATTGTCATGGAATCGCGCACATGATTGGAACAAGCGAGTACCGTTCCAGTCGTTCCGTTGAGCGCGCTCTTGAGAAATGTACACCCGCCTGCGCGGGCGGATGTCTGCATGGAGTTGTTGAAACGGCGATTGAGGATGAGTTTGGGGATTCTGTCGAAGCAGAAGAAGCAGCGCATGACCCGCTGGTGTTGATTCGCTCTGGCAAAAAATATTGCACGGTTGCGGAACTCTGTCATGGGGTAGGGCACATTATTTTTAAAACTTTTGGTACGTACGAGCAGGCGCTTTCGACGTGCGCCTCGATTTCAGAGGATATGAACAGCGAGCGTTGCTACGAGGGTGTGTTTATGGAGAGTCTGGGCGACGAAAGCTCGTTCGGTTTTCCACGCGCTCCCGTAGTTGATGCGCAACACGCGCAAGATTATTCATACCCATGTAATAGTGTTCCCACGCCATATCGTCTCGCTTGTTTTCGTTACCTCCCGGTCTTTCAGGATGCCTTGTTCCACGACAATCAAATTTCCAACGTGGAGCAGAAAGTTACGATTCAAAAAGGTGTCTGTAACAGCTTTGGTGCCGAGGAACGTCTGAAATGTATTTTTGGAATGGCCGGGAGTGTGAGCGCGCGAATCTATAACCGAGACCTTGATGCGGTGATGCCGTTTTGTAACAAGTACTTTTCTGATACTGCAGATGTTTCTGCATGTGCAGCAGGAATCGCAATGAACTGGACGCAGTTTGGGGAAGACGGGCGCGCAATGAACTTCTGTGCAGGGCTCGACGAGCCGCACGAGCAGAACAGTTGTTACAACATCGCGTTCGAACTCATTCTAAGACGTGTTGAAACCATAGAGCGTGTGTGCGGGGGTTCCAATGAGTTCGCGCTCTGCGAGCGAGCGAGGCTGAAATACATAGAGCATCCCGAGGTGGGACAGGTAGCCGAGCGGGCGCTGTTGGGAAAACCAATTTAGAGCCTCATAGATTTGTGGAGGGTCGATTTGCTACAATCGCCGCCATGGTTCGGCAGACCCTCATCACTGTAGGAATCCTATGGGCGCTTACCATCGCTGTTTTCGTGTATGTGTGCTTCGCATTCGGATTCATTCAGTATCTCGACACCGTGCCGAAGATTTCATACGCCACGTTTCCATTGGAAAAGTAATCCACAGTTCGACAGAGTGCCAATATTTTTGTATACAAAGAGAGGTGAACGAAGGGAAAATGGATGAGAATCAGGCTTTTTACAGCACCGGAGCGTAGCGACTACGATACGGTCGTCGCACAACTGAAGCAATGCCGCAGCGACGTGGAGGAGTACCTCAGAATCAAAAATAACCCGGAGAAGAAAAACGAGCTTTTGAAGAGAATCACTGCAACTGTGCCGAGTGGCGTATACATGCCAGGGTGTGGCACGTCGCAAGAAGCCTTCTTTGTGGAGGGCGTACAGCGAAAACAGGGAAAACGTAATGCTGAGCAGGCCTTTTGCGTTGTCTACGCCGGTCTTCTGAAGTCCGACGGCGATGAGCTCGCATATGACGGCAAATTCGGGGCTTTTCGTCTTGTTGAAAAGCCTGCGAAGCCGCGGTTGAAGCGTTCCGAAATTCTGCTGGTCGATACCGCCGGATTTCTGTGTCCGATAACTCGGGACGGCTATCGCGGCCCGCGCTTCGTTCGTGTCGGAGAGGTTCTTTGAATCATGCAAGCCCGCCGGGGGACCGGCGGGCTTTTCACATGCCCTACAGAGGTGACTCGTGTACAATCAAGATATGAATCTGCGCATAAAGACGAAGGACTTTGAGCTTACTGGAGCTACTAAGAAGTATTTAATGATTCGGGTGAATGCCCTCGAGAAGCTGCTTGCTTCAGACGCTGCGATTTCGCGCTGCGAAGTTGAAATCGGGCGAGCTGCAGGAAAACAGCGCCACGGCAACCACCTGTACTTTGCTGAATTTCTGATTCGCGCGCCACGA
This sequence comes from uncultured Candidatus Saccharibacteria bacterium, assembly GCA_964471165.1. Taxonomy (GTDB): domain Bacteria; phylum Patescibacteriota; class Minisyncoccia; order Phycocordibacterales; family UBA2100; genus UBA10103. The sequence goes on from CAYYEX010000006.1 coordinate 79,922, forward strand.
CGTAAACCGGTACGAGCAGTGAATCACGAAGCAACAATTAATGCGGCAATAGACAACGCAAAAGAGGAGGCGATGAAACAGCTTCGAAAACAAAAGACCGTAAAGGAATCGAAAACTAAGAAAGATGGCGCACGCATCAAGCGCTCGTTGCAGGCCGGCCGTTAGTCCGTTGCGGGAGATGCTCCGGAGCGAGCAAACTCTGTAAAGGTCATTGCGTTTTTGCCTTCTGGTTTTACCGTGTCGAGTACGAGCTCGTCGTATTCAATGTGTGCCTCGAGGAGCTGAACTCGAATGCGCTTACCGTCACGTACAAAAAATGCATACGCTGTTGGCCAACCTTCGTAGGCCATAATTTTGAGAAGGTTGGTGCGCGCATCGTCTGTAAACCGGATTTCGCCGTCCTGTTTTTCAAACTTCCTTGTATAGGTGGCAACATCATGATTTTGCGGATGTGCCTCGATTTGTTTGCGTACCCACAGCGGAATCATTTCGCATAGCAACTTTCCACCTTCGCGCGCAAGTATTTCTTCAAGGGCGGCTGCACGAGGCGGCCACGGCGATATTGGTACACGCCGCTGTGCAACGATTGGGCCGTGGTCCATTTCCTCGTCGAGCACCATTATGGTAACGCCAGTTTGAGACTCGTCGGTGAGAATGGCAGAGCGAATGGGGGACGGCCCGCGAAGGCGTGGTAATAGTGATGGGTGCATGTTGAGCGTGCCATGTTTTGGAATATCGAGAACAGCGGTTTTCAAAAGCGCACCGTAATCGGCAACTACAAAAAGCTCGCAGCCTGATGCCTTGAGTGCGGCGGTTGTTGTTTGGTCGATTCGTGCCGTTTTGATAAGTGGTATTGCGAGGTTTTCTCCGAGGATTCCCACGGGTGAAGGCGAGCGTGCGAGTCCACGGCCCTTGGGCATGTCTTGAGACGTCACAATGAGAGCAGGGTACAACTTGGCACTAACGAGTTCCTCCAGGACAAAGCGTGCAATGTCGCCGGTCCCGAAAAAGACGAACTTAGGAATGTTTTGGTTCGTCGTCATAGAGTTCGCTTGCTTTGTCTGTGTAAAGGATGCCTTCGAGGTGATCCATTTCGTGCTGAAAGATGTGAGCTAAGAATCCAGAGGCGCCACGGGTAAACCGCTTTCCGTTCTCGTCGTATGCGCGCACTGTCGCTTTTTCGCAGCGGGGAACCATGCCCCACTTTCCGCGCACCGAAAGACAGCCCTCGTGTTTATCAATTCGTTTTCGCGAGACACTCGTGAGTTCTGGGTTGATGTATACCTGGTCCGGAAGGGGGGTGGGCTCGGAGTCGTCGTCTTCATCTTGAGCGGCGCGCGCAAGGGAGCGACCGGAAACGATAAATAGTCTGACGGGTTCGCCGACTTGCGGCGCGGCGAGTGCAACTCCATATTCCTCTTTTGAAAGAAGTGCTCGCATTTCTTTTATCAGTGACTGTATCTCCCTACTTTGAATCGCTTCGAGTGCGACTGGCGCTGCGACATCGCGTAGAACGGGGTTGTCGTGTTCGGGGATAATTTGTCTCATGATGGTGCTCGGTGGCGTCACTATTACGTTTTTTGCCACATTTGGCAATACGAAAAATAGGACTTCGCGCGTACAATAGGCGCATGAAGCATATCGGCTCTCAATTGAATCGTTCGATGAAACAAACGAGCGAAACCGAGCGCGGCGAGATAATGCGCTACTTTTGTCAGGAGCTCAATAAAGCGCGCGTTCCCGACGGCCTGCCACCGATATCGATGGGGCGCATGGGTAAACTCCTACAGCAGATTCCCACAAAAGATTTGTATTTTTTGAAGAAAGTGTGCGACGATGCGCCGCATTTCAGTAAGAAGTTCTGGTGGGAGATTAAACCCGAGAACCATACCCCCGAGGCCAAAGCGGCATCAAAAAAGAAGTTTGACGAAATGAATCGGCAAAAGCGTTTGCGAGGCGAATAATCTGCGCAGATGGAAAAAAGTAACCACCCGCGTTCACCACGAGAGCAGTTGAAGGCACTACTCCAGTAACTCATCCAATTGGATGAGTTACTGGAGCAATGCGCGGCGTGCGGCCAAATGTTTTGTTAAAACCTGCCCAGCGTCTACAATGCACCGACCTATGGCTTTCTCATTTGCTCCCAAACTCGGTATCGACCTCGGCACCACGACGGTCCTCGTGTTTGTACCGGGCAAAGGAATTGTGCTCAACGAACCGTCGGTTGTAGCTGTTTCTCAGCGCGACAACAAAATCCTCGCGATTGGCAACGAAGCTAAGGAAATGATAGGCCGCACGCCAGACGAAATCATTGCATATCGCCCAATGAAAGACGGCGTGATTGCCGACTACCGTGTTACCGAAGCGATGCTGCGCTACTTTATTCGTCGTTCACTGAGTAAGTGGAATATTTTCAGGCCGGAAGTAATGGTATCGGTTCCAGCGGGCGTTACCTCAACCGAGCGGCGCGCAGTTGTAGAAGCTGCCACGAAAGCAGGAGCGCGCGAGGCCTATGTGGTGAAAGAGCCAATTTTGGCAGCAATTGGTGCCGGTATTCCCATTTACGAGGCGCGCGGACACATGATTGTAGATATCGGCGGAGGCACCACAGACGTTGCGGTCATTTCTCTCGGCGGCATCGTTGCCTCCACATCGGTCAAATGCGCCGGTAATCGCATCGACCGTGCAATCGCCGACTACATAAAGAAATCATCAAATCTCGCAATCGGCGACAAGATGGCGGAGGAAATGAAAATCCATATCGGCTCTGCGGTGCCGGTGGAAGAGGAGCTCACGATGCTGGTAAAAGGCCGCGACCATCTCACGGGTTTACCGCGTTCAATAGAAGTAGGAACCAACGAAGTCGTGCGTGCGATTGGCAAAGAGTTGCGCACAATGGTAAATGCAATCAAAGATGTGTTGCAGGAAACACCGCCAGAGCTCGCGGCCGACATTATAGACAACGGCATCACCATGACCGGTGGTTCGTCGCAGCTGCGCAATCTACCGGAGCTCATATTCCGCCGCACCGGGGTCAAAGCGCGGCTCGCAAAAGATGCGCCATTTTGCGTCGTAAAAGGGACGGGAGAGGCTCTCAAGCATTTGGATACGTACAAGAAAGCCATCATCTCGAAACGCTAGCACCGCTAGGTCGCCTTTATTTTTGTAACTTGGAGATGTCCTCCATCAACTTTCGCAAATCAGTTTGAATGGTGACTAGGGTGCGTTTTTGTTCCTCTTTGCGCACCTCTTCCTGTGCCTCTTCTGCCTCGGCGGTTTTGTCTTCCTCACTCATTTCCTCAACATCTTCAGATATTTCCTCAACGTCTTCTTGCAGTTCATCGACGTCTTTTTGAATCTCATCGACATCCTCGGAGATTTCCCCCACGTCCTCTGAGATTTCCTCCACATCTTCTTGGATTTCCTCCACGTCTTCTTGAATAGCGTCGATGTCCTTCTCCACCGCCTCGATTGATTTACTTTGTATGTTGATTGTCATCTGTATAAAAATCGCGAGGTAAATCGCCTCCAGGGAAACGATGGTTGTAAGCACCAGAAGCATGCGGTCGAACGAAATAAAGCCAAAGAATGCAACACAAAAGCTCACCACAAACAAAATTGAGTGAATGACGATAGAGGTAGGGGAACCGACCCCGCGAGTAACACGCAGAGCGAACTTTTCTACATCATTTGTTTGGGACATACGGGGAGTATACCCCGTGAGATAAAAAAGCAGATTTCGTCCTCTACTCGGAGTGAATATCTCATGGGGTATACCCCGTGGGATAAAAAAACGGATTTTTTTGCTCAATCGGGCGAAAATATCTCTCGGGGTATACTATTCACAATATGTTCGCCGGCAATACCTACCTTGCTCGAGGGGATGAGTCCTCGCTCCCAGAGCTCACGCGACTCTTGAAGCGAGAGGGCATTGCTCTTGATGAAAATCCGGATGCGTATGTACGCACGTATAAACACTTCGGCATCGATGAAGCACGTGAACTTTCCGCTCGCGCAAACGGTATGGCGTTCGGCGGCGGCAGACGCGTGTTCGTTGCCGTGTTTTCTGTGATAACCGGGGAGGCACAAAACGCACTGTTGAAAACACTTGAGGAGCCGCCGAGTAATGCGCTCTTCTTCCTCGTTACCGCTGCACCCTCAATGCTGCTACCAACGCTGCGTTCGCGCGCGCAGATGCTCGAACTTGAGTCTCACGAAGACTCCATCATTGATATAACAAGATTCCTGAAGGCAAAGCCGAGGGACCGCATCGACATGCTCAAACCACTGCTCGAGAAAGACGAAGACGACCGTCGCGATATCGGCAACATCGTTACATTTCTTTCCATGCTCGAACGTGAGCTTGCGGTGCTTCCTGCGGCGCGCGACGGGGTAGACGCTGCACGCCGTGAGGGGCTCGAATCAGTGTACCGGGCGCGTACCTATGCAGGGGACAAGGGGTCACTCCTCAAGCCGCTGCTCGAGCACGTAGCACTACTTTGTCCTGTTTTATAGTGCCCTGGTATATAATCTCGATGCTATAATTCCGTTACTCATAAATACACACATATGGATTACGATTTCAAACAAGTCGACGAAAAGTTGAAGGCAACAGAAGAGTGGCTAAAAAAAGAATACGGGGGACTCCGCACCGGGCGGGCGACACCTGCCATTCTCGACGGCGTGCAGGTTTCGGCATACGGATCCATGGTCTCGCTAAAAGGAACCGCAACCATCGGCATGGATGATGCTCGAACGCTCCGAATCCAACCCTTTGACCCATCGATTACTAAAGATATTGAACGTGCCATTACTGCGGCAAATCTTGGTCTTGGGACCACTTCCGACGGAAGCGTCATACGCGTAACCTTTCCTGAGCTCACCGGCGAGCGTCGGACCGAAATGGTGAAGGTGGCCAAACAAAAACTCGAAGAAGCTCGCACCTCAGTGCGCCTTGCGCGTGATGAATCCTGGAAAGAGATTCAGGAGCGTGAACGCGAGGGCACACTCACCGAAGACGACAAGTTCGCGCTTAAGGAAAATTTGCAGGAAAAAGTAGATAAAACCAACGGAGCCCTCGAGGATGCATTCAAGGCGAAAGAAAAAGAAATGACTTCATAATCGTATGACCGCTCTTTTGGTCATTGCGATTCTCGTTTTCCTTATTGTTGTTCACGAGCTCGGGCATTTTATTGCAGCGAAGCTTTTCGGCGTCAAAGTAGAGGAGTTCGGCGTAGGGTATCCGCCGCGCGCCTTTTCGTTTGGTCGATTCGGTGGAACCGAATATACACTCAACTGGATTCCGTTTGGCGGATTTGTTCGATTATTTGGCGAAGAGGAACAGCACGGCTCTGGAAGCTTTGCAGATGCACCGCGTTGGAAGCAAGCGATTATTTTAGTTGCGGGTGTTGCAATGAATGCGCTTGCTGCGTGGGCACTCTTTTCGGGCGCATATATGGCAGGCGTGCTGCACCCCGTCGACGTACGCGGCCCGAACACGCAGCTTATTGTTTCGCAGGTAGTGCCGGCATCTCCCGCAGACGCCTCGGGTATTAAAGCGGGCGACGAAATTGCAGCAGTTCGCGATGGAAGCACTGAGCTCGCCGACATCACACCCAAAGGAGTTTCTGATTTCGTGAGTGAGCGGGCGGGCAAGGAAATCGAAGTGTCATTTATCCATCAAGGCACATTGCAAACGGGCATCATGCGACCTGCGCACGCAATTATTCCTGGAAGTGCGGGGCGACCCGCTGTTGGTATGGGGCTTCTCCTCGCCGAAACAGAGTCACTTGGATTCAAGGAGTCGCTGAGCGCGGGATGGCGCCGGACCACTGGAACTTTTGCGGTTGTCTGGCAGGGGCTCGCCGGAATTGTGAACAAAGCCATTCATGGCAACCCCGACCTTTCCGACGTGGTTGGACCAGTTGGCCTTGTGAGCGCGGTGGGCGAAGCGGCAAGCAATGGTTGGGGCTATGTTCTCTCGCTCGCCGCGTTTATTTCTGTGAACCTCGCAATCATAAACCTGATACCCGTGCCCGCACTCGACGGCGGTAGGCTCGTTGTGGTGGGAGTTGAATCACTTACGAGAAGGCGAGCACCAAAAATTGCGGTGCAGCTTGTAAATGCTATTGGCCTTGCGCTCGTGATAATGCTTATGGTTGCGGTTACCTATCAAGACGTCGCGCGACTATTTGCCTAAAGTATAAAAAGAAAACGACCGGTGCAGCACCGGCCGTCTTGTCGGACGATTCCGTCTCGACGCGTTTCCAATCCCTAGACCTGGGACCGCTTGCCCGTTGAGGACTGCGTTCCCATTACATTTGCTCCTGTTGTTGCGCCTGCTGATTGCGGTGCGCGTCGTTGCGATACTGCTGCTCCTGCTGTTGTTGCTTCTGCTCAGCACGAATCTCTTCGGCCGGACGCGCAAGCGTGTCCGGAGGGGCCATCAGTTTTTGCATTTTCGAGGGGCTTACCTCGTCGTTCCAACCGCTCATGTGGTCATCTCGTCTGGTTCCTTTTTGATTTGGAAACGATAGAACAATATTTGCACCGCACAAATGCGACCACCGCAATGGTGGTGGCTATCTGAGCACTGGAGGTGCAAAGCCCGAAGACTGTACCAACATTTCGGACCGATGACAAGGGTACTCTTCATGCAATGAAATACGTCTGAAATATGCCATTTTTGTACCGTCGCTCGCATCTGATACTATGTGCCAACGTATGCGCCAATCACACTTGTTTACAAAGACCCGCAAAGAGGCGCCAAAAGACGAAGTTGCAAAAAATGCACAGCTTCTTATTCGCGCCGGTTACATTCATAAAGAGATGGCGGGAGTGTACGCGTATTTGCCGCTCGGCATACGCGTGCTCGAGAAAATTAAACAAATCGTTCGCGAGGAAATGAACGCAGTTGAAGGGCAGGAGCTCATCATGACGACGCTTCAAAAAAAAGAATTGTGGGAAAAGACCGGCAGATGGGACGACTCGGTCGTTGATGTGTGGTTCAAATCGGAATTGAAAGCAGGGGGCGAAGTTGGTTTTGGCTGGTCACACGAAGAGCCGATTGGAGAGATGATGAAAAACTACATTTCGAGCTACAAGGACTTGCCCGTGTCGGTGTACCAATTCCAGACAAAGCTCCGAAACGAAATGCGCGCGAAGTCCGGCATCATGCGCGGACGAGAGTTTGTTATGAACGACATGTACTCGTTTGCTGCCGACGAAGCATCTCACTTGGCATACTACGAGTCTACAAAGCCCGCATATATGCGGGTGTTCGAGCGCCTTGGCATTGGAAGCGATACGTATATCACGTTCGCTGCGGGGGGTGCGTTCACCAAATATAGCCACGAATTTCAGACGCTCTGTGAAAGCGGTGAGGATATCGTGTACTTGAACCGCGAAAAAGGTATTGCCATAAACGAAGAAGTGCTCACCGACGAAACGCTCGCAAGTCTTGGAGTGGCGCGCGACTCTCTAGAAAAAGTAAGTACCGCAGAGGTTGGCAATATTTTTAACTTTGGTCAGCAAAAGGCGAGCGACCTCGGCCTGTCAATTAAAGATGCCGATGGTAATGAAGTGCCGGTGTGGATGGGTTCCTACGGCATTGGAGTTACGCGGCTTATGGGCGTGCTCGTAGAAAAGTTTGCAGACGAAAAGGGTCTTGTGTGGCCCAAATCAGTGGCACCATATTCGGTGCACCTCGTCATGCTTGCAGGCGGCAACACCGATGTTGTGAACGAAGCGAATCGTTTGTACGACGAGTTGCGCGAACACGGTATCGAAGTGCTCTTCGACGACCGCGACCTGCGCGCGGGTGAAAAGTTTGCAGATGCTGAACTCATCGGCATTCCTATTCGCATCGTGGTGTCTGAGAAAACAATGGCACAGGGCGGCGTGGAGGTAATGGAGCGAAAGACCGGAGCGATTTCTTTTTTGGCCGACAGCAAAGTGATTGAACACCTTACCGAATAACTGCCGCGGATGTTAAACCATGGAACCGTTTCGAAATTTCAAAAATAAAGTATTTGGCTATTTTTCGCACGACATTGGAATTGACCTTGGTACTGCAAACACGCTCGTGTATGTAAAAGGTCGCGGTATCGTCATCAACGAGCCGTCGATTGTTGCAGTGAACACAAAAACCGGGCAAGTGGTTGCCGTGGGACAAACAGCAAAAGACATGCTTGGGCGTACCCCCGCGCATATTCAAGCGGTGCAGCCGGTTGTTGACGGAGTGATTTCCGACTTCGAAGTTACATCCGAAATGCTCTCGTACCTTATTGATAAAGCACAGGGCGGGAAGTCAAAAATGCTTGGTCCGCGTGTAGCGGTTGGCGTGCCCTCGGGAATCACCTCGGTGGAAGTGCGTGCAGTACGCGATGCGGCACGAGCGGCAGGGGCGCGCGAAGTGCATATCGTGGAGGAGCCACTTGCAGCTGCAATCGGAATTGACTTGCCGGTTCACGAACCGACCGGAAGTATGATTGTCGACATTGGTGGAGGCACGACAGATATCGGTATTGTGAGCCTCGGTGGCCTCGTGAGCTCACGAAATGTGCGTGTTGCAGGAGATAAGTTTAACGCCGACATCGTGAGCCACATTCGCAACGAGTTTAAAATGCTTATCGGAGAAAAAACCGCCGAGGAAGTAAAAATTGCGATTGCATCCGTTGCGCTGAACCGCGACCGTATCGAGGCAATCATTCGGGGTCGCGACTTGGTTACAGGCCTTCCGCGTGAAGTGCTCATTTCTGACCAGGATATTCGCAATGCAATCGGACATTCCATCGAAGAGCTTGTAGATTCGATAAAAGAGGTGATTGAATCGACACCGCCTGAAATAGTGGGCGACATTGTGCAGCGCGGTATATACCTCGCCGGTGGCGGGGCGCTCATTCGCGGCCTGCCGGAATATTTTTCACGCAATTTAGGTGTACCGGTTACGGTTGCATCTGACCCGCTCACAGCTGTGGTGCGCGGAACATCAATTATTTTGAACGACATGGACCTCTATCGCGAAGCACTTTTGCGCAGCGACGAAGAATTGCTTCCGAGAGATAGCGGATTCTGATAGATATGCCCCTGCACACGAAAAGGCATAACATGCGTCTACACTCAACATCGCTCCAAAACAACACTAGAAAAATGATTTCATCATTATCAATAACAAACGGCATGCAAAGACAATGCCGTTTCGTGTGAGGGGTATGGCACGTCCGGAATTTTCGCATCGAACACTTGGAGGGGCGCCCCGTGGACGAAGCAAACTCTTGTTCGCGTCACTCCTTATACTGAGCGTCTTTGCGGTCGACGCGCTGCTTGGTGGGCCGTTTCGTAACTTCGTACGTGGCTCGGCTGCACATTTGTGGGGGGGTGCGGAGCGTACGCGTGAATCCATTGCAGGAAGTGGCTTTTTTGCGCGTAATAGCACCCTTGCAGCAGAAAACGCGGCACTCAAAAAAGAACTTGCGACACTTCGGGAGCGTGCGGCTGCGTATGGTGGGGTAAAACAAGAGAACGATTCGCTCCGGGCGATGCTTCACTTTACAGAGACTTCTTCTGGAATCACTGCTCCCGTTATCTCCTCATATCATGCATCGCCATATGGCACATTTACTGTCGGTGCGGGGATTAACGATGCGATTGCCCCCGGTGACCTCGTGCTCAGTGAGACCGGGTATGTTGTTGGCCGTGTGGTTGATGTGGGAGAAACAAACACACTCGTGAAAAGTGCCTTCCAGGCCGGTGCCACTGTTGATGTGATTGTGGGCAATGCTGCAGTTTCGGCAACAGGAGAAGGAAGTGGGAACGCTCGCGTGGACGTGCCGCGGGGAATCGTTGTACAAGTGGGGGATACGGTCGTGGCACCGACGTTTGGCGGGCACCCAGTAGGAATTGTTGGGAAAGTCGAGTCTGTCTCGACTGCAGCAGAGCAAAAAGTATATATTGTGCTGCCAGTTAATGTGTCGTTGCTACGGTTTGTGTACATAATTCCTGCGCCATGATTGCCTACCGATTTATATTTGGTGTGCTTGGCGCTTTTTCCGCAGTCTTTTTTTCCCCGTGGGTGACTGCAGTCTGCATTGTTTTACTCGCGGTGCGGTACCGTGCAATTGAGGCGATTGCGCTTGGTGCCCTGATTGATTTTCTGTGGTTACCGCACGATTCGATGCTTACAATGTTGCCGTTGTGTACCCTCATGTCGCTCGTTCTCGTGTGGGGATTTGAACCGCTCCGGCTTGAGTTTTTGCGCTGAAGTTGTTCATGAATTGAACGCTGCGTCTGTGCCGGGTATAGTGGACTTATGTTTACCCGCTTGAGAAGAAAAAAGCTCCGTGCAGTGCACGAGATTGCGCCGGAGGAAATATTTCTTGACTCGAGTAATCTTCCCGAGTTTAACGCTTCATCTTTTGAGGGCCGTGTGGAGCGCCCGGTGGCTAATCGTGCAATTTTCATGGTTGGGGCGGTATTCGTTTTTGTCTCCCTCGGATTCGGGTACCGCGCGTTTTCGCTGCAGGTTGCGCACGGTGCAACGTACCAAGACATTTCGGTCAATAACACGTTGTCTCGCTCCGTCATATTTGCCACGCGCGGCGTTATGTACGACCGTGTTGGACGAGAGCTTGCGTGGAATGAGGCAGCGCTTGATGTGTCGACTTCCACAGAGTCTTTGCGGGACGGCATCACAGCCACACTCGCCTCATCTTCAATTCCGAAAGAGCGAGAGGGGCTTTCCGACGGCAGCACCTATGCGCTACGGAAATATCGCAATGCCCCAGGACTCTCGCACGTGCTCGGATTTGTGCAGTATCCGAAAGCGGACGCTCGCGGCGATTGGTGGCGCGAAGAATACACGGGCGTTTCAGGTTCGGAACTTGCGTATGACTCCCGACTTGCGGGTAAAAATGGAAGTCGGATGATTGAATCTGATGCGCTCGGTCATGTGGAGCGCGAGAATATCGTCTCTCCGGCAGTGCACGGGGAGGATTTATATCTATCCATTGATTCCGACGTGCAGAGTAAGCTCAACACAATTTTGTCCGCGCACGCCCAGACAATGGGTTTCAAGGGTGGAGCGGCGGTCATTATGGATGTGCGCACGGGGGAACTTCTTGCGCTTACCAGTTTTCCCGAGTACGACAATCAAGCATATACAGACGGCAATTCAGAGGTTGTACGCGCAACATCAAACAACACGCGCTCACCGATGCTGAACCGTGCGGTCGGCGGTTTGTACACACCGGGCTCAATTGTGAAGCCGGTTTTTGCGATTGCCGCTTTGCAGGAGGGAATCATATCTCCTGAAAAAGGAATCCTCTCAACGGGCAAGATTGTGCTCCCAAATCCGTACAACCCGGACAACCCATCCATTTTTCGCGACTGGACAGTGCACGGTTGGGTTGACATGCGTACTGCGATTGCGGTTTCTTCGGACGAATACTTCTACACGATTGGCGGCGGCTTTGCGGGGCAACGAGGGCTCGGTATTTCAAAGATTGACCAGTACTCGCGGCTCTTTGGTATGGAAGAGCGCACCGGCATCGACCTCAAGGGGGAAGTGGAAGGTGTAATACCGACGCCAGAATGGAAAGAGCGAATTTTTGGTGCTGATGACCCGTGGCGTATTGGAAACACGTATCACACTGCGATTGGCCAGTTCGGATTTCAAATTACACCTCTGCAGGCTGTACGATTTACTGCAGCGATTGCGAACAGCGGAAAGCTCCTCAAGCCGCAGCTCCTCGCCTCGTCGAGTCCTGTGTATCGTCAGATTGATATTCCCGATGCCGATTTCCAAGTGGCTCGCGAAGGTATGCGTATGGCAGTAACCTCGGACCGACCGGACGCCACCGTTAAATCTCTCAATATTCCTGGAATCAAAATATCGGCAAAGACGGGGACTGCGCAGCTCGGCACGAATAACGAATATATGAATTCGTGGTCTGTCGGGTACTGGCCGGCTGATAATCCAAAATATGCCTATGCAGTTGTGCTTGAAAAAGCTCCTGCGGGCACGAATTCTGGGGCTGCCCCGGGGTTGCAGCCGTTCTTTTACTGGCTGATAAAGGAACACCCCGAATATATCGAATAAGTTACCCACATTGTCCATGCACCTTTATCCTGTATACTGCGCGACATCAAACCTATGAATGAAGACACAAACTACTTGAGCAAGGAGAAGTTCGACGAACTGACCACGGAACTCGAACATCTGAAGACCATTCGTCGCCGTGAGATTGCCGAACAGCTCGAATACGCTCGCTCGCTCGGTGATTTGTCTGAGAACGCTGAATACGAGGAGGCGCGCAATCTCCAGGCTGCGACCGAAGACCGTATCCGTGTTATCGAAGAGCAGCTTTCACACGCGCGCATTATTGAACACACAAAGGGCAGCACAGTTTCCTTGGGAAGCTTTGTAACAATCCAAAAGCAGGGTGAAAAGGAAGAACACACCTACGAAATCGTTGGTTCCGCCGAAGCGAATATGCAGGATCGAAAAATTTCGCACCTCTCGCCACTCGGTTCCGCTTTGATGGAGAAAAAGAAAGGTGACCTCTTTGCCTTTGAAACTCCGAAAGGCTCGCAGAAATACAAAATCGTAAACGTTAAATAACAAAAGCCCCGCCAAGAGCGGGGCTTTTGTTATTCCTTTGTGGACCTTGGGGGAATCGAACCCCCGCCTCCGCAATGCGAATGCGGTGTAATACCACTTTACTAAAGGCCCTGCGTTGAAAAGAATATATCAACGCAGAAATCCAGTCCAACAATTTAGTAGCTAAACCACACGGCGATGTTCATGCCGAGTGCGTAGAGTGTCCATGCAAGGTATGGGACGAGTAGCCAGAAGGCAATTCGGCTGCGGTGCCATGCTCCCGCGGTAAGCATGAGCACGAACGTTGCGAGAATACATGCAACCACGAGGGCGACGAATACGACGTTGTAGGAAAAAAACAAAATCAACCATGCCATGGTGAGCAACAAGTGTGTGAAAAACAACGGTACCCATCCGCGGAAATCCCAGGGCTTCGGGTCGTAAATCCACATGAGGCTCGACGCGATTGAAACGAGGGCATAGCTCACAACAAGGACAAAAAACAACGTGGGGAGTGGCATCGCAAAGAAGAGAGGGATATTGAGCGAGCTGTACCAATTAAGCGATTGGGGGGTTATATAGAGCGCTGAAATAGCCCCCGCGGCGAAGCAAAGGCCCGAGGCGAGGATAATGCGCATCCATGAGGGCATTACTACCATAGAGCACTATATAGCCACACTATATGCGTAAAGTCAAGTATCTCCAAATCGGGCCGCCGGGGATCGAACCCCAGGTGACAAAATGCACATGACCCCTTGCCTGAGAGTCGGACTGATTGCTGTTTCTACTATCGGGCCGCCGGGGATCGAACCCGGTCTACATGACCCCCAGCCATGCGTACTACCGGTATACTACGGCCCGGAAAAATTCTGATAATCTGTGCACCTTATAGGATTCGAACCTATGACCTTTCGAATGTGAATCGAACGCTCTAACCAACTGAGCTAAAAGTGCGCTAGAAGAAGTGCGCTCGAAGAATAGTACTCGAAAATATTTCGAACTCAACATCTCGGTGCACAGAATGCTACAATGCGCTCGTATGGAAACCGAAGCTCCACGAAAACAAACACGTATCACCACGCTTATCGCTCTTGCGATCGTGCTCGCAATTATTGCCGGATTATTACTCTCGCTTTCCAATATCGCCAAGCAACAGCGCATGTACGCTATTGCGACATATGAAGAGTGTAAAAACGCAGGGTATCCCGTCATGGAATCCTATCCAGAACAGTGTGCGACGCCGGACGGGCGCACTTTTTTGAACGATGAGCAGCCGCCTGTGCAATCAGGCACACCAGCACCGGGCACACCATTTCTTGAAAACAACGGTTGTGTTGTTTCGGGCTGCTCGGGCCAACTGTGTATTTCGGAGAAAGAGGCACAGAACGGAGGAGGCGTTTCCACCTGTGAATTCCGAGCCGAATACGCTTGCTACAAAGAGGCGTCCTGTGAGCCACAGCCGAGCGGAAAGTGCGGCTGGACAGAAACCGCACAACTCAAGATGTGTCTCAAAAAACCACCTGCACTCGATCAAACACCGCAGGCAATCTAGCGGTTGTGCATTGGTGATTCGTTATTCATACTACTCGGATGGAACTTATCCGGGATTTCCAAAACCTTGGTAAAAGCGATGCGGCTATAGCCGGGGGCAAAGGCGCCTCACTCGGCGAGCTGACACAGGCTGGTATTCCGGTCCCGCCGGGCTTTGTGGTGCTTACGCATGCCTTCGAACGATTCCTCGAAGAGGCAAATTTGAATCAAGAACTCGACTCGATATTTCACACGGGCAACCATCAGGAGATTGGTACGGTAGAAAAAGCATCCGAGCGGATACAAAGCCTGATAATCGCAGCAACCATGCCGCAGGACATTGCAGACGAAATTACTGCAATGTTCGGGAAGCTCAACACGACGTACGTAGCCGTGCGTTCCAGTGCCACTGCAGAAGACGGTGCAAACGCTGCGTGGGCAGGGCAACTCGACACGTATTTAAATACAACCGAAGAGACGCTGCTCGAGAATGTACAGAAATGCTGGGCTTCACTCTTTACGCCCCGTGCAATTTTTTACCGTTTTGAAAAGGGGATGCATGGCAGCAAAATTTCAGTTGCGGTAGTGGTGCAGAAAATGATTCAGAGCGAGGTCTCAGGCATCGCATTCTCTGTGCATCCGGTTACCGAAGACTACAACCAGCTCATCATCGAGGGTGGATTCGGGCTTGGAGAGGCAATCGTCTCCGGGCAAGTCACGCCTGACTCGTTTGTTGTGGAAAAAGATCCGCGGCGCATCATCGATAAAAGCATTACATTCCAAAGTCGTGTGCTTTGGCGGGCAGAGAGCGGGGGTAATGAATGGCGCGAACTGTCTCAATTGGAGGGCAACAAGCCGGCTCTTAGCGATGAGCAAGTGATGGAGCTCGCTGAGATAGTTCTGCATATCGAAAATCACTATGTGTTCCCATGCGACATTGAGTGGGCGTTTGAAGCGGGCACATTCTATATAACGCAGTCCCGCCCGATAACAACACTAAGCCCCAAGTCATTGCCAGATGTTGTTGTCGGTAGTGGGATTGTGCGAAAGCTTTCTTCTGATGACCCGAAGCTTACATTTCAATGGTCCTCGGGAGGAATCTCGATTCTTATGTCGAGTACGCTGAGTGACCCGCAATCCTTCGGCGCAGTGGAGTATGTGTATCTTACTGAAAAAGATTTAAATCGGGCCTATCTGAAAGGAAATGGAGTGCAAGAGTATTACGAGTGGGGCAAGAAATTGCTCGATCCACAATTCGTTAAGAATATCGAGACGAATGCACAGCAGACCGCAGATAAACTCGTATCATATACGTGCGATACCTTGTCGAAAGACAACGTGCTACTTGAATGGGACCGCCTTTCAGAACTGTGGGCAGAACTGTGGATGACATACGTCTTTTGCAACGAATTTATCCAACGGCCGCTTGAAGACGCATTGCTGAAAGAGTGTTCAAAAGAGGAGATTGTGGACGCCATCCATAAAAATATCTCGCGCACGCTCTCAGCTGAGGCGGAGCATGCCCTTGATGCACTTCGAATGCTCGGGCGCGCGAAGCTTGATCTCCACGACAAGTTGGTGACCCTTCTGAAAGGCTACGATGCGTTTTCTGCATATTTCAAAAAACAGTATTCACTTGATGAAAAAGTCTTTTTTGCGATGACGCACGAAGAGGTTCGCAACGCGTTGCAAGGACGACCCATCCCGCTCGACGATGCTCAAAGCCGTTTGAATGGCTGCGCTATGGTGAAAGAAGGCACACAATGGAAGTTTCTCACCGGGGCGGAATTTGAGACGTGGAGGGCGCTCGCTGCAGCGCTCGACCCTGATGAGGTAAAGGGTATCGTCGCATATGCTGGTCATGTGCAAGGTCAGGTTGTCATACACATGGATTGGAACGGCGTGAGAGAAGTGCCCAAGGGTTCAGTTCTGGTTACGGGAATGACAAACCCGCAGATGGTGCCATATCTGAAAAACGTGGCCGCGATTATCACCGATGAAGGAGGACTCGCGTGCCATGCGGCGATTATTTCGCGAGAAATGAAAATTCCGTGCATCGTGGGAACAAAGGCCGCATCGCGACTGCTCAAGGACGGCGATATAGTGGAAGTGGACGCGGTACATGGAATAGTACGGAAGCTATGAACAATCTCGATCCGCGAGACTACGTGTATCTGTGGTCAAACTTTAATGAATCACTCTTTAACTTGAGTCTGCGTACATACGGCCGATTCAGAGAGCGCGACCTCGTATTGATTTATGATCCATCTCAGAAGGAGATAAAGTTCTACCTCTCCAAGAAAGACTGCGCAGAGATATCAGATGACTGTGCAACATTCTACATAAATAGTTTTGACACGTGGAAAGTAGAGTTTGTTCGGCAGATGCAAGAAATCGATCACCTTGTTAAAGAATCCCACGCGCAGGAGGCAGTAATTCCGACGATGTCCACTGAGGGTCTAAAAGCGGCGCTGTCTGCGCGCGTTGCGATTGTTCAACATTTTTGCAGCGAGTATATGTATTACACTAACTTTTATTCTGTCGAAACGTCTGAGCGCCTTATCGCAGGAGACCCCCAAAGACATGTTCGCCTAAAAAATGTTTTAGAAGAGCTGGGTACGCTGAAATACAAGGCACGTGAATACTTGAACATCGTCTTATCTTTTGAATTGTTTCGTTCGTATCTCGGTGAAATCGGACGACGATTTAACCGCACCGATATCGAATGGCTACTACCCCACGAAATCATGTCGCTGCTTGAGGGCGTCGATGTGCCGCTTACTCGTCGAGAATCAGATTTTCACGTAATGGCGCATGCTTTCGCTTGGAAATTGATTTCCGCCGATAAAGCAGAGAATATGAGCAACTCATTCGATGCTATCTTTTTTAGACAAACCGACTCCGATGTTATCAAAGGGGTGACCGCGTCTAAAGGAGTGCATCGAGGAATAGTTAAAGTAGTACGGACTCTGTTCACAGTGGCAGACGTCGCACAAGAGATAGCAAAAGTGCAGCAGGGCGACGTGCTGGTTTCCAGCACGACTGGTCCCGAAATTATGGCGGCGTGCCAGCGGGCCGGCGCAATTGTCACAAATGAAGGAGGCATCACCTCGCATGCGGCGGTTGTGTCGCGCGAGCTTGGTATCCCGTGCATCATTGGCACCAAAAACGGGGATAAGCTTTTAAAAGACGGGGACCTCGTGGAGGTCGATGCAGACCATGGTATCGTAAAAATACTCAAAAGAGCCGTATGAGCGAAAAGGTTGTTGCAAAGGCAGAAAACATCGAAAAAGAAATGGAGGGTGCGCGCGTATTCTATTTTCGACACTCAAAGGCGGTATACGGTGAATATACAAAGATACTTGGTTCCGATAACCCCGAAGGGAGCCTCGATGTAGAAGGCCAGGCGCTCGACGACCTCACAGAAGCGGGTCACGAACTTGCACAGAAGAAGGCCCGTGAATTTCTTGCGACGCTCGACCTCGCCAAGGACACGCTCTTCGTTGTATCGAGCGATATCTCGCGCGCGTTGCAGACGGCTGCAATCTACGCAAAGACCGCGCGCGAAATGGGATTCAACGTGATAGAGCATAAGCAAACCGGCACGGAGGTTGCCCAAAAGATAGGTGAGGGTTATGTGCGCTCGATTGATCAGCTCTCCTTGGGCGAAACCAATTCCCTGGTGGACGCCGTATACAACCCGCCGAGTCAGCTAGCGCCGATAAACTGGGACAATGTTGATCCTGAGGTTCACGAACGGTGGAATTGGGCACGACAAGTCATTGAAGAAGATGATAAAGGATCGTGGGGAGCGAATCTCTTTGCGCATTCAGATAAAGTCCGAGAGTTTTTTCCCGAGGGTCAGTCATCACAACATCATGATGAAACAACGTTCAAGAATCTGCTACGGCTCGCACGATTTGCCAAGAAAAAGGCAGGTGAGCAGAGAATCGATGTGCTGGCATTCGGGCATGAGAATTATGTTGGTGTAGCGCTCGAGCGAGATACCGGCGACCATGCGCTTCCCAATTGCGAAGGGGTCGAGGTGAAAGACGGGAAACTCGTGCGCATTCAGGTAAAGCAATGATATGAGCACTATTCTTTCAAAGATATTCGAGCGCGAGCGACCACTGATTTATTTTTTCCTCTGGAATAATTCAGACCGCCGCGGCTGCGAGACCTTCACTGGCCAGCATATCCAGCACAATCTGTTCATTGCATTGCCACATGAACATACCGGAAGCGTTTGGTATTCATCAACTGAGCTCGAAGCACTGGAAACCGAAGCAGAGGCACGAGTGAATGGAGACTCAGAACTCGTCGACCGAATGCTCGCCCATGCCCGACAGCAGTGGAGCAAGCTTCTCCCGTATGCCAAAGAGGGTAAACAGATAGAAAGCGGTGAAGAGTACTTGGAGTTCTTCCGCACGTTCACATCGTATTGGTATCCGATGAATACAGTGTATTTTCGACTACCGGAGCGCCCGACCATTGGATCGTATTTCAAGGAATCACTCTACAAATGGCGCGACGAAACCCAGGAATATTCAGGACCGTTGGGCGAACATTTTAAATCCGCGTTTGAGCGGTTGTTTCCAACGTTCGCTCGGTTTTCTATGTGTGTTACTCCCGAGGATGTGCAAGCAATCATTGACGGCGGGGGTGAGCCATTGGTGCCTGTTTTTGAAGACAGGCTCGAGCATGGTTGTTTTGTTTTGGACGGTGAGTTGTATCCGTACTCAAAGCTGACAGAAGAGTTACGTAAACGGGACCTGCAACTTGAATCACTCGACACCTCTGTGAGTGAAGTAAAAGGGAGTATTGGTTTCAAGGGTGTTGCACGCGGTCCTGCGCGCGTTATCAAAATGTTCTCAGACCTCGCGAATGTGCAAGAAGGCGAAATTCTAGTCGCAAATCTCACTGAGCCGGCGTATATGGTTGCGATGCAAAAAGTGGCGGCGTTCGTGACTGATGAAGGTGGCATCATGTCGCACGCAGCTATCGTTGCCCGCGAAATGAAAAAACCCTGCGTCATCGGCACCAAAATCGCAACCAAAGTATTCAAAGACGGCGACATGGTGGAGGTGGATGCAGAGAGCGGGATTGTCCGTAAAATATAGTTATGCTCGATACGAACAGATCGTGGGAACGGTTTAGTACGCGAAAGTCGACTGTGCAACGATATTTCGATTTTTGTGAGTCAGGTGACGTGGGATTACTAAAGCTCGTTGGAGCTAACTTGCCGGAGGGAGTAATCATCTCGCAGAACGGTGAAATGATGGAATACCATCCTGTCGACGATGTTGCGCGGCTTAATCAGTCTTTGACGTCATTATTGAAGCGCCCGGAGGCCGTCGTAGACATAAGAGCCCGAATGAACTCCGAGTCCCGCGCGTTCATTGATTGGCTACAGGCGCACTGCACCCCTGGAATAATCAGAGATTTTACACACGATGGACTACGAGACCTGCTGTTGCAGCGACACGAGATGTGTATAGGTTTCCTGACGTGGCAATGGTTCGGCTTTTCCGGGAAATATGTGTTCGACGACATCTTGAACGAGATTTTTATACGAAACGGCGTCGATCCGACCGAGGGATTGAGGGTTGTGTACGGACACGAACGGTCGGTGCATGCGCAGAAGGAGGATCTGGCCGTAAAGGAAATTGCGTTACGGAAACAGAATGGCGAAGATGTTGCTGCGCTCCTCGATACACACCTCAATGAGTACCGTGGTCTCTACATGTACGATGAAGCATATGAGCCGATGACGAGAGAAAACCTCGACGCGCGAGTGGAGGAATATGTCACGAATAGTGGCCTTGGAGCGGATATTGCGTCCGCCGAGAATAGGTTAGTAGAGAATAAAAAGGAGTTTTCGGCGCTGTTGCAGAGATTCAATAACAATGCGGCCGACTCGCTCTATATTCAGTTTGCGCATGAATATTCCGAATTCATGGAGGTACGCAATACGTACAAAGGGTTTGCTGCACTCAATTCTCGCGATCTTTTTAGGGAGATAGGAAACAGGCTCGGGCTAGCGCTCACAGAGACTCTCGCATTCAATGACTACGAGCTTGCCGACTTACTCTTGCGTCCGGACTACGATAGTAAGGCGGAGGCCCTGTTACGATTGAATCATTCTGTTTTTACGTACGACCATCACACCTGGCAGCGTCTCGACGGACAGCGTGCACAGGAGGTTGAAGAGATGTTGCAGCCGAAGAAAGCGACTGAGATCAAAGGTAATCCTGCGTTTAAAGCTCCGCCCGTTCGCGGCATCGTTAGAGTAATTAATTCAGTGGCCGACATGCCAAAGCTACAGGCGGGGGACATACTGGTTTCTTCCATGACGCGGCCGGAATTCATCATGAGTATTCAGTTGGCAGCGGCGATAGTGACGGATGAAGGCGGAACACTGTGTCACGCAGCGATAGTATCGCGAGAAATGAAAAAGCCCTGCGTCATCGGCACTAAAATTGCCACCCAGATTTTTAAAGACGGCGACATGGTGGAGGTGGATGCAGAAAAGGGGATTGTGCGGAAAATATGAGCGTGTATACCCGAGAATATGTACGTGAATTCGTACTCCTCCTCGGAGAACCGTGGATAGCGGGAAATTCGCGCTTGAGCGCTGAGCTACAAATACCGCACCCATTTGAATTGGAAGAGTACCGCGACGGGGCAATCTACTACTGGGAAAACATGCAGGGTGTGCAGGCACTCATCGATGCCATTCTTCGTCAGAACCAAAAGGATGACAGCTTTTTCCGAGAGCATATTGCAATGTACAACCTTGCGGTAGCTGCCGTTGAGTCATACGACGGTACGGTACCGACGCGAGAAGCCCTGAAGGAGCTCATGGATTTGTATGTG
Source organism: uncultured Candidatus Saccharibacteria bacterium (assembly GCA_964471165.1). Lineage (GTDB taxonomy): Bacteria > Patescibacteriota > Minisyncoccia > Phycocordibacterales > UBA2100 > UBA10103. Next base: position 100,926 of record CAYYEX010000006.1, read on the forward strand.
GATGGGATTGTCGGTTGGGTAGTGATGTACTACTCCGGGGGCGACATACGCACACCAGAGCATATTCGCAGTGAGGTGCAGTTGATTCGAGCAAAAGACGCATTGGCAGACACGGCAGACCGACTGCTTCGCGGAAGTTTCGCTTCGTTGTATCCGACAGTTGAGCATCCTGAGACTCTCTTAAAAAGGGACCTTCTTGAACCACCCGAACCGGAATTGCTTGCGGCACGGGCACAGCATGCTGTTTTATTTGAGTCAGAGGGTGAAGTTGGTATACAGGCAATTTCAATTCAGGAATTCGTCGCCAAAAATTCCGGATATGAAATTCAGCACGAAGTGATTCGGAATGATGTGACAGAAATACAAGGAACAACTGCAAGTGCGGGCCGGGCGACGGGACGAGTGCGGATTGTTGCGCGCAGAAGCGACATGAGTGCATTTGCAGACGGGGAAGTGCTCGTTACTGCTATGACGACGCCGGATTATATACATCTGATGAAAAAGTCGGCGGCGATTGTGACCGACGAAGGTGGAATCACATCGCATGCGGCCGTATTTTCTCGAGAGATCGGCAAGCCGTGTATCATCGGTACGCGAATCGCCACAACCGTTCTTAAAGACGGCGACATGGTGGAGGTGGATGCAGAAAAGGGGATTGTGAAGAAGATATAAAAACGAAAACCCGGAGCGTGAGCACCGGGCTTTCTTGTTGGAACGAGCTGAACGAACTCGAGGTCAGTCCTCAGTAGTGATGACGTCGATTGGCATACCTGCGTCGTCGAAGATGATTTCGTAACCCTGGGCTTCGCCGAGGGTGACTTTCGAAATCCTTTCGACCAACGCGGGATGGTCCTTGCAGACGACCATGCCGAGCGCCTGCTGACAGACCGCGTGCCCGAAGACGCAGACCTCGTCGTCGCCGGTGCTGATTTCAGCCGCGACGAGAGGCCAAACTGCGCCGGCCCAATCGAGCACGCAATCGCCACCTTCCTCGGAGAGGTATTCGGTGACGGGCGCGTAACCGAGAAGATTGAACAGCCGGTCGAATTCGCGACAGACGTCATTGTCCGGTTCCGGGTAGAGGGCATCGAGCTTGACGATATCCTCGATTTTGAACCCGGTAGCCAGGGACGCCGTCATGAACGCACGAGGCGCCGACGACGAAATGACGACGCTGACCTTCGAATAGTCAACCGTCTCGCCGAGGTCAATTCCTTGCTGGATGCCGACCTCGCTCAACTGACGGTCGGCGTCCCTCTGGTTTTCTGCAACCGGCTTAGCTTTTCCGTGGCGATCGAATCTCAAACGACGCATTGGCTCCTCCGAGCATTTTGACGTTGACTCCGGCTATCCACTGAATTGTGAACAATCGGTACTGGTTGAATTATAGCATATATAAACTACTAAGTCAAATATGAAATTGCTCAAAAATGGCTCACTATAGGCACATATGAGAGACCTTGCGAAGGAAATAGAAACGCAGCACTGGATAGTTTTGGGGGTTAATGGTTACTCTTTGTACATAACTATATATCCACCGCTTTACACGTTCGGCTTCAAAAGAAAATACGGGTTTGAAGCGGATGTTATGTATGTGGCAGAAGGGCAAAAGGCGCACTGGTATATGCGCTCCGACCAATTAGATAGACTCGCCGAGCATGTGCTGCCGGCATTGTTGCAGGAAGGTTGGCAGTGGTACGAGCAATGCATGAGTGAGCTTGCAGAATTCCAAGTATTCCACGAAACATTTCTTTCGACAGACCTCTCCAGTATGAGTGACGAAGCTCTGCTTACGCTTATGTGTGAATACCGAGAGCGTTTTGAGGCCCCGTTCACGACCAACAATGCAATAGAAGCATTAAGTTACTATTTTCAGCATCGGCTCACGGCATTGTTAGAGAAAGAAGGCCTCGATACGGAACGTATCGACGAGTTGATAGCGCAGTACGGTCAGTCAGCACGACCGAACTACGTAAAGGAATGTGCGCAAGAGTACCGCACAGCGACCGACGACGCGCAGCGAGAGAATGTGCGGAAGAAGTACTACTACGTTTTAAATGACTACGTTGGTCCACACGAGCTTACGCACGAAGAACTGCAGGAGCTTGTTATAAAATACCCGTACGATTTTTCCTCGGAAGTTAGTACGGTTGGAATATCTGCGGGGGCACAGGCGCACCTGAGAGCGCTTCAAGTTGTATCCACCGTACAGGATGTGCGTAAGGCTGGGTTGCTCGAGATGGTTTTCGCTGCACATCGTTTCGGTGAGGAATTCGCACGCAGGAAAGAGATCCCATTTGAAGACGCGAAGAACGCCACTTGGGAAGAAATCGAAAATAACACGTGGTCACGTGAAGATCTCATAGCGCGGCGGGATCCGTTTGTGATGTTCTGGTCACTCGATGGCCGCCTGGTTTATCAGGGCAAAGATGCGGCGGCCATGATTGCGCTAACACACACTCATATTCTTAAATTAGATGAGACCGCATCGGAAATACGCGGAGTCAGTGCGTCCAAGGGCAATGTACGCGGACGTGTGGTTGTTGTATTCAAGCCAGAGGAATTCGCGCGGGTACAAGAGGGCGATGTTCTCGTCACGATAATGACACGGCCTGAGTTCCTACCGGTTATGTATAGAGCTGCCGCATTCGTATGCGATGAAGGGGGATTGACGAGTCATGCGGCGATTGTTGCGCGCGAGCTGAAAAAACCGTGCATCGTTGCAACCCGCATCGGTACGAGAACGTTCAAAGACGGCGATATCGTGGAGGTAGATGCAGACAAGGGAATTGTGCGCATCATCGAAAAAAGTTAGGATGCGCAGCGCAGAAGGGCCTATAGTATAGCGGTAGAACGGTTCCATGGCATGGAACAGGTCGGGGTTCG
>CAYYEX010000007.1:0-24594 GCA_964471165.1 uncultured Candidatus Saccharibacteria bacterium
GTGCCCACAGAACAGCAGCAATAGCCCAAATATTGCTAAATTGGCCTGTATTTGCTAGTATCTCAAAACGCCGGTAAAGCCGGCATTTGATTTGTAACTATGTCAGCAAGCGATATCAAAACACTTTTTGAAGCCGGAGCGCATTTCGGTTTTCCTCGCGCGCGCCGACACCCAACAGCAGCACCATATATTTTCATAACGAAGGACCGCACCGACATTTTCGACCTCGAATTGACTGAACAGCGCTTGGAAACTGCCAAGGCATTCGTTTCTGCTCTCTCAGCAGCTGGTAAGCAGATTCTGTTCGTAGGCGGCAAGAACGAGGCAATCTCCACTGTTAAGTCACTCGCCGAGCAGGTTGGCATGCCATACGTGGCAGGTCGCTGGATTGGTGGCACACTCACGAACTTCAAGAACATCCGCAAGCGACTCGAGCGCCTCGAAAAGCTCATGAAAGAGCGCGAGTCGGGGGAGCTAGAAAAATACACCAAGCGCGAGCGCTTGATGATTGACCGCGAAATCGAAGAATTGACCGCACGCTTCGGTGGCCTCATTTCTATGACGGATCTCCCAGGTGCGATGTTCGTGGTGGACTCTCGTCACGAAAACACTGCAGTCTTGGAAGCAAACCAGCTCAAGATTCCGGTTGTTGGCCTTTCGAGCTCTGATTGTGATTTTGCACTCGTGCAGTATCCAATCCCTGCAAACGACACATCGGTTCGTTCGATTGGTTTGTTTGCAGAGGAGGTTGCCAATGCTGTCACAGACGGCAAGAAGGCACCGGCCAAGACAGCTTAGTTAGGCCCAAAGGCGAAGACGTCGGCGGCGAGTAGCCGCCTTTTTAGTAAGAAAACAGATTATTTAGTACAATACAAATCTTATGGCAGAAATTACAACAGAACAGATTAAGGCGCTTCGCGACGAAACGGGCATTTCCGTAATGCAGGTTAAAAAGGCGCTCGAAGAGGCTGGCGGCGATGTGGAGAAGGCAAAGGTTATCTTGCGCAAAACATCTGCATCAATCGCAGCAAAGAAAGGTGACCGTGAACTCGGTGCAGGCATTGCAGCAGCCTATGTGCACGCAGGTGGCACCGTGGTAGCCGCAGTGGTGCTTGGATGCGAGACCGACTTCGTTTCTAAGAATGAAGACTTCGGCAAGCTCGCCTACGACGTGGCAATGCACGTGGCCGCTATGAAGCCAATCTACAAGAGCAAGGACGACGTTACCGAAGACAACATTCGTGCAGCGCGCGAAGTGTTTACCGAAGAGGCAGCAAACGTGCCAGAGGCAAAGCGCGACATCGCAATCCAGGGCAAGCTCGATGCATACATTGCAGAGCGCGCACTCTTGGAGCAGCCATTCGTGAAAAACGGCGACATGACGATTCGCGAATTGCTCGCACAGGCCGTGCAGAAGTTCGGTGAGCGCGTAGAAATCGTCCGCTTCGAACGCCTCTCGGTTAAATAACTATGACATTTGCGACGATAGTATTTTTTGCGTCGCTTACACTCATCATCGCCTTGTTCACGGTGCGCTACTTTGAGGTAAAGCGTGGCGAGCGATTTGCGCCCCGCGCACGACAGCTTGCGGATAACGCTGCGCTCAACTTCAAGGACGTGCTGGTGGACACACGTGTGCAGATGGAAAAGCTCCCTCCTGTGGTTGCACACCTTTCCATGCGCGGTGCACACGCAGGTGCGCTTGGCGCCGCGGCGCTCGCGCGAATGCTCGAGGCACAGGCTCACCGATTCGCCGATTTTGTTTCCGCCAAGCGCGGATTCAAGCGTGGGGAGACGAAGTCGGAGTTTTTGAAGGAGGTGAGTGACTTCCGCAGTGAAGGGAAGGAGGAGGGTGAACAAAACCAATAAATACGGTATTGTCTGAGCTTCGCGGTGCAAATAAGCTTGCACTTCGAAGCTCCGGTGCAACCGGAGCGTAGTAGTGCCGCCTTAGCTCAGTTGGTAGAGCAACACTTTTGTAAAGTGAAGGTCCCCGGTTCAAGTCCGGGAGGCGGCTCAAAAAACAAAACCCGGCGTAAGCCGGTGTTTTGTTTTTGTGCACGCCTCCCGGACTTGAACGGAAGGGAGTCTCACGTAGACCATCGATTGCCCAATAGGTGCTATGCTTACCGGATGGCGTCGTGCTTGAGTTGTCTGTGCGAACTTAAGAATCGTTGGCAGTTAAAATATTGCTCCAATAAATGTCAGGCTGACTTCCAGTATCAAGAGTGTATTCGAGAGTGGAAAGCTAACTCTCAAGGGTCGCGGCAACGTGTCGCCACGCAGAATATCTCGAAACACCTGAAGAGGTATTTAGTGGAGACGAATGGCGAGAAGTGTTCATTGTGCGGATGGAACAAAAAACATCCGATTACAAAGCGGGTTCCGCTCGAAGTCGACCATATTGATGGTAATGCTGAAAACAACCACGAATCAAATCTCCGGATTATCTGTCCCAACTGTCACGCGCTGACTGTTCATTTTCGCAATTTAAATCGTACTCGTGGCAGGAAGTGGCGCACATCCGCTGGTACCTAGTGGAAATCGAAATGTCCGAGGTGGATGCGCGCCCGTCGGAATTACTGACATCCTTGAATAGGCTAATATATGAGAGTGGCAACAAGTATTATTTATGACCGCCGAGTTTATTTTGTTGTACTATTAATCTGCGTATTTGCTATGTGGAACTTTTTTGGCCCCAAACCTATTCAAGATATTGATGCTGCGGTTATAGGGCAGCTACAAGAAGCTGGTTCTGATATGTCAAAAGAGCATAAAGTTGATTTTTCTCTATACTTTCCGTCGCAAGAGAATGCACAGACTGCCGCGGCAGAGATAATTAAAATCTACCCAAGTTTTAAAACACGAATACTCCCGTCCGAGGGGACCGAATGGCTGCTGGATGTGAGTGGCGATATTGTCCCTAATCTTTCGAAAATGCAAACGATAAGAATCGACTTTGACCGAATTGCCGCAACTGTCCATGGGGAATACGACGGTTGGGGTGCGCTCATCGTAAAGTAGGGGCTCATTGGGAAACCGTGGGTTTCCCAGTGGGGATGCGGCTCCCTCTAGAAAAACAGGACTGTCGATTGGAGAAAGCAGACCCGATAAAGACTTTCTTGTCTGAAAAACGTGTGACGGTACTATTGATTTATTTGGCTACTATGAAGAAGATTTTTCCCTACCCATCTGAACCTGCCAATACTGATGTGGCACTTAAACTGCTTTCAAAAAAGTTTCCAGACTTGAGTTCGGAGTATATCAATTTACACATGCGTCAAGACTGGTCGAAAGCAAAAGAGTATTTCGAAAGTGTGTGGCACGATTTTAATACTTTTGCCGATGCCGACTTTCATACAGAAATTCAAAAAAAATTTGCAGAAAGAGCCTGGGAGTTGTATTTGTTCGATGCTCTACGCAAAAGCAACTTTGAGTTAGTTAAACAACGTAAGCAGCAGTCAAATCCTGATTTCAGAGTCAATCTTGGAAGCAGGGCGCTATTTGTAGAAGCTGTACTTGCGGGCAAGGGAACGGGTAGCAATACAGTCACAACGATATCTGACCGACTGCAAAGAGTCCCATCAGGTACGGTAGTTTCAAGTGGCGGGTCCTTTGACGAGTTGAATCAACCAAAGGTTCGTAGAATTTTGAGTGCCCTTGATTCAAAAAAGGATAAATACATACTCAGGCCTGGGGATGCCTATGTTATTGCGGTTAGTGGTGCGGAAATTGATGGCAACATGATGAACGAGGCGTTAATTCTTGAAGCAGTTATGGGTATCAACCCTGCGATAAATATTCCAATTTACCCAGACAGAACTAGCGGCCCTGCGTATCACACCACGAGGTTTCAAATTCCGAACTCCCGAAACACAGAGAGTATAGACACGGGCGTCTTTTTACATGAGAACTATCGGAAGGTGAGTGCTGTCATCTATTTTGGCCGAGACATTGTTAATGCGGTTCTGCAAGACGCGGAGCAAGACGAAATCGTACTCGTACACAACCCACACGTTGTAGCTTCAGGTCGTTTAAATTTAGACGCTTTCCCCAATTTTACACAAATCACATTTACATCAACGCATTGGACGCGTCATCTGCCGCAGAAAAGTAGAGCGAGTAAGGGTAGTCACCTATAAAACCGGGGACAGTCCCCTCAATATATCCCACTTGCCTGAAGTCCTTACCTGACGTATCTTCACGTATCTATGAATACCGCTCAAGACCTACAGGAGCAAATCAATGCGCTACTGTATCAAATTGCAGTACTGTCTGGCGATTCGGAAGTCTATGACAGCGAGCGGGTCGAAAAGTATCTGTCTGAGTTCACTCAGCGTATAAGTGTTTTGCTCACGATTGCAGCTTTGATGTCTGCGGTAGCCACAACCGTGGAGGGGTACATGCATATGTTTCTTATTGCAGTGTTCCCACTTTTTCTGATGGCCATATTCTTTTATCTACTCTCGGCGAGACGAATTAACGTTCTTTCTTCACTCTGGACTGCGGAAACAAACTCACTAGTAAAGAACTCGTATATCTCCGTCAGGAAATGGTTTATTCTCACTGACCTCGCGCTTACAGCTTTTTTCGCAGCTTTCACCATTAGCCTATACCGATTTACCCTCGGATTCTCTTTGGAAGTGGGCACAATCGTCCTCCTGTACGTACTTGTCGTGTTGATTAGCATTGGTCGATACCTGTACGTCGCGTGGGCGCCGACAAATAGTGGAAATATTGTTGGTGTGGGAGGAACACCCACGGACGTATTCCAAGTGCCCACCACGATGACAACGCCCGGCACAAGCGACGAAAAAACGGGTGCGTGATTAGAGGAAAATGGAAACTGGGGGCAGTCGCCATTCTTCCTTTTTGAAACCCCCTCCAGACGTGCTAAAATCCAAATATCTCAAACCCCCGGAGGTAGGCGATGATAGATATCATTGCGAAGGCAGTAGACACACGAGCAGCACGGTTGAGTAACTTTACGGACCGACCGTTCGTTCTCGATTCCATTCAGTGCGCAGGACTCGAAGGAATCATTCAGGCTCTCAAAAGCCCTGATGTAGCGATTCAAAGAGAGATTTGCTCACTCAGTGGCAAGGCCGCCAAAAGGCTTGGAAGCACCCTGAACTGGAGAGATTCATATCTACTCTGGTGGGGAACTCAGCCGTACAGCAGATTTGGTCGGGAATATTTCGACCTCATCACTCGTATCTACGATACGGTGTACAGCCAAGACCCGAGCTTCAAGGCAGACTTGCTCGCAATCGGCTACGAAGACATTCAGCATTCAATCGGGAATACCGACATGCGGGAAACTGTCCTCACCGAAATCGAGATGATTCATCAACTCAATCGCCTACGAATTCGGGCAATGAGAGACCGCTCAGGCTGTTAAATAGTTTTGGGCGGTACAACTAACCCGGTAAGGCCCGGGACTTTTCTATATTTACTGTGGTAGTTTGAGGGGCAACTATGACCACCATCTACATCGCGCGGCACGGGCAAAACGAAGACAATGCGGAAGGGATTTTGAACGGGCACCGTGATAGACCGCTCACCGAGCTCGGTATCAAGCAGGCACACGAACTGGCCGATGGGATTCTCGCGCAGGGGTTTATGTTTGATGCTATTTACACGTCGCCACTCGTTCGCGCGGCGAAAACCGCAGAGATTATTGCCGAGAGAATTGGCGGGCCAACGCCAGAGATACTTGCACCCGTCATCGAGCGCGACTTCGGTGTTATGTCGGGGCAACTGGTGGCCGACATCGAGCGATTGTGCGCGCCCGATATTTTGAAAACAGATTTGGTTACATATTTCCTCAACCCAGAGGGGGGCGAGACATTTCCCACTGTGTTGGAACGCGCGAGCGATGCATTGCGCGATATTCACACGAAACACCCAGCTGGCTCCGTGCTCGTGGTTACGCACGGCGACTTGGGCAAAATGATGTATGCATCGTTTTATGAACTGCCGTGGCAAGACATCCTGACCAAGTTTCATTTTGGTAACTGCGAATTGCTCCAGCTTATCGACGGGGGAGACCACAACAAATCCCACGTAATTCGTGTCGAGCAGTTCAATCACTAGGCGCTGTCGCTGTTGTAAATCCGAGGGGTACAGGTGTACCATTACTCACATATGGATATTAATTATATTGCAGTCGGCGTAGCCGCTTTAGCAGCGTTTTTCCTCGGCTACGTGTGGTACTCGGTTCTTTTTACCAAACAGTGGCAAGCGATTATCGGCATGAACGCCGGGGCGAATCGTGAAAATCCGCCGAGCATGGCCAAGCTCCTCGTTGGTTCTCTTATCCTTCAACTCGTCATGGCGTTCAACTTGGCCGCGTTCATCGGTCTTGATGCGGACTGGCTACTTGGCTTGATCGCCGGACTCGCAGCCGGATTTGGATGGGTAAGCCTCGCATTTGGCGTGAGCTACATGTTTGAGGGCCGGCCGTTCAAACTCTGGCTCATCAATGCCGGCTACAACACGGTGTCATTCGGAATAATGGGGCTCATTATTGGAGCGATGTAGGTTTCGTCTCCCTTTGAGCCCATCCACCCGACTGCTACCCTGAAGAGATGCGACACTCCGGGGGATTTAAACCAGACCGACATACTCCCGGCACATACAAACCGCGCAGCGGCGAAAACAAGCGCTCGCTCGAGATGCTGCGCGAGCGAATCAAGGGCTCTCAGGCAGAACGTACGGCTGCTCGCGAAGCGCTCGAGGAAAAGAAAGACCGCACCAATTTAAAACGCGAACTCGACTTCGTGGGCAATCACCGCGAGGCGTATCGCGCACACGCGGAGAAGTTTTTTGAAAAGCCGGAATATCCGGAAAGCAGGGCATTTTGCGAGGGCCTCACATTTCCAAACTATGATGCAGAAAAAGCACAAATCTCACCCGACGAAATCAAAAGCATCATCGCGCGAATTCCGCCGCACATTGTTGCGCGCTCAAGTCTAAAGGAAATCGACTACTCATGGCAGGATTCGCTCCCAGTTCCAGCGTTTGATGCCGAAGGAAATCTGGATTTCAGCAAAATCGAAATTCTGACCAAAGAGGAGTTTGCAGCGTCCAAGCACCACAAGGAGCGCGCACTGATTGGATACACATCAAGTTCTACTGATACAAACGAAGCGGGGAAAACTGAGTACTCCACGCTTATTCGGCCCACACATATTCCCGAAGGAGTTTCCAATGACCCGGAACTCGTGCAGTACTACCAGATGCACGTGATGATGCACGAGTTTTTTCATACAGTGGAAATGCCACTGCGCTCGCAAGAGGCGGCCAAGGAATGGGTCATCAACAAAATGACCGGGCGCACGTTTGCCGACTGGGTGCAGGACTACACAAAGGCGGTGGCAGATGAAAAGATTCCTAGTTCGCATTACGCGAGCGTGTACGCCGACGACATCTTCCAGGGTGGCAAAGAACCAGTGCCATACAGTTATCCGGTTGTTGAGTGGATGTGCGAAGACTGGGTGGGTACCGTGTTCGGTGTGGTGCCAAACAGTGCGGGGGACACCGACTTTGCTGCACGCAGACTCACGACTGCGCCAGCAAATCCACCAGTTTCGCCACCTGAACTGGTTGCAGGCGGATTGAGTCACCAACCGGCTCCTGCAAATATTTATTCTTCCGGAATAGTTGATGTGAATAAGTTGAGGCGCGATATGTCTGGCGTCGGCAGCCGCAGGCATGAACTCTTGCAAGAACTGCTGACCCCCGAATACACGCCCGACATCCGTGAGCCGTTTGTTGAGGCAATTCAGGCCTATGTGCGTGAATTCGGCGTGCCCGCGCAGGTATGCTACCCAGGCTCCGGCACCGAAGTCTCGCTGCCCGCGGCGCTCCCAGGCGAGAGCCACATCACATTTGTAGACCCCGATGAGCTGAGTATCCGCAAGCTGCAAACCTACGAGCAATCACCCCGGTTCAGCGCGGTTGCCGCGCGTGCCGAGGACTATGTGCCGCCCGAGCCACTTGATTTAGTGTTTGATAGTTCGTCTTCTGTAGGGAAACATATGGTCCCGTACCTCAAAGTAGGAGGGCATTTGATGCATGAGCGCACGTATTCAAGTTGGGCATTCGATGAGCACTCGCTCAAGCTTGTTGGGGTAGTATTGGATGAGGATTCAAAGACCATCGTGCGCGATGAGGCTATTGTGAATGAATATCGCGAGCCCCACCCCGATTGGGAGCGGGCAGGGTATGATGACGCCACGTTTATGAAAATGGGACATTCCTACTGGGGCAACAACCGGGCAAAAAAAGCAGCCTGGTACGTGTTTGAAAAAGTAACCAAATAATATGTCCACCATCCAAACATTCTTCAGCAATCTCCTCGCGGCTATGCCGCACCCGTATATCGTGCCTTTTTTTGGTGCGTTTATTGGCGGCGAGGAAACAATACTCGTAATTTCCGCGCTCGCTGCTGGCGGGGGTGCGCTCTCTTTCACCGAGGTCCTCGGACTCTCGTTTGCGGGCACTGTCATCTCGGACACCATGTGGTTTTTGTTCGGCTCGCACTTTTCCGTCTGGATTGAGAGCAAGCCTCGCATGCATAAGCGTTTGGAATCGGTGGGGCATTTCGTAGACGGCTTCACCAAGGGGCGATATTTCCGTGCGCTCATGATTACCAAGTTTCTCTATGGCACGCGCATCATTATGATTTTCTTTCTCTCGAATAAGCGCCTGACGTTCCGGCAGTTCGTAGTTCAGAACTTTATTGTCACTGCACTTTGGTCGACTGTGGTCTGCACAATCGGGTGGTTTGCGGGCAAGGGTATTTCCTCGGCAGAACGGGCATTTGGAAGCCTGTCGATTGCGCTTTCCATAATCGTTGTTAGTCTGCTGGTCATCTATGGTGTACGTGTATGGCTGAACAAAATAGTAGTCGAGAAGGAGTAATACCGGGCGTTGTTGTGCCACGGTCTCTCGGGCAGGCCGCTGCAATTGTTCCCACGTACAACGAGGGCGAGAGGATTATTCCGGTGCTGCAAGCGCTCAGCACGTGTCCACTTGTGGGAGAGATTCTTGTTGTAGACGACGGCTCCGACGTGTCTATGGCGTGGGTAACTGAGCGTTTTCCCGCCGTTCGGTTTTTCCGGCACGAACACAACCGCGGAAAAGCCGTCGCGCTTGAAACCGGCGTGCAGGGGACCGATGCGGAGTTTCTCTTTTTCTGCGATGCAGACCTCATTGGACTCAAGCCCGAATACGTATCTGAACTCATCAATGCCGTACTCTCCGGGGAGCATGAGATGTCGATTGGGTTGCGAGATAATCCCGCGCAACGTGCTGTATATCTATTTGCATTGAACTCGGGTGAGCGCTGCATCAAAAAAAGCGACTGGATCAAACTTTCTACTTTTTATAAACGGGGCTTCCGTATTGAGACCGGTCTCAACATCGCCCAGTGGCGCAAGCGCAAGAAAATATTCCGCCGCCAGTATGCATACACACAAACCGTCCGCGAGAAAAAGTATGGACTTTTAATCGGATTCCGCAGCCGCCTACGCATGAGCTACGACGTGGTTTGTGCCTGGGGCTTCGCCCTCCTATCTGGCCGGTAGTCGGGTGATACGATAATCCGTATCATGATGCTTTCTTTGCGCCAGTTTCGTGCGATGCGTGCACCTGTTCGGGCACTCGTGTACCTGTTCTGGATTTACACGTTTGTTGGCGCTGTTGTGAGTGTGTTCACGCAGATTTACATATACCAGCTCTTCAACAGTGTTTCGTTCAACATAATCACAACGATGATTATGTTTACGGGACTTATGGTCGGTTTCTGCATATATGGTTTAGTCGCGGCACAATTTCGCCTCAACGCCCGACACGGATTTTTACTCAGCTTTATAAGCATGAGCACTGGCATCGCACTTTTGTCTGTGGCGAGTGACGCGGTAAGTGCCTCGGTGGCAACGGCAATGATGGGAGTAGGCCACGGACTCTTTTGGCTCACCATACACACCTACGAACTGGTGGAAACCCATGATGACGAGCGCGACGTGTATTCCACCTATCTCTCTGCGGGGGCGCAGCTTATATATCTTGCCGGTCCTGCCGCAGCAACATTTCTTATATTTGGTGCGCACGCGCTCGGGTGGAATGAGTTTAGTCTGCTCTTTCTTGTGACGCCGATGATTTTCTTGCTTGGTTTTCTTTTCTTTAAACAACTATCCGATTACCGGCCCTCGCCGATACGGACAGTCGATGTGGCGCATTTCTTTTCTGATACACGCAACCGCGTGGCGCAGTTGTATTTGTTTGGTGGCGCAGCCACGCACATTCTGCAAGACGTTTTGCTTCCGCTGGTTCTCATTACTGTGTTGGGTACGGCTCTGCAGGTGGGCAGTTTTAATACCGTCTTTGCAATCGTCGGCGCCGTCGCGCTGCTTGCCGTTGGGGCCCACCGCCACCAGGGGAACCGACTCTTCATTCTTGGTGTTACCGCGGGTGTGGTTATTGTGCTGAGTATCGCGCTCGGGTATTTCCTCACCGTAGTGGCACTGATTGTCTACGCGGTTGGGACAAGTGTGGCGCACCCGCTGATGCGTGTGTCTGAGCATGTGATTGATTTGCAGACGATGGATTCTGTGGGCCATCACGAGAGCGACTTTTACCCAACTATGATTTTCCGAGATTTCTCTTTGTGGGCGTGGCGCATGGTTGCTGCATTCGTGTTGCTGGCCTCTGTGGCAGGCATCACTACGGACTCGCATGCGCTTTCGCTCGGGATGTACCTGATTGCGGGTTCCTATGTGCTTCTGTATGCGGGCGCGCACTTTTTACTTGCAATGCAGCCAAAACGGATAGACGAATCGCTCGTATAGTCACAAAAGAAAAAATCCCTGGCTTGGTGCCAGGGATTTTTTCTCTATTTGCTCCCTTTATTTTTTCTTGGTGGTTGTGGTCGCTTCTGTGCTGGTGGCTTGTTTGAGGGTGGCGAGCTCGGGGAGCACCTTCTCAATGTCGTCCATCGTGTGGAGGCCGTAGTAGACCTCGTCGTTGATGATGAGGGCCGGCATTTCGTTGCGAATGCTGTTGATGTCGATGAGTGTGCGCAGCGCCGAGAGGCCCAGGTTGTAGTCGAATGAATAGATGCGTAGGTTTGGATATTTTTGCGAAAGGCCAGTCAGCACGTAGCCCTGCTGTTCGCAGTTTTTGCAGTCTCCGGCATTGGAGTAGAAGTAGAGGATGAACACCGGCTTCAATTTGCATTTATCTGCCACCTTTTGCATGAGGAGCAGGTCTTTAATCTGCAGGAGGGTGTAGTAGCGCTTGAGGCCAATGAGCTCGTCTTCGTTGGTCTGCGACTGTGATTCCAAGTAGGAGAGGCGCTGCGCGAGCGGCTGGATTTCGGTCGAGAGCACCGAGTTTTCCGAGATGTCTTTGCACGAGTGTTCTGCAAGCAAATCAAATTGCGTTTCAAGCGAGAGAATGTCGATTGATATTTTGTCCTGCGTTGCCTGCACATCTACGATGCGTCGGTTGTTGAAATAGTTCGACGCGTAGAGTGCGGTCGCAAAGATGAATGCGGTGATAAGGAACGCGACCACGTAGCTGCTGAGGCGCGCGGTGCGTGTGTTTACGACTGGGTCTTCCATAAAGATAAGGTGATAGGGGTTAGGGAATAGGTTTTAGTCAATTGGGAACGTTACGACGGTCAGATTATAAGGGATAGACATTGAGGGCAATGAGCCGCAGCTATAACTTACAACCTACAACCTAATACCTATAACCTGTTCCTCATTTCCATTTTACGCCTGTTTTAAACGCAGCGCGAATTACCGCAGTCCCGAGCCAGAGCGGCGCGAGAAAACTGTAGAACAAAAGGAATAGCGGAGTCGACTTTGGCGGCGTGCGTGAACCAGTGCCAATCATCGAGCCAATAGAAATGAGTGTGAGAATGAGAGCCACCGATACCCATACCAGGAACCACAATGCGCTTGTGTTTACGTAGAACAAATCAAACGACATCTGTGGCATGTGTATGCCACCGTAGTAGACGCGCTCGGCAACGTGATAGAGGTACTTAAGCGCCGCGATGCCGATGCGCAGAAAGAAGTAGATACCGGTGAAAATAGAAATGATTGCTGTTGGAAGCACGATGAGGCCCAAATTGCCGTAGCGACCGTTGCCAATCATGTACCAGTAGTCGATTGCATTGCGCAGCCAGCCGTAGGTCCATCGCACACGCTGACGGAACAATTTGCTGATGGTGCGCGGAGTTGCAGTGTGCACAACAGCTTTCGGGGCGTTTGCAATCAAGTGGCCAGCAAGTTGAATGCGAAGCGCGAGTTCCATGTCTTCGGTGGAGTGGCCATAGCGCCAGCCGCCGAGTTCGTGCAAAACGCTTGAGCGGAAAAACGAAAATGGCCCCGGTGTAATAAACACGCTACCGAGTGCGGCAAAGATCCAACGATTAAAAATCGACAGGCGGTATTCCACGTGCTGCATGTGCTGGAGCATCGTTTCGGGATTGCGCACATGGATGCCAGGAGTTACTGCGGCGATTTTTTCGTTGAGGAAAATCGGCACGATTTTGTGCAGTGCATCTGGTTCCACAACAGAGTCGGCATCCAAGCATCCAATCAGCTCTGCCTTCGTGTGCTCGAGTGCGAAGTTCATCGCGGTGTGTTTGCCGCCATTTTCTTTGTGGAAAATCTTTACACGGGGATTGTTGGCATACTGCTGCACATTTGCGAGCGTGTTGTCGGTGGAGCCGTCGTCTACCAAAATGATTTCAAGCAAGTGCGCAGGGTAGTCGAGACTCAGGAGCGAGTTCATGGTGAGCTGCACGGTACTCTCTTCGTTGAAGCAGGGCACGACGATTGCCACAGACGGCAAACGGCCTTCGGGGAGCACAATTGACTCAATGCGGGTAAAGCGCCGCTCGAGGTAGGCCACAAGCAAAAAAACCTCGAAATAGAGGGAAAAGAAGAGGAGTACGTACATGATGCTCTCTCCGAACATTGTCCGATATTATGCCAGAAAATGGGCCTTTTTCCAACCCCTCGGCCTCATTTTTTGTTGAATGGCGCGGTATACTGGCCCGAATGGAAAAAGGGCATTTGCATCCGATTTCACACCTCATCCGCGAAGCAAACGGAATCTTTCAAGGTATGGGGTTCACCTTTGCCGAAGGCCCGCTTTTGGAGAGCGAGTGGTACAACTTTGATTCCCTCAATGTGCCGAAAGACCATCCGGCCCGCGACATGCAGGACACATTTTTCATCAAAGACATGCCAGAGCACGTGCTGCGCACACACACGTCTCCGGTGCAGGTGCGTTACATGGAAGCGCTACTCAAAAAGGGTGTGCAGCCGCCGTATCGTGTGATCGTGCCGGGCAAGGTGTTTCGCAACGAAGCCACCGACATGACTCACGAAGCAGAGTTCTTCCAAATCGAAGGCCTGGTGGTGGGACCCGATGTTACGCTCGCACATCTCAAGGGCACCCTCGCGCGATTTTTCCGTGAGCTCTTCAAAGGAGCGTCGGTGGAAATTCGATTCCGTCCGAGCTTCTTCCCATTCACGGAACCATCTGTGGAAGTGGATATGCGTTTGGTCGGTGCCGATGTTCCGGACAAGTTGCGCGACAAGTGGATTGAAATGATGGGAGCAGGAATGGTGCACCCGAGCGTGCTTAAAAACGCGGGGCTCGATCCGGAGAAATATACCGGCTTTGCGTTCGGCATGGGGCTCGACCGCTTGGCACTTTTGCGATGGGGAATCGACGACGTGCGCTTAATGCACTCAGCCGACCTGCGATTCATCAATCAGTTCTAGCTATGCCAAAAAAAGAACAACCACCGGTACCTGCAAAGCGACACGAGCGAATCGCGCAAGCAAATCTTGATGGATTCACACGCATGACGAATGAGGAGGTAGATAACCTTCCCGCTGCGCTGAAAAAGGAATTGAAGTTACTGGGTATCACAGCGGACAAGCCCACTGAAGCAACAGGTGAGAAGACGAGCGAGTTTCTCAAACGCACACACACCGATGGCATTGATGTGGTTGTAACTTCAGTGCGATACAGCGGCTCAGGTGATTTTGAGGGGGCAGTGATTCAGATTGAAAACTCAAAAGTCGTCGGAGAGACACGTTTTGGTAGCACGACGATTGGTGGCGAAACAATCTCACAGGTCTTGAATACCGATACCTACGACCATGCGCGCGAAGGGCTCGGCGAGGAGCGACTTCGCATCGTGAATGAGTACTCTAAAGCCAAGTTTGGCATGAGCATCACATCGATGGGTGTTACCGGTGTTACGCGCTCTCATAACGCCGAGGGCTTGTGGCGAAAACTTATGGCTGCCGGATTGGCAGAAGAGAGGACGCTTAAGAGCGGCACAAAAATCTATTCGATGCTATGAAAATTTCGCGCAACTGGCTCCAGACATATTTTGAAAAATCGCTTCCTGATACCGCGACGCTTTCGGACGCATTCACATTTCATGCGTTTGAAATCGATGATGTGGAATCCGTAAACGGCGACGATATTTTTGATGTGAAGATTACCGCAAATCGCGGGCACGATTGTTTAAACCACCGCTCGATTGCAAAGGAACTCTCGGCGATTCTTGATGTGCCGATGAAATCCGACCCGCTTAAAATGCAGGTAACACTGGAGCCGAAATGTACCGATATATCGGTATATATTGCCGAGCCGGCGCTCTGTGCTCGATTCACTGCGGGCTACATCAAGGGAGTTTCAGTGGGGCCATCTCCGGAGTGGCTCAAAGTTGCACTTGAATCAATTGGGCAGCGCTCCATCAACAACGTAGTGGATGCTACCAACTACGTAATGTTCAACCTCGGCCAACCACTGCACGCGTTTGATGCTGGCAAGCTCAAGCCGACGGAAGCAGGCTATGCACTTGAAGTTCGTCGTGCTGCTCCGGGAGAAAAAATTACTGCACTCGATAACAAGGTCTACGAACTCAACGAAACAATGCTTGTTGTTGCTGATGCCAACGCGGGAGTTCCTGCAGGCATTGCCGGAGTGAAGGGCGGGCTCCCTGCTGCAGTCGACACAAACACGCACGACATTATTATCGAGGCAGCAAACTTTCACGGCATATCGGTACGAAAAACTGCTTCTGCGCTCAAACTGCGAACCGACGCATCGTCGCGCTTTGAACAGGTACTTTCACCTGAATATGCAGCGCATGGTATGCGCGCAGTCGCATCGCTCATTCTTGAACTCGCTGGAGGAGAGCTTGTCGGGTTCGTCGACGAATATGCATCACCGCAGAAACTGAGCCCTGTTTCTGTGAGTGTGGCAAAAGTAAACGCGGTTCTTGGCACACAACTCTCGAGCACAGACATGGAGCGAGCTCTCACGCGTCTCGACCTCGCACACGTGAGCGCAGGCGACGTGTTCACAGTCACTCCTCGGTTTGAGCGTCTCGACCTCGTGATTCCGGAAGATTTGATAGAAGAAATTGGGCGCATCATTGGCTACGATTCTGTACCGGAAACCGAATTGCCGACCATGAACATTAAACCCGAAGTAAATGAAAACTTTGCTCGCATTGAATACGCGCGCGAACACATGACTGCCGAAGGGTATTCTGAAGTCTATACGTCGGTCTTTACTGAAAAGGGGGAACAGCAGGTGCTCAACAAAGTAGGAGGCGATAGGCCATACCTGCGAACCAACCTCACTGATGGTTTGAGAGATGCCCTAGAGCGCAATGTGCGCATCAAAGACGCGCTCGGCCTCAAGAAAGTAAAGCTGTTTGAAATTGGTACGGTGTGGACCCGCGCCGGGGAAGAATTGCGCGTAGCCACTGCCGAAGAAAAAGGCGAAGTGAAGGAATATGCGCTGTCTGATATCCCGGCGCCCACAGAATACCCGGCCGGTGCTGGCTCGGAATTGCTCCGCTACAAAACATTTTCGCGCTATCCATTTATCGTGCGCGATATAGCGATGTGGGTTCCAACCGGCACAGCGCCTGAAAGTGTTTTAGAAATACTAAAAACAAATGGCGGGCCACTTTTGATGCGCGCAGAACTTTTCGACACATTCGTAAAGGGCGAAAAAACGTCGCTCGCATTCCGACTCGTTTTCCAATCGTTCGAGAAAACGCTCACCGACGAAGATGTGCAAGCAATCATGACCACGATTACGACTGTGCTGCAGGGAAAAGGATTCGAGATTCGATAGGCAATAAAACAAACGGCTCCCGCGCACTGGTCGCGGGAGCCTTGTTGATTTGGAGCAATTATTTGAACTACGATTCGCCTTTGCAGGGGCGCCAAAACTGGAGCGCTTCGCGGTAGGTCATGCGGAGGAATGTGTATCGCGGAAATCCGCCATTCTTCTCGACCCAATCGATAATGGATTCCGAATGTTCCGGATCTGAGAATTCCGTGACAATTGAAATCTGGTACGAACCGATTTCGTACGTTTCAAACGTCCGTGCTTCGTGGAACAGGAACACGGCGCGCGGAGTGATGCATGTTTTTTCACGGGCGACATCTGCCGCCATCACGCATGCCGAGGCGCATTCGCCGTCAATCTTGAGCTCGATATCTTGCTCGTGATTGATGAGAGCGCCCGCGTACAGGAACACTTCGGTGTTGCCGCCTCCACTTTCTGTCACGCTGCACTTCGGGTATCCGCATCCGGGGAAGACGTGTTCAAGGAGCGCAACCTTCTCTCGGTCAGAGAGATACGAAACGTCTGGTACCGATTTGATGATGTTGGTGAATGTTTCCGTTTGCTCGTTGTGTGGCGAGTCGACAATGGAGACTTCGATGAGTTCCTGTTCGGCAAGGAACAGGTAGACCACGATGGCAACGAGCACGAACGCGACACGCGTGACCAAAACAGTAAGCAGAGATGCGGGCCTCATGTTCTCGCTCCAGGCTATGGGACTGACGGCACTCTATACTGATTCCCCCTTTTTTCGCAATCAAAAAACCCGGGGTGGAGCCGGGCTTTTCGATACATGTTGTTCGGCGCTTAGCCGAGGAAGTCAGGTATCGATGGTCTGCAGTCGATGCTGTTGAGGTCGACTTGCGAGGGAAGGAGCGGTAGCACGGGGACAATCAGGTCGAACTTGCACGACTGACGAACGTCTTGCTGCAGCACACCATCCGGCGTGAGCGGCAATTTCGTTTTGGCGTGCAGCGGAATCTTCCGCTCGTCGCAGATGAGGCTCCGGGTCGGACCCTTGTTGAGCACATCGTGAATCGACGCGGGTTCGATGTCGAGGGCGCATCCCATGAGCTGGGGAATTCGTGCCGAGAGCATCCCTGTGCTGACAAATACCACGGCAAGGGTAACGCTCACCGCGCAGTACACTTGGAAGCCATCAATCTCTCTACGGCCTATTCGCATGGTGCCCTCCTCCCGAGGTGCTGGATTGGGTCTCGGACAGGTCTACCGCCCGTCTTCTTTGGCCACTCTATACCTGTGGCGCAAGTGGGCAAGGGCTGTGATTTTTGGTATACTCCAACCACTAAAATATGGCTGAAAAGAAAGGCAAAACTGGTTCGTATAGCGCAAGCGACATTACCGTATTAGAAGGTTTGGAAGCAGTACGACGACGACCGGGCATGTACATCGGGACTACTGGTCCCGACGGTTTGCACCACCTCATCTGGGAAATTTTTGATAACTCGCGCGATGAAGCGATGGGTGGTTTTGCCAACGACATTGAGATAGCTCTCTTGCCGGATAACATGGTGCGCGTTGTCGACAACGGTCGTGGTATCCCCGTCGACATCCATCCAAAAACCAAAGTTTCGGCACTCGAAACGATTATGACCACGCTGCACGCGGGCGGTAAGTTCGGCGGCGAAGGCTACAAAGTTTCCGGCGGTCTCCACGGCGTAGGCGCTTCCGTGGTCAACGCGCTTTCCACCTACGCGCGCGTCGAAGTGCATCGCGACGGCGGCCAGCACGTGCAGGAATACAAAAATGGTGGCAAGGTAGTTGCTAAGGTAAAGCAAATCGGCAAATCAAAGTTCCATGGAACAATCGTTGTGTTCCAGGCCGACCCAACAATTTTCCAAACAATCGAATACAACTGGGACCGCATCGTGACCCACATGCGCCAGCAGGCGTACTTGGTAAAGGGTCTGCGAATTGCGATGTACGACCTGCGACAGGCGGGCAAAGTAAAACACGAAGACGTAATTTATCTGCGAGAGCTTGGGCTCGACGCGCCATCGTTCTCATTCTACTTCGAAGGCGGCCTTCGCTCGCTCGTTGGGTTCCAGAATCATCACCAGACACCGGTGCACAAGACAATTTTCTACGTTGAAAAAGAGCTCGACGGCGTGCAGGTAGAAGTTGCGCTGCAGTATGTCGACGACATCTCGAGTCGTCTTACTGCGTTTGCCAACAACATCTACACCGCAGAAGGCGGTACACACGTAACCGGGTTTAAAACTGCACTCACGCGAACATTGAACGCCAAGAATGGCGGTGGTAAAGATAGCGATTCATTCACTGGCGACGACGTGCTCGAAGGCCTCACAGCGGTAGTGTCTGTGAAGCTTGCAGAAATTCAGTTCGAAGGACAAACCAAGGGCAAGCTCGGTTCCATGGAAGCGCGTGGTGCAACGGAGACTGTTTTCGGCGAAGCGTTCAACACGTTCCTCGAGGAGCACCCAGAAGAGGCGCGAGCAATCACCGGCAAAATTACGCTCGCAATGAAGGCTCGCAAAGCTGCGAAAGCCGCCAAGGATTCAATTCTGCGCAAGGGAGCACTCGATGGCATGACGCTGCCGGGCAAACTTGCCGACTGCCAGAGCAAATCAGCAGAAGAGTCTGAGATTTTTATTGTGGAAGGAGACTCGGCAGGTGGCACAGCAAAGATGGGCCGCGACCGTCGCATTCAGGCGGTCCTTCCGCTGCGCGGAAAGATTCTCAACATCGAGCGTGCACGTTTGGACAAAATGCTCGCATCAGAACAAATCAAAAACCTGGTCGTGGCCATGGGCACCGCAATCGGCGACATATTCGACATTTCGAAACTTCGTTACCACAAAATCATCATTGCAACGGATGCCGACGTGGACGGTGCCCATATTCGCACGCTCCTGCTCACGCTCATGTACCGACACTTCCGGCCGGTTATTGATGGTGGATTCCTCTACATCGCACAGCCGCCGCTTTTCAAGATTAAGAAGGGCAAAGAAATTTACTACGCATATTCTGATGAAGAACGCATCAAGTATGCGGGTTCCGATACACCGCTCGAAAGCGAAGAAGCAGAGCCGGAGGAAGTGGAAGGTGAAGAAATTCCGGAAGAGGTAAAGAAGAAGCGAGCAACAAAAATCACTGTGCAGCGATACAAGGGCTTGGGAGAAATGAACTCAGACGAATTGTGGGAGACCACGATGGACCCATCTCGTCGCATTTTGAAACAGGTAAATATTGAAGACGCGGTTGATGCGGATATTGTGTTCGACATGCTCATGGGCACCGACGTGCCTGCACGAAAGTCATTCATTCAATCTCACGCAAAAGAAGCTACGTTGGATATATAATGTTGTAATGGGCGAAAGTCTCGTCTCTCTTCACAAGAAACGCCACGCTGCAGAAAAAGCGGCCGCTCAAGCGGGTGCTGCGACTGAAACTGCGCCGCAAACTGTATCTCAAGCAGAGCCCGAAAAAATCGACGAGAGTAAACGTTGGTGGATGCTTAATGCGGCAAAGGGTGTAGCTGCAATTACAGCGTACTCGGCGATTCCAACTGTGTTGCAAGAGGGTCTTGCTCACGCCCGTAATCTCGAAGGTGTTGAGGGCAAAAAACAGCTTGAAGCGGTGCTCGATGCAGCGATTGAAGTCATGCAGCGGGCGGCGCATTCGCCAGAAATCGTGCGTGCCCTCAATGGAGAGGGCGACAGACTCATTTCGACGGTGCTCAGCGCAATGCAAAGCCCAATCGACCGTTCGCTCATTGCGGGCACCAAGTACGATGCATCTATTGAGCGCAGGCGATACTCTGTACAAATCGTTGGCAGAGTAACGAATGGGGAGTTGAAAGTTTCGTTCCGAAGTTTGCAGCGATACAGTGCGAACCTTGAATCAGCTGGTTACTGCAATGGTTTCTTTTTAACACCGGATTTGTTTGTAACAACGCAGCATTTCTTTGACGAAAACCTCAATGTTGCGCCAACATCGTTTCGCGATATTCGAGTGATTTCCGTGCCAGAAAACATGCGTGCTCGACCGGAACAAATTATCCGGGACGACACATCGCTCTCCAACGCCGAGATTCATGGCGCGTTTGTTTCTATAGAGGGCATTCACCGCGGCGACGACACCAATGACGAGGAATCATATCCATCGGTGGCATTCCGTGTGGGTCGGAAGTTCGCAGAGCGTGTGTTTGCCGGCTGTCCACGATACGAAATTGAGCGAAATGCTCGCTCGTTTATGATGGTGCTTCCGCCAGGAGAATCTGTTGAAATTGGTAACACAAAGAAGGCTCGCACCGCCGGTATGTCGGGAGCGCCCGTATGGATGTACCGAAACGGTGACCGGGTGCTCGCGGGTATTTTTCGCTCCTGCAAAGCCATAAAGGATCCCCGAACGGGGAGAACTATTGACGTGGCATTTTTCCACGGCATCGAAGACGTGCGCGAAGAGTTGGCACACAAAAAAAGAACTGGTGCATAAAACGCGGGGCAGAATACAAACAAAAAACCCCGCAAAGTTGCGGGGTTTTTTGTTACTCGCTATTTAGTACGGGTATTGATATTGCGGATAGGTCGGATATCCCGAGCTACGCGGGGACCGCAGCCCGGCAAAGCATTCAAGCCTCGGCAATGCTTTGCCGGGCCTGACCTACTTGGTGCCGCGGCGCGACTGCTTAGTACTGCGGGTAGTACGGAGAGTTTTGATACTGTGGGTACTGCTGGTACTGCTGAGCGTAGCCGCCCGTAACCCAGCTTGATGCGTGATTGTTGGACTGGCGAGCGTCAGAGGCAGAAACCTGCACAGAAAACGTTCCGTCGACTGCCGGGGTGAAGCGCAGTGTGTTTACCACGTGAGCGCCGGCACCGAGTGATGGCTGTACCTGTGAAGAGAAAACGTATGGCTGCGTTGTTGGGATGTTTGCCTGGAACGTGTATGAGCCAGATGGTGAGCCGCCAACGTTTTGAATGTCGAACTGCACTGCAGAGATTTCATTCTGCGCATATGGAGCGCGGGCAACGAATGCGCCGGTGTAGGAATCAATGACCCCCACTGCAATGATGCGAACGGAGAGGTCTGCGGGAGTTACTGGCTTGGGCTGTGGTGTCGGGTGAACAACAACTGGTGTTGGTGTAACCGCGTCAGCAGGCGTTGG
This sequence comes from uncultured Candidatus Saccharibacteria bacterium, assembly GCA_964471165.1. GTDB lineage: Bacteria > Patescibacteriota > Minisyncoccia > Phycocordibacterales > UBA2100 > UBA10103. The sequence continues at coordinate 21,347 of CAYYEX010000007.1, forward strand.
TGTAACAACTGCTGGCGTCGGAGTAACAACTACCGGTGTAACAACCGGAGTCTTGACTGTGAAGCCGGTTACTACCTGAACTGGCGCGGTACCGGTTGCTTCTGGGCCAGTGGTACCCGCAGCAGAAGGGATGTAGAGAATCGAAATATTCATTGCAACCGATGTTGTGCCACTCAATGTAGGCAGCATCGATGCGCTCCCTGTAGCGTTTCCGAGTGTGTATGCGGCGCCACACGGAATTGCATTACCATCGATAGAGACTTTCAATCCCTGAACACACTGATAGAGAACTGCAAAGGTTCCTCGATTTGATGTTTTGTATTTCCAAGAAAGATTGAACGGTGCGTTTGCGGCAACGATTTCTGGAGCGATTACGGTGATTTCTGCTTTCTTGTTGTTCTTGAACACATCACCGAGCCATGGAGAGGAGAGGGAAATGATATGGAGCACGCCCCAAATCACGATGATGATGAGAATGATGAACCCGACGATTGCGAGAATATTAGCAAGCAGACCCGGTTTGCGTGCCGGTCCTGTAGGACGAACCTCATGTGCTGCTTCTGCCATATATCTTTTGGATTGAATCGTGAGTAAACCTCAAAAATTGGTAAAAATCTATGAGGCCGCAATAATAACATCTAAATATCTATTGTCAAGTATACGTGAACAATTCATTGACAGTTCATGGGCGTAGCGGTAGCGTCCACCTCAGTGATCGCGCAACCCATGACGGGCGGCGGATCCGAGAAAGAGTGAGGACACTCGAATGACGCGAATGACCATCAGGACGTTTTTGATCCTCGCGGCGGCCTGTCTTGGCCTCGCGATTGCCCAGCCGGCGAACGCTCAACTGTACGGCGGACCCGGCACCGAACGCGCCGGATTCGAGCCCGGCGACACCAGCAAGATGGGTGAGTGGCAGATTCTCGCGCTGAGCCCGTCGGCGGGCAAGGATGCGTGGGTCAGCCAGTCGATGAAGGAAGACCGGCTCGCCGGCTACAACGATGCCCTCTATCGCTGCAACAACACCCTCAAGCGGATGAAGTTGCCGCAGCGCGATTGCGTCGCGTTTGCGTCGAAAGAATGGGTCGCATCCTATTATTGCCGCGAAGGCAAGGGCGCGAACTTCGGCGAAGGTGCAACGCCTGCAATTGCGATGAACAAGGCGATCGAAGCGGCCGGCGACAGCAAGTATTGCGAGTTCAAGGCCGTCCGCGGCCCTGGCCACGGTATGGAGCTGATGACCAAGCCGTGGCAGGTCACCTGCAGTTGCGGCGCGGTCAACAAGCCCCAACGCGTCCAGGGTTGGGAGAAGGTCGACTCGGCCGTTCTCGGCGTCAACAACGCCTACACCGACTGCCGCGGCAAGGGACGTTTCCAGGTCGTCGAACTCTCGCTCGCGCCGTAGCGCACTCGCGCCTCGCGATTCAAGTTCTTTCGAAAGGCGGCACAGCTTCTGTTGTGACCGCCTTTTGATTTGGAATTCACTTTGACGAGTTGACTTACTCGTTGTATAGTCGCGGCTCGATACATATGTCTCAACCGGTTCACTTGCCCAAGTCTGCCGTCGGCTGGTTCGACGCTTTTTATGCGCTTCCTGCTGTAGTGGCCGCGTTTTTCATGTGGCGCAGCTCGTCACTCACCGACGTGCAGCTTTCAATTCTCTTGGTGCTTGTGCTCGCGCTTGTTATGGGAATCATCGAACTTTCCCGTGCTCCGTGGCGCAAAACTGTCGCCTCCACTGACCCGTTTCGACTTATTGTTGAGCGAGCCACAGTGAAGCTCCTCGGATTTTTCGCAGCACTTGCATCTATCGCTTTCTTGTATTGGTTGTTTCCGGAATATCACCGCGATTACTACGACCGATTTTTTCTTGCCGCACGCTCTGTTGTGCCATGGTTGCCACTCGTCTGTGTCCCATACTTTTTGTACGTGGAATGGCGACTGCCGTTTGAGGAAGGGGGAGCGTGGCACACCGCGCTCATGGTTCTTGGAAAGTGGAGCAAAGTAGACTGGTTCACTGTTTCGCAATACATGCTCGGATGGCTGGTAAAAGGATTCTTCCTGCCAATTATGTTTGGCGACATCGTGAACAACATCGGTTTTTTCCGTACTGCCAACTGGCACATTGCTGAAATTGGTTTTCTCAACTCGTACAACCTGCTCTTCAGTATGTTCATCCATCTGGAGCTCGTATTCGTCGCCGCGGGGTATCTGTTTACGTGTCGACTCTTTGATACACACATTCGCGATGTTGAGCGCACGTTCTTCGGATGGATGATTGCGCTCATGTCGTACAGCCCATTCCTCGGTTTGATGTACGTGCGGTATTTGGACTACTCAATAAGTGGCGGTGGTTGGGTTGAAATGATTGGCGCACATCCAGTGCTGCTCTCCATCTGGGGCAGTGTGATTTTGTTATTGCTTGCACTCCACATGTGGTGCGACGCAGCGTTTGGTTTGCGGTTCTCGAACCTCACCAACCGCGGCATCATCACCAATGGTCCGTATCGATTTTCAAAACACCCTGCATACGTAATAAAAAGTATTCGATGGTGGCTCGTGTCGGTTCCATTTTTTGCAGTGTCCGTGCCAGAAGGAATTCGTCTTTCGATACTGCTTTTGCTCGTGAACATGGTCTATACACTGCGCTCCTACGCGGAAGAGCGCATGCTTTCTCGTGACCCAACGTATGTAGAGTACGCGCGCTGGATGGACCGACACGGCCTCTTGCGCTTCATCGGTAAACGTTTCCCAATATTCTCGTATGAGTGGCGCCTCGCAAAATGGCGAAAGGACGGCTCTATTGCTGGATAATTTTGGGGACTCAAACAGAACACGCTCGCCGTGGCCCAACAAGTTGCGCTAAGTGTGTTCGAGTTGTATGGTCGCGGCTGGAAACCTGATGAGGTTCTCTCATGCAAGCTTCATCATTCGGCGCGTATTATCGCTCCGGCCCCCCAGAACCGTCTCATTTATTGGTTTTTATAGTAATTTTCTGTTATCCGTATGGCTGCACTCGTAACTGCTCGCACGAAAGGACTCGGTTTCTCTTTTTTGCAGACTCTCGGCACAGCGTTCATCGCGCTCGTGCTTTTTGGATTTGTACTCTTGCTCCTTTTGCGAGCTGACAACCGATTCGCAACACAGCTCAATGGTGAGACAAGCGGTATTGCCGGACTTTTCATGGCACACGCAGATGGAGGTGGCGACGGCGGCGGAGACGGTGGTGGTGATGGAGGTGGCGA
>CAYYEX010000007.1:24694-60325 GCA_964471165.1 uncultured Candidatus Saccharibacteria bacterium
GACGGTGGTGGTGATGGAGGTGGCGACGGCGGCGGAGACGGCGGAGGTGATGGTGGCGGAGACGGCGGAGGTGATGGTGGTGGCGACGGTGGTGGCGACGGCGGAGGTGATGGTGGTGGCGACGGTGGTGGAGGAGATGGCGGCGGTGGCGACGGTGGTGGTTGCACAATCAACTGCGTACCGGTGCCCCCAGCAATTTCTTGCGCAATCTTCGCAAGCCCAACGCAACTCAACAGCGGTGGCTCGACCACACTCACGTGGAGCTCATCGGGTGCAACCTCGGCTGCGCTCAATCAAAATATCGGCGCAGTATCTGTAAATGGCTCACGTGTTGTTTCCAACATCACATCAAGCCGCACATTTGTACTCACGGTCGCAGGACCGGGGGGAGTCGCTACATGCAACACATCGGTTGTGATTATCGTGCCGCCACCAGCGTGCACACTCACAGCAAACCCAACCACGATTGAAGGTGCAGGATTCTCCACACTCTCGTGGACGTCAACAAACGGCGCATCTGCCTCGCTCACATCGTTCGGTTCAGTACCGCTCAACGGTTCCGCAATTGCGACACCCGCGGTTACAACTCAGTACACACTCACGGTGCTCGGCACCAATGGCCAGACGGTAACGTGTGTCGTCACGATTATCGTGCACAACTCGCCGAATGCACCTTCGTGCACGCTCTCGGCAAACCCGTCCTCAATTCAAAGTGGTGGTTCAATTGTGCTCAACTGGGGTTCGCAGAACGCAGTATCTGCTTCATTCAACCAGGGGATTGGTTCTGTTGCGCTCTCCGGCTCACGCACGGAAAGTAACATCACAACAAACCGCACATACGTGCTCACGGTCACAGCGGCAGATGGAACAACGGCAACATGCCAGGCACCAGTTGTTGTAACCACTCAGGCAGCTCCAAGCTGCACGCTCACGGCATCTCCGTCCAACATTTCAAGTGGTGGCTCAGTGCTCCTTTCGTGGACAACCACCAACGCAGCTTCAGCAACGCTCAATCAGGGTATCGGCTCGGTTGCACTCAATGGTTCGTACACGTTTGCGAACATCACATCAAATAGAACATTCATACTCACGGTCGTGGGTACAAATGGAACGACAATCAACTGCCAAACATCAGTTGTGGTAAATGAGATTCCAAACGCACCATCGTGCGCACTCAATGCAAATCCAAATAGCGTGAACTACGGCGGTTCCTCAACGCTCACATGGTCCTCATCGAATGCGGTCTCTGCTGTAATTGATAACGGCATCGGTGGCGTCGCGGTGAACGGCTCATATGTAGTTGGGAACATTACATCGAACCGCACGTACACACTCACTGTTACTGCAGCAAATGGTCAGACTGCCACATGCCAGGCACCGATTGTGGTGCAGCAAATCAACGTGCAACCAAGCTGCACAATCTCTGCATCGCAGAACTCGATTCAGTACGGTCAGTCGATAACGCTCTACTGGTCTTCGACCAACGCATCATCGGCATTCATTAATCCAAACATCGGTTCCGTTGGCACCGCAGGCTCAATGCAGGTATTCCCGCAAGGAAATACCACGTACACACTCACTGTTACGGGAACCAATGGCCAGACAATCACGTGTCAGACACCGGTTACGATGACGCAGATTTACACGCAGGTTCCGTACTGCACCATCTACGCAAACCCAACGTTTGTAATTCAGGGACAGAGCTCTGTCTTGACCTGGACTTCGCAGAACGCAAGCAGTGCACAGCTCTCAACAGTTGGTTCGGTTGGCGTGAACGGTTCCATGAGCGTAACGCCGTACAACTCGACGACGTACACACTCACTGTGTGGAATGCGCAGGGTCAGCAGGCTACATGCACCGCAACTGTGCAGATGAATTCTATTCAGTACCATCCACCGACGTACTACCCACCAACAATCTATCCACCGATTCAGTACTACCCACCGAATATCCCAATTTCGTACATTCCGTACACCGGAACAGATTCGCCAATGGCGAGCATCATTGTTCTCGGTCTCATCGTTGCTGCATCGCTCTCGGGGGCGTATCTGATTCTCTACTCTCGAGGTGGAGCGCGCGAGATGCTTGCGCAGGCTGGGCTGCTTCGTGCCTAACGGATCTCAATTCAGGAGTTTGCACGACCGCTCTCACACTTTACGGGGGAGCGGTCGTACTGTTGACACCCTTGACAAATGTGTCGTAATGGTGTAGTATATGGCTATGAATAAGGGTTTCGACTCCGAAAACAATGCAAGCTATCCAAACGGCTCTAGCCAGCCCCCGTTCGCCGTCTATCTCTCGGCGACGGTTATTATCTTTGTACTCACGCTTTCCGTCGCCGATTCCATCGGCTTGGTACCGGACTACATGGATGGTACCCAGGCGGAACACCTCGCGGTGAATGAAACACTTTCTGTTTCGGAGCTTCCTGAACTTGGTGAAGAAGTAGCGCCGGTCGCTGCTCCCGTGCGCCCGGCAGCAACTGCAACTGCGCGTCCGGTTTCAATCAGCATTCCCGCAATCGAGATGAATCTTCCGGTACAGAATCCGCTCACGCGTGATTTGACCGCACTCGACACGCTCTTGCAAAAAGGTCCTGCGCGGTACGTTGATTCCGCTAAACTCGGTGAAAAAGGAAACGTGATTATTTTTGCACACTCATCGCACCTGCCGGTAGTAAAGAATCAAATGTACAAAGCGTTCAACCGTGTGCCAGAACTTACGGCAGGCGACACTATTACGCTTGTTGGCGACGACGGTCAAAAGTATTTGTACAGCGTGACCTCGGTGCGCAAGGCAGATGTTTCTGACGCGACCATCGACCTCTCACCACGTATCGGGACCAAGCTCACACTCGTGACATGCGACACGCTTACCGGCAAGAGCGCACGCTTTATTCTTGAAGCAGACTTTATCGGCACTGTAGCCATCTAATTTATGAAATACTTTTTCACGCTGTTTGCAGTTGCATTCTTCCTCGCGTTTCCGCAGGTAACAGCCGCGGCTTCGTACCCAACGGGTGGTTCGTATCGAACGGGTGGCTCATACCCAACTGGCTCGTCGTACCCAACCGGTGGAACGTCTCCAACTGGAATTCCGTGCCCAACCGGCTCTTCGTACCCGACGGGTTCGTCGTACCCAACAGGCAGCTCGTACCCAACCGGAGCTTCATATTCAACTGGGTCGTCATACTCGACAGGCAGTTCGTATCCAACAGGTACGTCGTACAAAACAGGTACGTCGTACGCTACAGGAGCATCTGCCGGACCAGTAGGAAAATCCTATGCGACAAGTGAAAGCTATTTGTCAGGACATTCCCAAACTGCCGGTGTATCGGTGCCAAGTGGATACTCATCGGCAACGAATCGACCGAAAGGTTCTACTCGAAAAGGTGTTGATTACTCACAATACTCAAACCCCAACTTCTACAACGAAACGCCTACGCAGATAAACGACTACTCAGGATATGGCTACGTAACGTATTACCCGGAGACCGCACCTCAGTCGCCGAACCATTACGCACCGCGTACTCGATACGACGAGGTGATGCAGGTGAACTACCCGAGCTACTAGATAGAACTCAATACCGCCAAAAACGCCCCGGACTTCCGGGCGTTTTTTATGGCTCTATAGAACGCTGAAACGGGGAACCAGCATTTGACAAATCGCTCGGATGTGCTAGTATGCATCTGGAACATAGCCTGTTCTGACCACGTAAGGGTCTCATATCCCCGCAAGGGATCAAACAGAGAGAGTGAAAATGGCCACAGCACGTAACCAGTCGCAGAACCAGTGGGTGTCGACCAATCGTGGCATCCAGCCCAAGGGCGGACTTCGTTTCGACTGGATACCCGACCGGGTAACCAATCGCGACGAAGCCCTGACCGCCGTTATCGGCGGCAGGGCCTTCATCAAGAGCCGACCCGGTCCGGGCGGCACGTCCGTGAAGACCGTCAAGCTGCCGAAGTGGGCCAAGAAAATCCACGCGGCCGAAGGCGCGATGCCGAGCATCCACGGACAGAAGATCATCCGTGCCTCCATCGTGGAGAACGTGGTGGGGGGTCAGAAGCGTTTCGAGATCATGAACGGTGACGACGACCCGTGCCACTACGTCACGTTTACGACCGGTCTCGAAGCGGTAGCCGACGCGTTCGGCAACAAGTCGACCGCGAACCACCGTCTGCGCGTGATGGCCGAGCAGGGAAGGCTCTTCCCGTTCGGCGTCGTCGCGTTCGACACCGATGCGCTGAAGTTGCTCACCGTGGTGCAGGGTGATGACGACGATGTTCGCCTTGCGATGTCTGCCAAATCGCCCGCTCCCGGTCGCGGTACCGCGGAGCAGCAGGGCAAAACGCAGCACAGCGGGCGCTACATCGAGTCGATCGACTGCTTCGAAACCGAGCTCTCGTCCTGGAAGTTCAAGCCCAAGGACGCATGCCTGAAAGGTATGGTCTGGGGCGAGGTCCGCCAAGTCCGGCTCGTGGATGGAATTATGGTCGAACGTACCGTGACCGACGATTTCATTCGCAAGCTGTTTTACCGGGCGCTTGCAGTCGAGAAGCAGGCCCAGCGTGCCTTGGTGGCTGCGCAGAAGCAGATCATCAAGCCCGATGGGAACTCCATCGACCCGACCGAGGTTGTCACTGCTGATGAAGATCGGGAGGCGACCAAGGCGGAGGTGGCGGACGGTGAAGTGACCGTCGTGCCGTCGCTCGATGAATCGGCAGTTACCGAACAGGTGTAAGAAGACTACAAGAACATTCGACATCGGAAAGGGTGTCAGACTGAGCGGGGACATTGTGCCCCGCTCTTTTTTTATACGGTAGAATCATGCAATGAGTGAGACACCTCCCGATCCTCCAGATCCAATTGAAGCGCTACTCAATTCTGTTGAAGGTGAGTCTTCGCAGGTAGAAGTAAAAAGCCGACTCAATGCAGAAACCGGCGCAATTGAAGTTCGTCATCCAGGTGAAGACTGGCGGGCGCTGAATCCTGATGAGCAGGACGGGTACATGGACTTGGATGACTGGAAGCGTTTACATCCGGGCGAAACACCGTCACCTGACGAGTTTCCGATTAACTATGTGCCGTGGAACGAAGAAGACGAGCGACTTGAACAACAACCTCAAGTGGACGCCGCAAAAGATGCTTTGCGCCTTGAAGCAGCGGCACTTCGCGGAACCAACTCGATCACCGAAGAGAATCTCACCGATATTACAGAGAAACTCGCAGCAGCTGCGACGCTTGAAGAAGTTGCTGCTGTGCACGAGCGACTTGCGGCATTTGAGCGCGCTGCGGCGCGCGCTGCGGGCGGCGGTGCTGCAGCAGGTGGAGCAGGAGGTGGTAGAGGTGGTGGCGCAGGAGCGGGAGCGGGTGGCGCGGGCACACCGCCCGACGCACCACGCAGACCTGATGGCCGACGACTCACTGCAAAAGAAATCGGAGAGGAGCGCGCGGCCTACGAGCATACTAAGAAAGAGCTCGAGCGTGCGCGCGTAGAAGCGGAGAAAGTGGCAGCGCTGCAGGCGCAAAAGGATAAACTCCTTACTCGCTTCGAAGCGCTGCGCGCAGCGAAGGTGATTACCGACGAATTTGCGATGGACATGATTCGCGATATAGAGGCAGCGAAGTCCGTTGAAGCACTGAACGCCGATGCAGCTGGAAAGGCGGACTACTATGAAAAGCAATTGCCAGACAAACCAGAGCGCCCTGCGAATTCACGCAAACGTTCTTACGAAAGTAGCCCTGAGGTCCGAGCGCGCGCGCAGCTTGCTGCAGACGAAGTACGCGACGCTATTCTTGCGGGCATCAATCCAGACATAGCCTACTTGAACCGGAGGATGAGCCTGCGTGTCGGAGATTTAAATCTGTTTGATTCGATGCTCCAAGAGCATGAACGCACGCTCGGTGCGCCGCTCGGTATTACCTACGGCAGTACAACACCCGCAGATAGATTGCGAAACGTTGTGCAGCCACCACCAATTCCACCTGCATGGGAAGGAAACTATTTGGCGGAAACAGACGGTTCTCGAAACTGGTTTGACCACGATTCAAAAAAATATGGTGATTTGAAACCCTTTTCACTCGAAGCAATTCGCACCGACCCATTTAAGCAGCAGTTGTTTGGCGAGTTTAAAGCCGCAGTCGACCCTTCAAGAGATATCTACGAAACCATCGCGGATAACAAACCGCTCGACGATGCGCAACGAAAGTTTTTGGAATACTGCCAGTTCGAGTTCACGTACCAGTTCAATCGTGCCGAACGCCTCCGTGAGGCGCTCACGCCTGAAACACTGGAACGACTTGCAGAAAACAGTCCATTTCTTAAAAGCACGCTTGTGATGATGGGTACCGAAAAGTTACACGAATTTTTCCAGAAAGATTTGTTCCACCTTGCTGTGCAAAATCGCGGTATGTTTGACCGCTACGAACAGGCTGCAAACTATAGCCACGATGATGGCTTCAAGGGATGGTTTGAGCGGTACGCCACAAAAGATCACTCCGATACGATGCAAACGAATATGGCGCGTATTTTGGCCAAGCGTTTGAAAGTTCGCGAGGTCCGACAAAAGATGGAAAAGCATGCAGCAACGGGTGAGCCCATGGTGCTGAGCACCGCGGGTGGCGCACAGAATGTGGAGCAGATGACGATGTATCGCGACAGCATGCGTAGGGAGCTTTCCGATGGACAAATGCAGGAAATTTTTGACCGCGACTCAAAGAATTACCAAACACCAGACGGAAAAAAGTGGGTCAACATGAATGAGTCGGAGCGAACAAACTATCGCGACAATGTATGGAACCCACCCGAGGCTCGTAAGCACAAGGAAGGAGAAGGGAAGGGATTCTGGGCGGGCATTGCGCGGGCGCTTGCGGAAATGTTCTTCAAGGAACAGAAGAAAAAAGTCTCGGTTCACAAATAAGTGCATATGAACGAAAAAACAGACACAGAATTGCTCATCGAACGATTTGAAACCGAGGTTCCACCGGGGGATGATGCAGCAGCCCAGGCGTTTTTTGAACGGGAATTCCCAAATATGACCGAAGAAGCGAAACTCGCGTTCCTGCGCGAGGCCCTCGCTAGTGCCCTTGAAGCAACAGCGGAGGAAGAACTTGTATAGGCCGTGCAGACAATAGGGCTTGACAAAGCCCAGATATTATGTACTATATTCGCGGCGTCCGCCTACCGTCTTTAGTGGCCGGACTTCAATAACGCTACAGGTTCAATAGGTATTTGGAGAATGCCATGGCGAAGTTCGCCGCGGCCTTCGCCGCGTCATCTCTACTTCTGTGGGTTGTTGGCATCGCGCTCATGAGCACGGCATACCAACAGACAGGAGTTCTCTTCTACTCACTCGGATTCATTCCTGGCATCGCGCACGCAATTGCGCAGTGGCAGGCAGTGAACCGAGTGCAAGCGACTTCGACCGCACCGGTTTCCGGTGCGCAAGACGACACGAGACTCGAACCGGACCAGGATTCTCCTGGCCCGGAAACTGAAACCACCGACCAAAACATCGAAACAAACAGGAGCGAATCGATGACCACGACTACCGCCTCACCGACTGCGCGTACGCACCCGCTTCAGGGTCACGAAAGCGCAGCCACCGCATGGTTCGGGTTCTTCACGACCGTGCTGCTCAGCATCGTGCTGTTCTACGTGCTCACCGGTTGGTGGGTGCCGCCGACGCTCACGCTCGGCAGTGGCGTGCAGATCGGCCCGGAAGTTCTGGTGCCGCTCAGCGCGTTTCTGTTCTACCTCTACCAGAAGCGGGTCTCGCTTACGCGGCCCAACACCTGGGGGTATGGACTGCTGGACTTCATCGGTTCGGCCGGCATCTTCATCGTCACGCTCATCGCGGTGCTGTCATGGCTCCCGCCGTTCGCGTCGATGTTGCGCCTGCCCACCACGCTGTTCGGCTTGCCATCGTTTCCGGTCGCGGCGTTCACCACGCTCGCCGTCGTCACCGGCGTTACCTATCTCGTCGGTTCGTTCTGGGACGTGTTCTGGAACCACTGGAGCCGTCGTCGCCTCGGGACCTACGGGTTGTCGAACGTGACGGTCGCCGGAACGATGTCGGGCACTGCTGGTGACCCCGACTTCAGCACGATGGATGTGTGGCGCCCGAACGTTCTGGTTGGCGCGCCGCGCTTGTGGCGTCGCGATCCGATCAGCGGAAACATCGTCGAGATGAACCTCCCCGGCGGGGGACCGGTTCTCAATCTGACGGCGAATCCGGCTCCGGCACCTGCGGCACCTGCCCCTGCGGCGGCCCCCGGTGGTACCGGCCCGTAACAGGGAAGTTCTTCACAATCCTTCGGGATTTTCTACGGCGGCGGAGCTCTCGAGCTCTGCCGCCTTTCGATTTGTGTCGTATTGACAAAACTAATTTTAATGATACACTGCTGCCAGCCCCTTTCTCCGTGAAAGGTTCTGAATTCGCAATTCACCGCAACTCACACAGGCAACGAGGAGTACGACCCATGACTGCACCAGGCGCTCCGGCTGCAGCTGCAGCCCCGCAATTTTTCGACGCTGTCTATCAGCCCAACATCCTGATTGCTCCGGCACAGGTTCACGGCGGACAACAGCTGAGTACGCACGCGCGTGACTATGCAATCTACCAGGCGCTGCACGCTGCCCAGAATCCGGCTCATCACCCTGAACCGGCAAAGCGCAGCTCCTGGATTCTCGAGGCCATCGGCATCGCGTTTCTGGGACTTCTCCTGTTCTGGTTCCTTTCGTGGGCCTTCACCGGCCGCGCGGATTACCGGTTCATCTACTGGCACACGCCGCCGGTTGGTGTGCATTCGTTCACACCGCCGAAGATGGACCCGGCCTGCTCGGTTCCCGGTGAATGGCAGCGAAAGAATCCCAAGCCGGGGGCGCTCGCATATCGCGTTCGCAACCCCGACACGGGAGCATGTTCCTGGTACGACCCCGACTAATCGACTGGCCAAATGGGGGACGACCGATGTTCTACGATAGGCAGTTCTCGCAAGAGGCTGCCTATTGACTTTTGTATACTTTGTGCTACAATCCACCTAGGAAATCCATATCCGAACGCAACCAACACGTAACTGAATCCTAGAAAGAGAGAGAGGACTTACGATGTCTGACCACAAGCCAGCCGCTGGCGGAAGCTCCGGTTCGACTACGACGCTTGTTCTTGTTGCCATCTGTCTGGCGATGGTCACTATCATGGTGGTCAGCCTCACCGGCAGCAACAACAACGCGCAAGCGAACTACCCGAACTATCCGCCTTCGACAAACACCGGACGCACGCAATTGCCTCCGGCAAATACCGGACGCGTGCAGCCTCCGGCGCAGTCGATGCCGGGAGTTCACTCCCAGGTAAAGCCGCAAAGGGACCCGAGCTGCGTAAGCACCTCCGTTCCAAAGCCGGCAGTGAACGCATATCGCGTTCGCAACCCAACGACAGGAAAGTGTTCCTGGTACGTTCCGGATCAAGGTTGATCTTTGTGAAGGCGGGCCTAACGACTCGACCCGCCTTCACGCCCACCTTTGTTAGAATCCGATTTCGCTCAAGCAGTTGAACGATGCCGGACTCTCGCAAGAATAAATCTTCGAGAAGCGTGTACGTTGAAACCGCCTCATGTGAGGCAAAGGAGGAGAAATGAAGTACGGACTGCTGTTCTCGGCAAGCGTTCTGTGTTTGTCGGCGCTCATGCCGACGGCGCAGGCCGAAGCCGGTTACCGCTGCGGTGTTGAGAGACCCGTGGTGCGTCGCGTCGCTGTGGCGCCCTGCAACTGCTGTCGCTCGGTTCGCCGGCACAGGGCTGTTGCAAAGCCGCGCCCGAAGGTTGTCGTCGTGTACGTGCACGCACCTGCTCCCGCACCGAAAGCTCAGACCGCCCCGTGCGGTTGTGCTGCTCCGTGCGTGAAGGGATGCGTGAACGGTTCATCGACCGGCGTTCACTCGGCATCGAAGCCGATTAGCGACCCGACGTGCCAGAGCACATCAACCAAGCCTCCGGCAGCGGGCGCAATTCGCGTTCGCAATCCGGATTCGGGAAGATGTTCCTGGTACATCGCGAACTGAAACTTCACCCCCGATCGGATGCAGACTTGAGACCCTGCATCCGATCACCACTACTTGCAAAGAACTTGTCAGTACACGAGACGACTTTCAAGAAAAAGTCGCGCCGTGTTCTCGCAAGAATGAACTTGGAGAACGAGCATATTGAAACCGCCTCATGTGAGGCATTGGAGGAAGTCATGAAGTTACTCGCAGCAGTGTTCTTCGGTTTGCTCGTGCTCATGCAGTCGGCGTCTGCCGGCAGCGTGCAACTCGGCAAACCCGACTCGCTCTACTCGGTCCAGAACGGTCGTACCTACTACGGCCCCGGTTCCGGAGCGACGGGCGAGATCTGCAATCTCGGCGACTACAACTGCTACGCGCGACAGACGTTGCGTGCGAATCGCGGTGGTGGTCACGGTGTTCATGGTCATCATGGCGGTGCGGTTCGTGGCGGCGTCATCGTTCGCACGCCGGTCGTCGGCGTCGTGGGCTATGCTCCGCGCATCAATTGCGCGCCTCCCCGGGTACGGACCATCAATCCGAACACCGGGCGGCCAAGCTGTTTCGTTCCCGATTGAGGGAATTGTGCCCAAATGGGGGCACTTGGGGGCGGTGGGAGTCATCTTGACTCCCACCGCCCTTTTCGTTTGGGACCCCTTGACAAGAGGGGGTATCGGTGCTATCATACTAACAGTAATGCACAACCCTCCACGTAGGTGGCGGAGTGCAAATACTGCCAATTCATCGCAACGTCAACGCAACGCCTACGGGCAAATCGGGAGACTACCATGATCAACCGCAACGTTTTCGCGCTCGCCGTTCTCGCCATCGTCGGCATGACCAGCATCGCTCCTGCCTCCGCGCAGAGCGCTCGCTGCAAGCCTGTCGATGTCGCTGCTGCGGACTCCAACTACCAGCTGGTGGGCATCGCCCGCCCGAAGGTCGATGCCGTCCAGGTCGGCGACATCATCAGCGTCACCGTCGAAATGGCACCGAGTACCGCGCGCAAGGACAGCTCCATCAAGGAGGTCCAGGCATGCGGCGATACGGCCATCTTCTTCAAGGCGCACGCGGTCGAAGTCAACGGGAAGCACGGGGTCGAGATTCCTCTGCCGACAACGGCCAAGGACATCAAGATCAAGAGCTGCTCGAAGGCTGCGAACACCTGCTGGACCGGAACCTTCAACGGTGACTTCACCAAGCTGGTGAACCTCACCCCCGAAGTGCGGGACACGGCGAAACCCGCTGCACCCGCCAAGACCGGCATGACTGGCAAGTACAAGGACGACTCCATCTGAGGGGCGTTCCGGGGATTCGCGGCGGCAAAGCTGCCGCTGCGAATCCTTGACTGCTCTTACTTCTCTCCGTACTATGTGGAGAGCCAAGGACCCTTGACAAAGGTCCTTTTTGTGTTATACTCTCTCGAGATTCGTTACAAATTATTATTTAGTCATAAAGACTATGGAAATCATTACAAAGACCAGCAAGTTCACAGCAACCATCGTGGTTGTGCTTCTTGCAGTCGCATCCAGCCAGATGGTTGGTGCACAGAACGCGTTCGCACAGTATGACGACAGTTCATACGGCGGAGGCTACGACGATAGCTCGTACGGCGGCGGCTACGACGACAGCTCGTACGGTGGAGGCAACGACGACAGCTCGTATGGCGGAAACTACTACGACGACAGCGCGTATGGCGGTACGTACTACGACGACTCCTCGTCGGGCGGAAACTATTACGACGACAGCACCTACGGCGGAAATTATTATGACGACAGTTCATACGGCGGCACGTACTACGACGATGCATCTACGGGAGGCACGTACTACGACGACTGCGAGCCATCATGTGGCGGCACGTACTACGACGATGCGTCTACGGGAGGCACGTACTACGACGACCAAACAGGTACGTACTACGACGACCAGCCAATCTACGGAACGGTAGGATACCAAGAGCAGTACATGGCGCAGTATGCAGCGCAGAGTGGTTACTCTGGCGGCGGATTCGGCGGATTCGGTGGTGGCGGTTCAACCGGCGGATACCGAGGAGGTTCAAGCGGTGGATACAGCTACTCAACACCGAGCTTTGGCTCGACTGGCGGATGCACCTCGTGCCACACGCAGAGCCGTCCAACACCACAGCCTCCGCGCACTACGCCAACTCCAACATGCACAACATGCGGAGGAAGCAATGTAACGAACACTACTACTCACACGAACACCTGGATTGATAACTCAATCAACGACAGCTTCAACACGGTTATCAGCAACAGCGGTAACACGAACATCACAACTGTTCAGCCGGTCGTTGCTCAGCCAATCATCCAGTACCAGCAGCAGATTGCAGCACCGTACTGTGTGATTACGCTCACAAACGCTGGCGCATATAGCGCAACAGCAACACTCGTGTGGTCGTCGAGCAACGCTACGCAGGCCTACATCACGTCGATCGGCTCGGTAGCAGCAAACGGCACACGTGTTGTGACAGGTTTCGCGAACCAGACGTACAGCATGACGGTTACTGGTCAGGGAGGCAGCTACACGTGCCGCACTGCACCGTTCATCCCAACGTACATTGCACCAACAATCAACCCGAGCGTCTCGCTCACTCAGATTCCGTACACGGGTCTCACACTCGGTCCGGTTGGCGAAGCGATGTACTGGCTCTCGATTCTCTCGGTCGCAGCAGCTGCAGCCTACCTTGTGGTCTACTACAAGGGTGGAGTGCTTGCCCTCGCTACGAGCTCGATTGCAGCACGACGCTCAAATCACTTCGTAGTATCTGAACAGGAGTCGACAGAAGTAGTTACTCCAGTTGTCGAGGAAGTTGAAGAGGAGGTTGTTACGACTCCGGTTGTAGCATCTCAGTTCTCTCTCCCAACGATGGCAGAAGTAAAGACTCGCGACGCGATGCAGATGATTCGAAATGCCGCAGGCATTCCGCAAATCGTCATCAGCCGCGCATAAAAAGTCCGCCGCTCGTCCTGCGTAGCTTTACGCGAAGCAGGACCAAGCTCCAACCCTCCTACGCTCTATGAGCTACGAAGGGCAAGAAAGTGAACGAAACAACCCGCTCGAAAGAGCGGGTTGTTCTCGTATTAGCTTCTGTTTCTGAGTTGTTCGCGCACCTCCTCACGTACCCAATCCTTGAACTTACCAATCTGTAATTTCACTTCGTCCCGAATCCATTCTTTGTCGCTGGATGACAATCCTTGTTCTCCCATATGTGTAAATGAGACTTATATGGTGCAAGTATACGGCTACAGAGAGCGCGATGCGATGTCCTGCTTGAGTTGCTCGATGAATACTTGGACGTCTTCGGTTTTTTTGTCACCGAGGCGGTTTTCGATAGTTACGGTGTTTGCATTTACTTCTTCATCGCCAACAACGATGTAGTAGGGAAGTTTTTGCACTTTGACGCCACGAATGCGTTTACCCAAACTGTCAGAATCATCCATATCTGCACGGATACCGCTTGAAAGCAGTGTGTCGGTCACGTTTGCGGCATATTCGGAATGTTTTTCAGAAACCGGGAGCACACGCACCTGCACTGGAGCCATCCAGACTGGAAATGCCCCCGCATAATGCTCGATAAGAATTCCCATGAATCGGTCAGGAGAACCAATGAGTGCGCGGTGAATCATGACAGGGGTTTTCTTTGCTCCATCTTCACCGGTGAATTCGAGTCCAAATCGTCCGGGCATTGTTCTGTCCACCTGCACGGTCGAGATTTGCCATTCACGTCCAAGTGCATCGACTGCCATGATGTCGAGCTTTGGTCCGTAGAACGCTGCCTCACCTTCGGCTGGTTTGTACTCAACGCCGCTTTTTTCAAGTACCTCGCGGAGCTGGTTTTCGGAGCGGTCCCAGTCTTCGTCGGAACCGAGATATTTTTCTTTTTTGTTTGGGTCGCGCAAAGAAAGACGAATCCAGTACCCGACGCCGTAGGTTTGGAGAGCATCTTTCACTACATCGAGCACGTTGAGGAGCTCTCCCTCAACCTGGTCCTCGCGACAGAAGATGTGGCCATCATCCTGAGCGAATGAGCGCAGGCGAGTGAGGCCAGAAAGCTGTCCCGGTCGTTCGTCACGGTAGAGGTTTGCGAAATCGGCATAGCGAATAGGGAGGTCACGATAGCTACGCGGACGAGAGGCAAATATTTGCGTGTGCTGCGGACAGTTCATAGGCTTCAAAAACATTTCGTCTTCGACGTATTGAGAACGCACCGACATCATGTCTTCCTTGTACGCATCGTAATGCCCGGAGATTTTAAAAAGCTCCGCCTTGTTTACGTTTGGTGTGTGCACTTCACCAAATCCGAGTCGTGTGTTTAGCTCGCGCGAGTAATTAATGATGGCATTGCGTACGATGTTGCCGCGCGGGGTGTAGAGCGGCATGCCGGAACCCACCAAATCTGAAAAGGTGAACAGGTCTTGTTCGATGCCGACTTTGCGGTGGTCGCGCTTGATGGCTTCTTCGCGTTGTACCAAGTACGCATCAAGTGCTTCTTTGGTTTCGAATGCGAGACCGTAGATGCGGGTGAGCATCGTGTTTTTTTCGTCGCCGCGCCAATAGGCCCCTGCCACGCGGTCGAGCTTGAATGAATCGGCGTCGATTTCTTCGGCGGGGTTTTCTGCGTGGCCACCACGGCACAAATCGGTGAATCCACCGCAGGTGTAGAGTGTGATTTTCTCGCCGCGCTCTGCAATTTCGCGGATGAGTTCTGATTTATAGGGATTGTCTGCAAACTTGCTCAAAGCTTCCTCGAGCGACACTTCCTCGTGAGTAAACTCAGTCCATTTCGAGAGCGATTTTCGCATCGTTTTCTGGAAGCCCTTGAGTTCGGTGTCGGAGATTTTATCGGCACCAAAATCCACGTCGTAGTAGAAGCCGTTGTCGATTGCGGGCCCGAGCGTAAGGATGGCCTTGGGGTAGCTTTCGAGCACCGATTGGGCGAGCAGATGGGCAAGGGTATGACGAATTGCTGAGATGTCTGACATTCCGGTGATGATAGCAGCAATATGTGGGTGCGCAAAAATATTGCGCTCAACGGGCAGGTATGGTTTGTTAACGGCAGTGAGGCAAAGGATAGGCAGGGAATGGCACAGATTGAGCTCCCCGAGATTCCGAAACGGCTGCAGAAGTACGCCGAGCGTTTTGATGCGCTCCGCGCAAAGCGCAAGGCACCCGTGGAGGTGACGTACCAGCAACTATACGCTTGGGGTCGCAACAAGAAGCTCAGTATCGCGGACATCGGCAAGAATATGGGTGTGTCGCGTGAAGCCGCACGACAAACGTTCAACAACTACCTGCCCGGCGTGCGCCCGACGAAAGCTCGCCGGTGGACGACAGGCAGAAACAGCGCGAAAAATCGGAGCAATCGCAAGAAGCAGCAGCGAAAGCGGAAGATTGCGGCGTTTACTGCACGAAACGAGATGTACCGGCTTCTGCGCGCGCATTGCAGGAACGCGGGACTCAAACTCGAACTGATGTGGGGTGCCACTCGTCCACTCTGGCGCCAGTACCTCATCAATGGTGAGCATACCTACGTGTTGCATGTCCGCTCCGCGTGGCGGGCGCAAGATGGGCAACGCTACTATGCGAAGTCCCACACGACGCCGCATCCCGAGTTTCGGCGCAGCCGACGACTTGCGGTGATGATTCACATGTACGACCCTGTGAAAGCGTTTGCGCTCTACATCATTGATACGGAAACGTTCCTCCGTAAGAAATTGGTGTACGTGGACATCCCCGTCACCGAACCGACCGGAACACCACGCGAATGTGCCATCAATTGGGCGAACCATCATGTATCTTCGCTGAAGCGCGATCCGATTGCAGCATGAATGACAATTTGAGGGCGCGGCAGGGAACTGCCGCGCCCATAAACTTTGTATATATAACAGTTCAGCCGCAGACAATTGCGGCTGATGTGAGCACGAGGCTCAGTGTGTGAGTCCTGGACTCAGGAAATGTGCAGGCTCATCTTGAGCGTCGTGGCTTCTTCGACGCTTACGAGGGCGGTGAGAAACACTGCGATTTTTGCGAAGTTGCTGGCGTCGACGGTCCCCTTGGCACATTTTTTCAGATTGCCGAAGGCGCTACGCAGAAACCCGAAGAGCTTGTCGTCGCTGTCGAGACGCTGGTTGACGAAGAGCGCGGCGTCGCGGAGTTTGTTGCGAAAACTCTCGTCGAGTTGCAGGAACTTCTCCACCGACTTTCCGACTGCCGTCAGCAACAACGTCCCGAGTTCGATTGCCGGCGTTTTGTCCGTAATCGCAGTATCGCTTTTGGCAATACGATGCGCGATTGCTGCTGCTTCGCGAAGTCGTTCATCGCTCAGAACGAGTTCAGTCATTTCTTTTCATCCCTGTCCATGACCGCACCGACGAGTGTGTGCTGCGTGTACCTTAATCCCTCAGCGCGTGACGTCAACCTGGGGATAACGTGAATGCGGCGGCCGATGGTCGGCCGCCGCACTGAAAGTCCTATCGTCTGTGTGTTTTTCCTAGGTATTGGTTGAAGCCTTTCACAATAGCTTGCAGGCAATGCGCGGTGCGCGGCAATCCGTCGCGCTTCTCGCGATTGCTTCCGAGAAAGTCGTCGAGCGAAGCGAGCATATCGTCGAACACTTGTGTGCGGACTTTTTCGCTCCACTCACCGGGCGTGATGCGCTTGAGTTGCGCGTCAATTTCGGAGCGCAGACAAATCGTGTCGTTCGGAAGCAGGCGTTCAAGGGCGCGAAGGCGAGAGAGCGCGAAGTTTACGAGGGTTACATCGAGAACCCTCGGGTCGAGCGTGCCAGCCTGCATTTTCGTAATCGCTGCCGCAAGTGCAGCAAAGTTTCTTCTTTCGTCCGACATGTGGAATCCTCATCCAAAAACACAAAGTGTGCTGAAATACTTCTAACACATAAAAGACGTCTTGTCTAGAGGGCCTTTGCTTTTTCTGCCACAAAACTATCTTCACCATTCCTCTCCGATATTTTTCCCTTGAGCATGATGCAGTTTCCTGAAACGATGAGTTTTTCATTTTCTTTGAGCAAGTTCGGAAAAATCACGACTTCTATAGAATCCGAAAGGTCCGAGATTTTGAGGAACGCCATTTTCTCGCCCTTCTTGGTCAGAATTGTTTGCACTGTTTCAACGTAGCCCGCAATCACCGTTTCCACATTCTTCAAGTGCTCCTTTGCATGCTTGATACTGTTTTTTGCATTTGCGAGCTTTGCCGCGTGCTTGTCGAGCGGATGCCCAGAAATATAGAGACCAAGCAATTCTTTTTCCCACAAGAGGCGTTGGTCTTGGCTCGCAGCCGGCGCGTCTTCAAGGCGGATTTTTACAAGCGCGGGGGCTTCGGAGAGCCCGCCAAACAATGAGTCTTGGCCGATTGGTTTTTTGGTGAGTTCACGGTGGAACTCAAGCAAGCGCTCCGAGTTGTACATGAGCACACCGCGCTCAGCGTAATCGTCCAGCGCGCCGCTCTGAATGAGCGACTCAAGGGATTTTTTGTTGAGATTCTTATCCGCAATTCGGGAAACGAAATCAGAAATGTCGGTAAAGTGCCCGTTCTTTTCACGCTCTGCAATGATTGTGTCTGCAACGCCCGTGCCGAAGTTTTTTATAGAGTACAAACCAAATCGAATTGTGTTTTCATCGATGACGGTAAAGTTGCCGCGGCTTTCATTGACCGAAGGTGGGGAAATGGAAATACCCATGCGTTTGCACTCGTTGATGACCTCGGCAATTTTTTCCACGTCGCCGGCGTCTGCAGTGAGGACCGCCGCCATGTAGTCGACAGGGAAATTCGCTTTCATGTACGCAGTTTTGTAGGCCAAGTTGCCGTAACTTGCAGCGTGCGCTTTGTTGAAGCCGTAGGCCGCAAATGTTTCGATTTGTTCCCAGAGTGTTTGCACGACTGCCGGCTTCATACCGCGCTCAATACAGCCTTTTGTAAACTTTTCTTTTTGTGCAGCCATTTCGGCAACAACTTTTTTACCCATCGCTTTGCGGAACTTGTCGGCTTCAAGCCAAGAGTAACCGGCAAGGTCGATTGCAATCTGGAGCACGTCGTCCTGGTAGGTAATAACGCCATACGAATTTTTCAGGATTGCCTCCATGCGCGGATCCAAATAGGTGACGAGCTTCGGATTCTTTTTGCGCTCAATGTATTGCGGAATAAAGTTCATTGGTCCCGGGCGATACAGCGCCACCATTGCATTGATGTCGTGAATCACTGTGGGCTTGAGGTCGACCAGATAGGTCGTCATGCCCCCTCCTGCAAGTTGGAACACACCGAGCGTTTCGCCGCGTGAGAGCATCTCAAATGTTTTTTTATCGTCGAGGGGGAAGTTGTCGAGGTCGATGTCAACATTGAGACGTTCTCTCACGCGAGCCACTGCGTCGGCAAGAATTGAAAGGTTGGTGAGTCCGAGGAAATCAAACTTGAGGAGCCCTGCGTCTTCCACAGCGTGCATGTCGTACTGGGTGATTTTTTTGCCTCCTTTCGGGTCGGGCTGAATCGGCACAAAGTCGGTTACAGGGGTCGGTGCAATCACCACGCCAGCTGCATGCACGCCCACGTGGCGCGCATTGCCCTCCACTTTCATGGCAAGGTCGAGGACCTCGCGGGCATCCTGGTCGCGCTTGTAGAGTTCGGCGAGCTCCGGCACATCGTCGAGCGAGCCTTGGATTGTGACGGGGAAGCCTTGTTTGCCAAATGGAATTATTTTTGCAATCGCGTCGCCGAGTGCATACGGATGGCCGAGTGCGCGCGAAACATCGCGCACAGCGGCGCGCGCCATCATGGTTCCAAATGTGCCGATTTGCGCCACGTGGTCGTCGCCGTATTTCTGCCGCACGTAGTCAATCATGTCGTCGCGACGGTTATCGGCGTAGTCCATGTCGATGTCCGGTGCCGATGGTCGCTCAGGGTTCAAAAAGCGTTCAAAGGGGAGTCCGTACTCAAGGGGATTCACATTGGTAATACCGGAGAGGTAGGTAACGAGCGAGCCCGCAACGGAGCCACGAATGTTGGTCAGAATCCCCTGCTCTTTTGCGTGACGAAGCAAGTCGGAGACCACGAGGAAGTATGGTGAGTACCCTTTTTTGGCAATAACGCTCAGCTCGTACTCAATGCGGGTGAGGGTTTCTTCATTCTGCTCGAGAGCGCGGCGTTCAAAGCCTGAGTAGGCGAGTTTCTTAAGTTCGTCGTCGGCGTTTTGTCCCGGAGCGAGGAGAAAATCAGGAAACACCCACTTACCCAATTCGAGTTCAACATTGCACATGTCTGCAATCTTGACCGTGTTTTCAAGTGCATCGGGCAAATCGCGAAATAGCGAGAGTGCTTTGTCGCGCGAGATAAAAGAAAAGTCGTTCGCGGTGCCTTCGAAGTCGCGATTCAGCGTGCCACCGGAGCGGATTTTGGTTACGAGTTCGCGTGCAATCGCATCTTCTGGTTTGAGATAGTAGGTATCGTGCGCAGCAACGAGCGGCAGGCCAACCACTCGTGCGAGCTCAATAATTTTTTGCATGCGCTCCTCGTGGCCCTCAATTTCGTGGTGGCGCGTGATTTCTACAAAGCAGTCGGTACCGAATTGCTTTTTGTACCAATCGAGGCTCTCGCGGGCGCGGTCGTCAACACCATCTTTGAGAGCTTTGGCGTGTTCGCCACCGAAGCTCGGCAGAATGGCGATGAGCCCTTCTTTGTATTCTTGGATGAGTTCACGGTCGAGTCGTGGGCGGTAGTAAAAGCCTTCAATATATGCACGCGAGACCACCTGCAACAGATTGCGGTACCCAATCTCGTTCTTCGCGAGCAAGACGAGGCGCGACATGCGGTCGTCGATGCGGTGCTCTTTGTCGTGGCGGGTGCGCGGTGCAACGAAAAAATCCACACCAAGAATCGGTTTAATACCCTGGTCTTTGCATTCTTTGTAGAACTCAATCGCTGCATACATGTTGCCGGCGTCGGTGAGTGCGAGCGCAGTTTGACCATCTGCCTTTGCGGCAGCGACTAAATCTTCGATTTTGGGGAGTGCCTCGAGCAGCGAATAGTGCGAATGGTTATGTAAATGGACGAAGTCCGCACGTGACATGCGCGCAGTATACCCCGTGAGATATTTCCTCGATTGACTCTTGCGAGACCCCGTTCTAGAGTATTCGCGGTACCCAATCTGACCCTTTTAAAGGGCAAACGGCGGAGGAAGCCATGGTCCAGGCGTGCAAGTATGGAGTTGTCGGTGTGGTTGCCATCGGTACGGCGCCCGTATGGGTTACGGTTACCGTTTTCTGTGCCGCCGCGTATGGCGTGCTGATTGTCGGCGGGTGTCGGGCTGTCGACGCAATGCGTGAATCGCAAATTCTGCGCTGGCTGGCGGGGGCTTAATTGCCAGAAAAAGATATGCACCGTAGGGCCGCGAATTTGCGCGGTCCTTTGCTATTATGAGTGAGTAATGAGATACGTAATCGGTATCGACG
The DNA here is from genome assembly GCA_964471165.1 of uncultured Candidatus Saccharibacteria bacterium. GTDB lineage: Bacteria > Patescibacteriota > Minisyncoccia > Phycocordibacterales > UBA2100 > UBA10103. Next base: position 45,217 of record CAYYEX010000007.1, read on the forward strand.
AAGCGGGCCGCGGTGCACTAGCCGGTCCCGTTTGTGTCGGGGCCGTGCTCCTGCCGCTCGACCTTGATTGGAGAGTAGCTTATGCCCTCGTAACCAATCGGGGTGAGCCGAGGCTCCGAGACTCAAAAAAGCTCTCGGCGCAACAGCGCGAGATACTCTATGAATACATTGTTACTCACGGCCGCCTGAAACATGCGGCCGCGTTTGTTGATGCCCCGGTTATCGACTCTATCGGTATCGTGAACGCCGCGCACGAGGCGGCCGCAGTGGCGCTCAGCCGTATCGGCGTAAGTGCGGATAAGGCCGAAGTGCTTCTCGACGCGGGACTGCGCGTGCCGGATATGTGGCAGCAACGCTCGTTTATTCGGGGTGACGAAAACGTGCCCGCTATCGCGCTCGCCTCTGTGATTGCCAAGGTTACCCGAGACCGACTTATGGAGAGTCTGCCTGAGAACTTTTCGGAGTATAAGTTCAGCGAACATAAGGGTTACGGCACACTCCAACACCGCAAAGCAATCGCAAAAGAAGGGCTCTCGGTGCTTCATCGGACTACTTTCTGCACCAGGCTGCCTCGGGCAGAGACTCGCGAAATAGTGGTCGAATAGCCCCACAAAAGTCCTGCAATAGGGCCAACCATGGCTCATTTATTGCAAAAAAAGGGAATATCTGTATAATCCGCCGCAATATGGTAGTACGAATGCGTCGTAACCGATCCCAGACCGCCAAGCGGCGTTCTCATCATGGGCTCACCACTTCTCGTGTTACAACCGACAAGGCGGGGAATTCTCACTTGCGACACCGCGTTGACCCGGAGACCGGTATGTACCGCGGCAAGATGATTATCGATGTTGTGGCCCGCGCGAAGCGCGAGCAGCGCCGAACCAAGCGAAAGAATACCGAGCTCCGAGCAAGCGGCCAGATTAAAGAAGACAAGACAGCCGAAGCTGCAAAATAAAACAAAAAGAAAAAGCCGACGGAAGTCGGCTTTTTCTTTTGGGGAGTTTTCCACTACGTTCACCCCATGAGAAAACATCACGGAAAATGTGAATGAGGACAATGTGACGCAGCTTTGTGATGAATGCCGTCATCCACAGTTTCTAACGGGGTTCATACTGCATTTATGTTTTTGCGTGTACACTAATGGTGTGTTCAGTTCCTTTGTATATGGCAAATAGACACCTCGCACGATCCGTAGCTCTTCAAGTGCTTTTTGAGCGCGATTCGTCGGGTGGAAGTCTGTCGATGGACGATTGTTTCGGACGCTTGGTGGACTACGCCAAGGAGTTCGGCGCAAGAGACAGCGATATGCCGTTTATGAAGAACCTCCTCCAGACAGGGATTACCAAACAGAAAGAAATTGACGAAGTTATTGTGCGGGCCGCTCCTGAGTGGCCACTCGAAAGAATCGCTGCAATCGACCGAAATATTTTGCGCATCGGGCTCACTGAGCTTTTGTATGCCGACCGCGCGCAGGTTCCGGCAAAGGTGGCAATCAACGAAGCAATCGAATTGGCAAAGGCGTTCGGCAGCGCTTCCTCGGGTCGTTTCGTAAACGGTGTGTTGGGAGCGGTGTATGTGGAGCTTGGCGAACCAGGGAAAAACGAAGGCGCTGCGCGCAAGGCGCCCGCAAGTCAGAGTAAGATGCCGCTCGAAGAGTTGGCTGGGGCAGTGGTGTTTGCAGAAAACGAAGGCGAGTACTATCTGGCATTCGTACACGACATTTTTGGACATTGGACCATTTCCAAAGGCAAGGTGGAACACGGCGAGAACGTGGAGCAGGGAGCCATTCGTGAAATCAAAGAAGAAATGGGGCTCGACATCACCATCATCGAGGAAATTGGTGTCAACGAATACATTGCCAACGATTCCAAGATTTCCGGAGGCAAAAAGAAAAAACGAGTTACATACTTTCTCGCAAAGTCACCATTTACCGATATTAAACTTGGGCCGTCCGGTGGGCTCGACGATGCACAGTGGTTTCCTCTTGCGGCAGTGGGCGACCTGAACTTTTATGATGACTCTCTGACAAAGATTGTGATTCCTGCTATCAAGGCGCTGGCAAAAATTCGCGAGTTGAAGAAATAGGCGGCTATGGATTTTGCACCGTTCGAAGCCAAAATCGGCTATACGTTCCGCAAACGGGAACTTTTGGAGCAGGCGTTTACGCATCGCTCGTATTTAAATGAACACCGCGGCAACGGGCGCGAACACAATGAGCGACTCGAATTTTTGGGCGACGCAATTTTGGAACTCGTGGTAACCGAGTTTTTATATAACAAGTATCCCGACAAGCCAGAGGGCGAACTGACTGCATTTCGCGCCGCACTCGTGAATACGGTGTCAATCGCCGAGGCGGCTCAGGCTCTGGGGATGAATGATTACTTGCTTCTGAGCAAGGGTGAGTCGCGTGACATGGGGCGCGCGCGACAAATCATTCTCGCCAATGCGTTCGAGGCAATCATCGGTGCCATTCACCTCGATGCGGGTTATCCAGCATCGCGTGATTTTATTTCCAAACAATTGTTCCACAAGACGGACAATGTGGTTGCAAATCGTTTGTGGCAGGACGCCAAGAGCAAATTGCAGGAAATATCTCAAGAAAAACTCGGGTTCACTCCAATATACGAAGTGGTAAGTCAGACGGGGCCCGACCACGACAAAGTATTTCTCACGGCTGTGCGATTGGGCAGCGAGCGCGTAGCAACTGGCGAAGGCCGCTCAAAGCAAGAGAGCGAGCAGGCGGCTGCGGAAAAGGCGCTGGCGGCAAAGGGATGGTGATTCGCTCGGTACCTGCACCATTTTTGAGTACGAAATTTCTTTGCTAAGAAATTTCTCCATGTTCGCCTCGTCAGGCTCACAAGCCTCAAAAATGGTGCAGGTACGCTCGCTTGCGGTGTAAAGAAAATTTCTCCATGCTCGTTTCGCCAAACTCACAAGCCTCTAAAAAGGCACGTCTCGCTCCGCTTAGGTGATTGCTTGAGTTGTTGGGGAAGCAATGGCAGAGTTCTGGCGGGATTCACGACTAGGGGTGAAAAGATGAATACCAATAAGGACTCTGGCACGAGCGACGAGCTCGGACAGCTCATTGGCCTGGCGTACCTGCTGTTCCTCGGCTACATCTTCGGCCACATCGCATTCGGTGCGCTGGGAGCAAAGCTTTCCGCGCTGCTGTTCTACCAAATCGGATTTGCGATTGCGTGGGCCGCATTTATCGTTCTGCGCTACACCAAGTTCGAGCTGACCGCACTGTGCATCGCGTTTGTCGGGCTCGTTCTCAACAACGCAGGCGTTATTTCGTGGCTTCGCGGCCACGACGCCTCCGAGGTAGTCATGGCGGCTATCATGGCACAGGCACTGTTCTGTCTGGCCTACCTGGGCATCATCCACGTTCGCGAGGGGCTGCTGACCAAGAGTTCCAGCATCTGAACGATTCGCTCATTACAGGGACCCGTGGAGAAAGCTCCGCGGGTTCTTGCTACAATTGGAGTGTGTATCTCAAATCGATAGAGCTATCGGGGTTTAAATCGTTCGGCAAAAAGTCCGAACTGGTTTTTACGTCGCCTATCGCGAGCATCGTCGGACCCAACGGATCGGGGAAATCAAATGTGGCCGAAGCGTTTCGTTTTGTGCTCGGCGAGCAGTCGATGAAAAGCATGCGCTCCAAAAAGGGCGAAGATTTGATTTGGGGCGGCTCGCCCACGCTCACGCGAGCCAATCGAGCCGGGGTAAAGGTAACGTTTGATAACTCAACACGCCTGCTTGATATCGATTTTAACGAGGTGGTGATAGAGCGCATCGTGTATCGCGACGGCCAGAATGAATACTTAATGAACGGCACCGCGGTGCGATTGAAAGATGTGATTCGTTTGCTTGCTGGCGCCAATATTGGCGGTTCGGGCTACCAAATTATTTCGCAGGGTGAGGCAGATCGCATTTTGAATGCCTCTCCTAAGGAGCGCCGAGAAATGGTGGAAGACGCGCTCGGTCTCAAGCTCTACCAGCACAAGAAAGCTGAATCGGAGAGAAAACTCGACGAAACGGGTATCAATATCGATAAAACAAAATCGCTGCGCCGAGAAATTGCACCGCACCTCAACTTTTTACGCGTGCAGGTGGAAAAGATTGAGAAGGCGCGCGAAATGAAAGACGACCTCGCTGCCAAGCTTGCCGACTACCTGGCACGCGAACACGCGTATCTCACCCAAGAAGATTCCCGGCTACTCGAAGACGCGAGAGCGCATGAACAAGAGTTGAGGAGTTTGAATGAGCGACTGCGCGAGGCTTCGGGTAAAACTGGGCGCGGTGGCGACAACGCCGCACAGGAATTGCAGGCGCGCGTGCAGGAGCTTAATGCGCGACTGAGCGACACGCGCCGTCGCCGCGAGGAGATTGCACGCGAACTCGGCCGCGCCGAAGGCGCGCTCGAAGCCACAAACGTAACGGTGGAAGCAATCGTGCCGGTACCGCACGTGCGACAGTTTGTGCACGAAGTAGACGACACGCTCTCAAATGCTGAACGCGCGGGCGACGTGAACGCAATGCGCGAGCTGGTGGCAAATGTGCGCGGACGAATCCGTGCATTCGTCGATGGTTTGGCAGGCACCGCGCCCGAAACGAATAAAGAAGTACAGCAGCAAGTGGAACGACTCTCAGTATCGCTCAAAGATATTGAAGCCGAGGAAGCTCGGCTCGCAACAGATATTGAAATGGCACGAGCGGGAATTGCACAGAGCCGTGAGGCGTCGTTTGCGGCCGAGCGCGAATCGGTGGAACTACAATCGCAGGTTCGTGAGGTGCGCAACATGCTCGATTCGGCAAATGCCGCACGAAGCCAGCTTGCTTCTTTGCGTCAACGTTTCGAGGAAGAAGTTCGCGAGGGCATCGCGCTTATTGGCGCGGCAGTGCATGCGTGGGACAAAAATGAAATTCCTGAGGGTGCTCTCTCCGAAGACCGCGGCACGCAAGAAAAGCGTCGTCGCGATATCGAGCGCTTGAAAATCAAAATCGAAGAAAGTGGCATCGGCAACGGAGACGCGATTGTAAAGGAGTTCACCCAAACCAAGGAGCGCGATGAGTTTCTTACGCGCGAGCTCGCGGATTTGGAAAAATCGGCGGAGAGTCTCAAAGACATAATTGCAGAATTGGAGCGCACCATCGACGTGCGGTTCCATGAGGGACTCAAAGACATCAACGTGGCCCTCAACACGTTCTTTGCAAAATTGTTCAACGGTGGGGAAGCGAAGTTCCTTGTAGAAAAACCCAAGCGCGCATCAAGGTCGAACCTTGATGACGATGAAGATATGGAAGACGTTGTTCCTGAAGAAGACGAGCTCTATGCGGGGCTCACGGTTTCGGTGCACCTGCCGCGCAAGAAAGTGCACGGACTCGAAGTGCTCTCGGGAGGCGAGCGCGCGCTCACGAGTATTGCAATGATATTTGCGATGTCGCAGGTGAATCCCCCACCATTTTTGATATTGGACGAAACCGATGCCGCGCTCGACGAAGCCAACTCCAAGCGCTACGCTGACATGATTAAAGAATTGGGACAGAAATCGCAGCTCATCGTTATCACCCACAACCGCGCAACCATGAGCGCCGCAGGGGAATTGTATGGCGTCACGATGGGAAGCGACGGCGTATCCAAGCTTTTGTCTGTGAAGTTTGAAGAGGCGACCAAGGTGGCGAAGTAGGAACTACCGCTGCCTGCGGCGATTTATTTCTGCCTCGCGTTCCTGGAGCCTTTTGAGAACATCTGAAAGTTGTTTGTGATTGCGTGATGAGATTGCTCTACGAAACTCTGCGTCCTCCTTTCTTTGAATGTCTGCTCGAATCCTCTCCTGTGCGCCTTCGATGTGCAGTGCACCTGCTTCCATTCCAAGGGTAGTAAGGGGTTCAAGTGTTTGATCCGCTTCCACGGGTTTTGATGCGATGGCATCACTTGCCTGCCGAAAGACTTCTACAATCGCGGATTCGTCGCGTCTGTCCTCGATACCTTTTTTTGCTTTGTTCGCATTAGTGAACGCAAAGCGGGATTTAGGCGAGCCTGTCTCCGTCTCGTCGGCCATCGTTGTTGGTTCGTGATATTTCTCCACGATTTTGTTCGTGGCAATGCCAGCGAGAACACCTGCCCCAAAAATTGCTCCGCGTGCGGCTTGCACAAGTTTGTTCGGCCCACGACGTTTTTCTTTTTGTTTTTTGTCTTTACGTCCCTCGAAACTCATATAAAAACGATACCATGGTCACGTGACCACATTGGTTGTACTGAGGAAAATCCAATAACAAAAAAGACCGGGGCGGCGTACAACGGTGTACGCGGCGGTCCGGTCTTTTCAGGTGACGACTAAGCCACGGCTCTGGATCTTGTACTTCGGTCTCCGGCATTCGATGCCTCCACGTTTGAAACGCCAAAGATGGCGCTTACAGATGGTTGGATTCTGCTTGAAGCGTCTGGTAAGAACGCAGAAATTTCAAACAGCACTACGCCTTGTCCGCCCGACGAGCTACCATCGATTGAACCCAGGGCGCCGAACTTTCCGAGTGCGTTCAGCACACGCTGAAGAACTCCACCGAAGTCTTCATCGCTGCATTTGAATTCAACACGGACGTCTATCGCAAAAGCCAATTTAATCACCCCCTTTCATGGCTAAGCGCAGTTTTGCATAGATTGACCTGTAGCCCTAGGGAAGGTGAAATAACAACACAATTTGACGGTAGGTGCCAACTTTGTTAAAGTCTCGCCATGTTAAAGATTCGAATGCAGCGCGTAGGCCGTATAAACATGCCGTCATACCGCATTATTGTTGTGGAACACACCGAAGGACCAAAGACGGGTAATATCGTCGAAAAAGTAGGAACTTATAATCCACGCTCCAAGGAGCGAGTAATCGACGGCGAGCGCGTGAAGTACTGGATGTCTGTAGGCGCACAGCCGTCTGACACCGTGCACAATATGCTCATAAGCCTCGGTATTTTGACCGGCAAGAAGATTAACGTGCTTCCGAAGTTTGTTGAACCAGTAAAGGAAGAGGTTGTTGAAGAGGCACCAGCCCCAAAGGCAGCGGAACCAACAGCCGAGGAGGCAGCTCCAGAAGCAGCGGCTGAAGAAGCTCCAGCGGATTCGACAAACTCACCGCAAGCAGCTGAAGAAGTTGCAGCTGAAGAGCCTGCAAAGGAGGAAACTCCAGCAGCCTAAGTGAGAGTGTTCAAGGATTCCCCTTGAATACAGGTTTGAGGATTTCTGCCTGTGCGGTAAAATTGGAAGACATTACGCGCTAACGATTGAATGACTGATATGGAACGCGACCAGCAATTCTTGGAATACGTTATCAAAGCACTTGTTGATAATCCGAACGACGTAAAAATCACACGCGTTGTCGACGAGATGGGAGTACTTCTTACGCTTTCGGTCCACAAGGACGACATGGGCAAGGTAATCGGACGCTCCGGCGCAACCGCCAAGGCAATCCGCACAATCTTGCGCGTGGTCGGGATGAAGTACGACGCTCGTGTAAACCTCAAGATTGAAGAACCAGAAGGTTCTGATCGTCAGAGCGGGGGACTCGGACTCGGCGAAGACCGCGGCCCAGCACCTGTTATCGACGCGGTAGACGACTCGAAGCCTTACGAACGAGATACCACAGTAGACGACGTCATCAACGACCTCAAAGAAGGAAAAATGTAATCCAATATCGGATTTCAAAAAACACCGCCCGCATGGCGGTGTTTTTTGATTAGGCTATTTATTTCGCCCGAGCAATTTATTTCACTCTCTGGTGCTTTTTTATAACTCCAACTATCTTCTCCACGATTTCAGTGAACTCATGGTCGAGTTTGTTCATGTAGAACTCAACTGGTGCCTCAACGAACTGGTGTTCGTACTCGTCGTTACGCATATTTGTCAGTGCAACAGCCGGCACGCTCGTAAATCGCGGGTCTTTGCGAAGTTCCGTTAGAAACTCGATTCCATTCATATTCGGCATCATCACGTCTACTACAATCACGTCCGGAACAAAATCGCCGCTTTTCAATTCCTTGAGGGCCTCTTCTGCGTCATAGAGCGCGCGCGTTTCGCATCCGTGAGTACGGAATGCACGGGCATACATATGGCTTACTTCTACGTTGTCGTCGATTAGCAGCACGTGCGGCGTTTTTTCTGAATCCATATACCCAGTATCACATGGTCTACGTCGTTATGATTGACATGCGTAAGAATTATGATGATATAGGCACGATGACCCATTTTCATATCGTGAGCCTTTTCCCGGAAGCGATAGAGCCCTATTTAAAGAGCTCGATTTTGGGGCGCGCCGCCGAAGACAAAAAAATCAAGATTTCCTACTACGACCCCAAGGACTTCAGTCTCCCTGCGCGCGGAGCAGAGGCGCGCGCCCAGGACATCCGTGTGGACCGCAGGCCCTACGGTGGCGGCCCCGGCATGGTGCTGCGCCCCGACCCGATTTTGAAGGCGGTAGAAAAAGCGCGGGGAAAGAAGAAGGGTGTCGAGATTGTATTCTTTGCTACCGACGGCGAGCAGTTTGATGAACCGATGGCGCAAAAACTTTCTAAGAAGAAAGACATTATATTTATTTGCGGCCGCTATGAAGGCATTGATGCACGCGTGCAGAAAATTCTTAAGGCAAAAAAAGTAACGGTCGGTCCGTATGTTTTAACGGGTGGGGAATTACCTGCTGCCACGATGATTGACGCAATCGCACGATTTATTCCCGGTGTGCTGGGGAAAGCTGAATCACTCGAGCGTTCGCGCGTTTCTGCGCCGGAGGTCTACACTCGCCCCGAGGTTCTGGAATGGAAAAAAAAGAAATACAAAGTTCCGCCTGTGCTGCTCTCCGGTAACCACAAGGAGATGGACGCTTGGAAAAATGCGAAGCGCGAGAATCGCGCGTAGGCCTTCTCGCCTTGGTGTGTAGGAGACGCGTGGAAAAAAGGGAAACAGCAAAGTTGACACCCTGGGGCTTCGGACGTATAGATTTGTCAGCCGAAAGTGTTTCTGACTAGCAAAAGGAGGCCGCGTGACGGTCATCTGCCCAATTCCAAAAAGCCCGGGTATTCCTGGAAGGTTTGGCCGCGACGAGTGCCAGGATTGGCACCGTTCGCTCGCACTCGCCGCCGACATAGCGTCCGTCGTTGAGAACCCGAGGTTTCTCATCATCTCCGCGTTCAAGTCGAACGAGGGGGAGAGCGACATCACAATCTATAGTCGGGTGCTCTCTGAGCTTGCGCCCGATGTGCCAATTGAAAAGATTGTGCGCGGTGTCGAAACAATCGAGCAGACGGATGTGCTGCGCGAGCTGCGTGCTTCAAACGACGAGCCGATGGTTATCGTATCGACGTTTCTTCATGCGCTGCGCGTGCGATATCTTTCGCGCGGTATTGATGCAGCGCACCACACGGCATTCGGATTGCCGCATCCGCGCGAAGCTATTACCGACATAATTCTCATGTTCGCTATGCCTATTATCGATGCGTGTGGTTTGCGAGAGTGGTATCTCGCGCGCATCGAAGCGCGAAGAATAAAAGGAGTTTTCTGAGCAAGTGTATGCAAGGTGAATATCTCAATTGACGCATTGTATGGGCAGGCGTAGGCTTCTGTCAGCTTTGAACGGGGGATTGTTGAGTGAACCGGGCGGGGCTATAACGCAACCAAAGGGAAGAAGAAGAGGAATTAATCGGATGACAGTAAGTGCCTTGAGAAAGGCGGCTGCAAAGCTGCCAACCGTTGTCGCGTCACGTCGTCAACAGCTCAAGGAGGAGGTTGCCCGTTCGGGCGTGGAAAACCCGGCGTGCGCGGCTGCCAAGTCGTTGCTTGCCGAGCTGGAGGCACTGAAACCGACGCAGAAATCGGCTATTGCAGTGCTCGAGCAGGGTATCCGGGACAGGCTGAAGCAGATGCAGGAGACTGGGAGCGACGATGTGGGGGCCGATGAAAGCCGCTACCTCGAAATCGTGGTCTTCTTCGGGCTCGGCCGACTCAACCGGGAAATCAGGCTCAGCGCCTGTGCCCTGATTCATCTCAAGGGATGCACGGAATCGGCCGCGGCAGTTTGCCTTGGCTTCCCGGGCTTCATTGAGGCGATTGACACCGAACAGTAACTGACTTTGGGGTAGGTTTCGCTAACGACCGAGGGGCCGCATCATCGCATGCGGCCCCTCATTCTGTCTTCACAATAGGCTTATTTGAGGCCAATTTGACACCCCCTCCGAAAACGACTATATTACTCGGACATTTGCTCCTGATTGTGTTGCGGCCGACGATCAAATTTGCATTCTTAACAGCTGTCGAAAGACGGCAGTGATAATCCGAATATTTCTCGGATTATTTTTATCGACAAGTGAGTGAGAGAAATGAAAGTTCACTTTCATTTCCGAGCGAACGCAGTCGATATGAGGACTTTTGTCCGATTAGAAGGGTTTCTCATAATTGCATGCGCCGTTGCTGCTCGAGCAGTACCGTCGCGTGTCCACACGCATGGCTAAAACCAAGCAGGCGGTTCGTCCGCAGAAGTATTTCGGAAAGTTTCGCGAGCCTCTCGTGAAGCTTCCGAGCCTCGTGGAATCGCAAATCGATTCCTTCCGCCAGTTCGTCGAGGGCGGAGCAGAACGCGTGTTCAAGGAGTTTTCTCCAATTAGCGACCACTCGGGCAAAAAGTTCGAGCTTGAACTCGTGAAGTTTAGTTTCGGCGAATTGCGCTGGGACGAACAGTACGCAAAGCGTTTTATGAAAACCTACGAATCACCGCTCTCGATGGTGGTTCGTTTGAAGAACAAGACAACAGGGGAGAAGAAAGAGCAGGAAATTTTTCTTGCTGATTTCCCATGGATGACCGCACACGGCACGTTCGTCATCAACGGCGTGGAGCGCATTGTTGTACCACAGCTTGCTCGCTCGTACGGTGTCTTTTTTGAGGCAGTACCGTACAAGGGCAAAAACTATTTCGCAGCAAAAATCATTCCAGCTCGCGGTGTGTGGATTGAAATCGAATCCGACGCCGACGGCGCCATGTATGTGAAAGTTGACCGCAAGCGCCGCTTCCCGGTTACATCGCTTTTGCGCGTGCTTGGACTCACCACTGAAAAAGAGATTCTCTCGAAATTCGAAAAGAATGCACCAGCAAAGGAGGCGATTGCCGCAACACTCGCGCTCGACCACGCACACACTACAGAAGAAGCATACGTAGAAATCTACCGCCGCCTTCGCGACGGTGATATCGCAACAGCAGACAATGCTCGCGACCACGTGAAGTCGATTCTCTCTGCGGAACGCTACGACTTCTCGCGCGTGGGCCGCTTCCACTTCAATCGCCGATTCGGACTCGGTACTTCTGAAAAGGATGTACAGAACTCCACCCTCACACTCGAAGACGTGATTCGCATCGTTTCGCACATTGCGGAGCTCAATTCGAATCCAAACTCCGAAGCAGACGACATCGACCACTTGGGTTTCCGCCGCGTACGATTCGCTGGCGAACTTTTGGAACAGCGCATGCGCGTGGGCCTTTCGCGCATGAAGCGCAACATCCAAGACCGTATGGCCATGGTTGACCCAGAAACCACAGCACCAGTTTCGTTCGTGAACCCACGACCGTTCCAGGCTGCTATCCGTGAATTTTTCACGACCGACCAGCTCTCGCAGCTCATGCAGCAGTACAACACGCTCGACGAAATCGAACACCTCCGCACACTCTCAACACTCGGTCGCGGCGGTCTTACATCGGAGCGCGCAGGACTCGAAGTGCGTGACGTGCACTCATCGCATTACGGACGCGTGTGCCCGATTCACACACCAGAAGGCAAGAACATCGGTCTCGTGCTCCACATGTCGCTCTATGCTCGACCAAACGAGTTCGGCATCATCGAAACGCCGTACGCAAAGGTGGAGAAGGGTCAAATCACCAAAGACATTCAGTACCTCAACGCACTCGAAGAAGAGCAGTACGCAATCGCGCACGCTGCTACTCCGCGCGACGACGACGGCAAAATTTCGGTCAAGTTCGCTGAAGTTCGTTTTGGCGGTAAGCCAACTCTTGTAAAAAACACCGACGTCGATTACATGGAAGTTGCAACCAACCAGCCATTCTCCGTTGCAACGTCGCTCATTCCATTCGTAGAAAACGACGACGCCAACCGTGCGCTCATGGGTTCGAACATGCAAAAACAGGCGGTGCCGCTGGTTGTGCCAGACGCTCCGTTTGTTGGAACAGGTATCGAGAGCATCGCAGCACGCGACTCCGGCCGACTCATTCTCGCAGACGAGGCAGGCGAGGTTACCTACTCCGACGCTGCACTCATTAAGGTGAAGAACGCAGACGGCAAAACCAAGGAATACCCGCTCGTTACGTTCTCGCGAACAAACGGCTTCACCACATTCCACCAGCGCCCTGCGGTTTCTGTGGGCGATGCGGTGAAAAAGGGTACGCTTCTTGCCGACACCTCTACGTCGGTCAATGGTCAGATGGCAATCGGACAAAATGTTCGAGTAGCCTTCTTGCCATGGTTCGGTGCAAACTTCGAAGACGCTATCGTTATTTCGGAGAAGCTCGCAAAGGAAGCACGATTTACATCCATTCACATGGAGGAGTTTGTCTGCGTCGTGCGCGACACCAAGCTTGGGCCAGAGGTAACCACCCACGACATTCCAAACGTATCTGAATTTAAGCTCCGCAATCTCGACGAAGACGGCGTTGTTCGCATCGGTGCAGAAGTGCGCCCCGGCGACATCCTCGTGGGCAAAGTAACGCCAAAGGGCGAAACACAGCTCACACCAGAAGAGCGATTGCTCCACGCAATCTTTGGCGAAAAGGCCAAGGACGTGAAAGACACATCGCTTCGCATGGAAGGCGGCAAGCGCGGTCGTGTTATCGGCGTGAAAATCTTCTCGCGCGAAACAGGCGACCAGCTCGAAAGCGGTGTTATCAAGCGCGTGCACATCGAAGTTGCACAGCTGCGCACCATCTCTGTGGGTGACAAGCTCGCAGGTCGTCACGGCAACAAGGGCGTTATTTCGCGCATCTTGCCAGAAGAAGACATGCCATTCGACAAGGATGGAAATCCTGTCGACATCATCCTCACTCCACTGGGCGTTCCATCTCGTATGAACCTCGGACAGATTCTTGAATTGCACTTGGGTCTTGCAGCAGAAATGCTCGGCTACCAGGCAATCGTTCCATCCTTTGCAGGTGCAACCGAAGTGGAAATCCGCGAGGAGCTCGTAAAGGCAGGTGTAGACCCATCGGGCAAGCGACAGCTTTTCGATGGCCGCACAGGCGAGGCATTCGCACAGCCGGTTTCGGTTGGCGTTATGTACATGCTCAAACTGCACCACATGGTGGAAGACAAAATCCACATGCGTTCCATCGGGCCATACAGCCTTACCACGCAGCAGCCGCTCGGAGGCAAAGCCCAGAACGGCGGTCAGCGCGTTGGAGAAATGGAAGTGTGGGCATTCCTCGGTTACGGCGCTGCATACTCGCTCCGAGAAATTCTCACCATCAAATCAGACGACATCTTGGGACGCTCCGCGGCATTCGATGCCATCGTCTCTGGAAAGCGCATCGAAGAAACAAACACACCAGCTACGTTCAATGTCTTGGTCCGACACTTGCGTGGTCTTGGTATCGATATCGACTTCCTCGAATCGAAGCCGGCACTTTAATCGCTCGTTCTAATCTCAAACAATATGTCACTCCAAAAGAAAAAGGACATCATCCCCGCATCGTTTGAAGCCGTCGCAATGCGACTCGCTTCGCCTGAACGCGTGCTTGAGTGGTCGTACGGCGAAATCACAAAGCCGGAAACCATCAACTACCGAACCCAGCGACCAGAAAAGAACGGCCTCTTCGACGAGCGCGTCTTTGGTCCTGAAAAGGATTACGAGTGCTACTGCGGTAAATACCGCGGCATCCGTTTCCGAGGCATCGTGTGTGAAAAGTGCGGCGTGGAAATCACGCGCGCTATCGTTCGCCGTGAGCGCATGGGCCACATCGACCTTGCTACACCAGTGGCACACATCTGGTTCCTGCGTGGAATTCCGAGCCGCATCGCACTCATGCTCGGACTCTCTGCAGCAGAAGTGGAAAAGGTGGTCTACTTTGCCGGTTATATCGTAACCAAGGTAGACGAAGACGTTCGCACGCAGCTCCTCAAGGATTTGGAACAGGAGTTCCAGACTAAGAACAAGGCTGCAGCAAACGCAGACGTAAAAACTGAACTCAAAGAAAAGGCTACAAAGGCCAAGAAAGAAATCGAATCAATCAAGGAAGGCGTTGTGCTCGATGAAGCTGCGTACCACTTGTTTGCCGTGAAGTACGGCGCAATGTTCCGTGCAGCTATCGGCGCAGAAGCCCTATACACAATTCTCAAAGCTATCGACCTCGACAAGCTCATCATTAAGTTGAAGGAGCTCTACGAGAAAGTTGGTGCAGCTGAACGTGACAAGGTGCGCAAGCGACTCGGTCTTGCAGAAGCCCTCCAGCGTGCAGGAGTGCGCCCAGAGTGGATGTTCCAGACACGACTCCCGGTAGTGCCACCGGCACTTCGCCCGATGGTAGCGCTCGAAGGAGGTCGTCATGCATCGTCTGACCTCAACGACTTGTACCGACGCGTCATCAACCGTAACAACCGCCTCAAGCGATTGCTTGCGATTCACGCACCAGAAGTCATCTTGCGAAACGAAAAGCGCATCTTGCAGGAAGCAGTCGATGCATTGCTCGACAACTCAATGCGACGCGGCGCTGGTGTACTCGGCATCTTGGGTGGACGCCGACGCGCACTCAAATCACTCGCTGATTACTTGAAGGGTAAGCACGGCTACCTCCGACAAAACTTGCTCGGTAAGCGCGTGGACTACTCGGGACGTTCCGTCATCGTTGTTGGTCCTGACCTCGCGCTCGACCAGTGCGGTCTGCCGAAGCACATGGTGCTCGAACTCTTCCGACCGTTTGTTATCGCAGGATTGCTCTCACGCGAACTCGCGTACAACATCCGTGGTGCAGGCCGCTTGATTGAAGACGAGGCGCCAGAAGTCTGGCCAATCCTCGAAGAGGCAATCAAAGACAAATACGTATTGCTCAACCGCGCACCAACGCTTCACCGT
>CAYYEX010000008.1:0-43051 GCA_964471165.1 uncultured Candidatus Saccharibacteria bacterium
CTGCTGTTCTGTGGGCACTGACTCTGACACCGGCTCCCCCACGTAATCCAGGCAGTGTCCCGCCCCTGCCCCGTTACAGCTGGCAGAATCCCCGCCCGCAATAAAGTCGCCGTCGCAGATATTGCTCTGGTCGGCGTCGTCGGCAAGCCCCATATAGTCCGAATCCAAGTCCGCACCGATGTGATAGAAGCCTGTCGCGGGGCAATACGAATAGTAGTACTGCGCGCCGTTTGCAGGGTCCACGGGTATTGAAGCAATATACTGCCCCCCAATATCAGCGAGCGTACTTGGGTATTTGCCGTTGTCGACAATGTAGAGTTCTGCGGCGAGTTGAATTTGTTTTACGTCGGCAATGCGGCGCGCATCGCGCCCTTTTTCTCGCGCGCTCCCTAACGAGGCAAGCACAACTGACGAAACTATTCCAACGAGCGCTATGCCTACAAGCGTTCCGACGATGAGAACAACAATCCATCCACCGGATGATTTGCTTGTGTCCTGCCCGATTGCCTGTACTTGCGCAGGCGTGTAGTGCGCAGGCACTACAGTGGTTCCCGAAAACTGGTCGTGCCAACCCCTCGGGTAGCCGCCGCGGAAGAACGAAAGCGGTTCAAACGGAATTAATCGGCACAGTGTGCGAATGAGAATTCTCTCGGGAGACGGTTTCGAACCATCGAGGTTCACAACTTTTGTCCCAGTAATGAGCTTTCCGAGCGTGCGACTGAACAGGCTTTCGCACACAACGTAGTAGGCAAATAGTATTCCCATCGACATCAAGATAGAGAAGCCGAACGAACCTGCATTGAATGAACTGCCAGCCGCGGTCGTTTGCAGTGTAATGGTGAGCGTAACGACGAACGAGATTATCCACTGCGCCACCAGGTCCACAAGATAATTGCCAAAACGTTTCCAACGCGACGCCGGTGCAACGGATTGCACGGCTGGAGGTACTTGTGTCGCTGCCGCATACAGCGGCGCTGCGGCTGGTGCAGCGAGAGGCGCCGCAGAGTCCACTGGTGCCGCCGCAACAGGCTGCACTGCCTCCGGCTGTGAAGACTGTGGAGGAAAGGGTGGTGGTTGAACGGGTTCGGCAACTACAGGTGCAGTTCCGGTGTGCTGAGCGGTAACGAGCGTGTGGCAATGCGGGCACGAGATTGTTCCGGGCGGGAGTGGTTTACCGCATGAAGGACAGTGCATAGGTACATGCATTAGAGCATGTGCCCGCACGACTTAAGCGCGCCCTTGTGGACAGCACAAAAAAGTTAGTCGTCGCTCTCTGGGGCACCTCCGCCCTCCGCCTTCGCGAGCGCCTCGAGTATCGGGCCAAGACGGCCTTCCATGATTGCTTCGATATTGGACCAGCTTTCTTTGATGCGGTGGTCGGTCACACGGTCTTGCGGGAAGTTGTAGGTGCGCACTTTTTCAGAGCGGTCTCCGGTTCCCACTTGGGATTTGCGGTCTGCCGCTCGCTCGCGTGCTTCGGCTTCGTCTTGCAGTTGTTGCAACTTGCTGGTGAGCAACTGGAGCGCCTTTTCGTGGTTAGCATTTTGTGAACGCTCGGAAGTTGAACGCACATCGAGTCCGGTTGGCTTATGGATAAGGCGCACAGCCGTTTCCACCTTGTTCACGTTTTGTCCTCCTGCGCCTCCTGAGCGTGATGTTTCGCGCTCCAAGTCGGCGGGGTTGATAACGATTTTAGTGCGCTTGTAGAGCGGCATAATAGCCACCGATGCGGTCGATGTGTGAATACGCCCGGCCTTTTCAGTCGCAGGTACGCGCTGCACGCGATGCACGCCGGTTTCCCACTGCAACTCGCGATACACATCAAGGCCTTTGATTTCAAACTGCGCTTCTTTGTAGCCGCCCGTGAGTGAGCGTGATTCATCGAGCGACTTCACCTTCCAGCCTTTTGTTTCGGCGTAACGAATGTAGGCGCGCGCAAGCTCTTCTGCAAAGAGCGCCGCCTCGTCGCCGCCTACTCCGGCACGAACTTCGAGGACGATTTCGTTTGGCCATTCGCGCTCATTATCAACTGCCACAATGTCCGACATCTGTTTTATAAGCGCATCTTTTTGCACTGCAATCTCACTGATTTCTTTTTCCGCGAGTTCTTTCATTGCGGGGTCCACTTCTACCAACTCCTCGGCATCGCGCTCTGCCTGCGTGAGGCGATTCCACTCCACCACCATGTACGAAATACGCGGGTCGTCCGCGTAGTCTTTCGGGTCGAAGGGAGAGGTCATAGGGAATAGGTTATAGGTAGTAGTGTACGCCAGAAAACCCGCGCGTGGCGCGGGTCTTCTGAAATACGAACGTTATTTCTTCTTTGCGAGTCGCTGCTTGAACTTCTCGACGCGTCCTGCGGTGTCGATAGTCTTGGAAGTGCCGGTATAAAACGGGTGAGAGGCCGAAGAGATTTCAACCTGGAATACTGGGTATTCCTTGCCGTCTTCCCACTTGTCGGTCTTTGAGGTTTCAATTGTAGAACCGATAAGAAAACGCTTCCCCGAAGTAACGTCTTCGAAGATAACCATGCGATATTCCTCCGGATGTAGATCCTTTTTCATGTCGCGGCAGAATACCCTAAAAGTATCCATATTACAAGCCCCGGGCCGACCGAGCGGGTAGTTTACCCTGCTGAATGATTGACACTCTCATGCGCCCATAGCACAGTACCAACGGCACTGTATTCGCCATTCCAGCCCACTCTTCATGGAGACTCTCGATGCGATTTCTGTCTGCGCTTTGCGCCGTTACCCTGCTAGCGATGCTTCCTGTATCGGCTCAGGAGAAACAGCAACCGCCGCAGTCATCGCCGCCGCCGAAATTCGAGACCGTTGATGAGACTTTCACCGTCGACATTACTGTCGACGATATGGAGCAGAAGCTCATCGAGCGCGGAAAGAGTTGCGCAACGACGGCTTTAACCCCATGGACAAGGAGGTCGTGCAGAACGGAAGTGCTGAACATCTTCAGCACGCGAGCGATGATGAAATTCACATGCCTGCAAGTGGCCGGTGGCATTGAGCCGCCGCTGCCGAATTCTCCAGAAGGAAAACTTGCCAAAGCGTGCAGCGAAATGGTGACGAGCATGGACAATTTCCTCCATGAAGTATACGGGGTAAGTCGGGACTCCCCGGCGAAACCGCAATAGCAAACTGCGCTGCAATAGCGAACAAGCCCGGTCTCAGGCGACCGGGCTTTTCTCATAATAATTACTGCCCAAGGAGCACGTTGATGTCGGCTTGGTACTGGTCGCGGTATCTCATTACGCCGTCGCCGTAAAACGCATACGATGGTTTACTCCAATTGCCGCCCGCAAAGTAGCGCAGCGCAGCGCGGCGTTCGCTCTCGCGCGTTCCTTGGTCGGCGCCGTTATCCGCCATGAGCATCCCTGTGGCAAATATTGCGGTGCGCGCAGACCATGGACTCGGTGGATTTTCTCCAGTGGCTGCGGCGAGTCGCGATTTATAAAGCACCCATGTCGACGGAATAAACTGCGCCGGGCCCATTGCTCCGCCATAGCCCACCGATTGTGGGCACGACACCACTTGCGCCGCTGGGTCGATGCCAAGTTCTGCAGTAATCGCCATAAACGGATCAACATCACGCTCCGGCTTCATCACCGCGCGGATAGGCGTGCCTGAATTCTTTCCCTTTCCGTCGCCCTTGTTGGGCGAATTTGTTACGAGACACTTCCCCACGTTTTCACCGAGATTTGTTTCCTGCCGTAAGACCGCAAGAATGAGCGCCGGTTCCACACCGGTTTTTGCTTGTGCATCTTTTGCGTATTGATATGCGGTACCAAAGGGGATTGCTCCACTGTCGCGCAGACCGAATAGTGCGCTCTTAATTTGTGCTGCTGTTTTCTGTTGCTCTGCGATTACCTTTTTGTAATTCGCCTCTTGCCCCTTTACGGCTGCCACAAGTGATTTCTTTTGTGATTCGGTCGACTGCAAATCTTTCTTCTGCAGCTGCTGAAGCTGCAGCAAATCGGCCTCCTCGCTCTGTTTATCTTCGAGTGCGGCTTTTCGCGACGACAAATCGGAGCGAGTTCTCGCTATTTCGGTAAACGACGCATCGAGCGCTTGCTGGATGCGTTCAAAATTGTCGATATCTGCGAATAGCTCAGTAAGCGAGTGGCCGAGCGCAAGTTCCACAAGCGTAAGGTCGTCGATTTCTCGCGTGCGGCGCAAAATTTGAGCGAGTGATTCTTGCCCTGCCGTTACTTTGCTATCGAGTGTGCCGATGCCGCGCTGCAAATCCCCCACATCGCCGTTTATTTGTTTTATCTTGAGGTCACGTTGTTTGATACCCAACTGTGCTGCCTGAATTTTTGAGTTGAGCACTGCCACATCGCGCTCGAGCGAGGTGCGCTCTTTCTGTGTGACGGTGAGGTCGTTCTTATTCTTTTCAATCTGAGCCTCCACAGCCGCGAGTTGTTGCTCAAGCTGGGCGCGTTCCTCGGCCGTAAGCGCTTGGGCAATCTGCCCGAACGCGAACAGTGCTACAAGTGCACAGACAATCGCACCAAAAAAAACACTGCCAGTTCGAACAGATAGTTGCATACAGGATGTCTATTATACCAAGACGCAGCTCGGGCACATCTCTTTCTTTTTAATCAAAAACCGGCCACTGGGCCGGTTTTTGATTTTAAGTTGAGTGAAATTATTCCGCTTTGGCCTCGCCTTCTGCTGCCTTCTCTTCGCCTTCCACTACTGGGTTCGGCACTTCGCCCTCCGCTGCTGGCTCTGGCTCCACCTCTTCCACGTGCGCTGTTACGGAAGCAACAATTTCGTCTGCTCCAATCTTGAGAACTGCGCTCGGTGGGAGCTTGATTTGACCAACGGTGATGTGGTCGCCTGCATTGGCAAGAACCGAGAGGTCGATTTCAAGTGCGTGGGGGAGTTCAGCCGGTGCAACTTCGATTTCGATTTCGTGGAGTGCCTTCGAAATAACAAATCCGAGCTTTATTGCTGGAGCCTCGCCAACGAAGTGCAATGGCACAGCAATTTCAACCTTCTTACCCTTTTCGAGAGCATAAAAGTCTGCGTGGAGAATTTGGCCCGTTACCGGGTGAACCTGAATGTCTTTGATGAGTGTATCGAGGTCGTGACCAGCGCCGGAAAGCTTGATGACCGTGGTTTCGCCTGCTGCCTTCCAAAGGGACTCGAGCTTGCGGGCATTAATCATGATAGGAGTTGCGTCCTCTTTCGGACCGTAAAATACGGCAGGAGCAAAGCCCCGCTTGCGCAGGTCGTCTGTGCTCTCGGTTGTGTCGCGCTTCTCTACTTCCAAAGTCATTATCATACGCGGCGTAGTATACGGAAAAACGGCTCAATTGCAACCATTCAGGCGTCCAGCTGCCAATTACTGTCCGGAAAAGAGGCGAATCTTAGCAACCAGGAACGATTTCATGTGTTCAACCGCAGGGGATACGAACTTGTAGGGCGTTGTCTCGTCGGGATGGTCTTTGAGCGAGGCCACTAAGCCGTCGCGGTAGGCGAGGCGGAGCTCAGTATTTATATGGATGATTGCGATGCCATTTTTGATGCCATTGGTGAACTCGTCGTTGGCGTTGCCCGAGCCGCCATGCAAAACAAGCGGCTTCCCTACAGCTTGGGCAATCTCGTTAATCCGACTAATAGAGAGCTTCGGGTCCCCGCCTTTGACCATTCCATGCACGTTGCCCACCGCAGGCGCGAGCATGTCTGCCCCGGTTTCGTTCATAAATTGGACGGCTTCCTCCGGCTTGGTCATAAGCTCTTCGGTTACCTGCGCGCCTTCCGGCAAGGCATCCAATACCTTGCTCGATGAGCCGATGTAGCCCAATTCGCCTTCAATAATGACGTCGCGACCGGAAGCATGAGCGTATTCGACTGCCAGCTTGGCAAAATTCACGTTTTCAGCAAAGGGGAGTTTGGCCCCATCTACAACCACTGAATCAACACCTGCATCGATAGCCTCGCGAACCTTTTCAATAGAGTACGTGTGGTCGGCGTTTAAATACAAGGGGAGTCCGGCTTTCTGGTATTCGTTTACCAGCACGCGTGCATGCGCGAGCGGAAAATATTCACGCTCACCTTCGGATAAACCAATAATGACGGGTTGACCGGTTTCCTGTGCAGCCAGCGCAATTGCCTTGATTTGGTTTGAGTCTGAAACGTTAAAATGACCGATTGCGATTCCTTTTTCTCGGGCTTCCGAGACCGCCTCTCTGAGTGTCTTCATGCGCCAATCGTAGCACGTCAAATGAGAGTCAAATCGCTAAAAGACGGCTCTGTGCAGGCCTCTTTTCCCTATTGACCTACTACCCTACTTGTGGTATTATAATAGACGGAAAATAGCGCTTAGTATTGCTATTGATTTCCGAACCTCGTAACGCGTACGGAGAGCGAAATGTTCAAGGCAATCTTGAAGAAACTCTACTACCGACTCGTCGACACGACCCCGATGCCCTTCTCCATGCGGTGCGCACGAATAGTCTCGTTACTATTCGCAATCACCGTCGGTGATGGAATCCTCATTGCGGGCATGGCTCACGTCAACTACGACATGCGCCAGCAAGAGCAGATGCGTCTCGCCGTACTCGCGCAGAAAGCGGAAGACATGCGCCAGACAATCTGTCTGACGAATGTTGTTCACCATGAAGCGCGCGGCGAAACACCCGAAGTTCGGGCGATGATTGGAAAGGTCGTTATCGCGGCTGCATCCGATCCATCGTTCACCAAGGCAAGGAACGTGTGCGACCTCGCAAAGATTGGCGGCAAATTCTCGAACATCAAGTTTGTTACGGAAATTCGCAGCACTGAAAAGGGCTGGCCGAAAATCCACGAGGAAATGACCGCGGTCTACAAGTCCGACCGTATCCTTCCTGCAGGATGGCACTGCGTTCGCGAATTCCGCGTATCTGACGACGAACTCGAAAAGCTCAGCTCGAAATCGCTGCAGCAGCTCGGGATTACAGTCAACGCCAAAGGCCTCAAGTACTTCACCAAAGCAAACGTGCCGGTCGATACTCGAGGGAAAGTCACCTTCTATTCGGCTCGTGGCGGATGTAAAAATCCAACGCAAACGGCAATGCGCTAACCGCTCACAACGCGAAGCCCAGGATAGGCAACGCAAAAAGTTCTTCTACCAAAACACCTGAACAGAATGTTCAGGGTTTTTGTTTTTAGGGCTCCGCTGTGCGGTATAATTCCTGAATGAAATATGACATTCTCGCGCTCGGCGACACCGCCGTCGATGCATTTATACGTTTGAAAGACGCACACGCCACCTGCGATTTGAATCACGAAAACTGCACCCTCTCTGTCCGATTCGGAGACAAAGTCCCCTTCGAATTCGCCGAGGTAATTTACGGTGTGGGTAATTCTGCAAACGCTGCGGTTTCCTGCGCACGGCTCGGCCTCAAAAGTGCACTGCGTGCATACGTGGGAGCTGACGACGACGGTAAACGATGCATCGCGTCATTTGAAAAGAACGGCGTTATAACCGAACAGGTTGTTCAGCAAGAGGGAAAAATCACGAACTACCACTACGTGCTCTGGTACGCGAGCGAGCGAACCATTCTCATCAAACACGAAGAGTTTAACTATTCCCTCCCCCAGCTCGAAGAAGAACCAGCGTGGATTTATCTCTCCTCGATGTCTGAAAATTCACTCGAGTACCACAAGGAACTCGGCCGCTACCTCGTCGCACATCCAAACATCAAGGTCGCGTTTCAGCCGGGAACATTTCAGATGAAAATGGGGACCGAGGCCCTCGCCGATATATACGGACACACTGAAATCTTTTTCTGTAACAAGGAAGAGGCCCAGCGCATTCTTAAAACAGAAGACTCCGATATCAAAAAACTCTTGAGTGGACTTGCGGCACTTGGTCCAAAGATAGTCGTCATTACCGATGGCCGCGAAGGCAGCTATGCGCGCGAACGAGACGGCGCCATGTGGCACGCTCCCATGTATCCAGATCCCAAGCCGCCACTTGAGCGCACGGGTGCTGGAGACGCGAGTGCGTCAACAACGGTCGCCTACTTGTTCAAGGGAATGAATCTGGAAGAATCGCTTTTGCGCGGACAAATTAACTCGATGTCGGTTGTACAAGAAATTGGTGCTCAGAAGGGCCTCCTTACCCCCGAACAAATCGAGGAGTGGTATGCAAAGCGTCCAGCGGATTTCAAGGCAACGCCACTTTCTTAAGTCTCTCTACGCATTGCCAAGTCCACAAGTCGGAATAGAATACCCCACAACGTCGTATTCTGTCTGACTCTCGCCGTTCAATTACCACATGATTCAATCATCTCCCATAAGCGCTGGCGACACGTCGGCCCCATACCGAGTCGTAATTCTGCACGGCTACACTGGCTCACCCGATGAGTTCCGGGACTTTGCCCACGACCTTTCCGTGCGCTTGGATGCCTATGTGACTGCGCCGCTTCTCCCCGGCCACGGCACCGATGTAACCGACCTCATACCACTTGGGTTTGATGATATTTATAGCGCTGCTCGTGAACACGTGCGTGAGGCGCATGCCTCGGGCAAACCACTCATCATTATTGGGCACAGCTTCAGCGGCTACCTAGGGCTCTTGTGCGCCGCAGAGTTTCCCCCGATTGCGCTCGTGATAACCGTGATGCCGTATCACCTGCGCTTTCCGCTCAACCTGCCAATGATGTCGTATTTTTTACGACTCAAGCTTTTGTGGGACAAAAAAATGTCTGAGCAGGAACAGCGAGAACGTCTAGGAAAGTTTTACTATCAATACATGCCGGGCAAAGGACTCTGGCTGTTGCTCGAAGGCAAGCAGCGTGTCGACAAGATTCTAAAATCTATTACCGCGCCCACGCTCACCGTGCACGGCAACAACGATTCACTCGCGCTACCGGATAGCGGCAATGCGCTGTTGGAAAAAACTGCGCGCAATCCGCGCAACAAAGCAGTTATCCTCGACAACAAGAGTCACGGGATTTTTTACGGCGACGGGCGCTCCGATGTGCAGGCGCTGATTCTGCAGTTTCTCGAAACAGAAGTTCTTGCACAAAACAAAAAGGCCGCTTAAAACACAGCGGCCTTTCTGGAACAATTGTCTGTCCGACTATTTCTTTTTCGGACAAAAGAACCGGGCTTGACCAGGATTTGCTCCCGAGCCCTTCGGCACTTCGCTCATCTCGGCTTCGAGCTGAGCGATTGCTTCCGGTGACTCCTCGTGCGTTTCCCGCTTTTTCCGGACGTAGTGTGTGGCGCATGCAAGCGATTGGTCGGAAAGTGCAGCCGAACCTTTCGCAACCAGACGGTCCGCAAGCGCAAGCGCTTCGGTCCACTGGCTGTCGCTCGCTTCGAACGTCTTCACCCACCAGCTCTGCGTCTCGGCCAGGAACTTCTGGCGCACGTAGTTGACCGGAATCATCGTGAGGCTTTTCTTCACGATGTTTGCGATACCAACGCCGTAGGTTTTACGGTAGTTGAGATTCGCCCAGCCGACCCCTTCCTGAACACGCAACGGTTCGCTCTTGAGCATCGCATCACGGATGATGGCGGTGGCAAGTAACTTTCGCTCGTCTTCGCTCAGCTTCTGGATGGTTTCGATGCGCGCCTGCTCGACGGTCTGTTTCGGGGTAAAGTGCCCCGCAAAATAGAACGCCGCAACAAGTGCTACCAGTCCCATACCGAGTGCGAAGCTTAACGGCCACGCAAACGTACGGCAGAAAGCGAGGAAGCCGCCAAACAGCGTGCCACAGAACGCACTGCAGCCCTTCAAGACTTTATCAAGCATGGGTAGTCCTCCGTTCGATTTCCAATGGGTCGAGTTATTCAGCGACCGCAATTATACCATTTTAATACCATTCTGTCTATAGTAAAAAGAGGCTCTATAGAGCCGTATTTTAGTCATTGACTCCCCTCTACTGAAGGCCAACGAGTACGAGCGCCGAGGTGCTCGCAACTCCCCCTGGGCCTGTGCACGTGAGCACAAGGTTGAGCGAGAACTGCAGCGGTTCGATTTTGGCAGCACCAAGCGTCGCTTTTGGTCCATCCCATCCGTCAGATGCAGCACAGCTTGTCGCGTTTTGTGAAAGCCACGTCACTGCAACAGAGCCACCGATGGGTGCTTCGGTCGGAAGAATCGACATGCTCACAGAAACAGGCGGTGCAAAGTAATCAAACATCGGACTCGATGTTCCCATTGCCGCGGTGGATGTGCCGGTGGTTGTGGAGAAATTAAACGAACTACTCGTAGACGATGCAATGTACGGAATTGAAACCGGGCCAAACGGAATCGCAGGTGGCACACTCGAGAGGCGCTCAGTCGGCAATGCGTTGAGAATTTCACGCGTGAGCGGTCCCACGTTGCCGACTGCGGGCAGCCCTTGCTCGGTTTGGAACGTGAGCACCGCAGTTGTTGTGAGAATGCCGTAGTAACCAGTTGCCTCTCCGAATAACAAGCCGCGCGCAATCAGAAACTCCTGCAGTGCACGCACATCTTCGCCACGCGAGCCCGCACGCAGGTCACGTGTGTATATTTTCTTTGGCGGCGCTGGTTCTGCGATTTCTGCGGTTGTTGTTGCGGCAACAGCGGGTGAACTTGCCTGCGAGGAGTTGGCAGCAAGCAGGCCAAATTGCGCAATCAATGATTGCAGTACAGAGCGCAGCGAATCCACCGTGGTGTCTGTTGTGGGCTGATTACCGTCGACACTGAACAAGTACGACGGGGCAAGCACCGCCTGTTGTACGGCGCCGGTAACAGCAGTTGTTTTTGGTTTTATGACCGGCGTTGCTGTGGCAACGACCGCCGCAGAACTTTGCGAAGGCACTGGACCATCAAGCGAGCTCAGCAAATCAAAGATGACGCTATCGGACGACTGCGCAAATACCGTGAGCGGTGAGAGCAAAGAGATTGCAATCAATGTGGAAATTGTTTTTTTCATACGCGAGAGAGTACTTTTTTCGCCGCCTCAATAATATGCGGCACGTCCATTTTATAATGTGCGTACAACTCATCCGGTGTGCCCGATTGTCCGAACAAATCCTGTACACCGATAAACTCCATAGGCACCGGAGAGCTTTGCGCGAGCACTTCGGCAATCGCGCCTCCAAGCCCACCCGTAATCTGGTGCTCCTCTACCGTTACGACTGCTCCAGCGAGTTTCGCTTCGCGCTCTACCGTTTCTGCGTCGAGTGGTTTGATGGTGTGGACGTTCGTTACACTTGCAGCGATTCCCTCTTTCTCAAGTGCTTGAGCTGCGAGAAGCGCACTGTGCACGAGTGGCCCGGTTGCAAATATCGCAACCTTCGGTGAATCGTGCTGTATGAGCACATTTGCCTTTCCGATGGAGAATGGGGTTTCGGCAGTTGTGATAACTGGAGTTTTCTCGCGTCCAAAGCGCATGTATACAGGCTTACCTATTTTTGCCGCAGCGTGCGTGGCTTTGCGCGCTTCTTCCACATCGCATGCAGAAATTACAATCATGTTCGGCATTGCCCGCATGATTGCAATGTCTTCAAGCATTTGATGTGTTGCTCCGTCGGGACCAACCGAGATACCGGCGTGCATACCGCAGACAACCGCATGCACATCGTTGAGCGCAATAGTGGTGCGGATTTGTTCCCAATTTCTGCCCGGAGAAAATGCGGCGTAGGAAGTGAAGAAAGGAATCTTTCCGTAATTTGCCATGCCCGCTGCAACGGTGGCCATATTTTGTTCAGCCACACCAAGCTCTATGAATCGCTGCGGAAACTCTTTTTGAAACCATTCTGCGCGCGTACTCTCCGCCAAGTCTGCGGAGAGCACAACGATGCGCGCATCCTCGCGCCCGGCCTCCAACACTCCTTTACCGAAACCGTCACGAGTCGCTCCCTTTTCAGTAGCAGCGGCCCAGTCGTCTCGCACATGCATTTCCGGATTAATCATAATTACTGATGTTCGCTTGATACTTTTCCCCCCATTGTTCGAAGCTCGTTCAAAAATCGTGCCGCCTCTTCTTTATTTGGTGGCTTACCGTGCCAACGATAATCGCCTTCAATTTCTCGAATCCCTTTGCCGGGAATGGTGTGTGCAATGATAACGGTCGGCTTTTCGTAGATTGCAGCTGCCTCACCACACGCCTCTATGAACTGTGGAATATTGTGGCCATCGACTTCGAGCACGTGCCAGCCGAATGCACGGTATTTATCGCCGAGCGGTTCAAGTGGCATAATATTTTCCGTCAGACCGTCAATCTGAATATTATTTCGGTCGATGATGCCCGTGAGATTAGAAAGCCGGTTCTTCCCCGCAAACATCATGGCCTCCCACAAATTTCCTTCGTTGTGTTCCCCGTCCGACATTGCACAATAGATGCGAAATTTC
Organism: uncultured Candidatus Saccharibacteria bacterium; assembly: GCA_964471165.1. Taxonomy (GTDB): domain Bacteria; phylum Patescibacteriota; class Minisyncoccia; order Phycocordibacterales; family UBA2100; genus UBA10103. The sequence continues at coordinate 12,343 of CAYYEX010000008.1, forward strand.
TTGTCGTCCATACGGGCGGCGTAGGCCATACCCGCTGCTTGGGAGAGGCCGCTCCCTAATGGTCCGGATGTAGTTTCAACGCCGGGGAGTTTGAGGCGTTCGGGGTGGCCCTGTAATCGGGAGCCAAATTTGCGCAGCGTGAGACACTCCTCGATTGGAAAATACCCGGCGTGTGCCATGGTGGCATAGCGAATCGGTGTGATGTGGCCATTGCTCAGGAGCAGGCGGTCTCGCTCGTCCCAATCGGGATTCTTTGGGTCGTGATTAAGGACGCGGAAGTAGAGCGCAGTGAAAATATCCGCCATGCCCAATGGGCCTGCAGTGTGGCCACTCCCTGCGGCAAGTAGCATTTCAATCACCGTTTGGCGGATTGCATTTGCTTGGGAAGTCAGCGCTTTGACCTCCGCGTCTGTGAGCGGTTGCATAGCATGAGTATAACAAGGCAGAGAGGTTGTAGGTTAGAGGTTATAGGGAATAGTAAATGCTTTTCATTCCCACTATCATCTACAACCTATTCACTAATCCCTGAACTTATACATTCAATTCAAGGGTTACAGGCGTGCATCCGCGCATTGCGCGTTCATGAATTGACGCGTATGCGACTGCGGGGTTCTCAGCTTTTGAAATCGCCGAACCGACACACAAGCGATTTGCTCCGGCGCGGGTCAGTGTTTCCACATTAGACTCGGCCACACCGCCGTCAACGGCAACCATCATTTCGGGATACATGGCATGCAGCTCTTCGATGCGCGAAAGAATGCGCTCATCGAACGGCTGGCCTTGTGCACCAATTTTTGCAATCGACATCAGCTGCACCACATCAATCAAGTCTGCATACGGTTCAATCTCGGTGAGTGCCGTATCGATGAGCAGCGAAACACCTACCTCGCGAGCCCCTGCGGCCTTCCACGAAGCAAATATTTTTTCAGCGTGCTCTCTACCCTTCAGCGTTTCGATATGCGGCAAAATGCGTATGCACCCGACGCGTGCAAACAATTCACCTAGCGCTGCTGGGTCTTGCACCATCAGGTGCGCCTCGTAGGACACTCGCTCCGAAAGAGGTAGTTTCTTACCGTCTGCCGCCATGCCTTCAAGTTCGGACCACTGTTCGTCGAAATATGGCCACGAAGTAACAGGAGCAAACACGCCGTCTGCCGCATCGAGCTGTATCTCCGGAGCAAAATCTGCAACAAGTGCAGTGCGTTTTTCCAACTCAGCAATATCTGGTGGACACGTATTTGTGGGAAGAATATGCGGGTCGCAAAGATACTTCATCCCATTAGAAATGGACGCCGCTTAAGGCTTCCATTTGATTATCGCAAGTAATCTCTGTGTTCATGCAAACTATTAGTTCAGGTTTTCTAACGGGATTCATACGTCTGTCTGTTCACGAATTGTATCCAGTTTTCCAATGCGGCGCACGTGACGCTCGTCTCCGGTAAACGGCGCAGCAAGCCATGATTGCACCGCGTGTTTTGCTTCACTTTCGCTCAAAAAACGCGCCCCCAATGAGAGCACATTGGAATCGTTGTGGCCACGGATAGAAGCGAGCATATCGAGCGATATTCCGCTGGCATCAGTTTGCTGCCCAGCAGCACCGTAGTACACCGCAGCGCGGACGTTCTGGAAGCGGTTTGCCGCCATCGCCTCTCCCTGCCCTGAGGCCCCAAGAATAATGCCGCGACATTCTATACCCTCTGCGGTATCACGAACGATACTTCTGCACGCGCTGGCGATTATTTCCGGATAGTCGTCGTTGGGGTCTTTTTCAAAGGCTCCGCAGTCTTCAGTTTCGTGCCCAAGCTCCCCGCGTACAAAGTTCACGAGTACGTTTTTGAGATCGAAGCCGGCATGATCCGCCGCGAAATATACCTTCATAGATAGGTTATAGGGATTAGGTTGTAGGTTTTAGTAAGCGGCTTCCCATTACTTGCAACATTTTCTGGACTTGATTGGTTAAATCGAGCACTTCGGCAATATCGATTCTGTAAATATCTTTAACCAACAATAACTGAGTTTCGAGTTCCGCTGCTGAACCACTTGCGATACGAATGAATTGTACATAATCCCGTGCCGTGCCACGTTTATTTCCTTCTGCAATATTCGACGGGATAGAAACCGCACTTCGCTGCATTTGCCCCACGAGCCCGTATTTTTCTTCAGCGGGGAGCTGTTTGCCGAGCGCATATACTTTTTTTGCCAGTTCCATCGATTTTTGCCAGACCGTCAGTTCTCGAAAGGATAGTGCAGACATACATTTCACTATTCCCTATAACCTATTCCCTATAACCTGTTTCCGATTGCAAGCGCGTGTTCTACCAGTGTGTGCGTGTATCCCATTTCGTTGTCGTACCAGGCAAGCACCTTCACCAATTGACCGTCAACAACGCGCGTCATCGTTAAGTCTGCTATTGAACCGTACGGGAGCCCGAGAATGTCTGAAGATACGAGCGGTTCCTCGGAAACTGCAAACACTCGTTTCCAGCGGTCGCTCGCGGCGGCAGCCTTGAGTGCAGCGTTCACCTCTTCTACCGTTGTAGGGCGTTTTGGCACGAATGTCACGTCAACGATAGAGCCTGCAATCACAGGAACGCGTATTGAAATGCCGTCGAACTTGCCTGCAAGTTGCGGATACGCGAGCGCTGTCGCTTTTGCGGCCCCGGTCGATGATGGAGCAAGATTGTGCGCACCCGCGCGACCTCGACGAAAATCGTCTTGCGCAGGGGCATCAACAATTGATTGCGTAGCGGTGTAGGCGTGTGTGGTGTTGAGCACAGCACGTTCGATGCCGATAGCCTCTTCGAGCACGCCCACGAGCGGAGAAGCCGCGTTTGTGGTGCACGATGCATTCGATGTAACGCTGCTGCCACCAAACGCATCTTCGTTTGCTCCAATGAGAATTGTGTCGGCACCAACTCCTTTTGCGGGAGCAGAGATAATTACATGTTTTGCGCCAGCGTCCACATGCGCTTTTGCCTTTTCACCATCTGTAAAGAATCCAGTCGATTCAATTACGATGTCCACATTCATGTCTTTCCACGGGAGTTTCGCGGGCTCGCGCTCCGCGAGGACCGGAATTCTTTTTCCATCAACGATGAGTGCGCCCTGTTCGGCAGAAACCGAAAACGGCGCTCTACCGTATACGCTGTCGTATTTCAAAAGATAGGCAAGATTTTCGGGCGTGGTCAGGTCGTTGATTGCAACAATTTCTATTTCGGAGCGTCCGTAGGAAGAACGCAAAAAACACCTGCCGATGCGTCCAAAACCATTGATTGCCACGCGTGCCATGGAAGTAGTGTAGCATCCCAAAATCTGCCCCCTTGTGTGTACATCTTTGCCCGTTGCCACGAAGGAGCTTACAATTGCCCGTAATGTCCTCGACAAAAAACGCTCCCTCTGCAAACCGGGCTCGTTTTACCATTATCGCGGTTGTGTTTGTGCTCGGACTCATGGTGGGCCAGTACACCAACAACTTTCTCCCTGGGGCACCGAAGTCATACAATGATTTCACGGACCTCACGCAGGGATATCACTTCATCGACCCGCTCCTATTCTGTTCAGACCGCGAAATGACCGGACAAACTGCCGAATACAGTCAAAGACTGGAGAATGAACTCACTGACCTCATCGAAGAGCATAAAAAGTTAGGCCTAATCTCTGAAGCAAGTGTGTTGTATCGCGACCTCAGTAACGGCCCACGTGTGAGCGTAAACGGCGAACTCGGTTCTGCCCCCGCGTCACTGCTCAAGGTTCCCCTTGCACTGAGCATTCATCGGCGTGTAGAGTCAGACCCCTCATTCCTCCAGAGAAAAGTCATGATGAATATGCCCGACCAAAATGCCGGTGAGTATTTTATGGCACCAAAAAAAGCAGAGTTCGGGGTAGAATACACGATTGATGAGTTGCTCGATTTGAGTCTTATCAATTCAGACAACAACGCCACTGACTTGTTGATTTCGCAACTCACCGATGAGGAACTGCGCAAATCATACGTGGACCTCGGTATCAAAGTGCCAATCGACAACCCTAATGCCTACACAATGAATGTGGCCGTGTACTCGTCATTCTTCCGCATTCTCTATAACTCCTCGTACCTCAGCCGCGAAAACTCCGAGAGGTTTTTAGCAAACCTTTCAAAATCAACCTTTACCCAAGGCCTCGTCGCAGGGGTTCCTCCTGGTACGACTGTATCCCACAAGTTTGGTGAGTATTCGGCGGGAGACGGCTTCAAGCAATTGCACGACTGTGGCATCGTATACAAGGCCAAACAGCCGTATCTTTTGTGCGTAATGACACAGGGAGATGACTTCGAGAAACTTGCCAAGACAATCCAAAACATCTCGCGCAAAGTGTGGGACCTCGACGAGTAGCCTACTCTACTGAACGGGGGCGGCGTACGGATCGTATATGCGAACGCTCCGCGAGACCGAACCAGTAACGCCCTCTTGATTCGTCGCTTTGTATGTAATCGTGTGTTCTCCGACTACAGAGGTGTCGAGAGAAACTTGCGGCACTTCCACATCATCGAGAAACACGTGAACACCAAGATTTATTTGCGTTCCCACAATTACCGCTCCCATGTCGCTATACGTTGCACCTGTAGGAATTTCTGCGGGATTTGTACCGAGCACTTTAAGCACCGGGGCCGGCGCGCTCACTGAGGGGGCTGGAGTGGTCTCGACAGGAGCGTTTTCTGACACATTCTCTTGTGTAGCTGTAGCGGGGGTTGCCGACGGTGGAGATTCCACAGCATTTCCCGGCATTGATGCGGGCGATGATTCAACGACAACAATCTTCTGCTCCTCTACAACTGGAACATATCCGGGAAGCTCCACGGTGGTAGCGTCGAGGAATTTACCAATGAGTCCACCGTATTCTGTTGCAACAACCTTTTGTGTTACATGTGCTCGAACATCCTTTTGGGTATCCTTGAGTCGTTGTAAATCCCGCGCAATAATGTCTTTCATTTTCTCAGTCAGGTACACTCCTAAGTCTCTATACTGCCCGAGATCAGCTTTCGATACTTCCATGCGTTCATCGCGCGAAATGTCTTGCCACACGGAATCCTGCAAGTCGATTGTATAAAACGTGTAGCTGGCAAAGTACGCCTCCTCGTCTTCGGTTACTGCTGTAATTTGGATCTTCGGTGTATAGCCCGCAAGGTCTTTCTGTGCCAAATAGGTATTATCGATTGAAATCACCTGCTCCTCACTGGAGTAAACCGCTTCCGGTTCAGTTGCTGCAAACGTTGCGCCTGCACCGAGTAGCACGATAGAAATCGCTATCGGAACTGCATTGTTGTATTTAAGAAAGCGTAGGAAATCCATAGGGTATGCACCCAGTATAGCCCTCCCCACAACAGACTATGGCTGTCCCTATCCACACTGTTATTACGGCGCTAACGAACCAAGGAATGTCCGCGCTTCTTCGTAATCTGGCTTCAAACGCATTGCTTCTTGGGCGTACACCTGTGCAGCCGCATTGTCGCCTTGCAGTTTAGCAAAAATTGCTTGGTTAAGTTTAAAATCGGCGCGCGTCGGGGCACTGACCACTATCATGTTCAGTTGAGCGCGAATGGTGTCGGGCAGATCAGTAAATCCCTGCGTTGAGGTAAATCCCGCTGAAAAGATGAGCGCATAGAGCGCGGTACGGGAAAGCGCGATATCGGAGTTCCGCGGATCGTTGCGAAAAGCCGACTCTGCAAAATTTATCGCGTCCGTTGCGGAGGCACCAAATGCGTCGAGGTCTACCGATCCGATACTCTTTTGAGTTTCCGCCACAGCGAGGGCATCGGCCAACGTCGCCTGCGCAGCACTCATTTGATATTGAGCCGTCGGCCAACGAAGTGCCGCACGCTGCAGCGGGATAACGGATTCCTCAATATCGCCCGCTTGTATGTATCGCTCCCCGAGCGCATGTTCACGCATAGCACGTACCTGCGTACTTCCGGTATACAGAAAAAATACGCTTGCAATTGCACAAACGGCGAACAGGATGATGCGCGCATCATGACCGAGTGTGTAGCGAACGACTTCCTCAACCGACCGGTGACGCACGGCCATACCAAATGACACACAGCCAATCAAAAGAATGGTAACGCCCGCCGGGTATATCCACGCGACAAGAATGCAGCACATCGCGAGCACAGATGTAGCCTCGAACAGCGGGGGGTAGCCATTTTCTTCATTTCGGTTTCGTACGAGCATCACGCAGAGTGCGATCGGAAGAAGTGCAAACGCCGCGAGGCCGAAAAAACCGAACATCATGGCAACGGACGTAGCGTCACTGAATGTGGTCTGCGGTGTTTTGTTCCACCAGACCGTACTATTCATACTGACAGGTCGGTATGTATTCCACGCGTACGGAGTTGATACCGGACCCGTACCGATTAGAGCTGAGCGCAGCGAAAGCGAGTATTGTTGTGCAACGATATCCGCAGACGCTTTAAATTCAGGCCGCTCAGAGGAAGAAAAATCAGTGTGGGGTGTTGCCTGTGGAAATGCAAGCACACTCACAAAGACGGCTGCTGCTGCGAACAGAAGGATGGGAAACGGTCGACCATGTGACCCGCTGAGCATGAAGCGGGATACGGAAATCAGGCCGAGAGCGACGAGTCCCGCAATTGCCGCTTCCGGTACACGAACGAGAAAGAATCCTGTCAGTGTCACGAACGAAAATAGGGCATACACAACGCGTACACCCCGATTCCCCGTATCAAAATACGTCACCGAAATCAGCGTGGCTGCCGCAAGCAGGAGCGGCAGCTGCTGTATTTCAAAAACGCTCTGTGCTCCTCCCAAAATGCGGTGCCAAAGAACAATGCTGGCGCCGGCGGCGCCTGTAATCGCGACACATCGCATGAACCAGCGAACGCCTCGTGCAGGCACAGCCGATCCGACGATTGTCCCGAGCAAAAGCAGAACAAAAAACCCGGGCGTTCCGAACTCAAATCCTGAACCGAACAGGAATGTGCGGGACGTCGGGCCGCCGACAAGCGATACGAGCGACACAACGAGAAGCGGCGCAGGGGCGAGTACAAGCAGCGAACGGGCGATTACTACAGTATTGTGCCGTAAAGATACAACGCAGATGATCCCGAGGAATAGCGCGCCGATGATACACGCGAATAGCGCGCCGGCGAGAAGTTCACCGTGCAAACTGAGCTGGGCAAACACAGGTACGAGCGCGACCGCACAAACACCGAGTGCGGCAAGTACTGAACTGCGCATGTACTGTTCAATTGAGGCAAATCGGCTCCAGAGTCGCTGCATGACACTGAAAGTATATCAAGCTATCAAATGAGCCAGTCTTGATATACTGGAACGGCATGATGAACACACGCACGCTGTCGGCATTACACACGAGCTTCGTAGTAGCAATACTCACCTGCTCGGCCGTCAGCGGTATTGCGATTGGCTACGGCGTGCTCAGGCCAACCTTGGCGGTAATGCAACGGTCCGAGAAAATAGTCGATTTTATACGCACTGACTCACTCGGCTCGTTCGTACTACTGAGGGCAACAGTCATTGCACTCTCCCCTGATACATCAAGCATTCTAGTTGAAGTGCGAGATGTCCGCGACCGAGCAAAAACAAATATGATGCGGGTGCATCTCGACACAGCGAGTGACGCAACGCAACTAAAACCAGGCTTACCAATCTCCATTGTGATGTCTCGCTCCGCCGGAGCGCTCCATGCACGCAAGGTTACCATTCGGGATCTCATATGAGGTTATTACAATATCTCGGCTCTATAGGCATTGCGATGGCAATCGGCTTTGTCGCATATAGCTCGGTCACGAATTATTATGTTGCACAGACACTTGAAAACAGAGCGCTCAGGGTTCGCAACCTAGAGAGTTCGGTGCTCCAAAGTCTTTTTACATACGGCGTCGTGCAATCCGTAGATCCTGCGAAACAATCACTCACTATTTCCATTGGTGCAACAACATCGATTACTCGAAGTATTACGGTACTCGTGACGGAAAACACACTCATCAACAGACAAGAATTAATTGCGGATCAGAGTGGTGTGTACGTCAGCATTTCAGATGTTACACCGGGAACATTTTCCGACCTCGTATCCGGCACCAAAGTTGCCGTTACATTCAAGAAGTCCGGCGATGTTTTTGAAGCAACGTTGATTCTATTCGGTAACCCGCTATAACATTTCTTACGAGCGGAGCCTGAGCTTCACCTCCTTGGCTCCACGCGCAAACGGCTCAAGGACCGTCTCGATTCTGATGGGTTCGAAGATTCCCTTTGTTACGAGATCAGAAAGTGTTCTGGTCGGCGTTAAGAAGAGCTCCTCGGAAACGAATTGCGCAAGTTCAGATTTTTCTGTCTCGCTGAGTAATCCAGATTTTCTATATACCTGTAACACGATACCGCCGAATATTTCGCCGCTACGGTGAATGGTGAAAGCTTCTGCCCGGTACTCGTCCATATAGTCTTTGCACAGGTTCGCCACCCTATCAAATTCCTCTGTGCGCAATATGGCTCCGGCCAATTTGAGGTAGTCATACCCGCTTCGGCCCGAAAGATATAATGTTGTTGTCTCACCGCACGCACATATCTCATGCGCGATGCGCCCCGAGTCTCCTATCTTGTACTGCTCCATCTTAAAATCGCGCAAGAGCATACGTCCAAGGAGTATGTCTCCGACGCCTTGCTCATCGGGCGAATCAATAGTGACTGAGACAGAGTCAAGTGGATGGTATGCATTCGCAGGTAGATGCGTACAAAATAATTTCGATACTTGGTTTGTTTCCATGCTTGCATACATTTGGAAGAGCGTCGCGTTCGGAAAATATCCCACCAATATATCCCGCACAGGCGCCGTGAGATATTCGCCAGAAACAATCAACGTGCGCACACTCCCGAAAACCGACGGTCCGATTGCCTTCGACACGGAAACAATGAGTGAACTCATGCCGAAGAGCATGTCTGGCGCAAAGTCCTTGAGAATAGAAGCAACGCCGGCTCCCACATCCGCCGGGTGTAGGCACAGGATGCGTTGTCCTTCCGTCTCCCCATACCGGACAAGTAATGCATTCGATAGGCGCTGACTCATCGAACTCCCGCATACTAAGAGACGCTCGACACCTCGGACGCGATCGAACCCTTCGGGCGTCACCTCATACACGATATGCAGCGGAGCATTCCCTGTGGTACCGGATGTGGAGCGCACGAGCAGGAGCTCACCTTTTTTGGGCGGCGTTTGAACCAACGCGTCTATTGCCCGCCGAAAGACGGCGGCAAGCGCATTCTTATCCATTATAGGTTGCATGTTGCGGTAATGCGTATCTGATAATGGGCGTGACGAGCAGCGACCTTTTCGTGAGCAGGAGCGTATCTTCCTTCTGAAGGTAACAATCCGGCAAGAGAGTAAAGACTGCATCTTTGTGCAGGGGCGCATGCGCAAATGCCCCCGTTTCCGGCATTCCCATAACCAAACGTATATCAGTGGCAAACGGGGTGTACTGAATTAATGCATCGAAATCAAATGAAACATCCACGATTGAAATACTGGCGAGAGGTATCGGACGCTGTCGCAAGTACGGCAGTAACTTTTCCAGCGAGATTACATCTGTGATAAGTGAATCGATGCGGTAAAAGTCGGCCGCACTCTGCACGACTTCGGGCATCGCCTCCCCGATGAGCGGCAGAACTTCGCGCTCGTAACACCACATCGCCTTTTCAATCGCTTCATCAGGGTCGGCAAAATACACCAGCGGTCGAACGCCGATAGGACCGTACAATTCGTTCGCAATGTCCGCAAAACTCCACTCTGAGGCGAATAATCCTCCATCAGTGTGCACTGTCTTTACGAGTGCTTTTTCTCGCTTATATCTCCGCTGTGATAGTGGTGTATCCAAAAAATCCTTCCCAGAAATAGGGGTAAGCTTTTCGAACTCTTTTTCTTTCCCCCAGCGCTCCTTATAAAAAGAGGATTCGGTACTGTTACGCAAGAGGTCAATCAAGTTTTGCATTTCTACATGCGGGAGTCCGGACATTTATAAAAGTATAGACTGGCTGTCATCGCGAAACAATGGTCTTTGACTTGAGCGGTAAAGCAAATATGATGGCTCTTGTCTATAACCCCGAACCACCCGAACCACAAGGTGCCAGATGAACAATAGACGCTTGTTCTTTTCAACCATCATTGTCGCCCTCGCCTATGCCCTCAGCGCAAACCCGCTGCGTGCTGAGGAGGAAAAAATCTGCGACGGCACAATGAAAATCATTGTGCAGTTTGCGGCGGGAGCGAGTACTGATATCGCTACTCGCGCTATTGCCAATGCACTCCAAACGCGGCTCAACCAGACAATCGTCGTGGTAAACATGCCAGGAGCGGAAGGCCAGATTGCCGCGCAGCGTGTTCACGACGCTGCTCCGGACTTCTGCACAATCGCGAACGTCCCCCCCGCCGCGGTTGCGATAGTGCCCGCGGAGAAAAAGCATAAGGGGGAAGCTCTCCGCTACGATCCTCGCAAGTTAATCGCGCTTGGCAAGGTTGCCGGAACCGTCTTCGTGCTGGCGGTGAACCCGGAACTCCCCATCCACTCGATGGAGGAACTCCGTAAATACGCGGAGAATCATCCATTCAACATGGGGGTCAGCTACCCGCTGGCAAGAGTCGCAGCCAAGCTTCTGCAGTTGAGCGGAATCAAGCTCGTCCCGGTCAGCTACGGCAACGGCGACACAACGTCGCTACCCAATCTCATGATGAATGAGATTCAAGCAGCCGTTCTGACACTGGGCGCAGCGCTGCCGCACATTAACAGCGGGAAGATCCGCCCGCTGTTCATTATCGCGGATGCGCGACATCCAAGCATTCCCGACATTCAGACCGCCGGTGAGGTCGGCATAACAGAGCTCGACGCGGTGCCAATCTGGATTGGGATGTTGGGCCCTGCGGGTCTTTCTCCCGAAAAGGTCAAGCGCTTCAACGAAGCTCTTTGCGCGACACTTACTGATCCAGTAATCGTCAAGACGCTGGAAGGACTCGCGATGAAGCAAAGTTGTTCATCACCCGAAGAACTGCAGGATTTGATGGAAAGACAGCGGAAGGCGTGGGAAGACCTGGCGAAAAAGGTTGCTTGGTTCGAGTAACAACTCGATTAACGAATCAGGTTGACAAACTTCATGGCGGCGGCACAGCAGGATGTGTCGCCGTCTTTTTTTGAACAACGCTTACTCCAAAAATCCGCCGCAACTGATGAAAAGCATTTTGTTGGGATTTTCTTTTTTAAGTACAGAAGTTTTTCCCGGGAGACATGCATTCGCTACCGTCCCGGAAGATGCGCGGCCGGACACGGAAGTGCCTGGGCGGGTAGCCCCTATAATCATATAAGAGCCAAGGGCTACACTCAGAGCCGCAAGACCAAAAAAGACAACGGCCGTCTTTTCCCGGAGACTTTTCATGCGTTCATAATAACACCGAGATCCGCGCGTATCCCGCAGCGTCATACTTTTTGGAGCGTTCGCAAGCCCGGCGGGGCGAGACAGAGGGAATTTCTAGCAAGAAATTACCCGGCTCCAAGAAGTATGTCGCGAAGGGATTGGCCCACCGAGAAGGGAGACCGGTACAACGGATTGGGCCCCTTTCGTGTAAACGGACAAGATTTATTCACCTCGCAAATTCGCAATGAGTTCCGCCCCGAACATCGGAGTGAATTTCTCGTATACCGATTGAGCAGCGTTGCTGAGTGCGGTCACATCGAGAGGTGTCACGATGATACTGCCACTTTTTTGCAATGCATCTTTCGTCTCTTCACCGAGCATGACCGAATCCTCGCGTTCGACGGCAGCCGCAGCAAGAGCTGCTTTTTGGAGCGCAACCTTGTTCTCATCAGACAGTGAATCATAAAACACATCGCTCGCGAGAATCGTCGTCAAAAAGAGACTGTGGTTGGTCTCATTCACATATTTCACATATTGGCTCTGTGAGCCGACGACGGAGGAAAGTCGGCTGTACGTTGTCTCTATCCCGTCGATAGTCTCGACATCAATCACAGGCGCGCCATTCTCGAGATTGGTAGGCACCGCTATTGCGCCGAGAGCCTTGAGCGTCGCTTCGGCAACCGGACCGCCGGAGGTCGCGATGCGTTTGCCTCTTAAGTCCGCAAGAGTTTTTATCTCGGTATTTTTGGAAACGATGATGCGAAAACCGCCGCTCATGGTAAATGCGAGCGCATGAGCACTCGTCGGAGATGCCGTGTCCAAAATTGAACGCCCTGCGTTTCCGTCGAGAATGGTGCCCGCTTGTGTATAGCTCTTAAAAAGGAATGGGAGGTTGAGGCTCCAAAATGCAGGGGCGTCATTGCCAAGCCCGACGGTGTACGTGGTCGCAAGCTCTACGGTGCCAGCATCGAGATACCGGAATACATCGACGTTCGGAATATCGCCTTTCATCACACCCATTTCCTCCGGTGTAACGACATCAACCGTGAGTGTGCCGTTGCTCTCCTTTTCAAGGACTTCCGCAAATACGGCGGCGGCGCGGTCGAAAACACTCGTCGGTTGATGAGAAAGCAGCCAGCGGACATGCTGAACTTCAGTTTGCGGTTGCGCCTCTGTCTGCGATGTGTAGTAGATGCCGATGCCGACAAACGACGCGAGCCCAACAATGGCCACAAGCAAAAGCACTCCGCGCGTAGTGAGACGATTCATACAATTAAATGATATCACCGCCGACGTGTTTAGGAAGGATGCCTTCCTCAGAAACCTTGCATGCTACCATTACGACTCATTGTGCATGTCTATGAAGACTCAGAACACATTCAAAGAACGTGCACATGACGTGTACCGTCGGTGGGGAGTGCCCGAAAAATTCCTGCACGGTAATGTCATGGAGGAGTCCGAGTTTCTTGAATTGCTCGCCACGATACAACACCGCATTCCCGAAATGGATTCCCGCGTGATGCCTTCTTCGTTCAACCCAGACGACCCCACGCTCTGCGCATTTCCTTATCACAAGATTGCGGGCTGGAGTTCGTGCGAACGCCTCTTGCGCGACTCGGGTGCGCACGGCGTTATGATGCGACTCCCCCTCTTCTGGCAAATTGAACCAAGCCTCTTTGCGGCTTGCCATGCGGCCGGAGCGCTCATCTTTATCAACGATGCCGACAACATGCCACTCGGAGCTGCGGCGGTGCATATCGCACAGATTGATACGGTCGTGACCGATTCTGATGATGCTCACAAATTCTCAAACTACCTTCTTGAGAAGAAATCCGGTATGGCAAAGACTTGGATTATGGTACACACGCCACACAAAGACATCACCCCGGTACCACAGGCGCTCAAAGCAACCCACGTGCGTGTTGCACAAGAGATTCACGTATTCCCCGGAGTTCCCGTACTTGAACAATGTGCTCTCTTGGAAAAAAAGAAAGAGGCACTCTTTCACGTTTCCGATTCATACGAATATGAAAAGACGAAAGACGCTCTGGCGCTGACGAGTAACGATGTAATGCCGCTTCCATTTTTACGCTTTGAACTCCCGCTTTCTCTACATGAGGAAGGACAATGCGGATGCGGCAAAACGATATTCGTCGCCACACACTAAGTATGCTGGACTTCAATCAATTGAAAGCGCTCGTCGCACATGCGACGAGAAAAGAAGGCGGACAATTTTATCGTCGCCTCTACGGCATGTCTGCTGAAGCACCTGCGATGGACATCACATCGCTCGAAGAGTGGCAAGCGCTTCCGGTTGTTACAAAAGATGACCTTATTGCGCATCCTCTAGAGGAACGGTCATTCCTGCCGCTGAGCAAACTCGACCATCTTCGAGCATCATCCGGCACCAGTGGCAAACCGCCTCTCTTTTCTCCCCGAACACACGTACGAAACATGGAATATCGGCTCCAGCACCATGATTTCAAGAATGCGTTTCTCGCATTCACTGTACCGCTCATGCCTCACTGGCACGAACAATTCCAAGCAGAGCATGGCCGTGCGGTGCCTGTTGTCGTTCACGACCCCAAACGACCCGCCGCAACTGCGCGCCTTGCTGCCGCAGCCGGAGTCGACGCCTTCTCCGTATTTGCATACCATGTCGTACCGCTTGGCGAAGAGATGAAAAAAGTGGGGATGAATGAACGTATTCGATTCATCGAAATAACTGGAGAAATATGCTCGCGTGTACAGTATGAATATATCCGCACAACATTTCCAAATGCAAAAATTCTGCAGTCCTATAACTCAAGCGAGGTCGAGGATGCGCACATCGGAATGCCGTGCAAACGAATTGATGGTACGGAACCGCTCGCCGTATATCACCCAAAAGAAACCCACTACCTCGAACTCATTGATGCAACAAACGGAAGCGTCCTCACTCCGGAATCAGGTGTCGAGGGAGACTTGCTCGTCACCGCATACGCAGGAGAGCCAACCTCCTTTCCGCTCGTTCGTTTCCGTATCGGAGATACCGTGCGTCTCGTGGAAGAAACATGCGCTCACGGAACGTGGTCATTCACCGTGCTCGGTCGAACCGACATGGATTTCCTCAAAGTGCCGGGCGGCATCCTGCGCGCCGACGAAATCGCGCGCGTGCTCAAACGTATGCCGGAGCGCGTCTCCGACGTATTTGAACTCCACGCTTCAGAGATTGCAACACCTTCTGGTCCGAAGCTTAAGGTCGTTCTCCATGTGGAAACGCGGGGGGATACAGACCTGCTGGCATTGGCGGCCGATATCTCAACCATGATGCGTGTGGCACCGTCGATGACCTATGCCGACGGTGTTGCCTCCAAACGGTACGTACCACTCACCTGCCAACTGCTGAAACTCGTCCCGGGTGGAAAAACAAAACGGATAATCAGAGACTAAATCCCTGGCGCGGGCATTCCTCTAGCGCCCCTCATCACGGGCTATATAATGAGGCGACAATATGGCTGCGAACATTCGGACACTGAGACTATTCCTTTTCGGATGCCTCATCGGTGCGGTAGGCATGCTTGTATACGGCAATACGGAAGTGGCGCGAAACTGGTTTAACTATGTCAATGTAACGACCCAAACCGACACGCTCGCTTCGGCGCAGTGCACCCCGGAAGCGGAAGAGGACGAAATTTTCTTCATAAGCTGCGGAGGCATATACTGACGCGATGACGGCAGGAGTCTCCAAGGAAAGACGCGTGATGTCTTTCGTCATCGGCGCTCTTATCTTCTTGGGGCTCATCGTCGTGTTACTTACCCGTAATCAATCTCATGGAGAACAATTTTTCTCTGACGCACTGCGTACATATGACGTCTCGGCAGATGTATTCGTAGACGGGCGTAAGCTTTCCGTCCGTGCGGGCACGACCTCCCACAATGGCGTCCCTGTCACAGGAGCATCATCACGTGAAGCTGTAAGACTTGCCTACGCTCGCACCCTTGCCGAACGGAATCCTCTGTTCGCATTCCCCGGCACGTCGCCATCGGATTTAGCCTACGCAGTGGACGAACTGCAAGTAACCGCCAATCAACTCGCAGGCCTCCAACAAGACAACGAGCACGCAGCACTGATACGAACCTCGCTCTATCCTGTTGATTTCCTGCGCAAAGCCGGACTCGCGGAAACCGCGCGTTTGGAATTTATCGCTCATACTGACAGTCAACGCGCGCAGGAATACGAACAGGCCGTGCGCGCAGAAACAGACGCATACCTATCTGACTTGCACACATTCCGTGACGCCCTATCGAAGGTAGTTCCAGATAGTACCCAGGCATATATTGCTGCCGGGAAAATAGTGAGTAAGTCCACCATCCTTGCCGCGCTGCGCATACTCGAAGCCGAGCTTCGTACATCGATTGACCTCTTTGATGCGCGAATACTCTGCTTGCGCGGAGTCGTCGAGCGCTGTAATCCGCATGACCTCTCTCTACCCGACCTGCATGTGCCCGAGTCCGGTCACCTTGATGACAAATCCATAGCACGTGCACGCGAGATTCAATCTCTGTACGCAGAGATGAGAGACGACGCGCACCTCAAGGAAATCCCCCTCATCGTCCTTTCAGAGAGCTCGTGCTTAAGAGATGTACCAAGTCCTCCGATTTTTTTTGTTACGGAGTCAAAGGTAGTCTCAGGAGCCCCCCCGTACGTTGAACCTGTATTTGTTGGAGATATTCGATTCATACGAATAGATGAATACGAAAACGTGCCGTTCTATCAAGGATTACGATCACATGGAATTGACTATGTATTCAGTCCGCCCTTATTGCATTACGAGTGCACAGATGAGGCGCGTGATGCAACTGCCGTACGCTCTACTCGAATGGTGCTGGGGGCATCCCCA
Source organism: uncultured Candidatus Saccharibacteria bacterium (assembly GCA_964471165.1). Lineage (GTDB taxonomy): Bacteria > Patescibacteriota > Minisyncoccia > Phycocordibacterales > UBA2100 > UBA10103. The sequence goes on from CAYYEX010000008.1 coordinate 28,631, forward strand.
TCTTCTGTGGTATATCAGGCAGACGCGATTCGTACAGCACGTGCCAACGTTGTATCCGGCGACCCGACGAGCATCACACGGGCACTCGCCATCAAATACAATTCCACGCAATTTGATCAATCAATACGGGATATAACTTGGACCGAACAGAAAAATTTGAACTCATTGAAACAAGGCCTCAAGCCGGGCCTTGACGTGATTAACCTTTTTGTTTCGAGGAGCGGTTTTACCTCCCTCTTTGCGACACATAATTCCTCATTCTTTCCGGGAAGTCTCGCTCTATTTCCCGCATCCTTGATTCCTCCCTCGGAGCAGCCCTATCTCTATGACTCTCAAATATCTTCCGGTGCTCAGAAATTGAAACTACGGCAGGATATGGAAGAATACTTCTTGCTTCATCTACGGGGGTTACTATTGTACAAATGAGGATGAGGGATACGAAACGTACTATTCGGATGAACACCCTGATCAGGTACAGCCTCCTGACTATGTTGGTAGTCATTTTTCTGTGCGTTGCGTATGGTGCGCATGCGTATTATTTTTTTACCAACGAATTGCGACGTCAGGGCATTTCAGAATCCGTGCGCATCGGGAATCGCACGTATGCTGTCGACAAGGGAGTAGTTTCCTCCGATGAGGGCGTTCGCATGAGAGGAATGACTGCCTTGCGGGCACTCCGTGTCTCGTATGGCAAAGCACTCGCCGAGCGCTCCCCCCTCATGGGACTTGAGGGGACAGATCCAGATGCTTTACGCGCAAACACTGAACTCCTCAAAAAGACAATGGAGGAACTTTCCCTGTTTCAAAAAACGCACGAGGACGCTGCGTTGGTACGAGACGCTCTCTACCCGATAGATTTTTTGTACGCACTCAGCACTCTAGAATCGGCACGAAAGCAATTTATTGCATCGGGCTCTGAGCTTGATTTGCATGCGTACCAACAATCATTCGACCCCGTGTTCAGGTATGGAATACAGAATTCAAAACGACTCATCGATGCATTTGCATACGAGACGCGTTCCACGATTCCACCCAAAGCCGTAAACTTTGCCGGCGCAATGACGGCGACATCCGCTGCGCGCTCTCTTGCATCTGTTCCCCATGCGTTGGCGCGGATACAGAAACAGGCAGCAAAACGGTCACTATGTTTGTTTGGAGTAACCCAGGTCTGTCCAACCCTTTCACTTTCCACGATAGAAGTACCCCGTACGGAACCGCTTCAAGTCAATGCGATAGGTACCCAGCCTACGTTTGAAAGAGAAATTGCGTCAATATTTCGCCGGGCCACAACGACAAACATATACGACAAACTGTATGCGTCTGTAAACCTCGAAAAAAGCACGTGCCTTGCATCGCTTCCACCTCCCTACCATATGGAGGCGGGTATTCGGGTGCAAACAAATTTTGACCTCCTCCACTACCTTGACGATATGTACTTTATACCGACAGCGGGCGAAAGCGGTCCTGTGCCAAAGTTCTTGCGAAACGAATATGGACTCAGCTATTTAAGAATGAACCCGATGGCCTTTTATCTTTGCCCTCATCTGATTGAAGACGTTTCGATTGCACAAGCCACATTACAGACAGTCGCACTCGCCACGCACTACAGCGAAGTCCCAAATTCATATCGAGCTGCTCTTCTATCCGGAGTACCGAATTCAAAAAATGCGGCTGCATACATGCAAGAAGCAACGAACGGTATTCAGCGTGAGTCGCTGCCAGCCGGATACGTGCAAGAAATTTTGTCAGTGGGACTTATGTTCAGGCAACAAAGTGCAGCGCTTGATGCCGTAGTGGGTCACATTGCCGATATCAACGCGCACACCCTGAGACTCGTACGAGAAGGGGCTCCGTTCGATGTACGAGCAAAAACTCTATTCTATACACACACGGCATCAGCATCACTTTTTCTTTTCCATCAGATAGGTGCTTCGTCACCGCTTACCTCCAACACACCAGATGACTGGGCAAATGTTAATAAAAAAATAAAATCATATTCGAATCTCCATACACGCATGTCAGACGATGAACTCATTCATCAAATTCGAACTATGAAAAAAATTGAACAGTACGGCTTATGAACAAATAATCATCGACGATGTATTGCAGATCGAACGATACGTACGGCATCCAAGCGCACGGCCGCAGTGCGTGACTTCGCTTCTTTTTTATACGTTCCTCTCCTTTCGAATGATGAATAGCTTGGTGAGTACGGCACCGAGGAGCAATCCAGCGAGGGCTGAAGCTACGAGGGTACCGTAGAGCGCCGTGAACGTTGTCGCTGTGGGATCTGGAATGACCGTGAACGGAAACGACGCACCCGCGAGCTCGTTGCCGTCTTTGTCGCGATAGCTCGGTTGTATCGTATAGATGCCCGGTTTCGCAAATACGTACAAAAGCGTCGTGGGTCCGAACGGTTGACGAACAATACCAGTCGCAAGCAGCGTCTGACGCTCGTCTTTAATGCGGACCCAAACCTGCTCGTACGGCGCACTGCCACCGGTTGTTTCGCTCGCAAGCACGAAATCAAAACGCATGCTCTCACCCGCGAACGCAGCAGCGGGATCGTAGCCGAGGTCAATTACATACGGCGACGTCGTCGCATAGAGCGATGCGCCGGAGGCATGTGCGAATACGGAACCGGGAAACAGCCCTGATAGCAGGGAGAGAGTAAAAATAGTGAATGTGATACGGGTATATCTCATGCTCAAGATCGAGGAGCGGACAACTTTTGACGACACTGCGCTTCAACATCTTCCGGAAGTGCGCTACAGAAACGTTCGAACTGTCCGGTATTATACCCGAAGTTGAACCGTGCAGAGTTTACGAGATATTCGAGACACTCCCGAGGCTTTGGCGCCCTGCCGCAGAACGATACCGCGCCTGGCGCATCTGTGCGATCTTCTTCCAAAATGGCATTCGCTACGATGGAATAACACGTGTTCCTGCGAGATTCGGGGGCACGGTCGCAGGCGTTTGCCTGATTCTCAGGTTGACCCTGTTTGACTCTGCCGACGATGGAGAAGGCTGTCTGATAGCAAAAGTCCTCAAGCTCAGTGTTCGGTTGTCCTGCACACAACTCTGCAATACCGGTACCGTCGAGCACACCGGGCAACATCGGCCATGCCTCGCGCAAACACGCCCCAACGTAGACATCATTTTTGAACGATGCACAAAACCTGCGGTAACTATCCGGCGTGGGTTTCACCTTCATTTGTTCGATAAGCGCGAAATCGTCCGGCTCCAGCGGTTGGAAGATCTGCATGAATACGCCCTCGACGCACACGCGGTGAAATTGCGCGGTTGTGGTCCTCTCACACAGATTGAGCGCGAGGCTTAGATCGGCGTTCGTGATGAAATCGTACAAGTGACCCATACCGTGATAACAGATGGCACGATCCAAATCACTCGGGCTCCATCCGTCGCGCGATTCACAGGCGCGCTTGAAATCGGGCAAGAACGTCTCGATGGTCTTCGTATCGAGCACTTCGGAGCGGAATCTGCCCCCGACGACACCGTGGATGAATCCATTCGAGCAATACCCGCTCGCGGGGTTAAGCGGTATCGCATCAATCCAACGCTCTGGGTCTTCTGCGACCACACGCTCGCCAATCTTATGCGCAAGCACATGACAGAACTGATACGTTGGGTCCGCCAATCTGATGGTGCGTATGACTTCGAACAGCTGCGGGACGTTCATCTCCGGATACAAGAGGGGCACCAACGATTCATAGCACTGCTCGTGATTCTCCGTGTGCGAGCACTCGGCAACGATGGACGCAGCGTGCGATTCTGGCCTTTTGCTGCCAGCGTAGATGTACGCCGTCGCGATGAGCACCGCGAGCGCGAGTACTGCCAATACGGGTAGGATGCGTGCGCTCATGGCTTATGAACCGATCTTCTGCTCGCACGCTTCTCGGAAATCTGTGGGAAACTTCTTACACAGTTCAAGCGAGCGCTCCGGAGTATAAAAACGCTTAAGATGATTCACTATGGTCGCGTAACAAAATGATTGCTTACCGGTGTTTTGAATTGAAGACAACGCACAAAGCTCAAGCGGTCTCTGAAACTCTTCCTGAGGCATACCGTGCTCAAATAATCCATGCACGACGGCCTCGATACAGGCTTCGCGTGTCGATTCGTTTAGTGTGGCACATTTCGTAATAATATCTTCTTCCCCGTGCTGGACTATTATATTTTGTACCAATCCTGCGATACCGACCTGAAAAGCCATGAGGCGCAGACTGGTATCAGAAATTTGATTTGTGATACGCTCCATCCTCACAGGATCTCGTTCAGAAGCATAATCAAGTTTCTGGGCCATTTCATAATAACAAGCCCTCCTTGAGGAGAGTATTACCGAATCGCAAATAACAAACGGGGTTTTCGAATTGTAGCTGAAACCATATTGATTGATGGCCATCCAATCTACAATCACATTAAAAACGCCCTCTTTGCACTGTTCGATGTCGGACGCGGTTGCCTTCGGAAGTTCGTCGCATTGCCGTACCGGCACATCGGTAAACGCATGCAAATCTCCCCACCTGTCTTTCGGAACCTTTTCTGATTGAGCCAAGATAAAACCGTGTCCACTTCCGTGATAACAGGTCAACTGTATGTCCCTCATCTGACCGGAGAGGCGTTTCGTCAGGTATTCGCACGTCTGCGTAACGAAATTTGATTCGGGGCGATCCTGAATAAGGTGCTCTAGAAATCCATGATAGAAGCCATACCCACACGCGGTCGTCTCCTCAGGAAAATCAATCGCGTCAAGATCTTCCTCGCCGACATACAAACCATAGTACGTCATATCTCCAAGTCGGTGGGCGTGACGATGACACCCGGCAGCAACAAAAGCGGGAAACATTTCATACGCATGTGCAAAGGACGCAAACGCCGCCACAGAGCCGTTGTCCCTCAACTCCTTATCAATGACACGAAATACGCACTCCGTCTGCATATCTTCCTTTTCTATTTTTGTGCACGGACCCAGCGCATACACCTGCCGCAGGGATGCAAACGACCCACTACTCTCTGCATATATCGCATATGCAAGAGCGCAGCAAAGGAGAACCGCGAGGGCTGCGACACTGATGAATATTTTACTCCTCAACATATATCTCTCCGGTGAAGTAGGAACGTATGTGGTCATGATATCCCCACGTGCCAACACGATCGATTGTTATCGTCCACGATTCGTCAGGGTTCAGAGGGCGCTGAGGGTCAAAGAGATCATAAATTTCATGAGACGGATGGGGGTTGGAGGCTGGCCAGAACTGGTTGCTTCGGGTGGTGGAAAAAGTAACGACCGCTCCCTTGCGTACTCGCATGTAGGCAGGCACAAATCCCTCTTCTGTAAGTACGACAGAAACCTGCGATTGGTCTCTCAGATCAAGAATGACGAGCGGCGCATTTGCACCTGCAAATACTACGTAGCCACCGACTCCGCAAAGGATTACAATGGCGCACAAGACCAAAGAAACTTTACGCCTGAAAGACATGATGTTCCATCTTACCCGATATGTGCGCGCTTTGAAACTCAGTGCTTTTATTGTTCTTTGCGTGTTACTAGGCTGGTTGCTGTTTGGTTTCTCCAAAGGAGATACGCTTGATGCGGCTCAGTATCTAAAGGACATATCCGCAAGCGAGGATGTTGTGAGAACTCTGCGACAAGAAGTACCACGCATTGCAAAGGACGATACTCCATACAGCGTCGAAGTGGTTGCCAAAGCCTTTCAGACAAAAGTTATTGGCATAGACGAGTGCCACCAACTTATGCATCTCGTCGGACACGAAGCCTACCAAAAGTACGGAAATGACTTCGAAAGCGCTCTCAAAGCGAACCAAGGGCGCCTTTGTCTTTCAGGATACACACATGGAATAGAAGCGCAGGCGGCGACTTCTCGGGACCGTGAGCAACTTTTCGTCTTTTGCAAACTACTAAAAGAACGTGGGCTCAACGACGGCCCGTGCTATCACGGCGCGGGGCACAGCGCGTTTGAGTACACGAAAAACGTGCGTGACTCTCTACTCTTTTGCGATTCACTTGCAGGAGGACCCGAACAGGATCTGACAAACTGTTATCGAGGAATATTCAGTGAGGTGGGCAACGCGATGAATGGTAACGATGCCAATACTAGTACCGCTATAGCACCTCTCGTCGACCGTGAGCAATCTATTGATCCCGAGAAACCATTCCTCGTGTGCGACATGCTTGCGAAGACCTATCAAGATTCGTGCTACTCCCAGGTTACGAAGGTGCTGTACAAAAGCAACGACAAAATATCCAGTATAAAAAGTTGCCTTCGTGCTTCACCCGAACTGAGAATTCAAAGAATGTGTGCACAAATCATGGCCGGTGTCGCAGCGCGAAATATATTAGATACAGGGACCATTACTGATCTTGCAAAATTCGTAACGAGCGTACCTCGCTCGCTTCAAAACAACGTTATGACGGGTGTGTACGACGGACTTGAAGGACACCGTCTCTCCGGCGGGGAATACCCTACCATGACCAATTTTTGCAAACTCCTACCCGACGACCTATTACAAGAGTGCAAAGAGATTGCAGCCGTGCCTCACTAACGCAGAGGTGTGCACTTACTCTCGCACCGAGGAAGGAAGCGGCAGCTCGTTGTGGAGGTAGTTTTGGTTATCTGCATAATGATAACAGTACTCTTTCTCTCCAGAAGATAATTCTGCACAGACCGCACGAGCTTTTTCTCGAGTAGGAAGTGTCTCCCGCGCAATCATATTGCCGTACGGCAGATGGCTTTCCCACGTACCGTAGGTAAACATGGAGGCCGCGTATGAGAGACAGTACAGCTTCTCCTGCGCATTCACGGTTATGGTGTTGCACAACAACTTTACTTTTTCTGGGTCGTACTTCGCTGCACCCGAGACATTTTGTCCGACATGTTCAAAACATTCCCGTCGATACTTGGGTAGTGGCAGATTCCGACAGAGTTCGGCCATTTTGGTATAACTCTTCACCGCTGTCGCTGCCTTATCGTTGCTCGTCATAAAGTACTCACCCCACCATCGAGGCAGCCACCACGCGCAGGAACGCTGGAACTTCTCCGGCACATCGAGGCACGCGCCATACCAATTGGCTTCCGGCGAACGCAATGTATCCTTTGGATCAAGCGTCACGTAGCCGTTGTACTCCATAAAAGCGCCTCCCATACACCCCACCACGTCAGTGTAGCCGAATGACGAACCGCACATTTCTAAGGCCTGTACGAGACCCTCCTTGGTATTACCGTAATAGGAAAGAACACCGTGCCCAATCGCATGCTGACACGGACCCCGAGCGTCTTTGTTTTGCTCGCAACCTTTTTCCAGCTCTACAAGTGATGAAAGCCCGTGCCCATCTGCGTATTGCCTGAAGAATTCGTGCAAACAACCGATTTGAGTTTCAAAATCACACACAGATATCGCGGTAACGCCCAGTTCTTTATAAAGGGCGGCACCGAAGAGATGCGAGAGCCTGTGCTCGTAATTGATTGGCTGACTCCTCTGAAACGCTTTGAACTCTTCGTATGCGACACGTGCTCCGTCAGAGCGAGCCAGTTCTCTCCAAAAACCCTCTTCCATTTGTTGTTTGGGTGTAGCGCTATCACTATGCGTATCCGCGGAGCGCAAAACAGCGACAGCACCCAGACTTGCGATAACCAGCACAGCCACCGCAAGCAGGGGTATGCGCATATCGCTCATCGGCACAGTGTAATACGGATTATTTATTTCACTACCTTATCCTGACCATATTTCAAGAAGTCTTGACACACCCCATTAAGATGAGGATCGCTCAAAGCTTCGCAAAAACCTCCCATTCGTATCTTCTCTTTTCCCGGTTCGCCGAGCCCCTGAAGCCCCGTAAGGACGCCTGTTATGCACCCTTCGGCAACACGTGCTTCAGGCATGGACATGCACATGCCCGCAAACTCTTCAAGATTCACAACATTGATTGACCGCTTCGTCTCGGTATCCATATACCCCATCATGAGAGCTGTACGGACAGCTAGGTCCGTGTATGAATTGATAAAGGAAAAACTTTGTACCCGATCCCATGAATGATTGCGTATAAAATTATTTCCCATTTCCATATAACAAAATCTCTGGTAGGCCTCTTTTTGTGTTGCACACACAGGGATTGGCCCGTTCAAATCGAAAGAGATATTGTAATCATTTCCGCCGTATGCGTTGGAAAGCGCATTATAAACTCCGGACGCACAACGCGCCCGTTCAAATTCATTCACAAGAAATGATTCGCACATAGCAATGCTCGTCGAAGCCATACGCTCTCCGCTCCCCCAATACTTAGATGGCAACGAATCCAAGAGTGCGTGGCCAATCCCGTGATAACACGGACCCCTCCCCCGTACCTTCTCTCCCGTCATTGCTTCGCAATATTCGCGAGCCTCGTCGTACCCTCCGGGACCGCGCTCTATGAGCATGGTCTCCATGAAACCGTGGTAAAAGCCGTAGCCACAGTACGAAACTTCGGGCCGGTCAACAGCCGTTTTGTTTTCTAAAAATTCTGCATATGCTCTCGTCCCAAGGATATGCATGACATCATGACAATTTTTACGGAACTCAGGATCTTGTCCATACCATGTATACACGGTGTCGAATGCGCCATTGAGTCCTTCTGTATTCAGAATTGATACGAGTTCTGCCTCCCAGCACTGCGGACGAGTGCCGTCACCGTATGCCTTAAGGCATGCCTCTGTGCTCTCTCCTTTTTCCCCTTCTACGAAGATAGTGCCCTCATAACCGGAGGCAAGATGATCATGAAATGGCCAGACCCCTGCATGATTAAATGTGAACGACCAACGCTCTCCACTTGCAAGCGCTCGCGTCGAGTCAAACTCGGGATAAAGCGTATGAGTCGGATGAGAATCGGACGCCGGCCAAAAATCCGTCGCGCTTGAGACAAATGTGACGGTGTCGCCCTTATGAATAAAGATACGCGAGGGTTCGAAACCATGCTCTGTGCGCATCACCACTACTTCGGCCGGTTGCGAATACGCGGCATATGCAATACCGCTTACACACAGCAGCACGAGCGTGACACCGTAGCGTATTTTTTTATTCAGTAACATACTTCATACAAGCGCGCCGCATTGTATCAGGAAGATCTTCGCATGCAGCAGCCGCTTCGCCCTTTTTCCCTGCACCACCCGTGTTGAGCGAATCAGCCAAAAAGCTCCTACAGAGCAAACGATATTCGCCTTGAGTAGAAGTGAGGTCACAAAGCTTGGCGCCGGCACGTGCGTCAAAGTTCGACTCGCGCGCAGTTATATTCCCTATCCCCTGATAACAAGATGGCTGAGCAGATGACTCCAACGTATCGCAGAGCAGGCCCATTTTTGAAAAAATTTTTTCTTTCGAATCTCCGGCCTGTTGGTATAAAAAACGCCACCAATCAGGCTGCCAGAACGCGCACGCATTGAGATAGTCGGATTTCAAATCATCACAGGGGAAGCGCAGGTTGCCGTGTTCTACTACGCGAACTGTTTCATCGGCAAGCATCGTCCGAAAATTGAATTCCATAAAGACACCGCCGTAGCACCCTCCGATAGAATCCATGTGCGAGAGTCGACTACACTCATCAAGCGCATGATCGAGATCTTTTTTCTCATATCCGATGTATGCGAGGACACCGTGACCTATGCCGTGTTGGCACGAAAGCGAATGTGGCACACCTCCTGCGAAGCACGCATCGTCAAGTACTTGCATCGAAGAGAGTCCTTCGGCCAGTATGGCGCGACCGAGAAATTCGTGAAAACAACCGTAACTAAACTGCGCATCACATACACCAGCAGCACTAATCCCCTCAGCTTCGTAGAGTGCCCCTCCAAAATAATGAACCTTCTGATGCTGGTCTTTGGGTGATAGATCCGCGACAGACGATGCAAACTCCGCGTATCCAGCAAACCCACCCTCCTTTTGTATGCGATCTATCCAGTAGGTTTCATCGTCCGTATATGCGTTTACATACTTTTTTTGTGTAGCGCTCGAATTCGCAGTAAACCAGAGAGCAAAAATACACGTCACCACAACTCCAAAAAATAGGCTTACCGTCCGCACGCTTCTCATAACAGTAGGTTGATTGTACAGAAAACGCACCTCAAAGCCATTGGTGCCACTTGTGATATCCTGCTCGCATGAGGGGTGACGATTCATTAAATCGCCCAATGCGATTCATTAGTGCTTTCCTCGCCGCATATTTTCTTCTCGGTGTCTCGACGTATTTTTTTACAAATGCAGACGCAAAAAACTTCCCTCCGCTTTTTCACTGGTTCCTCTTCAACCGCGTGCCAAATGAACAAGGGGTTCGTCACTACACTGCGCAAATCATCGCCCGCGACAATCGAGTATACAGCTCTCCGATTTTCTTTGTGGCTGCGGGGGCAAACGTCACCGACCCAAAATCTAACAGAGCACGCGATCTTCTGCAGAAAATCGGACACGCAATAGAATCACAGGATGAATCGAAATCGCAACAACTGATTGCGATTTTTGAAGCTGCATATATTCTGCCTGGAACTCGCTACGAAATCGTCGCCGTAGATTACAAACCTATTGAACGCTTCTTGCACGGCAACATCGAAGGCGTGCACATTCTTGCTACCCGGGAAAAACCTTTATGAGCCGGCTCCTTTCAGCGCTCCGAGAATATCTTTTTGCTGATTCTCCTCTCAGGCATCTTGAGCGCTTCACGCGTAGCGATATGCCATTTCAGAGAGCCCGGTATATGGTGCAAGCGTACTATTTTTTTCTCCTTTTCATGTCAGTCGGGATGTTTTCCTCCTGGAACGTGTCGATGGGTACGCAAGCGCACATTGTGACTCTGTGGCCCTTGGCGTGGCTTCCTTTGGTCGATTTTATTTTTGGGTACACGCTTATCAGAGTCGCTTTTATTGCTGCAAGCGTTTTCGCTGCCTTCTCTCCTCATCTGCGTATCGCGCGAATCTTGTCCTTCATATGCCTCACCGAGTTCGTGACATTGCAAATGCTGATACTCCAGCTTGATGTCGACGGGTATGCTCTTATCGTTACCTCTCTATTTCTTATCTTTCTGCCCACAGCAACCAAGAATCCTCCTGCGCAGATACAGCAGCGCTTCCTTTTGATTTTCTGGGGGGTTCAGGCATTTAACTTGCTCACCTACTCGATGGTCGGGATTGGCAAGCTTGTAGGAGCAGTGGAACAAATAGCTGCTGGAACTTCGAATTTTTTCTCGCCGAATGCCGCAGCTCTGTTTATCGCCGACCGTCTTATTGTTACCGATGCTTCGAGCGCTTGGGGGGTATGGGCAGTGACTCATTTCGAGCTCGTGTATCCGTATATCATAGTGACCCTCTACATCTCTCTTGTCGCTTTTCTCGTTGCCTTTAGACCACAATTGCACCGTACATGGGGGCTGCTTCTCATCATTTACCACATCGGTAATTTTCTCGTAATTAACATAGCTTTTAGCGCTCACATTTTCCTCTGGGCTATTCTCCTACTCGGCTCGCCCTTTGCGCCTGAGAAAGTGCGCATGCGAGAGATTGCACGTAGCCTTCCCTTTTTTGATATTTTAGTTCGCACTGTAGTTCGTGCGCCTAAAGATACGCCATGAAAAAAATATTCGTCGCTGTATGTCTTGCGGCCATCGCTTGTCTGGCATATCTATCGGTTTCGGCTTCGCTCGATAGCGGTTCAGTTTCCAGGTACACACTCGGGGTTGGAGGAAGCGATCGTGAGTACCTCGTATATGAGCCGAAGAGCCTCCGCGACCGATCGCCCGTGGTCATTTTCCTTCACGGAGGAGGAGGACCAATAGGCAGCGCCGATCTCGCACTTCAACGATCGGGCTGGACAGAAAAGGCAGACAAAGAAAGGTTCCTCGTCGTGTTTCCGGATGGGTTGCTCGAGGAACCAAATAAGCCAATGAATTTAACAGACGATCTCTCAAATCCTTATCGAAACATCCGTTCCTGGAACGATGGGTCTGACGTAACTCCATCTGCAAGAAGAGGAACCCCGGACGTCGAATTTATTCAGTCCATGCTTTCAGAGTTGCATGGTCGGTACAGCCTCGATCGAAATAAAATCTATGTTACGGGATTTTCCAACGGCGCGACAATGACATATCGGCTTGGAATGGAGTTGCCAGAGATATTCGCAGCAATCGCACCGGTCGCCGGACTCTTATATACCGGGACATCCTCAATGGAATCATCCATTTCGCTTTTACACATGGTCGGATCCGAAGATACACCTCCTGAGACCCCTCTCCATGGTTCGCCGCCCTCTGCGAGTACCTATACAGCAAATCCACCTCTATTTTGGCGAGATTCTCTTCAATGCCCGAATCAGTCAGAGATGACAGAGACTTCTTTTATACGTTCCACGAAAACCGCTCCATGCAAAAGTGATTCCGAGGTCGTCATATACATCGTGAAAGGACTCGGGCACGAATATCCGGGCGTCATCGATTATCGTAAGGCAGACAACAAGTCCAATACAACGAGTGCGCCGGATGTTATTTGGGATTTTTTTGAAAAACACTCGAGGTAGCCGAGGTGCACGTCTCTTGATATTGTTGTGGAAATATTTGACACAGATTTCCGCGAGCGTCACGAGACAAATAACGTGCAGTTGCCTGCGAAAGTTCGTCATAACATGCAGGAGCGACGCTCTGATCGACAAGCCCACAGAATCGAAGCGAAGCGGCAGGGTCATTTTCACCGCCCCAGAAAACGGACTGAAGCGCTTGGCGTATACAGGCGCTGCGGGCGCCTGTTATAGACGTGTGCATACACCAACCAGCCGCTCTGCTATACGCCTCGTCACTCATCTGGTCAATGGATCGTATATCACGGGATGCGGCGAGTGGGATAAATTCTTTTCCGAAACCACCGTAGCACGCGTCCCTCCATTTTTTCTCTCGAATGGGCTCACAAAAAGAAAACGCCTTCTCGAATGTTGATGGGTCGGGATTCCCAATTTCAGCTCCTGCAAGCTCAAAAAGTCGGGGGGTAAGGTAGCTCAGACAAAGTGTTTTTGCCACATCGGGGACAAGCGGACTCATACAGAGCTCAAGTGGCTTTTCTGGCAATAAATACTTCTTCCGCGCGATAAGCCATTGCTCGCGATTATGTGCTCCGCCGCTCAAGAGCTCCATTACAGCACCACTTATGCACTGCGCAACTTCTTCATTCTGATACTGAGATGTACCCGCGCGCTCACAAAACACAATGGTTTTCGAGAGGTCGTATCCATAGTACGCAAACACACCATGGCCGAGCCCGTGATAACACATAGTGTACGCACCGGGTCCACCGGGCGCTCGCTTGCATGCTTCTCGGATCTTTTGTTGCGTCGCCTCTCCCGGACCAAACTCATTCAACGCCCCGACGACAACAGAATGGGAACAGGCATTTCTAAAATCTTGAGTACATACAGCCACCCCGTCTATCCCCCGCTGCTTGTACAACTCATCCCCCACGATGTGACCAAGCAAGTGCAGATCTGTCCCGGAAGGGACCTCAGCAATGCCTAAAACATGAAAGGCGTACTCCCCGCCTTTTATCTCTGCAAGTGTGGCGAAGCGGTCGGAAAGCTCTTTAAAATCCTGTACATTGTGTGCGATTGTCGAAGCTTCTGGATAGGGGGCGGTCCCGCGCACTATGGCAATCGCAGAAATCAGAACCGCAAGAAAACCGAAGGTGAGCACGATCTGCATGCGCCGGGAATCAAACATGCGCACATTATCCATCTGACCTTCCTATTGTCCAAATGAATCTTTAAAAAAGAAAGCGGAGGGATGAGACAATTGCCAAAATGAATTCTGGTATGGCTCAGGAAACAGGTATTCGCCTCTTTTAACTGGCGTGGTTTCGTTTTTTTCTACTTCGGGAATAATCGGATTCGCAATGATGTACGCGTCGTGACGACTTCCGGTGATTTGCCACGATACGCGTCCGCCGGATACACCACCACCAATTGAAAATTGATTATTCTTTTCCTCGGATTTTACGTGTAAGTTCGGCATTGGAGAACCGATCGGCTTTAATTGGTAACGAATATCCGTGTTAAGTGCATCAAAATATGAGGGAAGTTGAACTGTCGCTTCCCCCATCGCATCTAACGTTACGTTCCCATCATAGAGATTCTTTACATCAGGAGACTCAACAAACGAATGGAAGAGGAGTTTATTTTTTGGATCGAGAGGGTGATCGATTACGAAGGTGCCTGAGCCTTTTGAAATATTTCCCGTCACTGAAAAGTTTCCTATATTTGTTGCATTGCGCGTAAAAGTCGTCTGATATGAAGGCTGTGAGTAGTAGGTGCTTTGTGAATAGTAGGTGCTTTGTGAGTAGTAGGTGCTTTGTGAATAGTAGGTGCTTTGTGAGTAGTAGGTGCTTT
>CAYYEX010000008.1:43151-59402 GCA_964471165.1 uncultured Candidatus Saccharibacteria bacterium
CTTTGTGAATAGTAGGTGCTTTGTGAGTAGTAGGTGCTTTGTGAGTAGTAGGTGCCCTCTGCATAGTAGGTGCCCTCTGCATAGTAGCCGCCTTGAAAATAGGCGTGCGCCGCAGTAGGGAGAAAACAGAATACAAAAATCAGAATACAAAAAACAACAGCTATTGGTATTCTCCATTCCAGATTCTCCGTTTGGGATTGGGTGTTTATTTGCATAGAGGTTCAAATAGACACTCACCTTGTTTTAACGGTTGGCCCGCACCCTTTTCAACCTCAACGATGGGAGGGTGAGCGAGAATATACGGATCATGACGGATGCCGGTCACCTGCCACGAAACTTTCCCACCAGGCTTGCCGCCAGAAAGGGTGAACTGATTGTTTTGTACTTCGTTTTTTATAAAAAGGCCTGGCATGGCTTCATCGATAGCAAAAAACTGGTACCGCGCGTCTTTGTTTACGGCGTCGAAATAGGCCGGAAGACTGACAATCGCCTCCCCGTTCTTATCGAGTATCACGATGCCGTCATAGAGGTTCTTTACATCAGGAGACTCAACAAACGAATGGAAGAGGAGTTTATTTTTTGGATCGAGAGGGTGATCGATTACGAAGGTGCCTGAGCCCTTAGAGAGGGCCCCCTGGATATCCAAATTACCCACAAATTTTACATTGCCTGTGAGCGTCAAGGTCGCGGCAAGCGAAATTGCAGGAACAACAAGTGTCAGCCCGAGAATTACAAGAAGAGATTTATTTGACATAGAGCTCTGGGTGGATGTATTCACCTATATCAACGATTTCATCGGGCCCTTTAGAGACCTCTGGAATGATGGGGTGTGCAAGAATAAATGGATCATGCCGAATGCCCGTTACTTGCCAAGACACCTTACCGCCCGGTACACCCCCCGCAATACTGAGAACAGGCGCGCCAAAAAGCCCGAGATACTTCCTGTGAACACTGCTCGAGAGGTATAAATCAGGCATAGGGCTCCCTATCGGGGTCGCAAGATACCTGAAATCTTTGTTAAGTGCGAAAAAATAATTCGGCAGTACGATGAGCGCACCACCCTGCTCATCGAGCTCTGCTATGCCGTCGTAGATATTTTTAACGTCTGGCGATTCGACGAAAAAATGGTACAGAAGTTTGTTTTTTGGGTCGAGGGGGTGGTCAATCATGAACGAACCCGTCGTCTTTGAAAGCACTCCGGTGACACTTGCTGCACCCGTAACAGTAGTTACCGCATTGATGGTTGCGGCAATGGCTCCGAGGGGAACGAGAGCAAAGAAAATGACAACGAGGAGGGCCCGCGTACGATGCATCGGTACATGATAGCAGGTTTGGAACTGTCTCCAACAGTATATACTGTAGCTCCTTATGCAGAAACATCTTCGGGTAATCATGTACACGATTATTCTTCTCACGAGTTCTCTCGGCATATATCTCATCACACAAAAAAATGCGCGGAGTTCCTTCTATAATCCCCCGAGCAAAGAGATGCCCGGGCACGGTGTCGTTGGAAATGAAAAAACTATTTCCGACCCGTATGATGTCCTTATCACCTATACGAATGAAGGGTTTTCTCCACGCGACGTCACGATAACGAGTGGGCAGCGCATACGCTTCCTCAATGCTTCAAACGAAGAAACCTGGCCCGCATCCGGCGTACACCCGACCCATTCGCTCTATCCTGAAAAACAAAGTACGGATTGTTTGGGGAGCTCATTCGATTCTTGCTACCCGCTCAAGCAGGGAGAATTTTTTGATTATACTTTTTATTACACAGGAGAGTGGCGCTACCACGACCACAATCACGCGTATCAGACCGGCTCCGTCACCGTTACCGAACTTCCGTAACCGGATACGGATAGCTACTGCATGCTCGCCGCCGCACCCGCCGTCTGCGAGACTGGGCGCTTCGACTGAAGCTGGAAGCCTGGGTACGACTTGTCTTCCTGGTCGGGGCGCAGCGTCGGCCACTTCGCCCAGTCGAATCGATTGGCCGAGAGACGCATCGAAACTTCGCCCGGTTGGTCGGTTGTGATAATGAGCATGTTCTCGCCCGGGACCTTCTTATAGTACACCTTGCCATCGAATGCAGGTGTGAGCGAGACAACAAGCTGCTTCCATGACTCGCCGTAATCGGTAATCTGATAGAAGAGCCATAGGTCTGAGCCCATATCGAGCGTGTCGAACTTGATTGTGTATTCATACTTCCCTGTTTCCGGATTGAGTTCGGTCACATCGATTGTCTTCAACACCTCTTCGTGAATGCCAATCGTGGAGTGGCCGTAGGTAGCGTATTTGGTGCCATCGACGGTGTAGACCGGGTCGATGGTCCCAACGTCGAGCTTACCGGTTATCTTAAGATCACCAGTGAATGTTGTGGTGGCGGCAACACCAGTGGCATTCGGAACAATGTTCATAACGTTTGTGAAGGTGGAGTAGTCAGAAGTGGTGCCGATCGAAAAGTTAGGACCCGCAGCACCTGCGAACCAGGCAGGACGAGTGTTCGAAATAGGACCTTCAGTGTCATAGAACAGTATTGATGGATTAGCATTCTCAATCATAAGCGGGCGGCGCGGACTCGACGTACCAATACCGGTATATCCGTTTGCATTGATGACAAATATTCCTTGTGATGTCGGGCCGCCACTGGTCGCAACCTGGAAGAAATTGGTGGTCGTATCCTGTGTCACTACGGTGAGCTTGAACGATGGTGTCGATGTGCCGATGCCAACCTTGTTGGCGACGATGAGGTTACCCTGACCGGTTGGTGTTCCCGATGGACATGCGTTGGTGGTATTTGTACCACCCGTACAGACCCAGAGGTTGTCGTTTACAAAGTATGTATTGTTGTTGGACGCGTGCGCATTCATACCACCGGCTGAATCGACACGCATTTCGAAGTCTGTTGCTGAGTTGTAGCCGATTGCAAACTGCGGATTCGTTCCGCTCTGAGAAACTGCAAGCTTCGTAGTTGCGCTCGTGGTTCCTACGCCGAGGAATCCAGCGGATGTAATACGCGCCGCTTCTGTGACTGCACCACTGTTAAGTGTGGAGAATACGAGGTCGCCCTTGCCTGGCCCGAAGTTCTGCATCAGTACGCTGGAGATGGATGCAGTCGTGGTGCCCGTAGAGCGACGAGCATCGTCCGTACGGAACGCGATGCCAACGCTCGTCGAAGATGTCGCGATGCCATAGTTCGAAACTGAGAATGGTGTTGTTGATGCGGCCGAAGAATCGGTTACTTCGAGCTTTGTTTGTGGCGAAGTCGTTCCGATACCGATGTTGCCTCCGGCAAGAATCACCATCTGACTGATGCCGTGGGCCTCCTTGAAGTTGATTGCTGCGCCGCTCGGACGATTGATGTAGAGGCCGAGGTCGGTTGAACTATTTCCGGAGAGGAAGTTATAGCTCGCGCTGTCGATAAGACCGTTGAGCGAGATAGCAGCGTATCCTGAGCCCGGCGAGAAGAAGTTACCGATTTGCACAGCGCTCGTGCCACCCACAATCGAGAGTGACGTCATTGGGCTCGATGTGCCGATGCCGATTCGCTGCGCGAAGTATGCATTCCTCGTCGTTGTGGACCCACCGGATATCGTGAGCCCCGTCGTGGTTGCACCGGCGCCAATCGTGGATGAGGCAGCAACCAAGATGCCATCTGTTCCCGTAAGCGGAGAGAGATAGGCTCCTAAATCAGACCAGTTCGACGAACCACCTCCGCCGCTAATGCATGCGCCGTTTATCGCATAGCAACCCGATGTGATATTGAAGCCGTTGGAGAAGGTGGATGACGCGCCACCGAGCTGAGTGAGTGCGCCTGTGTTAGAGATGGCGAAGAGTGTAGTGGTGGAATTCGCCGTCGACGATGCAATGGCAAAGAGCGTTCGATTCGTCTCGCCGCTATTTGCACTGATCGCGAACTTCGCGAACGGAGATGTTGTGCCAATGCCGAGAGAGCCGGTTGTGGTAAATCGCGCTTTTTCGCCGTCCGGAGCGATTACTATGTCGGCACTACTCTCGACATACATCGCATTCGGGAAATACGGGGAGCCCGGTTCGCCATATCCAACCCATGCTTTTCCAAGATTATTGCTGTCCACAAATACCATTTCCGCGGCTCCCCCTGCCGTGGTCGTCTGGATTGCGAGCTGTTGTCCTATATCAGAACTCGACACAGTAAGAGCCGGTGTGTTAAAGATTGTGGCGGTCAGAGCGTACGGATCAACGCCGATTCCCACTTTGCTCGCAAAATATGCGTTCCCTGTTGTCGTTGCGCCGCCGGAGATGACGAGCCCGCCGTGCTGCGTGCCGTTGCCGATTGTTGAAGACGCAAGTGAGAGTAAGCCTCCGTTGAACAGCTGGCGATTCGTGAAGGTGTTGAAGTCGGCAAGAAGCGTGGATGAGGCCGAGCTTCCTGAACCAGATGTGAGGCACGTTCCGTTAACTGCATAGCAGCCCGAGGTGATGTTGAAGCCAACATTGGAGGTGGATGTTGCAGAGCCGGAGATATTCAAACCCGAGAGCGTGGTCGTTCCGAATCCTGTTGACGAAACCGAGAGGAACGAGGTGTTTGTAGAGCCTGCGGCATTCGTGGAAGATGCGATGGAGAAGAGTGCCGCGTTCGTTGCACCATACTGTTTGAATACGGAAAGGTTTGCTGTTGGTGTCGAGGTTCCCAAACCAAGGCTGCCATTGTTTGTGAGTCGCATCCATTCGCTCATACCAGCAGCCGAATTCTTGGTGAAGAACGAAAGCGCAGAGGTAGGCGAAGTTGTTGAGACACTCGTAAGAATAGATGCAATTCGGGCCGTGGAAGTAGCGGTCGTCGTTGCGCGCGCGCAGTCAGCGAGCGAGCAAAGTGTCGTGTCATTGAAAAGGATACCGGTACCAATTCCCGCCGCCGACGTTGATGTTGCAAAGTGTGTGAGCGAAAAGATGTCGCTAATACCTGCTGTATTCGTGTCGATTCCAGTAGCGGTAAGTGCAGTACCTGAAGCAGCAACCGGCCCTGTCGTAGTTGCAAACGAATACGACAGGAAGTTGCCCCCACCAGAGACCTGCAACGATTGCCCGACAGTGAGCGCGCCCCACAACGATGCATCCATCGCTTGAATCGTATTGCGCACAAGCAAG
Organism: uncultured Candidatus Saccharibacteria bacterium; assembly: GCA_964471165.1. Classification (GTDB taxonomy): domain Bacteria; phylum Patescibacteriota; class Minisyncoccia; order Phycocordibacterales; family UBA2100; genus UBA10103. Next base: position 48,282 of record CAYYEX010000008.1, read on the forward strand.
GACCCTGTTTCGAGACCACCGGTCTCGAGCTGTTGAATGTATGCCCCGCCAAGGTCCCAAATTTCAAATCCATTCGACGACGTGTTGTTGCTGAGGTACGCATAGCGACCCTGCACGTAGAGCGACAAGCCTGATCCCTGCACCGGGAATCGCGCAATTCTTGTTGGTGCGGTTGGATTCCCTACGTCAAAGATTTCGAATCCGTTGGCGGCATTGTTATTTGTCACATATGCGTATCGGCCTTGTACTCGAATCGCACCAGAGCCTGCCGTGAGACTTGAGAGGGATGTCTGCCCAACACGCGTGGGTGATGCTGGATTTCCGACATCCCACACCTCGAAGTTGTTTGCAGCAGAACTGCTATCAGCCAAATATGCATACCTGCCCTGAACCGCAATTGAGCCACCTGTCGCATTCAACGTGCCGATGCCTACGCGATATGGCGCATAGGGATTCGACACGTCCCAGATTTCGAATCCGTCCGTGGTGGCCTGACCGGTAATGTATGCATATCTGCCCTGCACGTAGATTCCCCGCCCATTGCTCGGTAGGTGCCGCTGTGATACCCGAACAGGCGACACAGGGTTCGAGATATCGAAAATCTCGAATCCGTTTGTCACTCCTGCTTCTATGACATACGCGTACTTGCCCTGTACGAAGAGACCGTTGGCAGTATTACTGAGATTCGTCTGCGACACGCGTGCTGGAGCTGCTGGGTTGGATACGTCCCAGATTTCAAAACCGTTTGTGGTTACGTTCTCCGCAATATATACATAGCGACCCTGAGCAGACATACCACGAGCGCCAGCGCTCATCGTATTTGATGAAAGTCGCAACGGTGAAGACGGATTCGACACATCCCAAACCTCAAACCCGTTACTTGCACCGTTGTCGCCTACGTATGCGTATCGGCCCTGAACGTAAATGTGATAACTTGCCGTGTTGAACGTGCCCCGTCCGACGCGTTGAATTGTAGATGTGCCCGCGAGGACGGAGAGTTGTGTCGAGGTTGAAACCGGCAAAACGTTACCAACGGTGACTCGCCCTGTGTTATCGATTGCGAAGTGATTCACCGTGTCGAAGAGCGGCGTCGAGGATGACACGAGGAAGAGATACTGATTTGCGTCGCCACTGTTCGCCGCAATGGAAAGTTTTGCAAACGGTGATGTTGAGCCGAGTCCGACATTTGCGCCGAAGTACGCATTGCCAGTCGTTGTTGCACCTCCGGAGATAGTAAGGCCGGTGAGCGTGGAGCCTCCACCAATTGTGGTTGATGCGAGCGAGAGCAAGCCACCGTTAAACTGCTGGCGGTTCGTGAACGTACTGAAGTCCGCCAAGAGTGTTGTTGATGCTGAACTCAAACACACACCATTAACCGAGTAGCAGCCGTTTGAAATATTAAAGCCAACGTTCGATGTCGACGTTGCCGAGCCCGAGATGTTCAAACCTGAGAGCGTGGTTGTACCAAAGCCAGTTGCAGAAACCGAGAGGAAGGAGGAGTTCGTGGAGCCGATGGCGTTGGTAGACGAAGCGATTGAAAAGAGACTTGTTGGCGTGTCTCCATACTGTTTGAACACCGAGAGTTTAGCTGTCGGTGTGGTCGTTCCGATGCCGAAATATCCAGCCGATGAGAGGAAGATTGAAGACGTGGCAGAAAGTGTGGTCGAAGATGTATTCGATGAGTAGTACGGCAGATATCCGGCTGCGCCACCGCTGATTGCACCTTGTGTTACACCGCTGGTGTAGATGGAGATGATAACTGCTCCGGTATTGCCATCGGTACCAGCGTTGGTTCCCGCACTGCCACCAGCTCCTCCTGCGGCGACATTCATGTAGTACGTGCCCGATACTGCCGAGTAGTATTTCATTGCGTAACCCCCGCCGCCGCCGCCGCCCGCGCCACATGTAGAACTACCGCTGCCACCCGCGCCGCCGCCGCCGTACGTGTATCCGCCGCGCGCCGACGTGCCTCCCACGCCGAGTCCGCCCGAATAGGTTCCGTTCGCGATACTTTCCCCACTTGCGCCCTGTCCGCCTTGCATGTTTATGTCACCGTTCGAGCCACTACCCCCAAATCCACCAGCACCACCATTACAAGGAACAGACGCTGTGTTTGGCGTACTGCCAGCAGAGCCTCCTGCCGCAGATGTTGTGGCTGTGCCCGTGCCGAAACTGCTTGTGCCTCCATTTCCTCCGTTGCCTCCTGCTCCGGAGCCGCCGCCGCCGCCGCCCGCACCATAAACCTCAACCGTCATGTACGCAGTATTACTTGGTAAGGTAAGCGTGCCACCTGAGAACGTGGGCGAAGAGTCAACGCCACCACCAAAGTTCACCGCAACGTTTGAACCAACCGTGGTTGTAGCATACACGGCGAGCAAGTGCGCACCTCCACTGCCTCCCGACCCGGCGGTAAACGCCGTCCAGCTACCTGAGCTGTTCTTGTATTCGATAGTGCCGTTGTTATCGCGGAATCCGTATCCGTTTACACCAACACTGTTTACGCCGAAGTTGATGTAGCGGTCTGTCCCCTCGGCAAAAATGTCGCCAAACACCGAAAGCTTCGAAAGCGGCGAGCTCGTACCGATGCCCAACAACCCCGCGATGTAGCCGCTGCCGGTTGTTGTTGCACCACCGAAGATGGTGAGTCCACCTGCTGCACTACCGTTACCAATTGTGGACGAAGCAAGCGAGAGGAAGCCGCCATTGAACTGTTGGCGATTCGTGAATGCATTGAAGTCTGCAAGGAGTGTGGATGACGCGGAGCTACCACCCGATGTGAGGCACGTGCCATTTACTGCGTAGCAGCCTGTGGTGATATTGAATCCAACGTTTGATGTCGAGGTAGCGGAACCTGAGATATTGAGGCCGGAGAGCGTGGTGGTGCCGAAACCTGTCGATGAGACAGAGAGGAACGACGTGTTTGTGGTTCCTGCAGCGTTAGTGGACGACGCAACCGAGAGGAGTGTCGCATTGGTGCTGCTGCCGAAGTTGTTGAGGATCGAGAGGTGTGCGGCGGGTGTCGTGGTGCCGATGCCCACATTTCCTCCACTCAGAATGCGCACTCGTTCCGTATCGTTCGTTGCAAAGATAAGCGGTTGTGTCGAATACGAACCGAGGGCGACCGCACTCGGATATTTTGAGTGTATCGAGCTACCGAATCCGACGAAGCCGGTGCGATTTGTGAGAGAGTCCATAAAATCTACTCCCGACATGTATGAACCCCCACCAGTGCTGTTGTAGAGGCCAAGCACGTTTGTTTGGCCAAGCCCCTGAATGATGACTTCTTGATTCGTTGCGGAAAGTGATGAGGTATGCGTCCCTATTCCCACACGACCATTCACACCGTCTACACGGATGTAGCCGGTGCCATTAGAAACGAGACTGAAATCGCCGCCGGCCGCACTATAAAGCCCTGTGTCCGCATCGCCCGCGAAACTGTAGCTCGGCGCCCCCACAGCGCCAGAGTTTGCAAAGAAGAGAGAGCTCGATGCGGTGCCGAAATACCCCGTACCTGAAACAGTGAGTGCTGTTGATGACGCATATGGGAATATTGATGCTCCGAGTGTCGAAGTAGCGAAGAAGCGGGATGCTGTTGGTGTAGACGATGCAATCACCTGACCTTGTGCGTTGGTGGCAAGGATTCCGTTGCGGACATTGGTAATCCAGAGGCTCGTCGTTGATGCGTTTCCTGAAACAGAGAGGCTCGTTGATGTTGCCCCCGTTGCGGTGATGTTCTGGAAGGCGTTGGTGCCCGTGAAGGTATTGTTCTTGTATGTGGTTGGCACCGTGCTCGATGCGTTGAAGTAGTAGTTCTCGGAGGTTGTTGAGAATCCTAAGCCCGTAGACGACCAGAAGTTATTGGAGGTGGTGGAGAATGCGAGTCCTGCGGAACTAAAGAAAGATGCAGAGGTAGTAGAGAACGCCTGGCCCTGGTTTACCGTGAGTACGCCAGCGGTGTTGGTGAGTCCGTTACCGGTGAGCGAGGTGAAGTAATTTGCGCCACCCAAGCCAAGAACCGTTGTATTGAATCCGGTTGATGTCGCGTTTGAGAGCGTGGTGTTGCCGGTGAAGCTGTTTACTCCGGAGAAGGTGTTGGAGTTTGCGAGCAATGTGGACGATGCGGCAAATCCGTTAAATGCGGTGAGGCACGTGCCGTTTACTGCGTAGCAGCCGTTTGAGATGTTGAAGCCGTTCGAGAATGTGGACGATGCGCCACCAAGCTGTGTGAGCGCGCCAGTGTTGGAGATGGCAAAGAGTGTAGTGGTTGCAGTGCCGGAGGAGGATGCGACGTTGAAGAGTGTGGCGTTGGTGTCACCGACCGAGGCGAAGAGCGAGAACTTGGCGTTTGGTGTGCTTGTTCCGACACCCACATTGCCTGCCTGTGTGATGTTGATGCGTTCAATGCCATCTGTTGAAAAGCCGAGATCCGTGCCTAAGTTCCCCGCAAAGATGCCGCCGAGTCCTGTTTGGTATGCGGGAGCGGCTGCCGAACCATAGCCTGCCTGATAGCCAAACGCGCTCTGATACCCAACAACATGAAGCGTGTACTGCGGATCTGAGGTGCCGATTCCAACGTTCCCGCCGAAGTACGCATTCCCCGTCGTCGTTGCTCCGCCAGAAATCGTGAGGCCGCCCGTTGCCGTGCCGTTGCCGATTGTTGAAGACGCGAGTGAAAGGAGGCCTGCGGAGAAGATGTTGGTTCCCGTGAACGTGTTGTTCTTGTACATCGTTGGCACAGTTCCCGATGCATTCATGTAGGCGTTGGCGGAGGTGGTGGAGAATGCTGCGCCGGTGTTTTGCGATAGGAAGTACGAGGCAGAGGTGGTGGAGAACCCAAGACCAACAGAGCTCCAGAAGTTATTTGATGTCGTGGAGAACGAGAGGCCCTGTGTTACCCAGTAGTTGTTTGAAGTAGTCGAGAAGCCAAGACCAACTGACGACCAGAAGTTTGCGGAGGTGGTGCTAAATCCAGTAGCAGCAGAGAGACAGACACCGTTCACTGCGTAGCAACCAGCTGCGAGGTTGAAGCCTACGTTGGAGGTGGAAGTTGCAGAACCGGAGACGTTCAAGCCAGAAAGTGTGGTGGTACCAAATCCGGTTGACGAGACAGAAAGGAAGGTTGAGTTTGTGGAACCTGATGCGTTTGTAGACGATGCAATCGAGAATATGTTTGCTGCAGAGCTACCAAATACTTTCTGGACAGAAAGTGTCGAGAGCGGTGTCGACGTACCTATACCAATTGCGCCCGTCGAAGTTGCCTTCCCTTCACCGTCGAGGCCAATACCGTATATGAGGTTACCTATGCTGAGCTGATTGCTGCCCGCATCAAGCGGCGCGTCAACATTGAAACCAAGCAAGATGTTGTTGGTGCCCGTCGTAATGCCGTCTCCCGTTGCAAAGCCGATTGCAATATTATTATCACCTGTCGCGGAGCTCAGTGTGGAATAGCCGAGCGCCACATTGCGGCGACCGATTTGATTCGCGTAGAACGCCCCGGTACCAACAACGGTGTTTTCATTTCCCGAGGTATTTGCAAATAACGCATTTGCACCGATTGCAATGTTATTTGTCCCCGAAGTATTTTGAGAAAGTGCCTCTCTGCCAAATGCTGAGTTGCCTGCACCCGAGCAGTCACTTCCCCCACAAGCAAGGGCCTTGTAACCGACAGCTGTGTTGTCGAAGGAAGACGTAGCATTAATGAGAGATTCGAAGCCCAGTGCAGTGTTGTGATTACCGCTCGAGATATTTGAAAGTGCGCTGATACCAAGAGAGGTATTCAAGCCGGTCGATGACGCGGTTATAAAGTTGAGGCCGCCATAGGTTGAAAGAATATCACTCGTATTGGTCGTGCCAAAAAGCAACGTGCCAACCGAGAGATTGCCGGTGAACGTGGATGATGCCGAGGAAATGAGCCCACCAGTGAGTTTGGAAAGACCGGTCGTTGTCGCGCCACCACTAATGGTGAGTCCGCCGGCGGCGGTGCCATTGCCGATGGTTGAGGACGCGAGCGAGAGCAATCCGCCGTTAAACTGTTGACGGTTCGTGAATGCATTGAAATCAGCAAGCAATGTTGATGACGCGGAGCTACCACCTGATGTGAGACATGTGCCATTCACCGCATAGCATCCCGTACTGATATTGAATCCATTAGAGAACGTGGATGATGCGCCACCAAGCTGCGTGAGTGCGCCGGTGTTAGAAATCGAGAAGAGTGTAGTTGTTGCCGTGCCGCCAGTCGTAGATGCAATGGTAAACAATGTGCCCGGAGCACCGACTCCCGTCGTTGATGTCGCTACGATTGAGAGCAATGCGTACGGAGACGTGGTACCGATACCGATACCCCCGAGAATGAGTGTGCCGGTCGTATCCCCTGCCGTTCCGTTTCCAAATGCAACCTTGCCGGCTCCAAGTCGATAGAATGCCGAGTCAGTGCTCTGATCGGCATTTCCCGTAGAGAATTTAAGCCCTAATCCCGTTTTGATGGTTGCGCCGGCGCCATCGAGCAACACAAACTTGCCGATCGTACCGGCGAGCACTGACTGACTGCTGAGCAATACTTGACTGATTGTTCCGCTTCCCGAGACCGTCAGGTTTCCCGTCGTGGTGGCATCGCCGGAAATAGTAAGACCACCAGTTGCCGTGCCGTTGCCAATTGTTGTTGATGCGAGCGAGAGCAGGCCAGCATTGAAGATGTTGGTGCCGGAGAAGGTGTTGTTTTTGTACGTGGTTGGCACCGTGGTTGACGCCTGCATGTAGGCGTTGGCGGAGGTGGTGGAGAACGCGGAACCGGTGTTTTGTGAGAGGAAGTACGAGGCGGAGGTTGTGCTGAAGCCGAGACCAACAGAGCTCCAGAAGTTATTTGATGTCGTGGAGAACGAGAGACCCTGTGTTACCCAGTAGTTGTTCGAGGTGGTTGAGAATCCAAGACCAACTGACGACCAGAAGTTTGCGGAGGTGGTGCTAAATCCAGTAGCAGCAGAGAGACAGACACCGTTCACTGCGTAGCAACCAGCTGCGAGGTTGAAGCCTACGTTGGAGGTGGAAGTTGCAGAACCGGAGACGTTCAAGCCAGAAAGTGTGGTGGTACCAAATCCGGTTGACGAGACAGAGAGGAACGACGTGTTTGTGGTTCCTGCCGCGTTCGTGGATGAAGCGATGGAGAAGAGGGTCGAGCGCGATGAGCCGTACGGGTTGAATATTGAGAATTGCGCTGTCGGCGTTGTGGTCCCGAGACCGAGCAAACCATTATTCGTAAGCCGCATCCATTCGGTGAGACCGGCGCTCGAGTTCTTAGTAAAGAATGCCAGTGTGGATGCGGGAGACGTTGTGGAAACACTCGCCATAACAGATGCAATACGAGCAGAGGAAGTTGCAGTGGTTGTAGCATTTACGCAGTCTGCCAACGAACAGAGGAGCGTATCGTTGAAGAGAAGTCCTGTTCCGATACCGGCACCGACTGAGGTTGTTGAGAAGTGCCCTATTGACAGAACATCGCTGATTCCCGTCGCATTCCTATCGACTGCCGTCGCGGATAGCGCAGTGCTTGAAGCCGAAGCAAGTGTGGTTGACGTGGCGTTTGAGTTGAATGCAAAGAAGTTGCCTGTGCCACCAACGTTAAGCGACTGGGCAATATTCAAGCCTCCCCAGAAAATACCATCGTGTGCGGTAAGCGTGTTTCGTACTGCAAGCATGCCAGTTTCAATACCACCAGTTTCAAGCTGTTGAATGTACGCGCCGCCGAGATCCCAGATTTCAAAACCTCCGGCTGCTCCTACTCCTGAAAGATACGCAAACCTTCCTTGCACGACGATTGTGCCGGCAATTTGGTTGAGCGTGTTTACCGCAACGCGCACAGGAGCTGCGGGATTTGAAACATCCCAGACCTCAAACCCGTTCGTCGTAATACTATTCTGCATGAGATACGCATACCGTCCTTGCACGACCACCGTGCGTGCAGTATTTGTGAGAGTTGTACCTGAAACGAGTGCCGGGCTCGCTGGATTTGATACATCGTATATCTGGAAAGCGTTCGTCGCTGATCCGCCGTTCGTTACGTATGCGTATCGACCCTGGACTGTAACTCCCAGAGGAGCCGAGGCGGTGGTGGTCTGACTCACACGTGCGGGCGACGCAGGATTCGAAACGTCCCAGACTTCGAATCCACCTACCGCTGTGTTGGATGCTATGAAAGCATAGCGGCCCTGGACGGTAAAGAATCGTCCAGCTCCGTTGAGTGCGCTCGCCGAGACACGCACTGGTGTTGCGGGATTTGCGACATCCCAGATTTCGAGTCCGTTAGCGGCAGTGCTACCCGAAATAAAAGCGTAGCGTCCCTGAATAACAAGACCAATACCTGCAGTGGTGTTTAGATTGTTCGACGAAACACGTGTCGGATTACTTGGACTTGATACATCCCATATTTCAAACGCGCCACTTGCAGCACCAGTATTGGTCACGTATGCATAGCGACCCTGAACCGCGATTGCGGTTCCTGCACCATTGAGGCTTCTTTGACTGATTCGCGCCGGCGTTTGAGAGTTGGATATATCCCAGATTTCAAAACCGTTTGCTGCTCCGCCGGCGTCAGCCAAGTATGCGTATCGTCCTTGTACGGCAACGCAACAGCCCGACTGGTTCAGCGTTCCCTGGCCAACTCTTTTTATTGTCGTTGTGCCAGCAAGTACCGACAGCTGTGTCGAGGTTGATACTGGAGCCACATTTCCGACAGACACACGACCCTGGTTGTCGATTGCGAAGTGATTTACGGTACCAAGCGCGGTAGTCGATGCAATAACAAGAAGGTTGTTAGCAGGATACGAGGTGCCGTTATTTGCAGAGAGCGCAAAGAGTCCCGAAGGTGTCGTTGTTCCGAGTCCTAGAATTCCACCGAAGTACGCATTCCCTGTTGTGGTTGCGCCACCACTAATGGTGAGTCCACCAATCTGTGTACCGCTGCCAACAGTTGTCGACGCGAGTGAGAGAAGACCGGCATTGAAGATGTTGGTGCCGGTGAAGGTGTTGTTCTTGTAGGTGGTTGGAACTGTGGTTGATGCCTGCATGTAGGCATTGGCGGAGGTGGTGGAGAATGCTGCGCCGGTGTTCTGCGAGAGGAAGTACGAGGCGGAGGTGGTCGAGAATGAGAGACCGGCGCCGGTGTAGAAGTTGTTTGATGTTGTGGAGAAGAAGTAGCCCTTGTCTATTGTATTGAGGTAGGCGTTGGCAGAGGTGGTAGAGAACGCCAGACCAAGTGACGAGAAGTACGAAGCCGACGATGTGGAGAAGAAGTTGTTCTGTGATTCCCAGTAATCAGCGGAGGTGGTGGAGAACGCCTGTCCCTGATTGATGGTGAGTACACCAGCAGTATTGGTGAGACCGTTACCCGTGAGTGAGGTGAAGTAGTTGCTTCCACCGAGTCCGAGTACATTGGTGTTGAAGGTGGTGGAGGTGGCGTTTGCGAGAGTGACATTGTCGGTGAAGGAATTGGATCCAGAGAATGTGTTGTTGCCTGAGAAAGTGTTGAAGTCAGCGAGAAGGGTCGTGGTTGCAGCACCGCCAGCTGTGCAGGAAATCGTTGTAAGCGCACCAGACGATGTGACCGACAAACAGCTTCCCGCGCCTCCACCCAGTCCGGATACCGTGAGATTGGTCGTCGATGCGATTGTGGTAGACAACGCGGTTGTTGTTGCTCCTGTTGCGGTGATGTTCTGGAAGCTGTTGGTGCCGGTGAAGGTGTTGTTGGAGTAGGTCTTTGGAATCGTGGTGGAAGCGTTTACGTAGAAATCTGCTGACGAGGTTGAGAAGAAGTTATTCTGGGTTTTCCAGTAGTCACTGGATGTTGTTGAGAATGCGAGTCCTGCACCTGAGTAGAAGTCCGCAGAAGTCGTCGAGAAGAACTGTCCCTTGTCGATGGTGAGGAGTGTGGTGGTGGAGAGGCGTGAGTTGAAGGAGGTCCAGTCAGCAGACGCGAGGAAGCCGTTGGTTGTTCCGTTTGCCTGCGTGATGGTGAGTTGGCCACCGGTGAATGAGAGCGGGCCGGAGAATGTGGTGGCTTGTACTTGGCCTGCAGCGGATGTGTTGAGGAGTCCGTTGTTGATACCAGAAATCCAGAGCGCGGTGGTGGATGCGATGCTCGCTGAGAGCGACGTTGTTGTTGCTCCTGCTGCAGAGATGTTCTGGAAGGCGTTGGTGCCACTGAAGGTGTTGTTGGAGTAGGTCTTTGGAATCGTTGTCGAAGCGTTTACGTAGTAGTTGGCAGAGGTGGTGGAGAACGCGAGACCAGTTGTTGCCCAGTAGTTGGATGAGGTGGTTGAGAAGCCAAGACCAACAGACGACCAGAAGTTTGCGGAGGTGGTGGAGAATCCAGTAGCAGCAGAGAGACAGACTCCGTTTACTGCGTAGCAACCAGCCGCGAGATTGAAGCCTACGTTGGAGGTGGAAGTTGCAGAACCGGAGACGTTGAGGCCCGAGAGTGTGGTGGTGCCGAAGCCAGTTGCGGAGACGGAGAGGAAGGTTGTGCTCGTGGTACCAACGGCGCTGGTTGATGAACCAATGGAGAAGAGGTTGTTCGTTGCAGTATTGCCAAATGGACGCTGGATTGCGAAGTACGTGGAGGCAGTTGATGTGCCCACACCAACATTTCCACCGAAGTACGCATTCCCTGTTGTGGTTGCGCCACCATTAATAGTGAGTCCACCGATTTGTGTGCCGTTGCCTACGGTGGTTGATGCGAGTGAGAGGAGTCCTGCGTTGAAGATGTTGGTGCCTGTGAAGGTGTTGTTGGTGTAGGTCTTTGGAATCGTTGTGGAAGCGTTTACGTAGTAGTTGGCAGAGGTGGTGGAGAACGCGTTGCCCGTGTTCTGTGAGAGGAAGTAGGAAGCGGATGATGATGAGAACGCGAGTCCGACAGACGAGTAGAAGTCTGCGGAGGATGTGGAGTAGAAGTTGTTCTGGGTTTTCCAGTAGTCAGAAGACGATGTTGCCCAGCGTGCCTGTGTGGTGTCCCAGAATGCGACGCTCGTTGTGGAGAAGAAGTAGCCCGTGTCGTAGGTGGAGAGGTTGTAGGCGAATGATGATGTGGAGTGGCCGAGACCGACACTGCTCCAGAAGTTATTTGATGTTGTA
>CAYYEX010000009.1:0-39820 GCA_964471165.1 uncultured Candidatus Saccharibacteria bacterium
TAACGAGGAGTGAGGTGGATGCGATGGAGGTGGAGAGAACGGTTGTTGTTGCACCGGTTGCAGTGATGTTCTGGAAGGCGTTGGTGCCGGTGAGGGTGTTGTTGCTGTAGGTCTTTGGAATCGTGGATGACGAGTGTGTGTAGTAATCAGCCGATGTAGTTGAGAACGAAGAAAATGATTTTGTGCTCAGCCAGTAGTCACTCGACGTGGTTGCCCAACGATTCTGCGTTCCCTCCCAGTAGTTCACGGAGGTGGTTGAAAAGAAGAAGCCCGTGTCGTAGGTGGAGAGGTTGAAGGCGAAGGATGATGTGGAGTGGAAGTTGTTCTGAGTTTTCCAGAAGTCAGACGAGGTCGTAGAGAACGTGCCGTCGGCAGTACCACTTGTAAGGCATGTGCCGTTGATTGCAAAACATCCGGCAGCAAGATTGATGCCACCTGTAGAGTAGAACGTTGATGTTGCAGTCCCGAAGTTTGCGACATTATTAACCGAGAGAATCGAGCCTGGTGTCGAGGAGCCCAGACCTAGCCCGGTAGCGGTGAATCGCGCAGATTCAGCACCACTCACTCCAACGCCAGCGAATGCGTTGCCCGAGTAAAAGCCTGAGCTCGAATCTGCCGCAGAACTAAACTTCACTGCACTGGCACTACCTCCAGCCGATGAGAAAACAGCGCCGCCGGTGATTATGTTCCCGTTTACCTGCAGAGATGAGCCGCTATATATCCCCGTTGAGCCAATCTGAGCACCTACAATCGTCTGGCCAGTATTAGTAACACTAAACAATGTTGTTGTAGCGGAAGGAGTTGAAGACGCAATCGCGAAAAGTGTTGTGTTTGTTTCTCCGCTGTTTGCGCTGATAGCAAGTTTTGCGTATGGAGTGGTCGTGCCGATTCCAAATCCAGTGCTGGTAAAGCGCGAGGTTTCAACCCCTCCTGTGGAAATTGCGATTATATTTCCGTTGTTGATTGGACTAAAGAAGCCTGTATCGTCGTCGTTTGTAAAACCGATGGACGGAGACCCGACGCTCGCGTTTCCGGCTCTGAAAATATTTCCACGTATCGCACCTGAAGCCACGAGCGAGATGCCAGCAGCCGGCTGCGTCCCTATACCAATACTTCCACCGATATATGCATTCCCCGTAGTCGTTGCATTGCCCGATATCGTGAGGCCGCCAATCTGTGTGCCATCACCAATCGTTGACGAGGCAAGGACGAGAAGACTTCCATTACCTGTTGAACCGTCCGTCACTTGCAGCACTCCGGCCGCACCACGCAACAAACCTACGTCACGGGTACTGATAGAGCTTCCGAAGTTCAGACCATTAGCACCAAAATTAATTCCTAGATTCGATGTAAACCGTGCGACCTCCGTGTTACCTGTTGTTATGCCCACGGTCGCAGAGGTCGGAAAGAATATGCCCGTCGTACCACTGCCTCCCCTATAGGTAGGCGCGGAAGCGCTTCCCTGTGGCGCGAAAAAATACCCCGTCGTTGTTGCATTGCCACTTATCGTGAGACCGCCTGATGCAGTGCCATCGCCGATGGTCGAGCTCGCGAACGCTGTGAAGCCGTTCGTGAACACAGGGCTCTGCGTCAGTTGGTATGCAACCGATGTTGTTGAATGCGCGAGGCCAACAGACGAAAAGAAAAGTGCAGAGCTCGTGGAGAAGGCGCTACCGGTGTTCTGTGAGAGGAAGTACGAGGCAGAGGTAGTTGAGAATGCGAGACCGACAGACGAGTAGAAGTTGTTTGATGTTGTTGAGAAGAAGTATCCCTTGTCCTTCGTTGCGAGCCATGCGTCAGAGCTGGTTGTCGCCCAGCGGAATTGGGTGGTGTCCCAGAATGCGACGCTCGTTGTGGAGAAGAAGTAGCCCTTGTCGTAGGTGGAGAGGTTGTATGCGAGTGATGACGTGGAGTGGCCGAGACCGACACTGCTCCAGAAGTTTGCCGACGATGTTGCAAACGCACCTCCGGAGTTCAAGTCCGTACCGCATTCAAACTGACGTGTCGATGCGTTCCACAAAAGTTTCTCGCCTGCTGCAGAACATGACGCGAGCCCCCCGCCAGAAATCGTGCCGCCAATATTCAGGTTCGATGTTGTGCTATTTGTTGCCACCAAATCTGTCACATTCGCCACTGTCGAAACAAGCGAGCTAATTATTGCGGAGTTAAACCGCGCTACCGAAGAAAACAAGTTGGTCGACGTCGCGTTTACCGCAATCATGCTCGTTGTCGTAGCCACAGTGGTCGATACGCCAGTGACAGATATCACGCCAGTACCGGAGTTGAAGGTAAATGCCGCGGAGCCATCAAATACGCCTCCGTTATTGAACTGCACCTGGGTATTTGCGCCACCCGGGTTTCCTGCTCCACCACCGCCCAAACACGTACCGTTTACCGAGATGCATCCGCCCGTGAGCGCAATTCCTCCTGCAAATGTCGACGTAGCGCCACCAGAAACAGAAAGGCCGGCAACTGTTGTCGTGCCGGAGAGAGTAATCCCTGAAATTGTTGCTCCAGAAATAGTGCCGCCAGTGATAGTGGTGCCGGAAAGCGTAGAGTTCGTAATATCAACGCTATCCAGCTGGTCGATGCGATTGCTCTGCGTAACCACGTTATATGTCTGTGAAATCGCGGTTGAGTTCGCGCTCGTGAGCGAATACAGCTTGGCAGAAAGTGCGTTATCGAGCTGCTGCAATCGTGACGAGAGGATGTCTTCGGTGATACCGCCGGCAACCACAATGCGCTGTGTCTCTACCACTCGCTCAGTAACGGGATTGTTGATTACGGTCGCCGGTGCATACCGTACTGGCGGGCTACTAATCGGGGCACCAGTATTTGTTGGCGGGTTCGACGATACGGTCGGGCGAACAACAGGTGCTGGAGCTCCCTGCGGCACAATATGCACCGCAACTGTTCCGCGAGTCAGGTGTGGATTTTCCTCCATTTCGTAAGCGTAGTTAGGAAATGCGGTGGCAAAAACAAAGCTGTTAACTTTCTGATTGACTGCGCGCGCCAAGCGCGACGCGAGCGATGGAAGGTAATCCAACACCGACGAAGCCGCGGCCGCAGGATTTGTTCCAGAAAGTGCCAATGGTAAACGAGGGTCCAGCGCAAAGCGCGTAAGCTCGTGCACACCGAGCGAAATATTTTTTCCCGAATCTCGCACGCTATCTACTGCCACATTTACGAAAGTTGGGTCGACAAGCGAATAGGTTCCAAAGGTGAGCACAAACGCGAGCGTGAGAGCAAATGCTTTGTGCACAAATTCTCCGACTGGAGTGACAGAGTAGAGGGGCACGTGCGCGGCAGAAGCCATCGTTGCCTTAAACATTTCTTCCGGTGCCCCCACAGGCAAACGAACACCGTCTATTGCTTTTGCAACCGCGCGAGTTCCATGTGACGTGAGTGCTTCGACTGATTTCTGTGCAGCCCCATGCACTCGACGCACGGCCTCTACCGCCTCTTGGGTTGGGATACGGGCAAGCAGCGCTGCTCCAGCGGCAGCGGCAGTCGCAGAAAGCGGTTCATGCTTTGCCAGTGCTGACACTGCTTCTCCGTTAGCGCTGCGGTATTCCGCAGAGCGCGTTGCTGCCAAGTCCTTCCTGCGCTGCGCACGTGCAAACTCCTGAGTCACAACAAAAGATTTGAGTGATTCTTCATCGACGTACCAGTTTCGTCCGATACGACGTCCTTTTACTTTTTGCGTGCGGCAAAGAATTCCGATGTAGTCGCGTGTAAAACCAAAGGTTGCGGCAGCGTCGCTGGCTGCTACGTATTTGATGCCATCGAAGATTTGTTCGTCTGACATGGAGTGAGTTCGTGTGAACGAATTTACTAGTATTTTACTAGACATTTCGGACATCGGACGTCTATCAGACGTCCTTGAATGGGGATAAGTTTTTTCTGTGGAGAAAAAATATTGTCCGGAGAAATATACAGGTGTTTCTATATTTTACTCACCCCTCAACAACTGAAATTACTCGCTCAGCTGCAATTAAAATCTCTGCCCCATCAACCTAGTACTTACGGTGTCGCAAATCCCAAAATGCACTTAACGAGCATATTTTGCCTCATTCGGAGCACATAGCGGTTCCGGCAAGACCCCTCTTTAAACGGCGTTCAAACTAACTCAAATTGACTGGAGATATGAGTTTTTCCTACATAACAACGAACATACCCTATCAGACAGCTCCCGCCGGGGATTTTAGTTTTGTCAGTTCGCGCTGACATGTCTCCGGATGCGAGAAAAGCTATTTTAAAGACATCGATTTTCCAACAAAAAATCGCCCTTCGATGGGCGATTTTTCTCATTTGCTTCGCTTACTTGCTCCTTTCGGCATCTGGATTATGTAGCTTATATACTAGTCAATTCGGTATTACGAAATGTTTATTACTGACCACGGTGGTAGACCAACTCGGGTGAGACCCAATCCTCGATGATATCGCCCATCCCTTGAACTGCCTGTGCAGCACCCGCACTGAGTGCCCGAACCTTTTCGGACTTTTGGACAGACGCAAACGTACTCGAGCCCTTCAATCCCACAAAACTGACCGAAAGAACAAGGATAATCGTGAGGACCCCTACCGACGCGCCAACGACTCGCCTTTTAGAGTTTCTTACTGGCTTGCGTAGGCTAGCGGCCGGCTTCTGGAGGACAGACTGTGGCACCGGAATCGCTTGCGGCTTCTCAGGAAGAAAATCTGGACGAACTTCGCTGAAATTACTCATTGGATATGCTTCTATGGTGCTTTTTTCCGGTATAAGAGGTAAAAGATTAGATGATTCCGGGGTGTAGGTAAGCGGCGGGAGAACGAGCATATGCTCAGGGCGTCGTATTACGGGCTTTTCAGGCAGCTGTATCGCCGATGCGAGTCCCACTGACTCAGATTGCACCGCAGCAAGAAGCGCATCTTTTTCCGCCTTATGTTGTACAAGTGCCTCTCGATCCACATACCATCGATTTCCAATCTGTCGCGATGGAATCTTACCGCCACGAGCAAGCTGTCCGACATAATCCTGGTTATAGCTTGTTATTTTCGATGCTCGGGATGCCGAGATGTACTCTTTACCCTCAAATACGACGGACGACTCTGCGTCCTTAGACAAAGCTGATGACGGGGCCGATGCGCGAGCAATCTCGGCGTTCTTCTCGTAACTCTGAAGGGATTCCATGGAGACGTACCAGAGACCACCTACACGCTCTGCATCAATCATGCCGCCGCGCGATAGCTGTCCAATATAGTCCCGCGCGTAACCCGTCTGTTGTGCCGCGCGTTTGGAGGAAACGTATTGCTTGCCATTCAAAACGAGTTCATCCGACATCGGCCAAGTATATACTGCAAAAAAGGACACCCCCTCTCGCGTATCCGAGATACGCTGTGGATATCTATTTCCTTGAGATTTCCTCTGTGAGCATGGCTCGGAGGGTCTCAGGCCTCCCTGCACCCTTGAGTACTTTCATGCACTGACCAAGCAAGAACTCGAGTGCCGCGGCTTTACCTGCACGAAAATCCTCCGCTACAGTCGGATTAGCTGCAACTATCTCAGAGACGGTTTTTTTGAGTGCTTCGGTATCGTTTTGAACAAGCAGTCCGTTTTCCTTGGCATATGTCTCAGGCTCAACATTGGAGACTGCCATCGCGAGTAATATATCCTTCGCCACACGCGAGCTTATAGACCCGCCCGCAATCAACTCGATAAGTTTTCGAAAATTGATTACAGAGACAGGTAAAATATCCATTGATTCCGTATCTCGTTCCTCCAAATCTCGGACAATCTTTACGAGATCGTTGGCAATATAGTTACCGGCAAGCCGTATCGATTCACTATCTAGCCCAGCGGATACCGCATCAAAAAAGATACCGAATCGCGTGTCCCGCACGAATGCGTCCGCGTCGTCATTCTTGAGACCAAGCGTAGTGTATCGAGCTCGCCTCTCAGAGGGCATCTCGCCTATCCCAGCTCTCAGGA
This sequence comes from uncultured Candidatus Saccharibacteria bacterium, assembly GCA_964471165.1. Classification (GTDB taxonomy): domain Bacteria; phylum Patescibacteriota; class Minisyncoccia; order Phycocordibacterales; family UBA2100; genus UBA10103. The sequence goes on from CAYYEX010000009.1 coordinate 5,972, forward strand.
CATCCGTATCAAACTCTGGTATTTCCGAGATTCGAAGCGATGGGAGGTCCGGGTCGGGAAAATATCGATAATCCGCACTACCTTCCTTGGAACGCTGCGGAAACGTTGATTGTTTAGCTTCATCCCAGCCAAGCGTCTGCTTCTCGATTTTGCCACCTGATTTAATAAGCGCCTCCTGTCGCTTAATCTCGTAGGCGACCGCACGCTCCATTGCTCGAAACGAGTTGAGATTCTTAATCTCAACGTATGCAGCACTGCGCTCTCCCTTAGGAGCAACCGATACGTTTGCCTCTACGCGCATTTCCCCGCGTTCCATGTTTGCGTCACTCGCGCCGAGATAACGAAGCATGAGCTGTAATTCACGCGCAAATGCACCCGCCTGCTCGGCAGATTTAATAACCGGCTCAGTAACCAGTTCCATAAGCGGCACTCCAGCGCGGTTGTAGTCGATTCGCGTGAGGCCAGAGGCATCATCGTGGACAGAGCTTGCAGTATCTTCCTCCAAGTGGATACGCGTGATGTCTACGTCGAGAAGCCTGCCCCCTTTTACGAGCGGAAAATCAAATTGGCTCAGTTGGTACCCCTTCGGGAGATCCGGGTAGAAATAGTTCTTGCGGTCGAACTCCGTGTAATCAGCAAGCTCAGCTCCAATGGCGATACCTACCCGCAGTACCTGGCGTATTGCCTCTTTGTTGATAACGGGCAAGGTTCCTGGGTGTGCGAGGCACACAGGGCAAATATGAGTATTCGCTGGTGCATTGTACGGGTCGTTCTTTGAGGAACAGAACATCTTCGTATTGGTCCGAAGCTCGGCATGAATCTCTAACCCTATTGTTGCCTCAAAATCCATAATGCACGCACTGTAGCAGATGAATCAGGGCACCTCCACCCATGTGCTTAGGTGGCGTTTTGCCAGACATGACGACCTATCATGATTGTTTAGGTGGTACCCCGTGTGGCATACAGCAACATCTCTGCGGCTCCACGATACAAAAAAAATGCTCCCAGTCGCGGAGCATAATTTTTTGAAGTCGAGACTAACAAAGACCAAAAATGCTGTGCCCCCGAGATGGCTCGTAAAATATGCCGAGCTCGGATGCCGAGATATGGCTTATTCCTTGATTCTCCACTCACCAGAGGCGAGAAGTGGTTCGGCTTTTTTGTATTTCATCTCCTGAGTTTCGGTGCCATTGGTGATAACGACGCGATCATTTCGCTCATATTCGTGCTTCACAGAGGGTGCTGACTGGGCAGTAATCGCCTGCACCGTCTTGTGGATAACCGCTACTGGGGTAGGTGGATTTTGGACCGCCTGGCTGATTGAAACTAGGTTTGCCACTACCCCCTCCACCTGAGCTCGATACGATTCTTCCATTGCGTGGAAGAGTTTGAGGCCCTCTTTTTTGTATTCAACAAGCGGGTCTCGTTGGCCGTACGCGCGAAGGTTCACACTGCTTCGCAAATACTCCATTGCCTCGAGGTGCTCGACCCATAGAAAGTCGATTCCCTGCAAAAGCATGCGACGAACATTTGGGTAGTATGCATCGCCCGACATCGCTTTGCGCTCCGCAATCGCGCGCATTTTTTCTTCGTCTCCGGCAACAGCAAGCTCAAGCTCCGCGTCTACCGCGTCATCCGAACCCGTGAGTAATTCGCGACGACGGCTATACACTGTCTGTCGCTGCAAATTGAGTATGTCGTCATACGCGAGTACATGCTTTCGATTATCGAAGTTCAATTCTTCGATTCGAGTCTGGGCCTTTTCTAGTGAACGCGTAATCATAGAATTATAAATTGGTTCATCTTCTGCAATTTTGAAAGTGCCCATGACACGCTTAATCATGTCGGATGCAAACACACGCATAAGCGAATCTTCGAGTGAAACGAAAAACTGAGTCATGCCTGGGTCGCCCTGACGGCCTGCACGACCACGCAACTGATTATCGATACGGCGAGCTTCGTGTCGTTCGGTACCGAGCACATACAATCCGCCAACAGCACAAACCGCCTGGAACGCGTCCACTCCCCCGGGGTTGCCGCCGAGCTTAATATCGACACCGCGACCCGCCATGTTTGTGGCAATGGTAACTGCACCGAGTCTGCCGGCCTGCGCGATAATCTCGCCTTCGCGCTCGTGATTTTTTGCGTTCAAGATTTCATGCGGAATCCCCTCCTGTTTGAAGTAGGCGCTCAGTAGCTCGTTCTTGTCGACAGCGGCAGTGCCCACCAAGACCGGCTGACCCTTCTCGTGCAGCTCACGTACGTGGCGTGCGATTGCCTTAAACTTTCCCTGTTCAGTTTGGAAAATCATATCGTCGAGGTCTTTGCGCTGTGCAGGCTTGTTTGTGGGAACCGCGACCGTGTTGAGTCCGTACACTTTATAGAACTCCTCAGACGAGGTGGCTGCGGTACCAGTCATGCCGGCAAGCTTTCCGTACAAACGGAAATAGTTCTGAAACGTTATGGACGCAAAAGTACGCGACTCTTGTTGGACAGACACGCCCTCCTTGGATTCGATTGCCTGATGGAGTCCCTCGCTCCATCGCCTGCCCGGTTGCATGCGCCCGGTGAATTCGTCGACAATAACAACTGTGTTGTCGCGGACCACGTAGTCCTTGTCGCGTTCATAGAGAGCCCGGGCACGAACAGCCGTTTCCAGATGGTGCACAAACTTGATACCTGCATCCGTGTATATATTGTCTATTCCAAGTGCCTTTTCTGCTTTCTCGATACCCGCGTCGGAGAGTTGAATCTGCTTGTGCTTCAAGTCGACGGTGTAGTCATCTTCTGGGATAAGGGTGCCCGCAATTGCAGTGAACTTACCATAGAGAGCCTCGGCATCGGCAACTGGGGCAGAAATAATGAGCGGAGTACGTGCTTCATCGATGAGGATGGAGTCGATTTCGTCGACGATTGCAAAATTGTAGCCTCCTGCTTGCGGGATTCGCTGTCGTAGGCTCGTTGCCTGGTATTCAAGGTTGTCACGCAGGTAATCGAACCCGAACTCATTGTTCGTGCCGTAGGTAATATCGGCAGCGTAGGCTTCGTGGCGCGTGCACGGACGCATGTACTCTTTTTCTACCTTGAAGCTGCCGAGCTCGTCGCGTTCCTTGTCTAGCGCTCCCCCCTCTTCTTCTCCAGCGTACGAGGCGTCGTAGAGAAACGACGATTCATGATTGATGATACCGACTGAAAGACCGAGTGCGTCATAGATTTGACCCATCCATACGCCATCGCGTCGCGAAAGGTAGTCGTTGACCGTAATCACGTGTACACCCTTCCCACTCAGCGCATTGAGATACGCCGGCAGTGTTGCAACGAGTGTCTTACCTTCTCCGGTGCGCATTTCGGCAATACCGCCCTGGTGGAGAATCATTCCACCAATGAGCTGCACATCAAAGTGCCGTTGATTGAGCGTGCGGCGCGATGCTTCACGAACAACGGCAAACGCTTCGGCAGCAATATCGTCGAGCGATTCTCCCTTTGAGAGCCTGTCGCGAAACTCGACTGTTTTTGCCTTAAGCGCCTCATCAGAGAGGGCTTTTAGTGCGGGTTCAAAGGAGGCGGCTTTTGCGACCACGGGCTCCGCGCGCCGCAAAGCCGCGGCTCCCTCGTCGCCAAAAAGTTCCTTCCAGAAAGCCATAGTGTGCCTATCCTACCCCAAAATACCCTTAAAATACATGAAGCCACGGCATTATTGCTTAAAGCAAACATGGTGCTACCCTGAATATACACGCGAGGCTAAAGGGCTCAGCGCGGAGGGCGGCGGCACTCACATAAGACTTTCACTTTTTGGAGCTCGCACCCGCCTTCCGCATTGGGCCCTTTTCTATTGGGACGCCCCAATAGAAAAGAGCCCAATGCTTAGGTGCGAGCTCCAAAAAGACGAAGGGGGTCGGGGAAACACCACGAGAGTGCTTCATGGTTCAAAAGCGGGTTACCGCTAAGAACCATTGGTCGCTGTAGTTTCCCCGTGACGGAGAGCAGCGTCGTACTCGACGCGTTGAGAACACCACAGGAGTGCTTCAGTTTTCCAAGACGGAGTACCGTCTGGAAAACTTGGTCGCCGCGGGTTCTCAAAAGCAATCTATTCATTGCTTTTTTGGTGCTCGCCCAAGTACGAGGTCGCGCAATTCGTCAGCAGACGAATATGTGTGACGGGGAAACATTTGAAATACTTTTGACGTGCACAAAGTTTTAAATAACAAAAAATATTTTCGTTTGAGTAATCATTCACTAAAACTTCAGATTGCTCGCATGAATAGTTATCCACACTTATACGCGTGATGCATGGCGCACGCACACATGAGTGTAATAATTATTGAAACGCTCTTGCGTTTCGCGCGCGAAGCGATTGGTCGACTTTTAATACTCAAAATCCAAAAAATACCATGGCAAAAAAGAAGAAGGCTGCAAAGAAGGCCAAGAAGGCCAAGAAGCGAGCATAGTCTCGCTTCCTGACAGGATCTCCGGATCAAGTCAGTTTGCAAAACAATCTCCCGCAAGGGAGATTGTTTTCGTATACACCTCTACATCACAGTAATGGCGATTCCCGCAAGCATAATGACCGTTGCAAACAATTTTCGCGTAAGCCCTTTCTCACCAAGAAAGTGGCCACTCAATACTACAGTCCACAACGCTTGCAGGCGCTTGAAACTTGCGGCATACGCCGCCAGCGAGTAATTCAGGGCCTCGTTCGTAAGAAACGCACCAATCCCCCAAGTAACGGAGAGTAGTGCAAACGCCGCTGGACGCTGTTTGAGCTCCGTAAGCATGTGGCCTGCGAATCCCCTCTCTCGAATCTGTATCAGCAGGAGCGTGCACAGCCCGACCGCAAATGATATGGCCCCCGCGAAAAATAGACCCGAGGAAAGCAACACCGCCTGTTTATCAAGCGGAAAAGAAATCGCAAAAAGCACCGAGCCCGCCAATCCCATCAATATTCCCCTATCTTTGAGAACATGTTTAAACGATTTTTGTTTATCGGCAAAAAGCAGAATCCACAATCCGATAACAGTAGTGAGAATCCCAAGCACGCCCTGCGCGTCTGGTTTTTCGTTCAGGAAAATAAATCCAGTAACAATAACGAGTGGTGGAATAATAAGACGCAGTGGTGCAATCGTGGATGCGTCACTCGCCTTGAATGCGTGAATGAACAGATACTGCGAAACAATATTCAAGGCAACCGTTGCGCTAAACACAGGCCAAAACGGTGCGTACAGGTGTGGGAGACCGGTGAGAGCACAAATGGTAAGCAGCATTGCTCCCGAGAGCAGAAACGGAGCGATTACAAGCGCCTGTTCGTGCACGCCAGCAACGAGGTATTTTTTGCGGAGAATATCGTTGTACCCGAGCACAAAGGTGCCGCTGAGCATGAGTAGTATGAAAAGCGTCATACGGTAAGGCTTGAAAGAATACGTCGGATGCGAGGCATGGGCAAAGTGTATCCCGAGGCGTACTGAATGTACGTTGAGGGATGCACTTGGGGCCCATAACGAAGCAGACGATGTGTTATCTCAAGCCGGAAACGAAATAACCACCTTGCGGTGGTTAGTTTCGCGACTTTCGATCTTTGGAAAGCATCACACTTTATGACACTCACAGCGCTAGTATAGCGCTGCGCACTTCCGGCGCAAGCACCGGTTTACTGTGTCTTAACCGTACCGCTTTGAATCTGCTGGATGATTTCGGTTACCTGCCCACTCACTTCTGGGTGTTTCTTCACTGCTTCCTCCAAAACTTGAATGGAGCGCACTTTATCACCCTGCTGGTAGTAGACGGCAGCAAGCGTAAAGTAGCCCTGCACGTCTTCCGGGTGCGCCGTTATGTAGGCACTCCAAATTGTGGCAACACGCGCAAAGTCTTTCACTGTTACTAGGCTCGCAAGAATGCGCTGGTCTGCAGCAGCACCACTCTGCACAATCGGCGCCAAAATCGCATCGGCTTCAGCTGCACGGTTATGTCGAATCAAGACAGCAGCGTAGACGATGCGTGGGTCGGTCAGTTTTTCGTCGAGCTCATGCGCCTGTTTGTACAATTCGATTGCCCGCGCAACGTCCCCCTGTAATTCTGCATTCTGCGCACGCTCGTAGAATATCGATTGTTTTTTCGGAGAAAGGCTCTGCGCAGTATCGAGCGCGATTGCCCCATTCTTGTAGTCACCGAACGAGTCATATAGAACACCGAGGAATAACGGAAAGCGCGCATCAAGCGGCGACTCCGCTGCCTGTAGCGTCATCTCCTCCGTCGCAAACGTGTAGAACAGTTGCTTCACCTCTTTCGGCACGTTTGCCTGAGCAAGCTGCGAAGCTCCCTGAGCCAGCTGTTCGCGCACTTCCTGTGTGCCGAGCGCCCCGTAGGAAATAGCTTTTTTAAAGCCGTCATATGTTTGCTGCAGGTTCCCCTGCGTTGCAAGCGATTTGAGCAACTGACGATTCTCGGCAATAGCCCGGCCGTTGACTCCCCATGCGATCCCCCAAACAAGAACTACTGCAGCTATCGCAATGTACGGCAGCGACGAGCGCGAAAGGGTTGCTCCCGTAAGCATGGGCTGCGCTTTCGTGTGTTCGGTGTGGCGATACACGATGAACGCGAGTACTGTTCCATAGAGAATGTAGCTCGTCACGTTGTCGAATACGAAGAAGTTGTGCACAAAATATCCTGCAAGTAATCCGGTGAGCAACGCGCGTTCTGCAACACTAAACGCTCCGCTGCGCCAGAGCACCCACACTGTCGCCATAAACACAGATAGATACGTGAGCAGACCGAGGAATCCACCCGCTACGAGCCAATCGAAGACCACGTTGTGCACGCGGTCAAACCACGGCTCTTGTCCGTGCATTCGTGGGTCGTAGTATTTGTCGAACACAATCGCATAGTTTTCTTGCCCCCAACCAAGTATCGGACGCTCCTGCACCCCTTTCCACGCCATGCCCCAGTTATAGAAGCGCGCCTTTGTAGTGTTGTCGGTCGTAGAAATCGTTGCCATGCGCTGCAGGAATCCGATTTTGTTTATCCACGAGGCATCGCGCACGAGCCAGAATCCGCCTATCAATAGAAGAATCACAACAACTCCCGCACTCGCTGCCCGCCACGCTGTTTTTGATTTATTTGCCTGAATAAGCACGAGGAGTGCCGCGAGGAGCGACCCGCCCACGAGACCAAGGATGGTGCCGCGTGTACCTGTTGCAAGCAACATGAATGTGTCGGAAACAATGATTGCCCCATAGATGAGTGAAATTGGCATTCGCTTACCCGGCCCGCGTTCAACCCACGCTTGTGCCCACAAGAGCGCAGCGATGAACACATGGAAAAGCATGTAGACCGCAAAGTAAATTGGGTTGCCAAACGTAGCGTCGATACGCGCATTGAGCCCTGAGGCACCCCCTTGCCCAAGCGCCGTAAAGCCAAGGATTTGCAGAAGCCCGTAGAACGAAAGAATGACCGAAACGCCGAGCGTGGTCCACATGAGTGCCTTCCACAGACGCTCGGTACGCATGACCGATGCTGCCACGACCACATATGCAAACAGGTGGATGAGCGTAACCCATCCATCCATTCGTTCGTAGTTACTCCAGATGCTCTTGAACGGATATGCGCCAAACAAGTCGGCGATAAGCATTACGAATGTAAATGCAGCGAGCGCAAGCAGAACGATGCTGCGCCGAGGTCGATACTCAGCAGATATGAGTGCCAGAGCGAGCCACGCACCAAAACCTACTTCCACGAAAAGTCGGAACGCGAAGTTTTTACCAGTGATATATGGGAAAAAAAGAGTCGATGCAACAATAAGGCACACAAACGGGAGCAGGAATACGGAACCAATCGCCACCCACCGCAGGATTTTTTCAAGAGTCATATTGGAGCAAAGTGTATCACGAGCAACATTTGACGCTGTATAGGACAATACCCGAACAGGGACCGCAAATGATACAATCGTCTCACGTTTATCCCATGAACTCGCCGGCATCAGTTGAAAAAACGCCCCAATTGCCATTCCTGGAGCGTAATCATGTATGGGCAATTGCGGCCTGCGCACTCCTACTGCGCCTTGCGGTCCTTTTCTTCATCCTGTTCCAGTTCGGCGACACGGGCTTTATCCTTCCCCCATTCTCAGACGGGCATGGATACGTGACGATTGCACAAAACGTGCTTGCGGGAAACGGTTTTTCTCTCGATGAGCAGGCACCATTCCACTCAGACACAAAACGCGTTCCGCTCTACCCGCTCTTCCTCTCGCTCACATTCGCGCTCTCGGGCGGCGCTTTCTGGCTCGCTGCACTTTTTCAGGTGTTTATGGGCGCAGCAGTGGCGTTCGTTCTCTATAAAGTTACCGACGCACTCGCAGGTCGTCGGGCTGCTTTTTTCGCAGGCGCTATTGCTGCAGTGTATCCGTTCTCGGTATTTCTCTCGACACAGCTACTCGCAGAGACTCTCTTTGTGCTCGTACTCTTCGGTGCATTTTCTTTTTTTCTACGCTCTCCTGCCTCCCCCACGTACCGGAGTATTGCCATCGCGGGTGTGTTGATGGGTCTTGCAACACTCGTGAAGCCCGCTGCGCAATATATTCCGTTTCTTCTTTTGCCATTCATTGCACTTAGACAGCGTGGATTGCAGCGGTTCGCGCAACCCGCAGTTTTCGTTATCTGTTTTTTACTCGTTATTTCACCCTGGGTGGCGCGCAATCACTATACGAGCGGCAAGGCTACGCTCTCTCATGAGGCAAACATTCTGCTTGACCTCCACTACGCCGGCTACATGGCATATACGAAAACAGGTGCCGCGGGACGAGCCGACGAGTATCGCACTGCAACGAGTACAGAAACCATGAACGCCATCTCACGTGGCGAGTTCATACGACGAATTCTCGTCGTAATGGCAACAGACCCGATTGGGTTTGCGAAGTATCTTTCAATCTCCACTGTTCCCTTTGTGTTTGGTGATGGATTCGTCACGATGGTGAGCGCACTCTCGCCTTCGCAAGCCATCCCCGCATGGAACTTTTCCACGTCTGGCTCCGCGCTCGGCCGCACGCTGGGCTTTGGCGCACTCTCGCCAACACTCCTGTTCTTTAGTTTAGCGAGTAAGGCCCTGTGGGGGCTCGTACTCATCTGCGCCACGTTTGGGTTTATTCGCCTGCTTCGCTACAGAGGAGACAAAATGTTCATGGCCCTCGGCATTGGGCTCGTCACGGCATATTTCATGTTTGCGGGAGGCCCCGTGCAATCAGCTCGCTATCGAGCCCCCGTTGAACCGCTCATCTTTCTTTTAGCCGGAATCGGTGCCGCTGAGTTTATGCGCCTGTATGCAATCCACTCGCGGCGGCGTGACACACTTCCATCTGGGTCTAACTAATGTGATACTGACGCCGTATGACTAGAGAAAGTATCGAGGTAATGACGCTTACAGATATTGTTCCTGAATATCAGTCGCGTAACCCACTGGTGCACTGGCTTTTTCATAAACGCCTCAAGACGGCACAAAACTTTCTTCACACAGTAAAACCAAAAACCCTTCTCGACGCGGGTTGTGGCGACGGCTCGTTCGTAAAGCTTATGGCGAATGACCCGGCGCTTCCGGATATTTCAATCACCGGCTTCGACATCAACACAAAAATCGTCGCTCTTTCAGCGGAGCTTCCGAAGCACTCATTTGTCGTTGGAAGCATGAATAAAACCGATTTTGCTGATGAATCGTTCGATGCAGTCGTTACACTCGATGTGCTCGAGCATTTCGAGAATGCGGCAACTCCTATCTGTGAGCTGCGACGAGTGCTCAAAAAAGACGGCTACCTCATCACAAGTGAGCCGGTAGAGTCATGGATTTATAAATCACTGCGATTTCTCATCAAGGGAACGTTTTCCGAGATTGAAGGCCCGGGTTCGAGCCCGCACTATCACAATGCACGCGGTATCGACCGCATCGTAAAAGAAAACGGGTTTACCCGCGTTGCTTCAAAGAAGCTGCCGCTCCCCATGCCCTTCGATTTGTTTCACCTCAACCTCTACAAAAAGGACTGAACGGGTAACTAGAGTTTGCGCACCGCTGTGCGAGCAGTCCCCCGCTTTGGGTACGCGGTCTTGAGCACCTCAATAACGCGGATGCCGCTCTCAATCGATAGTGGTGAATCGGCCACCTTGATTTTTTTGCCGAGAATCGAGTTGATGTGAAGCATTTCGCGATAGAAATCGTCCGGACGTTTTTTGTCGAAGATTTGCACCTGTTCCGCTTCATCGGCAGAGCCTTTCCACTTCACAACATCGCCGCGCGGGTCTCCATTGCAGTACCACTCGATATATCCCTCGCTCCCCTGCAAACGCGCCCATTTGCGAGTTGGCTTGGTAACCACATCCTGCACCACGCGGCCGATTTTCTTTTTGTCGGTTACGAATGTAAACGCCGCGATAGCGTCGTATTCCGTTTTGCCAACTTTTTTCATGTCGTAGACGGCAGTCATTTCTTTCCATGTTCCGAGTCCCGCAACTCCTGCGAGGTACTGCCACAGATGCAGCGCATGCGAATGCTCGCCCGATGCTCCGCCGCCCATCGCAATGTAGCCGAGGTAGGTGTCTTTTGGTCCCGAGAGCCATGGGTGTGCCTTGAAAATGCCTTCCCAGTGTTCGCGGAACTCCACGTCGAGCGTCAGCACTTCACCGATTGGTTTCATCTTGAGAAGCATGGTGATGAAATCAACCGACTCGGCAACGCCGTGGTCGTAGCCGACGAGGAGCGTTGTTTTTTGTTTCTTTGCGAGCGTGACGAGCTTTTTGAGATTCTTTGCCTCTGGTCCGCAGAGTGGCTTTTCAAGCAGCATGAGCTTTGGCTTTTCTTTGAGCGCCTCAAGTGCTACCGCAATGCGCACGTGCGGCGGCGTGCCAATGAGAATGATGTCGTAGCCGCCCTTTGGCTCGCTCCCTGCAATGTATTGCTTGATATCTGTGTCCCATGCGCCGTAACGAGTCGGGTAAATATCATTCTTCATGCGCTCCAGCGCCGCCTGGTCGCGGTCAACGACCGTCACATTCCACCCCATACGACGCGACGCCTGCGTAAGGTGGTTCCCGATAGACCCTGCTCCGAATACTTTTACATTCATATATTTGTTTTATTAAGAAGCTCTTCTAATTCACTGAATGATTCGATGACTGGAAATGACTGTTTACTTCCCTTCCACTTATTCCACTCATTGGCATACCCAACAAATTGGCACCCGTAGTCTGCTGCAGCTTTCGCGTCACTCGGACTATCCCCCACAAACAGCATGTCCGAGGAAACAATACTTTCACCCTCAGCAACGAGGGTGAAGTTCTGCACCTTGTTGTTTGGTCTGCCGAGTACCCCCGTAAAGATATGGTCGATTGCAAGATTTTTCACCGTGCGCGCGAGTGCATCAACAGGTGTTGCGGAGTTTACATACACCGGCATCTTTTTTGCAATTACCTCCAGCACAGCGATTACATCGGGGTCTGCTCCTGCCTCTCGAATTTTTTCCTGCACGTACCCGTCAAACATCTCCGCGCCTGTTTGCACCCGTTCGGCGACACTTTCTTCTGGTTCGCCTAATCCCCGATACGTCTCGCGGAGGATGTCGAATCGATCTCCACCGCGCCCACTTCCGAACTGCTCTTCCGCATTTTTAAAGTGCTCGTGGTAGTTTTCTCCGTATGCGGCAAACACGTGCGGCCATGCGTCCTGCTTGAAAAACTCGGAGCGCCGCACAACCACTCCATCAAAATCAACCACGAGTGCTTTTGTCATACCTACATGCACTCCTCAAGCGGAGCCGGTTCAGTGGTCGGAACTTTAATCACAACAAGCCGTGCCGTTGCATCGGCCTTGTGAATATGCGGCTGACCCGGCGGAATCCACAGCCAATCTCCCGCCTTGAGTACATACTCTTTCCCGTCCACAATTTCTGTAGCGCGAATCTCGAGGTCGTTTTTGACGCCGTCTTTCTCTCGAATCTTTGGGTCTTTCGCTTTTCCATCGCAGATAAACGTGGCTTCGCCTTCAAGACAAAACCACAAATCACCCTCGTGACGATGTATTTCTACATTTCCCACAACCTCCGTGTCCTCGAGCATGTCGATGGGAAGCTTGTTTGCCTTTGTAAGTGCATGAAAGGGCTCAAGCATACGCTTACCCTGTACTGCAGGCTGATTGAGTGTCTCATCAACGATTGTTTTCGGGATGAACACTGTTGGTCGAATTGCCATAGCGGTTACTCTAGCACTAGTCGAAATGGTGTCGACCCCAGTTGGAAAGCTTTGTTTTGCGGGCTTCGCGTGGCAAATTGCTGATTTCCGTGTCCTCGTAGAATGAGTCGTTGTTGAAGTGCGTGGATGAGACTTCTTCAAAGATACAACCTGTCTCAGACCAGAAGCGATGCTTTACGCCGCGCTGAACCACGGCCACGTCGCCTGCATGCAGTGTCATTCGTCGGCCTTCGAGCTCAAGCTCGAGTACGCCGGAGAGCACGTGGAACGCTTCTTCTTTCTGGAGATGGTGGTGGTATGGGTGTTCCTGCCCCGGTAGTTGCACCAGAATCTTTTTGCAGTATTCACGATTGATGACGTCGATAATCACCACCCCCACCTTGCGGAAGTTCTCCAGACCATAGTGGTGTGAGAGTTCGACGGCAAAATCCACCGGCAGCGCTATGCCAGCAGTGTTGAGCATCGCCTTTACCTCGTGAATCGGGTGATACACCAAGTCCTGCTTTGTCGGACTGAAGTCACGATTTGAAAGCGCGATTGCCTCATCTACCTTGTATGCTTTGTCGGCAACAACCACATCGTCCTTGAACTCCCCACTCGAAAGCTGTCCCTCGCGATAGGGAAACGCAAAATACACGTCGGAGCGCTTGAGTTTTTGCCCCTTCTTGAGTGCCTTCTTTGCAAACACACCACGCTTGAGCGATGCCAAGTCTGCCTCCTCTTTCGGGTCCTGTGTCCACTCAGCCGGGCCTTCTGCATCGCGCGCCACTTTCCACGCCGCAATCCACGCATCAATTTGTTCCGGAGTTGATGAATACGCATTGAGTGAAATAGTTTTCGTGGGCACACCGACATGGCGCTCAAAAATGCGTGCACCCTTGCCGTAGGCAATTTGAATCGCTGCCATATTGTCCGGCTCCTCGTGAGTGGAGAACCCAATCATGATGCCCGGGTAGCGATTGCGGAGAATCTCGATATGGCCCAAGTTCAACTTGTCATTTGGAGTTGGGTAAATAGCTACACAGTGCATGAGTGCAAAGTGCACGTAACGGTGATCGAGAAATGACACCAAGCGATCAATTTCAGGGATTGTCATGCCGCCCACGGAGACAATCATTGGTTTGCCCGCAGCTGCAGCCTTTTCCAAGAGCGGCCAGTCTTTTGCCGAGCACGAAGCAATTTTCAAAATATCTACATTGAGCTCCTTTACCGTTTCAACCGATGCTTCGTCGAATGGCGTTGCCATCGTTACGAGCCCTGCTTTTCGCGTGGCATCCACGAGCACTTTAAAATCTTTACGGGTGAGCTTTGTTGAGAGGAATCGTGGCACGTGTTTGTTGTCGGTCTTCTTTTTGTCTGCCGGGTGAATGAACGTATCCAAATCGCGGAACTGGAGTTTAATGCACGCCTTCACGCCATGCTTTTTTACTACCTTTGAAAATTGGTCGATAATTTTGAGACCATGGTCCACCGAGCCCTGGTGGTTATTCGCCATTTCGAGCGTGAAAAGGTCGGTAAAATCGAACCGGTTGTTTGAATTTGTCATCCGTAGATTGTGTCGTACTTACGCATTCCGTCAACTTTACAATATTACATATTATAGTATAGTACTGACTGCTTAAAACCAGCTAGGAAAGGCTCCCAAGTGGCACGCAAACTCACGGACGCAAAGGGCGTCATTTTCGACAATGACGACACCGCACAGGCGCACGACCCCAAAAAGGGCTACGGCTCCCCTGAGGACCAGTACTACGCGGCATTTCTCGCGATTGCAGCCTGCTTCGGGATGTACTTCGCCAAGGATTCCGAGCTGCGCATGAAAGTCATGGGTATCGACATCAAGGATGTCGGCCGCATCATGATTGAAGAGCTTGGGCTTCCGATTACCTACGACCAATGGAAGTCGGCACTCGATTCGATTCTGCTCACGCTCGCGCCATTTGCGGAACTTGCACCGGGCTTCGAAAGTTCGGTGCGGCATCTGCAGGCACGTGGCCTGAAGGTGGGTATCGCATCAAGCGCCATCGACGTCGTGCTTGCCGCGAAATGGGCGCGTTTCCCCGAGCTTCGTTCCCGGATGCAGTGCTTTGTCGCCGGCAACCAGGTGAAGCGGAGTAAGCCCGAGCCGGAGCTGTTGCTACTTGCGGCGTTGCATCTCGAGCTGCGCCCCGAAGAATGCGTCTATATTGGCGATTCAAAATCCGATATGACAGCCGCGATGAACGCCGGCATGCAGGCCATCTTCTTCCGGCACAAGAATCGCACCGTCGCCGGCATTCCGCCGGGTGTGCATGCGATTGAATCAATGGCCGAACTGGAGTCGATCTTCTGAACTGTTCGAACAAGACGGACCCTGCAATGCTTTGCAGGGTCCGAAGTCATTTATGCCTTCCGTGCACGCATTATTGCCTCGGCAAGTTCAAAATCCATTGGAGTATCAATATTCACCGACTCGTCGGGGTTCATAAAAAAGTATCCGAGTCGTTTCCCCGAGGTAGATTTCAATTCCAAAATGGTCGCACGGCGCATGATGTCCATCGCCCCCGTGTGCATGTGCACCTTTGGGAACAGTTGCCGCGGTAGATTGTGTGGCTCATCGAAGCCGGTGAACTCTTTTGGCAAAAATGGTTCAAGCACTGTCTCATCCTCTGCAATTTTCCAAAACTTATACGGATGCTTCGATACTTCTGTGATTGGTCGCACCGCGTCGAGTGAATCATCTGCGAGCAATTTCTCTATCCCCTCATCGATGTGCGCACCCGTACGCAGCGGCGAGGTTGGTGGCAGGCGCAACACAACATCTGGCTCGTATCCCTCCTTTTCTTTTAGTTCCTCGAGAGCGTGTGTCAAAAACTCAACATCGGTTGCGAGGTCGCCGGATATATCGACGGGGCGCAGAAATGGCACCTCGGCCCCATGCTCTCGTGCAATCGCTGCGATTTGTTCGTCGTCGGTCGACACGATTGTGCGCGTGACGTGTTTTGACTGCTTCGCGGCGTCAATCGTCCATGCAATAAGCGGTCGCCCGTTGAGGAGCTTCACATTCTTGCCGGGAATGCCTTTCGAGCCACCGCGTGCGGGAATTATTGCGAGAATTTCCATATTGCGTATATACCTTGCGATTCTAGCCCTTTTGTGTCTTAATCGCAAACAGAAACGTGGAGCAAGTCATGAGAATGTGTGTCGTTACGGAAGACCGCGGCCCTCTGCAAATGGCCGCCCCAATTGCCCAACAAGCACTGAAGGACGCTTGGGCCGTTGAATACGTTACTGCCGGGGTATCGAAGGGCGAGGCCCAATCCGGATACAGCGTTCCGGAAAGCGATTTCATCTACCCTGCCGACGTGATCGCGCACAATCGCCCCGATGTGATTGTCGTCGGCTGTTCTTCGCCGATTTCAATCGAGCAAACGTTTGCAGACGCCGCAAAAAAATACGAGATTCCCCTTGTAATTCTCGGGGATATCCGCGGTTCGTTCAAACGCATTCAGCGGATTGAACGAGCGCTCGTGCTCGTCGCAGACGAACAAGACAGGCAGCTCGCGGTCGATGACGGATTCAAAACAGCAGTCGTTGGTCTGCGGGAAGCAGTTCCTCCACCGATTTCACTCGAAACAGCAGAGCTGTTCGAGACAATCCGTGGAGACATCGGCCGCGTCGTCCATTTTGCGGCAAGCGGTCAGCCCAAACGAATCGCACAGGAGCTTGAGTGCGTATTGGAGTCATCACGACTCACCACGATTCCGCATTTCATCTCGTTCCAGCCCAATCAAAAAATCATTTCCCAGATGCATCCGCGCGGAGGCACCTGGGGTGATTGGCTCAAGCGAGCGATTGATGGTCGGGCGGATTGGATTGCCGGACCGTGTGTCCGGTATGCGGACGCAACTATCTCGCCGTCGGTCTCAGCCCTCAGCGCAGCATGCATGGGAAAGATTGGCATCGGGTTGCGGTGTGCTGCGGTGGAAGATGTGCTCGCGAGCGAGCCCGGCGTCATCGACCAGCTCGAGAAATACGAGCGCGAGTACGGGCTGCCGATTATTCGTGAGCCCCTGGACCTCTCTCCCCTGCTTACGCGTCGCACGCCCGTGCACGTGAAAGCATTCGATCCTTCATTGGCGTTGCAGAGCATCGTGAGCTACATCCACGACTTCTCGCTGTGATGAACTGCCGGCTCCGCCCACCCTGGGCGGAGCCGAAACTATTTATGAGAGCATCTCCAAAATCGCACCGGAGGCACGCTCGGCCGCTTTGCCGTCTATCTTATAGAGCATGTCTTTTTTTAGATGTTCTCGTTCGGCACGTTTGTATTCGGGATTTGTGAGGAATGTTTTGATAGCTTCTTCGAGTTCGTCGTCACTCTTAGTCAGTGGTGCAGAGCCCGTATCCGTTACATGGGTGTAGTGCTCGCGCTCATAGATGCGCGCAACCGAATCCCAGTACGGCAATTTTGCTGTGCCGTCATATCCAATGAGCACAACCGGCGTGTCGTTGGCTGCGGCATCAAGCGTGAGCGTCGACTCTGTATTAATCACGATGTCGCTGTACTTCATGGTGTCTGCCAAATGTCGAATATCGCTGCCCGTAAACGTCCACGAAAACGAGTTTGAAACCCCAGCATCGATAGTGAATTCTTTTTTATCCGATAGGTGCGTCCCCGGGCGATTGAATACAAAATGTTTGAGCTTCATACCTTCGGCGGCGTCTGGATACTTTGGGTGGAATCGAGCGAGTACCTGCAGCGGAACCGGAAACTTCCCCGCCTCAATTCTGCGGTCGAGCTCAGCCATAATTTCTTTTGTGTGCGGCGTTTTCCAATCTCCCGGCACCGCAATACAGATAAGACGCTTAGCAGGGTCGGCGCCAACGCGGGCAAAAAACTCTTCGCGTGTCGAAAACGTTTCGGGGTGCGCATATCCATCAAATTGCGGAAACCCAGTAACAACGACTTTCTCAGCCGAATAATCTCCAAGCTCTATCGCTTCACGGCGGTTAAACTCGTTGAACACAAGAAGCTTGTCGGCCTTCACGCGAGTGAACGCTTTTGTGGTGAGCACGTCCCAACTCTTTGCGGTGGCCACTGTTTTAATACCGCGACGGCGCGCGTTTTTGAGGAGTCGACTGTCTTCAGGCGAAAACATGCCCGGGGCAAAAAAAAGATCCGGTTTGTGTTTGTCAAAAATGTCTCCGGCATAATTATCGGGAATCATGCGATATACGAAACGCAGGAATTCACGCCACATGCGCACATGCCCGAAAAACCCAAAGACTCGCCCGATAAGGTAGCGCGAATAGGGCCACCCGCGCGCCAAGTACATGTGTCTGCGAATTTCCGCTGCGTTGGTAGGCAGCGAATTCCATCCAATGAAATACCACAACCGCTCGGCCGCAGTCGTTGCGTGCGGCAGAAGTTCAATAACAACCTGGTCGCTTCCAAACTCTTTTTTATAGTATTCGATGCGGTCCGCGCCTCTAATCAAAAGCACAATGCGATGTCCCGACGCCTTGAGGTATGCAAATGTTCCCGTGCGCAGCACGTTCTTTTCGGTGTCGCCGTCGTATACGGAGAGGAAGATTGTTTTCATGACTTTTTCTTGCGTGCGACAACAACGAGCGATACTCCGAACGGCAACGGAATCACACGAGCAATCGCATTTTCAATGTGCATCCATAAAATGAGGAGCGGATTGAGCCAATTCGGAATGAGCGAAAGATTATTGCGTAGGTTCTCCTTTTTTACACCTCGTTTGTAGAAGCGAGCAACCACCCAAACTACGGGAAAAAAGGGAAATCGATTCCAGTAGTTCACGTACGGAAGTTCAAACCCGCTCTCCTTGAGCACGGAGACAATCTCGGATTTGCGATATCGGCGTAGGTGGTGGCCATAGTCGTCGTTCTCGTTCCACAACGAATCAAATGCCGGAACAGTTATGAACGCTGTGCCCCCTGGGCGCAGTACACGAAACACATCCTTAGTCGCTACACGATCATCGACGTGCTCAAGCACATCGAAGCACACAACAATATCGACAGATTCATCTGGGAGCGGCATCTTTTCAACTGATGCGAGCACTTTCTCGTCATATGGAGCGAGCGTCGTATCGAGCGCGTCTTGTGAAATATCGAGCCCGATGACCTTCAGCGCGCTCTCGGAAATAACGCTGTAGTTGGAACCGACACCGCACCCAACATCGAGCGCAGTATCTGCGGTGGGCGCAAAGCGTTCGAGGAGGTTTCGCAGAATGGAGCGCCGTGTTGCGTACCACCAGTTACTCTGTTCGAGGGCGGCTATTTCTTTATGGCTATGTTGTTCCATAGCCGTTACTTTTCGACGCGGAAAACGTAGTGCACTTCTTCAAAGCCGCCAACCCAAAAGCACCACACACGGGAGCAAAAGTATGGCGAGATATTTGCAAAAATATCAATCACAGTACTCATTGCCACTCCGAAGCCGTACTGGAGCGGACTGAGTGTGATTTTTTTCAGGTATCGCTGTGCAAACCACGTCAGTCGCATCGAATCGAGTTTCAAGTGGACTCCTTCGTATCCCCCCTTGAACGCCGGATTGAAATAGAGCGGAAGACTCACGTCAAATCCGTGCTCGTGTTCCGGGTGCGAGAATCCACGCGAAAAGTGCGGCACTCGAATAGAAATGGTTCCACCGTTTGCGGTAATGCGATGCAACTCACGGATAACAGAAAATGGACTATTGATGTGCTCGAGCACGTGGTCGGCTTCCACCACGTCGAACGAGTTGTCATCGAATGGAAGACGCGGCGTAGCATTAATGTCGTGCACGACATCAGCTCCCACGTTGTCGCGATAATCGAGGTTTACGAACCCCTGTTTTGGAAACTCCCCGCTGCCGAGATTGAACTTCCGGGATGTCGTTTGCATGGCGGCCATAGTATCACTTTCTAGCGCATCCACGCAGCGTGCCACATCTGGAATACCATGAGTGTCCAGAGTTTTTTGCGGTGGTCGGCTGTTCCTGCCTCGTGCTCTGCTATGAGGCTTTGGACGGGAGCAGCATTGAACACATCACTACGATTCAGCGCCTCGTCAGAGAGCAACTCGTGCATGAGTGGATTGAGGTCGTGGCGCAGCCAACGAGCGAGCGGAATCCCGAATCCTTTCTTTTTTCGGTCGATAATCGAATTGGGTAGTTTGCCTCGCATAACACTCTTGAGCAGTCGCTTACCCGTGAATCCCGAATACTTATAGCTGTACGGGAGATTCATTACGTATTCGCTCAGCGCAGTGTCGAGAAATGGTGTACGCACTTCAAGTCCGTGCGCCATACTCGCGCGGTCTACCTTTACGAGCACCTCGTCCATCATGTACGTGCGCGCATACGACCACAGCAATCTGTTGAGGTGGTCGTTACTATCTTTTTCCCCTTCAAAAAAGACTTTCTGGGAATCAAATGGCTCTCCCGCACTGCTACTGTGCAACAGCGCGGCGCGTTCAGTAGAATCAGTAAACGCACCGAGCCAACGCTGATGCCGCTCGTGTGTCGGTGCATCCGCCCCTGCTATAAATCGCTTGAGCTTAAAATCAAAACTGAGGTTTGTGTCGCTTGATGGCAGGCTGCGTATTACAGGCGCAATAACTCCACTACGGATAAAATGTGGAATCACGTTATACGCACCGGTTACAGCTTCTGCTTGAAACGTTGGGTATCCGGCAAACAACTCATCTCCGCCATCGCCGCCGAGCGCTACGGTGACATGCTTTCTTGTAAATCCGGAGAGCAGGTATGTGGGCAGTATCGATGCATCAGCGATTGGCTCATCAAGATGCGAGAACACGTCGGAAATACACTCGATGCACTTCGCCGACGAAAACCGCTCTTCGGTGTGCTCGGTGCCCAACATCTGTGCAACTTCGCGCGCATACTGCGACTCGTCGAAATCCTTGTCTTCAAACCCGATTGAGAATGTGCGTACTTCGCCAAACTTCCGCGCGTAGTATGCAACTGCGGAACTGTCGATACCACCCGAGAGAAACACGCCAAGCGGCACATCACTCACGAGGCGTTTCCCGACTGCCTCGTGCAGGAGCGTATCTGTTTTTGTAACCGCAGTCTCGAACGAATCACTCACAGGAGTCTGTGGGCGCGTCCAATACGCTTGTATCTCGGGCTCGGAACCTTTTTTAAATACCAAGTACGATGCAGGTGGAAGTTTATGCACACCCTTAAAGAGCGAGCGCGGCGTTGGTACGTATTCGTAGGCAAGGTATGCCGAGAGTGATTCCGAGTCGACTTCTTTTTTGAATGCGCTATGGCGCATGAGTGCTTTAACTTCGGAGCCGAAAAGCATCGTGCCGTCGAACACTCCCCAGTAGAGCGGCTTCTTACCAAACCGGTCACGCACAAGATACAACGTTTCGCTCGCCGAGTCGTACAGCGCAAAGGCAAACATGCCATCGAGTTTTGAAAACCCATTCACACCCATCGTCTCGTACAGAGCAAGAATAACTTCGGTGTCAGATTCGGTCCGAAACTGATACATGCCCGCATCCTCAAGTTCTCGCCTGATAGTTTTGTAGTTATAAATCTCGCCGTTGAACGCCACGTGTGCACGATTGCTCGCACTGTGCATCGGCTGATGCCCGAGCGAAGAGAGGTCGATGATAGCAAGTCGTGTGTGTGCGAGACCTAAGCCCGCCCCCGAATAGGTGCCGTGGTCGTCGGGACCGCGGCGGGAAAGTGCATCGCACATCGAACTGAGTGTTTGCTCACTGCCAGAACCCAGGAAGCCGGCAATTCCGCACATGTTAGAAGTTTATCTTTTCCGCGACACGGTATGTGGATTTCCCCTGCGACTCGTAGTACGTGCGCGTAATCATTTCCGCAATGATTCCCATGAGCACAAACTGCACCCCCACTATCAGGAAGAGTGCCGTGAGCAGTGGAAGCGGCGTGAGAATAAAAGATACATCCCAGCCAATCTTGAGCACGAGCGCAAGCGTGCCGCTGGCGAGGCCGAGGAAAATACTCACGAATCCGATGATGCCGAAAAAGTGCATCGGTCGCGAGAAGTAGGTTGTAAGAAATTTCACGACGAGCAAATCGAGCACCACCTTAAACGTGCGCCAGATACTGTATTTAGATTTGCCAATCGTGCGTGGGTGGTGCGCAACCGGAATCTCAGTCACTCGCCCACCGTTCCAGGCCGCGTAGGCGGGAATGAATCGATGCATTTCGCCGTAGAGCCGCACACCGTCGAGCACTTCTCTGCGATACGCCTTGAGTGTGCAGCCGTAGTCGTTGATTGCGACGCCCGTTACTCGGGCAATGAGCTTGTTGGCAATTTTTGACGGAAGTGTTCGCAACGAATCATCTTGACGATTCTTGCGCCAGCCCGATACCACGTCGTAGCCTTCGTTCAACTTTTCCAAAAGCTTTGGAATATCTGCGGGGTCATTTTGCAGATCGGCATCCATGGGAATAATCACATCCCCCGTAGCGTGTTCAAACCCCGCGGCCATTGCCGCTGTTTGGCCAAAGTTCCTCCCAAAACGAATCACCTTTACGCGAGGGTCGGCTGCGGCAATCAAACGCAGTTCGGCTACACTCCCGTCCTTAGAGCCGTCGTCAACAAAGATGACTTCCATTTCACCGGAGACAGTAGGCGCTACCGCGACGAGTTTCGCGTGGAGCGGCACCAGGTTTCCGGCTTCGTTGTATACGGGAATGACGATTGAGTATTTCATGCGTCACTGATTGTACGCGAAAATCGCTTGTATGCAGCAACTGCGCCAGCGACGGCAAATGCAATCATAATCGGTATAAGTGCGTAGCGATGGCGCGCCTCGACACCAATAACTGTCGAGAGAATTGTCGCAGAAAAGTAAGCATATGTGATGAGCGTTAGCCAGGCTACCGCTGAGCGCCGATAGCGGTAGAGTCCCGCGAGAGACAGAGCAAAAACAGATGCCCAGAAGAGCCTGTCAAAGAGGGCTGTAAGTATGAATGGCTCAGTAATCTTGCTCAGGAACGTTTTTGCAGCTACAACCGGTCCCTGGCTTCCAAGCAACATGGTGTACGAAATAGATTGCGACGGCGGCGCAAGCAGTCCCATATCCTTGAACAGGTACTGGTAGTTCCCCGCCGTCCAGAACGATGTGAGCCCGAGCGCATACAGTTTTACGAATATCACCGGGTGCACCAAAATTATCTCTTTTGCGCGAGCGGCATAGTACGGACCGTTGTCGAACGTCGCGATATTCGGATTCGGTGCCTCGGCCCGGGCTTTTGCGAGTAACGCTTGTTTCGAGGTCTCGTAGGAAACACCACGCGCAGCTGCATCAATCGATGCTGCACCATATACATAGAGCGTGTATTCCTTCATCGACATCAGGGCGAAATGCCCAAACTGCACTTGATTACGGACATACCACGGCGCCATAATCGCAAACGAGATCACACCAACGACCGCGGAGGCAATGGCCGCTTTCTTTACGTTTGTTTTGCGCATGACGGCAAATGCTATAAATCCGAGAGCGAGAAAGATTGGATAATATATCAACGCGGGACGGAAATAGTCAGCTACCCCAATGGCAATCGCTGCAATAACCGCATCGCGTATGCGGCCAGAATCCGTCCATTTCAGTGCGTATGTGAATGCAACGAGGAACCCTGCTGTGAACAACACATCCGGTAGTAGAACGACGCTGTAGTAGACCTGGATTGGTTCAATGGCAACAACCAAACCCACGAAAAACGACACTCGTTGCGACAACTGCAGTCGCACTCGTGCGAACCAAAGTGCCCATACTGCAAAACACGATGCGATTACTATCTGTATTAAGGAGCCAGCAACGAGCGGGAGATGCAGGATTCGTAAAAGCATCAAAAATGCTGGGTACCCCGGAAGCCGGAAAGTTTCCAATATGCCGTCATACATGAACCCCACACCCGAGAGCACGTTGTCAGCGAGCGTCAGGTAGCGCGTCGTGTCGCCAAAGACTATCTGTTGTTCACCTCCCGTCGCCAGCAGCCATGCAAGCACAACGATACGGGCAAGCAGTGCGACCGCGAAAACGATCCCAATCTTTCGCGTGAGGGATGCTTCTTTGAGACTGGAAAGAATCCCCATAACTATTTCTTTTTCTGTACGACTCGGTCTTCGAGTACAAGATAGTCCATATCCGTTCTC
The DNA here is from genome assembly GCA_964471165.1 of uncultured Candidatus Saccharibacteria bacterium. Taxonomy (GTDB): domain Bacteria; phylum Patescibacteriota; class Minisyncoccia; order Phycocordibacterales; family UBA2100; genus UBA10103. Next base: position 29,352 of record CAYYEX010000009.1, read on the forward strand.
ATAAAGGTATGGATTGCATCGTACGGGCTTTCCACAATAGGCTCCCCTCCGAGATTGAAGGAGGTATTTATCACCAGCGGTGTGCCGGTCAGTTTTTCGAATGACCGAACGAGTTCATAGTAGATACCATTGTCTTCTTTTGTAAGCGTCTGCATTCGACACGTATTGTCTACATGCACAATCGAGGGCACGAGCGCTCTCTTGTCCTCACGCACTTCGCCGCACAGGAGCATAAACGCGGTCGTCGAGCTCGGTTGCAAGTTGAACCAATCCCCTAAACGCTCCGCTAGCATGGAGGTAGCAAATGGGCGCCACATCTCCCGGTGTTTGACGCGTGCATTAAGCACATCACGCATATCCTTTGGGCGCGCATCGCAGACAATAGAGCGATTACCGAGCGCGCGGGGGCCATATTCACTGCCGCCCTGAAACCATCCAATAATGTTCCCTTCGACAATAAGTTTTGCAGCCTCGTCGGCAATGTTCTCTGATATGTGGGATACGATCACATCTCCAAACCCCGCGATTTCGGTATCGATCTCGTCGAGCGAATACGGTCGGCCAAGCGATGCGCTTTTCATAACCCAGAAGCGTGGTTGCTTGAGAGTAACGTGCATGCCCCAAAGTGCGCAGCCAAGTGCAATACCACAATCCGAGGATGCGGGCTGTACGAATATATCCTTGAATCCTACTTCCGTTAAAAAGTTACGATTTGCATCGATATTGAGTGCGCATCCGCCTGCGACACAGAGATTATCGGATTGCGTAATGGTGCGAAGTTGAACACCAATCTGTATTGCAAATCGTTCAAACAACTTTTGTGCAGCATATGCGACCGAACTGTAGTATGCATCCGGCAATTGTGTGGATTTTGGATCACGTGCGCCCTGGGAAAAACGGATGGGCGAAAAGATATGTGGATTGTCGCTCGAACGCGTGGCACGCATGCGCCTCAACCTACTTCTGAGCGCAAAATATACGGTACGCGGAAAACTGCGCCATGAACGCCGAGCCAGTACTTTGTTTCCCCTCGACCAGTCGATATCGCTATTGCACACGAGTTGACCGCGCTCATCCGCAATCCAACGCTCAATCGGAAACTCTCTAAGAATCCGGTCATCGCCGTACGCGGCAAGGCCCATCATTTTCCCTTCGTTGTGCGGACCAAAACCGATGTAATCGCGAGATAAATTTGAATAGAGCTTTCCGATACCCCACGTGTACGGAAACCCACGTCCCACACGCGCGTGTGATGTTTTACTAATCTGGGTAATCGTTGTACCCGTACCACGATACATGGTTTCCGTTTCGACAACGCGAACACCTTGATTATTGATGAACGTATCCCCGTTTCCATCGTATATAAGGATGGCTGCGTCATCGAACGGCGAACAAAAAAACGCAGTCGCGGCGTGTGCGTCATGGTGATTAATCGTGACAATCTTCGCCTTAGTGAAGCGCGACGCTGTGTGCTCATGAAAATAGCGCTCCGCGAGGGTCCCCGCCTCTATTTCCGTATCCCCGATCCAATCGGTAACGACCAAATCAACATCTGACGGTTCAATACCGTATGTATCGAGACAATACTGAATGGACTTCTCCGGAAAGATATTTTCAGAGTATTTTACCCGATTCAATCGCTCTTCAGCGATTGCAACGATTTTCCCGCCTGAAATCAGCGCCGCACCGGTGTCGTGACTCGTCATTTTTACGCCGAGTACATTCATAGATTTAAAGCAGTGGCATCATAGCATGTCGCGACGGCTCGGGATTACACCGTTATCCGCTTGCCGGTCCGAGCTGATTTGCGCATCGCCTCCATCACGCGGGCCTGTTGAAGAATCTTTGTTCTCATCGACTCCATCTCTGCGCTATCCATCTGGGCGACCACATTGCAGAAGTAGTCAAAGCTGAGGGCAAATTGGTTCACCGCCGGCACATCAATCGTGCGAATCATGTCTTTAACTCCATCATTCTGGACTAGCTCAACGAGCGGGACGAGCGATGGGGGCACGGCATATGCGCGATTCGTACGAACAATGCCTTTCGACCCCCAGAGCGAATATGTATTTTGATAGTGATTATCGAAACCAAATGCAATGAACGCAGTCTTGCCTCCTGCAAACTCCAAGAGCGCGGAACCGTGGATATCAACATCGTGACCATCGTTCGAAAGCGCACACGTTACCGCTATCGGTTCCTCGTCAAAGATTTTCCGCGCCATGAAAAGTGTATAGCAGCCGCAGTCGTTGAGCGCCCCGCCTGCAAGATCCGCTCGATAGCGGATGTCTTCTTTCGGAAACGGAGGAAACCCATATGCGCCTTGCCACACAAGCGGCTCACCTATGGCACCCTCTTTCAGCAGAGAAATTATTCGCGCGTGCTGCGGATGGAATTCGGGTACGAAGTTTTCATAGAGTGCAACTTTGTACTTTTCTGATGCGCGAAGCATGCGTTTTGCGGAAGAGAGGCTGCTGGTTATAGATTTCTCAACAATACAGTGCTTGCCTGACTTCATTGCTTTTATCATCCATTCTTCCTGCAATCCAGTCGGAAGCGGGCTATAAATTACATCAATGTCATCCCGTGAGATGAGCGATTCATACGTATCAATTTCCAGCCCGTGCTTTGCGGCAAATGCGCGTGCCTTTTCCTCCGTGCGGCTCGCAACCGTAATTAGTTCCGCATTTTCAAGCGTCCTGAAAGCCCCTACAGCATACCTGTCGGCAATCTGTGCCGTCCCTAGAATGCCCACGCGGATTTTTCTCATATTACGGCGCACACATTGCGTGCAAGTGAATTCACCACGTTGTCGATAAGCAACAACTTCTGTATCTGAGGACGCGTCAGCCAGATATAGTCATCAGTAATCGGCACATCTTCAGTCTCGTCGACTTCGACAATCATCGTGCGATTGATTTTCAGATAAAAACGCCCGCCATCTTCAACGCCGGTAACAGTCTTGAGTAGGCGGCCTTTGCCACCTTCTTTGAAATACTCCGCCAGCCGGGGGTTTGTGCCATGGTGTGCACGAGATAGATTCCCCTCTGAAACCTGAAGCGCTGGAGATATCTGGATGCGGTCCGTATTGCCCGGCTCGAATTTCGCGTAAAACAAGTACTGCGGAATGCCGTTAATAACTTTACGAATAACGCCCGAGATTCCTACTTCGGTCTGTTTCAGCATCGGTTGCGACCATGAGGGAACTTCTCTATCTGCCGCACCGGAAACCTTAACGCCAATAATCGAGAAGAATTTACCGCTCTCGTGCGTGATATACCCGCTTGTGGGATCAATCTTCCACTGTTGCATCTCTGTTATATTCGCCTCTTCCACAGTCACGGGATATTCCACCTGCTTCTTCTTGAGCCATGCAAGAACTCGTTCGATGTCTGCCGATTTTTCTGCAAGCGCAAGCTCCTCAACACGTTCTGCTGCAGCAGTGATTTCAGGGGTTATGGCATACCCGGCTTGAGCGGCCAACTTCTCGATATCGTTTTTGAGGGTCATACAACTTCCGGATGCGGGATAGGAATAATAAAATGTGAGCCGCGAGAGCGAAGTTCGCTTTCTTTTTCTAGAATGAAATCCCGATAATTCCACGCAAGAAGGAGCACGTAGTCGGGCGTTTCGCTTTTCAGTATATCTGGAACAACGACCGGAATATGACTTCCTGGAGTAAGAAGCCCAACCTTGTGTGGCGTCGTGTCAGTGATATATGAGAGGTCCTTTGTGGTGAACCCGCAATAGTTGAGAAGTGTTCCACTTTTCGCAGGTGCGCCATAGCCGACGACCTTCTTCCCTTCTCCACGGAAGCCGCGAACGAGCGATACCAGTTTTGTCCGCACCGTTTCGACTTCCTCCTGGAATCGAGCAAATCGCTCACTGCTGTGCAAACCGGCCTGAGCTTCGAGCTCAAGCAGTAATTCCACGCTCGGATTTACTTTGGTTGGAGCATTCTTCACAACAACTCGGATAGATCCTCCGTGGCTCTTCACTCTCTGTACGTCCACAACTACCATTTCGAATCGTTCAAAGAACTGGATGAGCGGCTTCACGGTGAAGTAACTGAGGTGTTCGTGACAGATTGTATCGAACTCGCAGTGTTCGATGAGATCAAGAAGATAATGTGCTTCAAAGATGAAAATCCCGTCTTTCGCCAACAGGAGTTTGATTCCGCGCATCGCGCTATCAATATCGTCGATATGAGCAAAAACATTGTTCGCCATTATAAGTCTTGCCTCTCCGCGCTCATTGCGAATGCGCGAAGCGACAGCCTCTGTGAAGAATTCGCCCCACGTCTCGATACCCTTCCCACGTGCCACATCAGCAACCCCCTTCGCAGGCTCAATCCCGAGAATGCGTTGCTCTTTAAAAAATTGCAGAAGAGCGCCGTCATTCGACCCAATGTCAACAATAAAGTCATCGGGTTTAAGATATTCTTTTGTGACTTCTTCAGCGAATTGCTTGAAATGTGCCACGAGCGGCGCTGAAGCGGATGAAAAGTTGGCGTATGCATCGTGGAACAACTCTTCTTGAGACACAACGTCGAGTAACTGTACAAGCGAACACGAGTTGCAGAAATATACGTCGAGCGGATACTTTTTCTCGTCTGCTATATGTGCCTCATCGATGAAATTATCGGCAAGTGGATGATTACCGAGCGTAAGGAAGCGAATGAGGTCGTCTTCTTTGCAGAAGCGACACTTTGTACGGTGCACGTAGCTCATGTGGTTCGCTTGGCAATCTCAGTGGAAAGAAGAAAGGGATGTGTTCCAAGGACCCATGCGCGGATAACTCCCTTTATTTCCTTCATGTTTTCGTGGAATGACCCTTCCACAAGTCGATATGCGGATTAAAAACACCTGTCCGTTGTCGAACGTTCTCAATCCACGTGGGGTTCGCAAGATACCATTCAATCGTGCTCTTAAATGCCTCTGGAAACGAGTGTAATGGTTTCCAACCAAGATCGCGTTGTATACGAGAACTATCAATCGCATACCGACGATCATGACCCGGGCGGTCCGTAACATATTCAATCCACGACTCATCTCGGCCAAAGTGAGCAAGAATCATTGATGCGATTGTTCGGTTATCGATTTCATTATCTGCGCCGATGTTATAGACCGTACCTGGCTCGGCCGCAATAAGACAGCGTTCCAGTGCGTCGCAGTGGTCAAGGACGTAAATCCAGTCGCGGACGTGTTTCCCATCTCCATACAAAGGTAGCTTTTTACCTTCCAGCATACGTAGAATAAAAAACGGGATGAGTTTTTCTGGGTATTGGTTCGGGCCGAAGTTGTTCGAACAATGTGTAACGACGACCGGAACTCCCCATGTCGCGTGAAAAGCGCGGCAGAGCAAATCGCCACCGGCTTTTGTTGCGGCATACGGAACATTCGGCTGGAATGCACTCGTTTCGAGAAAACGGTCTTCCCCTTCAAGCGCAAGCGTACCGTACGTCTCGTCGGTCGAGACCTGAACGAACTTCGTTACGCCCGACTTTTTTACCGACTCAAGTATGTGATACACACCCTCGATATTCGTTTTAATGAATTCGAGCGCTCCAACATGAATTGAGCGGTCGACGTGCGTTTCCGCAGCGAAATTAATCACGTAGTCTGGCCGAAAATTCTCGAATGTTTGCTCAACCATCTGTTGGTCCGCAACATCACCGAGAACAAACGTGTATCGGGGATCTTTCTCTACATCAGTGAGATTTTCAAGATTTCCGGAATACGTGAGCCTATCGAGATTGACGACACGCATTTTGGGATGCTTGCCAAGCATGTAACGGATGAAATTCGAACCGATGAATCCGGCGCCCCCACAAACTAATACGGTTTTACCAGCCAGGGGCGACATAGTGATACAGACAATACCCCAGCACAGACGCTAGTCAACCCTATTATCTGCCCTGGAAAAGAGTTTCTTCTCTAAAAATTGAATTGTATCTAAAATATCGTCTCGTTTCGACGTGTTTCGAATGTGGACCGCAAACGGTTCGCTCTGCCACATATATTCCTCCATATTGTCTGCATAAAAATCATAGGAGCCCTTCTCTTTAAAGCCCGTTGTCGAGAAATATTCCTGCCGTTTCGGCATAAATGAGTACCGTTCGGGAAGACAGGCGTCTAGTACCCGGTTCAGAAATTGTGCATGACCTGCGCGCTTCCAGACGGGTTGCAGTAAATCAATACGCATACCTGATTCCTTCAGTAATTGGGCCACGCGATAACTGACATCGCGGGAACTCCCTACGCGCCATCGCTCTTCAACACTCCCCATGCACCGACCAAAAAAAGAATCACTCCGTGATCTTCTCACCGGGAACTTCCCAGTCGGATTTGTTGCGAGATGTGTTGCTGTGAAAGGATATTCTGGGTGAAAATTTAGTTCCATCGCCGGGACATATGACGTGTCCACAAACAAACAGTTGTGAGTCGGGTAGTATCGTATTTTCCCCGAGTACTGAGGATGCCAAGGTGCTCCAAATACTGCTAGCTCGCGACTTCGCATGTGTGCGATGATTTCCGCAATCCAGTTCGGACGAATGATAAAGAAGTCAGCGTCCAAAAACAAAACATACCGCGTTTTACAGTGCGTAAGTAAGCTATTCAGCGCAGACGATGCATGGAATGCGTACACAATGGGTTTTGCATATACTTTTTCGAATTCCGATATCTCAAAACCCGGAAATACCTCAATATCCCCTTCTGGAGCGGAGAGGTTTTTCTCACGAGGCGAGTTGTCGGTGACAATCCATCGGGGATGGGCACCTTTGTTAAGCTCTCTCGTGAGTCGGTAGTTCAACGAAAGCAAATCGCTCGTCTCTTTTCGGTGATACACCGAACAAATTGTTATATCCGGCAGTTCGTTCATGGCAAGTATGTAGATGGTAGCACTGACCGCATATGAGCGTGCTGTTTTATGCGCGTGTATGTTGTTCAACAATGCGACGGAGTGGGCCTGGCAGACGTTCAGAAAAACTCTTAGCAACAGCACTGAATGCCTCTTTTTCGTACGCATCCGTGTGCAACATCTCTCGGGTTCCAAATCGAAACTCTGGTATCAAAAGCCGAATGCGTCGATACCGTTCAAATCCGTTGATTACGACATTCAAAAAGATTTCGACACCGACACCGTTGAGACCAAAAATCAGAATGCTTGGTGGAAGCAGAACAAGGATACACAAAAGCTTGAGTGTATTTGAAAACAGAAGCGAACGCTGCTCTTTGAATGCATTGAATACGGGCGTGAAAAGAGTCGTTACACTATTCGGTATGATGGTAAGAAGCAATATATAGAGAAGCGGGACTGCCGAAAGGTATTTCGGAAACAGAACGAGCACGAACACATAACTCGTGGCATACGCGCCGATAAGAAACACAAGCGCAAGGCCCAGTTGCACTTTAATAGATGCACGGATGATGCGGGCAAGCTGATCGCGCTTATCTATATAGCGAGGAATAATTGGCGCAAGAACGGATGTCAGTGGCATGAGCGATACAATGTGCGAGAACAACCCGCTTGCGAATCCGAATAGACCGACCGCTTCCGTACCGAGCATGAACTTGATGAGCCACAGACGCACGTTTTGAGTAACGGTACTCATGTATGCGTTCCCGATGCCCCAAATTCGGTGATCGCGTAGCACGTTCCAAAAATGCATGTGGCCCTCCGCCGTAGCTCCGGCAAATTGCTTATACGCCGAAGCAGTCCTCGGGAGAAATGCGATAACAATTACGAGCTGACAGAGCACCATCGAATAAATGAGTCCGTGGATACCCATCTTGAGCCACACAACAAAAAGTAGGAGAAAGCCGAGCTTCGCCAACTCTTCGAAAATACCATAAAAAGACTGGTCAAAGAATCGCAGCATAACGGTCGCCAGAATTGTCGTGGCCGAACGTATCGGGGAAATCAAAAACATAAACGATGCAATCTGGAGGAACTGCGCGGCGTACGGGTTGCCAAATGCTTGCGCTACCGGGTGCGACCCAAAAAATAATACTGCCCATGCAGCAAATCCAAGCGCGAGGTTGAGAAAGAAAAACTGATGAAACACCAACTTCATCCCCGCGGCATTGTTTCTCCCTTTCTCAACTGCCATGTCAGCAACAATCGCCGTGGTGAGCCCTGGCAGAAGCACAATACCGATCATGGAAATAATCGACATTACCAATTCAGTAAACCCGTACTCGTACACCGTAAGAAAATGCAATGTCAGGAAGACGTTTGCGAGCATAATAAACTTGCCCAAGATTGCTGCTGTCGTGCTCCACACCACCCCTCGCCCGACTGTCGTTACAACGCTCATATGCTTGATACAAAAGATAATACTCGCTCTGCGCGCTTCGACCACGAATGCTCGATTGCGGAGCGAAACGCTCGCTCAGTCATCGGACTTGAGTCGATTGCCACTATGTTTTTTACGAGCCGCGCCAAATCGGCCGCATCATCCGGCGTATAAAACAGTGCATCACTCTCTGCGATAATGCCCGTGAGAGCCGGAGTTCCCGCCGCAATAATAGGTCGTCGCGCGGCCATATATTCGTACACCTTCATCGGTGCAGTGTACCTGTAGGACTGTTCATGAGCGCGGGTTCCCAGAATCAACAATGTATCTGCGCTTGTGAGCCACTTTGGAATCGCGTCCACGGGCTTGTCGCCCGCAACATGCAAATTCTCGGGCAGTTCAGTAACGCCAGCGAACTGCTTGAACGACTCCTCGCTGCCGCCGATTACGTACCACTGTATGTCGTGAGCGAGCGCGGCTGCGCGCGGCAAAATCTCCAACCCCTTCCAGCCATAAAACCTGCCCGCATAGAGTGCGACCTGTGCGTCGGCTGGGATTCCAAGCTCTGCGCGCGCCTCCGACTTCTGTGGCACATTCGAAATCTGCGCAACATCAACGCCATTCGGTTGCACCGTTATACGAGCGCTCGGTATACCAAATGTGTGTGTGAGCGAGGATTCAATTTCTTTGTTTGTTGCGATTACGCCGCGAGCGCGTTTAAAGAAAAGTCTGTTTGCGATGCTGGGGCGTTTTGCCCCGTGCATTTCCGCAAAACATGGAATTCCCGTGAGCGGTAGCAATGCATACGAAAACGTGTCCATGTCGACTGTGTATACAGCGTCCACATTCCCCTTCTTTTTTTCGCTCCGCAAAAATATAAAACTCGAAACCATGAATACAAGTGAACCGATGAAAAACGGTATGCGCCCCTTGTCCGACCAGTCGAGACCGCGCACGACCACAGTGCGCACAGGGGTGCGTAATCCGTTCACCTGCTGCATATCTGCATGCGAGGCAAGTGTACGCGGAATCACAATGGTCACCTGTGCACCTGCTTCTATGAGCGCTTCGGTCATTTTTGCGATTTGTATACCGTAGGCACGCACATGTGGAATGCGCGCGTTGATTACATAGTGAATTCTTGTCGCCATAGATTTATTCTGTCCTACGCAGGTAGATACACGTCGGACCGGAGAGGGCTTTCAATACGAATCCTTTGTCGGTAAGGAAGTTGAAAATATCGCTCCCCTGAACGTTGCCGGCTTGAAAAGCCGCATCTTCGATTGCGATAACACGCGGAACCACTTTCCAATCATGTGTTTTTAAAACTTCTAAATCCATTCCCTCGACATCGATATTAAAAAAATCGGCCTTCGTAATATTGTGTGCACTCAATATTTCCGGAAGTGTTCTCACCGGGACGGTGCGTGATGAAAGCGGCTGCATATTTCTATCTGCTGCCGTTTGCGAAACACTGGACTCCACGAGGGTGTTGTACGCACGATCCTCAAAGGAATGATATATGGCTTCGCCGTGCGCTCCCACCGCACACTCAACAAATGTGTCTCGCGGGCGCACGATTCGGTAGAGTGCACCAAATTCGTTTGAGGGGTCCACGACGACACCCTTCCATCCGCGCCGGTAGAGCGCATAGGTGTTCGAATAGAGCGTTGGGTGAAATCCCCCGATATCTACATAGACGCCTGTTTTCTGTTTCAAGAGCGCGGCGATAACCGCGTCTTCTCCAAACTGCGAGAATGAGCGCATCGAGCCGCGACCGAGCAGGAGCTTCACGTACAGTCGGATAATCTGGTAAACAGTCTTCATGTAGCGCAAGTATGTCTGTAGACTCGCATTCGTACAATGTGCCGAGTGTGCCTCGATTTACACGCGCCCGTGGTCGTCTGCAAGGCGCACAATGTCGTCCTCATCAAACACACCGAGTGCGATTTCCACAATCGTTCCTCCCCGCTTCGATTCCAGCCGGTGAACTGCCGTTTTCGGTACAAAAAATGGTTCTCCAATCTTGAGTGCAGTTTTTTTTGTGGATTTAACATTACCAAGAGTTGCAGTGGCATCGCCCTCCACCAATACCCAACACTCACGGCGATGATGGTGGTACTGGAGCGACAGTCGTTTTCCCGCCTCGATATGGAGTGTTTTGAGATAC
>CAYYEX010000010.1:0-39215 GCA_964471165.1 uncultured Candidatus Saccharibacteria bacterium
CGAACGCACTCATCAACACGAGCGCCAACGGAACCGTCCAAGCAACCTCATTCTCAGGTCCACTCTCATTCACTGGTGGCACGCTCACACTCACGCAAGCAAACGGCACCACCAACGGCTTCCTCGCCTCTGCTGATTGGACCTCCTTCAACTCCCGTCTCTCCACCACAACACTCGGCACCATCGACCGCGGATTCTTCTTCTCCACCACCTCCACCGACTACTGGCTCACCACCAAGTCACTCTCTGCATTCAGCACCACCTCTGCCGACTACTGGAAAACACAGAACAACTTCCACTCCACGTCATCATTCGCATACAACCTCTCCACCTACGACACGGGCTACTTCTTCTCCACAACGAGCGTCGCATTCTGGGACACCACACAGGCACGCTGGGCAACATCGTCATCTGATTACTGGAAAACCCAGAACAACTTCTTCTCCACATCGTCGGCAGACTTCTACTCGTCGGTTGGTCTTGCGTTCTCATCATCATCCGCTTCCTACTTCCTCTCACAAAACCAGGGAGCTGCATTCTCCACCACCTCCGCCAACTACTACGTAAACGCTTCCACCACGATTCCAAAGACCTACTCCAACAACACTTTCACCGGCACCAACAGCTTCCAGAACATCACTGCAACGGGTGCGACTACAACATCAATCTCGAGTGGAAGCGCCTCATCAACGTTTGTAACTGTTTCAGGCACCACCACGTTGAGCATGCTCAACGTAAACAATCCGGTATACGTGAATGCGAACCATGAACTCGTTTCGGCAGTGGTCGGATCCGGATTGCAGTTCTCGACCGGTACATTCACACTCCGCATGAACAATGCCAACACGTGGACTGCGCTACAAAACTTCACTGCAGGAGCGTCATCGACCGGGTTCTCGAACTCCGGCATTGCGTACTTCGGCTCAACGGCAACCACTACTATTGATGGAGCAGGTAACGTTGCAGTCGCCGGTACGCTCAATGTGACAGGGCAGACAACACTCGGCTATGCATCAAGCACTGCGCTCTCGGTTTCCGGCACCGGATTCTTTGGCACGGCATCCACTTCGAATCTCACACTGTCGAATGTTTCCAACTCGCTCTTGAATACGAGCGCAAACGGAACCGTGCAGGCGACCACATTCTCTGGCCCACTTTCGTTTACCGGCGGCACACTCACACTCACACAGGCAAGTGGTTCCCAGAACGGCTATCTTTCATCAGGGGATTGGACATCTTTCAATTCACGTCTCTCCACTTCGTCACTCGCAACTATCGACAAGGGATACTTCTTCTCCACCACATCCGCTTCGAGCTTTGCGGCTGCCGGACTTGGCTTCTCCACCACATCATCCGATTACTGGAAGAGCCAAAATAACTTCTACTCAACCACTTCTGCGGACTACTGGCTGACCACCAAATCACTCTCTGCGTTTTCTACAACCTCTGCCGACTTCTACATGCATTCATCGAGCACGGTGCCAACCGCGTACAAAGCAAACACGTTTACAGGGGTCAATATCTTTAATGCTGGCCTCCTCTCGCTCGCATCTACCACTGTAGGTAACGGCACACAAATTGGTGGCCTCACGATTAATGGTGGCGCAACAACCACAGGCAACTTGTTGGTCCAGGGGGCAGGCACGTTCTCATCAACAGTTTCTGCAGGCACCACAACAGTAACGAATCTGGCAGTCACCAACGCTGCAACTTCGACCTTTGCCGGGGGACTACAGGCAGCAACGCTAAACCTGACCGGGGCAGGAACCTCGACACTTTCGAACGGTATTAATATCGCGACTGGATGCTTCTCAGTCGGTGGTTCGTGCTTGCTCACCTCGAGCGGCTTCTCCACCACGTCTGCAAACTTCTGGTCGTCTGTTGGTCTTGGGTTCTCCACTACATCGAGCAACTACTGGGCAACAACGGGCTTAGCATTCTCCACCACCTCCGCCTCTTACTTCCTCGCGCAAAACCAAGGTGCCGCATTTAGCACCACTTCCGCAAATGCCTACATGCAGGCATCAACGACGGTGCCAACCACCTACAAAGCAAACACGTTCTCCGCTCTCAACATCTTCTCGACAGGGCTCCTCTCCACGGCATCCACCACTATCGGCGACGGCAGCGCGCTCGGCGGTCTCACTGTCTTTGGCAACGCCACAACAACAGGGAACTTGAATGTAGTTGGCAACGCACGAGTAAACAGCACGCTCGGTCTCGCAAGCATCATCTCCTGCGTCGGTGCACAGGCACTGCAAACAGACGGCTCGGGCAATGTGTCCTGCGGCACCATTGCAACAGGTGGCTCCTCAACCGGAGGGGGATGGACCACCAACAACCTCGGTCGTGTTTCGCTCTCTACCACTACCGACCTCGTGGTTGTGGGCGCATCAACTACTCCATATGCAAAGTTCTCCGTTCTCTCTGGCGCTACCGCCACCACCACATTCGCGCTCTCTGCAGCTTCGGGACAGTCAGCAAACATTCTCGACATCTATGATGCTTCTGGCGGACTCTCCACCGTTCTGAATGCAAGCGGCAATCTTGGTCTCGGCACCTCATCCCCATTCACGAAACTCTCCGTTGTAGGCAACGGCTATATCAACGGCACGCTCACCGTTACCGGTGCCACAGCTGTTGGACTCTTTACTGCGAGCAATGCGACATCCACTACTTTCAACACCACCGTGCTCGGACTCGGTGGTAGTAACTACTTCACCTCGCTCACCGGCAACGGTCTCGAGAACGTGGGTGGGGTACTCACGGTAAACCAGGGCCAGGCGTTCTCAACCACCTCTGCCTCGTACTTCTCATCGCTCGGTCTCGCATTCTCAACCACCTCCGCTCTCGCTCACATCAATACAATAGACAAGGGGTACTTCTTCTCCACAACGAGCGCATCGAACTTCCTCTCACAAAACACCGGCGCAGCATTCTCCACAACGTCTGCCAACGCCTACATGCAGGCATCCACAACCGTACCGACAACCTACAAGAACAACACATTCTCGGGAACAAATAGTTTCCAGAACATCACTGCAACGGGTGCAACAACGACCTCACTCTCCACATCCATCGCTTCCACCTCACTCCTCGTCATCTCCAACCTCAACAACACCCTCGTGAATGTCTCTGCCAACGGCACCGCCCAGGCCACCACATTCTCAGGCCCACTCTCATTCACGGGCGGCACGCTCACCCTCACGCAGGCAAGTGGGGCAGCAAACGGATATCTCTCGTCTGCTGACTGGACCTCCTTCAACTCACGTCTCTCTACCTCGTCACTGGCAACTATCGACAAGGGCTACTTCTTCTCAACAACATCAGCATCAAACTTTGCAGCGAACGGTCTTGCATTTAGCACCACATCCTCCGACTACTGGAAAACACAGAACAACTTCCACTCCACATCATCCTTCGCATACAACCTCTCCACCTACGACAAGGGCTACTTCTTCTCCACCACCTCCGTCGCATTCTGGGACACCACACAGGCACGCTGGGCGACCTCGTCATCTGATTACTGGAAAACACAGAACAACTTCTACTCCACATCTTCCGCAGACTTCTACTCGTCGGTTGGTCTCGCGTTCTCGTCGTCTTCCGCAAGCTACTTCCTCTCGCAGAACACGGGCAATGCATTCTCCACCACCTCTGCCAACTACTACGTAAACGCTTCGACAACGATTCCAAAGACCTCCACCAACAACACCTTCTCGGGAACAAATAGTTTCCAGAACATCACTGCAACGGGTGCGACTACCACTGTGCTCTCCACATCCATCGCTTCCACCTCAGCACTCACTGTCTCGGGAATTCAGAACTCACTCCTCTACACGGGAGCAGGCGGCGCGGTAACTGGAGCAACCGTTTCCTCACCACTCACATTCTCTGCAGGAACACTCGCTATTCAGCAGGGAACTGCAACACAGAACGGCTACCTTGCTTCCGCTGACTACAACTCCTTCAACGCACGACTCTCCACAACCACGCTCTCACTCTTCGACAAGGGTTACTTCTTCTCAACAACATCAAATAGTTTCTTCACAGCTGCTGGACTTGCGCACTCAACAACATCAACCGCATTCCAGCTCTCGCAAGCTGTTACGCTCGGCAACACAACGGCAGGCACACTCTCCGCAGGAACCACAAGCCTCACCAACCTTTCCGTCACCAACACATCAACCTCTACCTTCGCAGGAGGACTCAATACACTCGCCCTCAATATAACGGGCACTGCAACAACCACCGCTGCCAACGGCCTCAACATCGCCGCCGGATGCTATGCCATCAACGGAACATGTCTCACCGCATTCACCGGTACCGCCGCATCCTCCACACTCCTTGCTGACTCCAACACATTCTCAGGCGGGAACACTTTCTCTGGTGCAAACTCCTTCACCGGCAACACCACGCTGAGCAACGCCACCTCCACCACCTTCAACACCAACGTGCTCGGTCTTGGCGGCGGTAACTACTTCACCTCGCTCACCGGTAACGGCCTCACCAACACTGCTGGCGTACTCACCGTAAACCAAGAACAAGCGTTCTCCACCACCTCTACCGACTACTGGAAAACGCAGAACAACTTCTTCTCCACATCGTCTGCCTCGTACTTCTCGTCGCTCGGTCTTGCGTTTAGCACCACTAGCGCGCTCGCTCACCTCAATACAATAGATAAGGGCTACTTCTTCTCGACAACAAGCGCATCCAACTTCCTCTCACAAAACACCGGCGCTGCATTCTCCACCACCTCCGCAAATGCCTACATGCAGGCTTCGACCACCGTCCCAACAACCTATAAGAACAACACCTTCACCGGCACCAACAGCTTCCAGAACATCACCGCAACAGGAGCAACAACCACCGTACTCTCCACGAACATCGCATCCACCTCACTCCTCGTTATCTCCAACATCCCGAACGCACTCATCAACACGAGCGCCAACGGAACCGTCCAAGCAACCTCATTCTCAGGTCCACTCTCATTCACTGGTGGCACGCTCACACTCACCCAAGCAAACGGCACAACCAACGGCTTCCTCTCGTCGGGGGATTGGACATCGTTCAACTCACGACTCTCCACGTCGTCGCTTGCAACCATCGACAAGGGTTTCTTCTTTAGCACCACCTCACAGAACTATTACTCAGGTGCCGGGCTTTCGTTCAGTACCACGTCGGCATCAAACTTTGCTCTTGCTGGCCTCGCATTCTCAACCACCTCGGAGAACTACTACTTCAATTCATCGACGACAGTTCCAACCACATACAAGGCAAATGCATTTAGCGCACTCAATATATTTAACGCAGGCTTGCTCTCGCTCGCATCGAGCACCATAGGCAATGGCACGCAGATTGGCGGCCTCACTATTAATGGTGGTGCCACAACAACAGGATTCCTCACAGTGCAGAGCACGGCGACCTCCACAATCTTGGGAACGCTTGTTCTCGGCACGAGTACGCCAGCGGCTCCAGCAAGCTTGGTTCTTTCGTACTTGGGCGGCTCCACAGGTAATGGCGGTTCGAGCGCGCTCATTCTTGCAACGCAGTGCGGCACGAATGCCGGGTGCTTCTATGTGAACGGTCAGCAAGATCTCAATGCCCGTAACATCGTTTCGGGGAACACGTTCGGATTTACCGGAGGGAACCAGCCGGGCATTTCGCTCGCCGGACCAAATAATAAAACGTTGCAAATCGGACAATTCGGAACCGCATACTCGCACACCTCCGGAACAGGTGTGCCGATTCAGCGCGATACATTCTTTACCCAACCCGTAGAAACATTTACTGCGTACGCAAATGGTACAAACGTGTTTACGGACCTCGCAACAGTGGGCATTGCGGCGCCGCCGTTTGCGAGTTCCAACGCCACAACGACAAACGCATACTCACTTCTCATTGGTTCATCGACCGCTTCAACAATGTTGAATGCCTCGACGACCAATTCATTCGGTCTTGCTGTATATACGACCGCCGGCGCACAAAACACGTATGCGGCCATATTCAATGGAGGAAACGTGGGTGTTGGAACCACGTCGCCGTTTGCAGACCTTTCTATCGCGGGCGATGTGTACGTTACTGGTGGGGCAACATCCTCTTCATCGTTTGCAACAACGGCGTCCTCGAGCAACCTCTTCTCCAACAGCTCGCTCTTTGGCTCTTCGACAATCGGACTTTTGACAATCACTGGCACTACAACCGCATCCAACGGATTCAATATTACAAATGGATGCTTTGCAGTGAACGGGGTGTGCCTCACGACAGGGGGAGCAGACGGAACCTTCTCAACAACATCAGCAAACTACTGGTCGTCGCTCGGTCTCTCGTTTAGCACCACATCCGCCAACGCGTGGTCGTCTGTCGGACTTGGTTTCTCTACAACCTCAGCGTCGTACTTCTTGCTGCAGAACACAGGCAATGCATTCTCTACAACCTCCGCAAACTTCTGGTCATCACTCGGACTTGGCTTCTCTACAACTTCTGCTTCGAACTTCGCTGCTGCAGGTCTCGCATTCTCGACGACATCGCAGAACTATTACATGCAGGCATCCGGTACCGTGCCGACGATGTACAAAAACAACACCTTCACTGGCACCAACATCTTCTCCGCCGGCCTCCTCTCGCTCGCATCCACCACAATCGGCAACGGCACCACAACAGGTGGGCTTACTGTTTCAGGCACCGCAACAACTACAGGGGACTTGTTTGTCCTGGGTAGCGGAACTTCAACATTGGCTGGCAATTTCCAAATCGGCACGACGAGCGCTGTAGCGAGCCGTGTCGCAATTCAAGCGGCACACGCATCGCAAGACATTCTCGGTATTTACTCATCAGCAGGATTACGACTTGGCGGATTTGCGTCTGACGGGACATTCACATGGAATAACAACGGCGCAAATACATACAACATCTCAATGTCGTCAGGCGGGGCAATCTCTGGCCGTGCCCTCAGTATCGGCGTAAGTGCTTCAATCGCCTCGACGACACTCACGGGCAGCACGCTCATGAGTAACGCCACCTCTACTGCCTTCAACACCAACGTGCTCGGTCTTGGCGGCGGTAACTACTTCACCTCGCTCACCGGTAACGGCCTCACCAACACTGCTGGCGTACTCACCGTAAACCAAGAACAAGCGTTCTCCACCACCTCTACCGACTACTGGAAAACGCAGAACAACTTCTTCTCCACATCGTCTGCCTCGTACTTCTCGTCGCTCGGTCTTGCGTTTAGCACCACTAGCGCGCTCGCTCACCTCAATACAATAGATAAGGGCTACTTCTTCTCGACAACAAGCGCATCCAACTTCCTCTCACAAAACACCGGCGCTGCATTCTCCACCACCTCCGCAAATGCCTACATGCAGGCATCCGGTACCGTGCCGACGATGTACAAGAACAACACCTTTACTGGCACTAACATCTTTAATGCCGGACTCCTTTCACTCGCATCAACCACCGTAGGCAACGGCACACAAATCGGTGGACTCACTATTAATGGTGGCGCAACCACAACAGGGAACTTGCTCGTGCAGGGAACTGGCGCCTTCTCTTCCACGCTCTCTGCCGGTACCACCACTGCAACCAACCTCGCTATCACCAACACATCCACCTCTACATTCGCAGGTGGTCTCCAGACAACAGCACTCAACGTAACGGGCACTGGCACTTCCACCATCGCAAACGGATTCAATCTTGCTGCAGGGTGCTACGCAGTAAACGGAGTCTGTCTCTCTGCTGCTACTGGATTTAGCACCACCTCCGCAAACTTCTGGTCGTCTGTTGGTCTTGGCTTCTCAACCACCTCATCAAACTACTGGGCAACCACCGGTCTCTCGTTCTCCACGACATCAAATAACTTCTGGAGCTCTGTTGGTCTTGGGCACTCCACCACATCGGTTGCATATCAGCTCGCACAAACGCCGGTATTTACCAACGGATTTATATCGCAAGCGTCGTCCACATTCGCGGGACTCATCAATATCGCCTCGACCACTGCCACATCAACACTTGCAACGTTCGCAGGTCAGTCGTTCATTACAGCATCCACCACCGGTTTCAACACTGGAATCGGTCTGAGTTCGCTTGCATCTGTGACGAGTGGATACCGAAACACTGCTCTTGGCGCGGGGGCCCTACTGTCGCTTACGAGCGGAACCGGTAACGTTGCCATAGGTTACGGGGCACTTGCATCCGACTCGACGAACGGTTCAAACGTGGCAATCGGCGATAGTGCCATGATTACTGCTGGCGGAGGCTTGAATGTTGCGGTTGGTTTTGGTGCGCTGCAACAAAATGGTGGATGGTATAACACAGTGCTCGGTAATAATGCCGGATCTAATCAGACGAGCGGGGATCGCAATATTCTTATCGGGAATGCTGTAAACGCTCCGAATCTGACTGGTAGTGACCAGCTCAATATTGGCAATACAATTTATGGCAACCTTGCATCAGGCCGCGTTGGTATCGGCACGACATCGCCATATGCCCGACTCTCGGTTGTTGGCGACGTAGTTGCGGATACGTTTTTTGCAACATCCACCACAGCAACATCCACATTCAACGGCGGTCTCAGCGTGAGCGCACTCAACATTACTGGTACTGCAACCACTACGGCGGCGCTCGGCTTCAATATCGCGTCCGGCTGCTACGCAGTGAACGGCACATGCCTTACTGCCGGTGCAGCAGATGGTACGTTCTCCACAACATCAGCAAACTACTGGTCATCGCTTGGCCTCGCATTCTCTACCACCTCTACCGACTACTGGAAAACTCAGAACAACTTCTTCTCGACGACATCCGCTTCTTACTTCTCATCACTCGGTCTTGCGCACTCAACCACATCGGTTGCGTATCAGCTCACTCAAAGCCCAGTGTTCACCAACGGCTTCACCGCATTTGCGAGTTCAACGATAGGCGGCGGATCGACTACAACCGGACTCACCATATTTGGCGGGGCAACAACAACGGGCACTGCGTATTTCGCCGGAAATCTTGGCATCAATAATTCATCTCCCGCAGCACGGTTGCATGTCTCGGATTCCACCGCTCACCAAGCGGTATTCTCCGGTTATACGCAGGGTGTCGCAAATGCAAACAATGGTGAAATTCGTATCGGCAACAACGCCAGCTTGCAGGGACGCATTTCTTACGACGGTGTAACGAATGGGCGTCTCTTTATAGACAATAGCTGGAACGATGCAAATGCTGCTACGTATTTTAGAATGAGAACAGCGAGTGCGCCGGTAGTTGCCATGGTCCTTCAATCAAACGGCAATTTGGGTCTTGGTACCACAACGCCAACCGCGAATATCTCCATCTTGAACAACTTTGGTAGCACCACGAACGCAAGCCTTTTCTCCATCGCGTCATCCACCAATGCAGCTGGCACGACTAATACCTCGTTCCTCTCCGTCTCATCCACTGGCTTCGGCACCACCACGCTCTCCGGTTTGAACATCTCCGGCTCCGCAACCTCAACATCGAACGTGGGCTTCAACATCACCGCCGGCTGCTACGCAGTAAACGGCGCATGCCTCACATCTGGCGGTAGCTCTGCATCATCGACCTTGCTTGTAGACGCGAATACATGGACCGGTGTAAATCAGTTCGACGGCGGTTTGCGCGCAAGCTCCACTGCCATGCTCTCCACACTCAATCTCAACGGTGCACTCAACTTTTCGGCCACAACATCCACCTCAACAATCGCAACGTTTGCAGGCCGTACATTCATTACCGCATCGTCGACGGGCTTCAATACCTCACTGGGCATGAACGCGCTCTCAAACCTTATAAGCGGTGCACGAAACGTGGCGTTCGGTGAATCAGCCCTGTTTTATGCAACATCGTCCGTCGACAACGTAGCAGTCGGCTACGGGGCATTGGTTGGAAATGTATTGAACTCCTTAGGCAACCGTAATGTTGCAGTTGGTACGCAGGCGCTATTCAGCAATGCGTCGGGAACAAGCAACGTCGCAATGGGTTACCAAGCGCTCGCACTCAATACAACGGGAGACAACAACTCGGCAATCGGCAGTAGCGCATTGCGCAATAGCACCACCGGTTCCAACAACGTCGCATTCGGTAAACAAGCGATGCTAAACAGTCTGACGGGTTCGAATAACACGGCAGTCGGCGTGACATCTCTTGCAGTGCAGACTACCGGTTCCAACAACGCAACGCTCGGCTACCAAACACTCTTCTCAAACATAAGCGGTTCGCAGAACGTGGCAATCGGCGTAGATGCGTCTGTCGCCAACGTATCAGCAACGAGTACAGTTGCCGTTGGTTACTCCGCTGGATCCGGCGTCTCGAGCTTCAATGCGCAGGGCTACACGGCGCTCGGTTATCGTGCGGGTACTGCATTTACGACCGGAGCCGATTACAACACGCTCGTTGGATATCAGTCGGGCTCCGCAGTAACCTCCGGTGCGCGCAACATCCTCATCGGCGCATCCGAAACAGCGAACAATCTTACGACCGGATACGAAAACATCGGTATCGGTAATAACGTCTTCTTCCCAACAGCTACAACGAACCAGAACCTCAACATCGGCAACCTGATTTTTGGTACACTCCCTGCGACCTCAACTGGATGGAGACTGCCGACGTCAGGCACAGTCGGTATCGGTACAACGTCTCCTGCGAGCAAGTTCGGCATCGCGGCGAACAGTGGGGACACACTGACGACGCTCTTCCAGATTTCGTCTTCTACTGCGAACTCTACGACTACACTCTTTTCGATAAATAATCAGGGGCAGGTAGCAATCGGCGGCGCAACTGCAACGAGCTCCGTCGGCCAGTTGTCGGTGATGCCGGGTACCACCACAGTTAGCCGCATCGCGACTGGTGTAACGAATGGCTCCGGTGCAGCGATTGCCGCACAAGGCAGGTATCTCTACTTGGCGGGCCAGACCGCGTCGAATGGTTTCGAAGTGTGGGATGTCTCGAATCCGCTCATCCCATTGCGCACGGGCCAGGGAACACTCAACGCGGCCGCTACCGGTATATTCGTTCAAGGCCGCTACGCGTACGTTGTTGCAGGCACCGCGGCAAACGGATTCGAAATCTGGGATGTGGCAAATCCATCAGTGCCTGTTCGTGTTAGCCAGAGTTCGCTCTTGCTCGCGAGTCAGTCCATCTACGTGCAAGGATCATACGCATATATTGCCAACGGCTCAGGAACCACCAATGCGTTCGAAATCTGGAATGTGGCAAATCCCGCAGCTCCTATGCGTGTTTCTGCGAACACATTGAACTCCTCAACTATTGGTAACCGAATTGTTCAAGTGCAGGGTATTTACGCCTACATTAGCAACGGCAGCACCACGAACGGATTCGAGATTTGGGATATCTCGAATCCAAGCTCTCCGGTACGCACCGGTCAGGGAACCACGAACCAATTCGCTCGTGGTCTCGCTGTGCAAGGGCGATATGCCTACATCGCTGGCTCAGCGGCAGCCAACGGATTCGAAGTTTGGGATATCAGAAATCCTGCTTCCCCGAGTCGCGTTGGCCAAGCTGCGTTGTTGGGGAATGGTCAGCGCGTGGTTGCCCAAGGTCGCTATGTATACGTAATCAATCAGGCGGCCGCAAACGGATTCCAAGTGTTTGATGTTTCCGTACCAACAGCTCCGGTACTCGTGAGTGCTACATCGCTTACCCAGACCCCGTTTGCCTTTGCCATACAGGGCCGCTATGCGTATCTTGCGCAAGCCTCCTCAGCCATGGAAGTGCTTGACCTGGGCGGAGCGTATATTCAACAGCTTGAAACGGGCGGCATCGAAACAGGAACACTTGCCGTGCGCGGAAGTGTGCAGGCAATGGATGCGTCGTTGTGGGGCTCGCTCTCGGTAGGGCAGTCACTCAATGTGAGCAATGGCGCAACCTTTAGCTATGCATCTTCGTCTGTCTTTGGCACGACCCTCCCCATCTTCTCTATCAATCATTCAACATCCACGGTTACATCCTCGGGAACATCGACCGGTTCAATCTTCACAGTGCTCGCGAATTCAAATGTTGGCATCGGTACATCGAGCCCACGTTCGACGCTCGCGATACAAAACAACTTCGGCTCGTCGAACGCGAACATCTTCGAGATTGCGTCTTCAACAGCGGTGAGCGGAAACACTTCTACAAACTTCCTCTCCGTCTCATCCACTGGCTTCGGTACCACCACACTTTCCGGACTCAACGTATCAGGCTCGGCAACTTCCACATCGAACGTGGGCTTCAATATCACATCTGGTTGTTATGCATCGAATGGCGTGTGCATCTCTGGTGGCGGCGGCGTCTCGGTGGGAGGAAACAACACATGGACAGGGGCAAACATCTTCCAGGCGTCGACCACAATTGGTATCGGGACGGCGATAGGCGGACTCACAGTTTCTGGCGGCGCAACCACAACCGGAAATGCATACTTCGGTGCAAAGCTCGGCATCGGTACGACATCGCCGCTCGCGAAGCTCTCAATCCATGCACTCAGTGGTGAAACGAATAGGCTGTTATTCCAAATTGCATCTTCAACGAGCTCTACGGTCACTAATCACTTTACGGTCGCGAACAATGGTCAAATTGGTATCGGTCGCGTACCAACTATTGGTACAGATTCTGCGCAAATACAAGTGTTTGGCGAAAACCGCAATGGAGGCATTTCTGTAATATCCAACACCACAGATGGCATCGCCCGGTTCCCAGGACTTGGTTCGGTCTACTACAACGACGACACAGGTGGCTGGGCAAATATGCTCGTCGGAACGTCGCGTGGTCAGGATGGCTCAGGAACAGCGCTCGTGACGGACGACATACTGGGCTCTTTCGAATTCCAAGGAGGTATCGGGTCCAATACTTTAAACGGCTCTGCATCTCTCATGGCTGTGGCTGCAGAGAACTTCACCGGTGCAAGCTCTGCTACCGATTTCGTATTTAAGACAACACCGAGCGGTTCTCTGGAAGTTGTGGAGCGCATGCGTATCAGCGCCTCGGGAAATGTGGGCATCGGCTCGTCCAGCCCGTCCGCAAAACTTTCTATAAATGCGCTCTATGGAGACACGAACCGCGTTCTCTTCCAGATTGCGAGCTCGACGGGTAGTGCGACTACCTCGCTGTTCTCCATCAACAATGTCGGCGTGATTGACGTGAGTCCGTACTTGGCACGAGGAACAAACCAGATTCTCTCAATTGCAGGCAGCACGTTCCTTTCGGCGTCATCGTCGCTCAGTAATATATACATGGGCTTCAATGCCGGGCTAAATGCGCTCGCAACGTCGTCGGCACTATCCAACATCGGAATAGGCGACGGCGCATTGCAGGGCAGTCTTTCTGCAGACGCCTCCGGCGACAATAACGTCGCACTCGGTGTGAATGCTCTTCAATTTAATACAAGCGGCGTCGACAACATCGGTATTGGTGTAGGTGCAGGTAACAACAACACATCGGGGAATGACAACAGCTTCATCGGATATCAAACAGGTTTTTTGAATGCGACCGGTAGTGAGAGCACGTTCATGGGTATTCAGGCGGGCTGGGGCAGTGGGGGCTCCCAGAATTCATGCTTCGGCGTGCTCTCGTGCGCGGGTAACTACTTGCAATTCAATGCCACCGGCATAACGGCGATAGGTCATGGTTCGGGATTTAGTTTGGTAACAAATGCAAGCTACAACACCTTCCTCGGTTTTAATTCCGGCTTCTCCGTTACGAGTGGCACAAATAATATCTATATTGGACCTCGAGCGAGCGATACGCCGGGAGTCACGACCGGCTCGCGCAATATCGTCATCGGTGACGACATCGGTATCATTACACCAGGGGCCGATAATCAGCTCAACATCGGCAACCTCCTCTTTGGCAAGGACCTCAACGGTACGCTCACGCAGTTCTCCACGGGCAACATTGGCATTGGCTCGTCTTCGCCGTGGGCAAAGTTCACCGTGATTGCAAGCACCACCAACGACCAAAATCCTGCATTTATCGTGGCCTCGACCTCGGTATGGAACGGAGGAAACGGAAACGCACCAATCCTCATTGCATATGCAACCTCAACCGGCGCTCTCGACTATGCGCGTGTTGCGATTGGCACAACCTCTCCATGGGGGCACGCTGGCATTCGGGATCAGTTCACCGTCGCTGGCCGCATATACAGTACATGGAAGTATGCTGGTTGTGATTTCGGCGGTTTGTCACAAACAAACGTGGCGCTCTCTGCCACAGCCCAGGTAGCAAACTTCTGCGGACCATTCGCGTATATTCCAACCACTGCGGCATCAGTTCAAGTACAAACGATTACTCAGCACGACCTCACGAATTCAATTGCGTACTTGGGTAATGCTGCTGGTGCTGCAGGTTCAGGTACCTCAATCGGTTCCGTCGTGCCGTTTACTGCTGCGTCTTCTAGCCCGACTCTTGAGGCCGTTGTGCAACTTGTAAATAGAAACGCAACATCATCATTCGCGATTGTGGGATTTGACGGCTTACTCGCAAACACAAATCCCGTAATCGGTCGCGAACCAGATCGCCTTATCGCATTCGTTGCGTCAACATCACAAGCAAACTGGCAGGCCGTCGTCCGAAACGGAACGGCGCGGACAGTTGTGAATACCGGCATTGCCTCGACGACGGTAACGAATGGTACATCTACACCGCAGCGCATGCGTATTGAAGTGACTCCTACGCGGGTGCACTTCTTGATTAATGGTGAGGTTGTGGTTGAAACAACAACCAATATTCCGAGCGCCAACCTCAACGTCCGAGTCTCAAATGCTTCCGAAATCCGAACAGGAGGCCTCGGTACGACAGGAAACATAGCAAAGCTCGGTCTGCTCTCGATGCGGTTATGGGTCGACGATCCGCCTACATTTAGTTCGCGATCGAGCGACAGCTTGATTGAGGTTGGCGCACCTGCGCCGGTAGTTTTGGATTGGGCGGCTGGATCAAATATCTCTGTATCTTATCAAGCCGAGAATTCCGAAGCACTTACAGGCGATCCAGGAGGTATTGTATCCATCGTCACGGGCACAACTTCTCAGGTACGGTCCACAGCCCAATCATATGACCCGAATCTGGTTGGAGTAATCTCGAACTCATTCCATACAAACTTGGGCAGCGAGTATCCGAGCGTGGTACATGTTGCAATTCAGGGCCGTGCGTACATGCGCGTGTCGACAGAAAACGGGTCGATTCAAGTGGGCGATCCGGTTACTTCGGGGTCTATTGTCGGTGTCGGAATGAAGGCGACGCGCGCCGGTCAGATTATTGGCCGCGCGCTCGAAGCATATGACCCTTCTCATGATGCCGGCGAATGCGGTTATGTAGATGTGACAGGTACAACCTGCCAAGGTCTGATTTTGGTAACAATCAATCCGCAATTCAGTCTAAATGTCGAAAGTATGGTTGATACAGCGGTATCAAACATGACTGATGCTATGGCGTACCTTGCGAGCACCACAGCAGCAACTGCGGGCGACCTTGGTTCTGTTGTATTCGGCCAAATCACCGCAAAGGTGGCGATAGTGAAAGACTTCTTCGCCGACAAGATTTTTGCCAACCGCATCGAAACCAAGGAACTCTGCGTGGAAGATGTGTGCGTAACCAAGGCGCAGTTCCTCAACATGGTGAACGCAGCAAGTGCCGGCGCGGCCTCGGGAGGTTCGGGCGGCACTGGCAATGCCGGGGGCGCAGGAGATTCTGGTGGCGGTGACACCGGCACCACAACGCCCGACACCTCCTTCGACATCGCTCAGGATGAAGAAGCGCCAGTAATCACAATCAACGGCAACAACCCGACGCTCATCAGCGTAGGCGACACGTATTCCGACTTGGGAGCGAGTGTGCTCGACAATAGCTTGTTTGTACTCGACTACACGGTGTCGCTCGACGGCGGAGCGCAGATGGAACAGGAGGCGTTGCAACTCGACACATCGGCGCCTGGTGAACACACGGTCCTCTACACATCTATAGACGCTGCAGGGAACCTGGGCACGGCTTCGCGCACGGTAATTATCAACGAACCTACTTTACCGTAAGGTCATTTCACAGAACGAAGTAGTCCCCGCTATGAAGCCATGAAAAAGATTTCGCAACAATGGAAAATTGCCGTAGGAACACTGCTTGGTGTCGTTCTTGGTTATGGGTTTGCAGCATTCGTTGTGTTGCAGCACGTGTACGCTGTGCCACCGGAGGAACGAGAATCGAGCAGCGCGTACTCCTTTATCAATCCGCTGCTCGCTTGCGGTGATGAATATTTTCCGAGAGGGCAGAACAGCGATCTCCTTACGCTCGAGCAGCGCCTCAATGACTACATTGTTGCAGAAAAGGCAAGTGGTACGGTACGTGATGCAGCAATCTATTTCAGGGAAATGGCCGGTGGATTTCCGATTGTTGTGAATGCCGATAGTGCGTTTACACCGGGAAGTCTGCTCAAGGTCCCGCTTGTGATGAGTATCTACAAAAAGTCTGAATCGGTGCCCGGATTTCTCCAACAGGAAATTCTTTTTGAAGACGGCGACGCGGGTGCCGATGAATATTTTTCATCTGAGAAGATTCAACCCGGCAAAGTATACACCGTGGAGGAACTCGTGCGTGCAACGCTCGTGCATTCAGACAACAACGCCGCACTATTGCTCACGCAGTTGATAGACGATACAGAGCTCAGCGGCGCATATAGCCGCCTCGGGATTGAAAAACCATCCTTCGGGGCAGACTACTCGATGCCAGTAAAAGTGTATGCTTCTTTTTTTCGCATTCTCTATAATTCGACATACTTGGACCGTGCGGAATCAGAGCGACTGCTCAACTACCTGTCGGAAGCCACATTTACACGCGGATTGCGTGCCGGCGTGCCGAGGGGTGTACAAGTTGCACATAAGTTCGGGGAACGCGTCACAGGGGCGGGACAAGTGCAGTTGCATGATTGCGGCATCGTATATCAAGGAAAACAGCCATATTTGCTCTGTGTGATGATGCGCGGTGACAGCTACGAATCTCTCGCGTCACATATCGCAAAAGTCTCGCAGCTCACATACGAGTACGCGGCATCACGATAAGTACGACTATGAACACATTTACTTCGTTTGCAACGGCTCGAATATTCGCTCCAATACTCTTTGCGTTGATGGCGGTGTCTATTCCGAATAATTCCGCTGCACTATCTGTAGACCATGCTGTATATGCGGTGGGGGATACAATCACGGTGGTATGCGGCAACTCGTCGAGAAATATCGAGATTTTCGACGTTTCGGGTGGCCCGTCACAATCGAGCACGTTTTCACAAAGTTGCGAAAATTCACAGGTCACATCCTATGCGGGGGAGGATGGGCACGAATACGCCATGCTCGAAATATTGAATAGCACGAACTGCACAAGTGTTGAGTACGCAGACTGTGTCTCAAACGGGTACGTAATTGCAGAGGTGCGATTTCAAGTATCAGCATCGGGGACTTCGGGCAACAGTGTCGTTTCCCCAGTCACTGCAACAAATAAGTTGGTGTACGCACCTAATGAAACAATCGTATTTACATGTTCTTATTCGTATAACAATTTTTCGGTATTCGATGTAACTTCTGGAGAAACAACTACCGAATTGTTCAGTGGACAGTGTGCTTCGTCAACTAGTATTTCCATCAGCTCATTGAACGGTCACACGTATAAAGTTCTAGAGATTGCGGCATTTACAAACTGCATAGCCCTCGATTTTATGACCTGTTCTGGTAATGGCGGCGTTCGCGGTGAAAAACAATTCGACGTGTCGTCGACCGGATCAGGTGGTGGGGTGCAGACTGGGCCTGGTCTCAACAAGTCCTTCTATGAGCCTGGGGAGTTGTTGTCTCTCACGTGCACTCTGAGCCAGAACGTTTTTGACGTCTTTAACACGACAGCAGGTACTGGTGAGGGGAGTATTTATTCGGGGGCGTGCGGATCACCCACTGTTTTTTCTTTTACTGGTGTCTTGAATAACTCCTATACGATTCTTGAAGTATCCAACAATACAAACTGCAACTCGCTCACATACGCAGATTGCATAGCGTCAGGTGCAGTTGCCGCATCGTATGCATTTCAGCAACGGTATGCAGAACAGAGCACGTCGATTGAGTCGTTTGCACCGGAAGTAAAAGTTTCTACCCCGAAGGACGGGAGTGTTTTCTCTAGGCAGGGAACGATTACGTACGTCGCGACAGACAAAAATGACAAAGGGAATTTAATAGAGCGGGAGCGGCTCGGGTTGCTTGCGACTCCGGTCACGCTCTACTACTCCGACAAAATTTCGGATTGGGACCACACAATCACTCCACTTGAAGACAAGGTGTTGATTGCGAAAGACCAACCGGCTGCGGGTTCTTATACCTGGAAAATAGATGGTCTCTTGCCTGGTGTGTTCTATAGAGTGGTAGCCGATGTGGTAGATGCTATCGGCAATATTGGCGAAGACATCTCCGGCATCTTTACGGTCGATTTTGAATCACCTGCGTTCACGGTCACGGTGGATCCACCGGTCAAGCGCTCAAAATCTGTCACGATTACCGTTGCTTCGTCAAAAGACCTCAAGGAGCCGCCGCTCGTTACGGTAACCCAAAAGGGTGGGGCAGCAGTTGCGGTTGCTATGGAGGGCACCGGCAAGGATTACACGGGTGCGTACGCCGTTGTGCCTGGGTACGATGGCGTGGCCTCAATCGCAGTAGAGGGTTCGGACTTTGTGGGCAACGCGGGGAACACCATTGTTTCCGGCGGCACGTTTGCGGTGGGCATTGACCCGCCTCCAAAACCCACAATAGTGGGTGTGCGCGATGGGTCGGTCACGGCTTCGAACACGATACGGATTATGGGTACCACGCGCGACGACACAAGTGTCGTGTTGCGGGTAAACGGAGTAGCGGTTGGCACAAGCACGCCGCTGGGCGACGGAACGTATGCATTTGCAAATGTGCGTCTCAGTCTTGAAAAGAATCGTGGCGTAAACACTATTAGTGTTGCGGCGATTGACCACGTGGGCTCAGAGAGCGAGTCCGCTACCGTGCGTGTGAAGTTAAACAGCAATCCAACAGTGAGCGTGGCCTCGCCGAAAGCCGATGTGGTGCTTGGCGGCAAGTTCGGCATCGATGCTGCAGCAAAAGACGAAAACACCGACCCGCTGCTTTTTACATATCAAATCATTTCGGAAAAAGATTTCGTGCTCCATCCATATTCTCCCGGCGTTGCCACATCCTCCACGGATGGTTGGACAACGCTCGCAGAGTTTGTGCCATCGGCGCGATTTTCGTGGGACTCAACCGAAGTAGAAGATGGGAAGTATCTGGTGCGTATTTTTGCCTACGACGGGATTGCTTCGGTTGTGTCTGCACCAATTATGTTTTCTGTGCGCAACACCGGTCCGTACTTCCGTTTCGAAGACGGTCGCAAAACAATCACTGGCACTACCACTGCAACAGTGACGGGGCGAGCGCTTGCACCATCCGGTATTACACCGCAGCCGACAATTCAAAAAGCTGAGTACTCAATGGACAACGGCCTTACGTGGAAGTTGGTTGCGTTCACTTCGGGCTCGAGCACGCCCGAGGCGCGATTCTCGGTTCGCTTCACCGGGCTTACCGAGGGCACGCATGGCGTGCTCTGGCGGGTAACAGACAGCCGCGGCACCGTTGGCAGAACGAGCCATGCAATCGTAGTCGACCGCACACCACCAAAGGCGCCGCAGGTAACGTTCCCGAAAGCAGGTGCAATTGTTTCGTCGCTCGAAGACACCAACAAGGCGCGCGATGGTGTGCAGATTGATATTACCGGTGTATCGGAACCCGGAGCGGTGATTACACTCAATATAGATGGCGCAAAAACAGAGGCCAAGGTTGGTGCTGATGGGAAGTATGTATTGCGAAATGTTGATGCCGGAGCGCACGGCGCGCGCGCAGTAACACTTACTGCACGCGACGAAGGCGGCAGTGTGAGCGAGCAGACCGTGCGTGAGTATATTAATGACAATCCGCCGCGCGTGATAATTCTCTCGCCAAAGAATCTGCGCGCGCTCAAAGGTGAGGCCCGCGTAACCTGGCGGATAGACGACCCCGACAACGATGCGATTACCGGCGTGACGCTGCGATTCCGCAAAGGAAATGGTGCGTACACCGCGCTCCCCATTGATTCCACCAAACAATCGTATGACTGGAGTCTTGGTGCTCTCTCCGAGGGTGGGCCGTATGAACTGGTACTTGAAGCAAGCGATGGTTACGTTCAAGAACGCGGCACGTCGCAGTTTTCCATCGACACTGTGTCACCGCGCGTTGAATCGTTTACGCTCGCGCAGGCAAAGATTTCGGGGAAGGCGTCGCTCAAAGCAGCAGGTACCGCCTCTGACGCGCTCTCAGGTATTGAATACATGGAATACGCGCTGGTTGACCCGAGCGTGAAAGCTGAACCGCAATGGGTCACGGGCACCGTTGTAAAAGGGTTTCTGCAAAAGAAAGCATCGTTTTCGATTAATCATCCGGTGCGCCTTGAAGACGGCACGTATGAATTGCGTGTGCGGGCAGTGGATGCGGCAGGGAACACATCAGAGAGTATGAGCAGCACGGTCACGGTGGACACATCATCGCCGAGAGTCGGGAGTTTCGCGCTCATGAGTAGCGGCACGAGAATTCCTCCGACCTCCGACGGCCTCGTTACACTTTATGAAAAAAGCACAGCTACCTTTGCGATTTCACTCGAAGGCGACACCGCCTCTGCGGTCCTCGAAGTCGATGGAACAAAAATCCCGCTTTCCGAAAATATCGTCTCAGGTCTGTGGGAAGCCACATTCACCACACCCCCATCCGCAAGGTTGAACCTCGCGGTTTCTGCAGAAGACGCGGTAGGTAATACGCTGCGCCCAACGAATGTTGGCGAGCTCGTAACGGTTGCGCGTGGATTTGTGTGGGTAAAACAATCCGACACAGTGACGGGCCCTACACCGGGCGCGAGAATCCGAGTGCTAGTATTGGATGAGCGCGGACAGTTTGTTTCTCGAGCCGGGCAAGTAAAAGAATCCATTCCTGATGCCAATGGTTCGTATGAACTCACGCTGCCCTCGGGGCAGTATCAGTTGGTGGTACGTGCTCCCGGATACGCGCAGGTTGTGCTTCCACTTACACTGCAAGAAGCCGGGGTTGTGGGCGAAACATTTGAGCTGCAGCCACTTTCTTCCGCACGCGCATTTTTACAGTCGGTCCTTGGGTATTTTGGATATCAACCATGATTTCGTATCTTAAGACGGTTCTAGGAATTGTTGTTGCGATGGCGGCACTCTTTGCTGTGGTGCACTACGGTGCGGGGAGTATTCTCCCACCTGTAGCAGGTACGCCGTCTAACGCCTCGGTCCCCGAGCAAGATAAACGTCTGCTTGATAAACGCGCACCCTATTTCGACTTACCCAATCTCTCTGGTAGCCGCACAACGCTCTCCGACTTCGAGAATCAGCCTACACTGCTTGTCTTTTGGTCGACGGGTAACTCCGAAGCCGCAGATCAAATCAAGATTCTCGACGACTACGTAGCCAAACGGACCGGTGACTCACTCGTGAAGATAGTTACCATTAGTACACAGGAAGAAAAAAGTGCTGTTGCTTCGTTCATGCGCCGAGGTGGCTACGGGGCGACGGTACTCGTTGATGGCAGCGGTTCAGTGGGGGAGAGCTACAACATCAAGAACCTTCCCACGCTCTACTTTTTGGACCGCGAGGGAATTGTACGGAGCGTGCACGCGGGCCTTATGAGCGAGGCCGCAATAGCAACCGAAGTCGAAACAATTTTGCGATAGCACGTGCCCGGCTGGGGACAAGAAATAAACTTCTGCCATACAAGCGTATAATTTAATCTATCGTTCATGTCGTACTACTTTCTCATTCACAATATCCACTTTGCCCTCGAACTCATGGGTGCCGTGATATTCCTCTCTGCTGCGTGGCTCACGTTTGATACCTATTCGTTCCGCAAAGAGTTTTCCACGCTTGCACGAGCACTCGGCCTCTCGAGCATGGCAGTTGCTCAAGCGGTATACGCGCTTAACAGCGGGAGCGACATTTTGTCGTATATCGGCGCGATTTTTATGGGCCTTGGCCTCTTGCTCATTGTGGGCAGTTTCTTGCGGCACCAAAACTTGCAGATGCAGTCGGTGATTATTGTTCCATCGTTTGCACAGTGGAGCGCCTATATCCTCGCTGCCACAGCGGTGCTTGCTGCGGCAATCAGCTTTCAATCGTTTCATCTTTCTCGACAGGAGTTCAATAAGACATGGATACCATTCTCGATTTCGTTTTTCATGCTGGCGATTGCCTCCGTTTGTGCCATTTTTTCCCACGGCGACCAAACTTCGACGCTCGCAATTGTGGGGTATGTGTTTGAGTTCGCCGGATTCGTTGCGCTCGCGTACTGGGTGTGGCAATACCTGCAATTGCGCATTCGCGAGAGCATCATTCTTATTTTCATTTCAGTCGCACTCTTTCTCTCGACTATTGTTACGCTCGCGTTCTCCACAATTCTGATTGCGCAAATTACGTCGCAAACTCAAGCGAATTTGCTTACCGACGCCAAGGTGCTGAGCCTCGATATTGCAGGGCTCAAAGAGCAATCACTGGTAAAGGCACAGTACATTGCACTGAATGACGACTTGAATGCGGCAATCGTTGCAAATGATTTCGCAAAGCTCGAAGAGGTCTCCGAGCAGCTGATGGAAACGCACAAGCTTGGGTTCCTTACGATTGTGGATTCCCAGGGCAGCGTGTTGGTGCGGGCACACACACTTTCGCGACGTGGAGATTCGCTCCTGGGAGAGCGGGCACTTGAAGAAGCGCTTCGGGGAGGCTCGTATGTCACCATTGAAAACAGTCCAGTGGAAAAACTTTCAATTCGCGCCGCCTCTCCAATTACGGGCAAAGACCGCGACTTGATTGGCGTGGTTATTGCGGGCTACCCGCTCGACAATGCACTCGTAGACAACATTAAGCGTATTACCGGGCTTGAGATGTTTATTTACGAGCAAGACCGAGCCGTTGCCGCGACCGTGCTTGCGGCCGATGGCAGGACGCGGGTTACTGGCATTACGCTGGGTGATGAAGTGGTGCGCGCAACTGTGCTCGCAGAGGGCTCATCGCGTACCGCACAGGCAGATTTGCATGGCAGGCCGTTTCTCATGAGCTATCTGCCGCTCATAAACGGCGACGACAAAATCATCGGTATGATTTCTGCAGGTAAGTCGCAGCAAGATATTCTTGATATTGCCAACTCAACCAATCGCCTCACGCTCATTACAGTTATATTGATTATGCTGATACTCGCGTATCCAATTTACTTGGTGACAAAACGCCTCAGTGCCGAAGAATAAAGATTACTCGATTATTATTTTTAGTCGTTATATTGTCGTATGAAGATTGAACAAAAGAAATGGAGTGAAGCAGAGGGGTGGAAGACAGTTTCTAAAGAAGCGCTTTCCGGCGATGCGCAACTCGTGCTGGTATTTGGTGGAAGTGCATTGGTGCAGCAGCAAAATATATTTGAAGACGTAAAGTCCCAGTATCCGCAGAGTCACATAGTCATGATGTCGACTGCCGGAGAAATTCTTGATACATCGGTTTCCGATGGTACGTTGTCGTTAACTGCCATCCAGTTTGAAAAGACCACCCTCCAGTTCGCGACAGTCGACGTGACAGACGCCTCGAAGAGCCAGGCTGCCGGGGAAGAATTGGCACGCGCGCTCCAAAAGGAGCAACTTGCGCACGTGATGGTGTTTTCAGATGGCCTCAAGGTAAACGGCACCGCACTTGTCGCAGGTTTGACCGGAGGGCTGCCTACACATATAGGCCTCACAGGCGGACTTGTAGGAGACGGAGCGGACTTTAAACATACGTATGTCGGACTCGACGCAGTGCCGACAGAGGGAAAAATCGTTGCAATCGGATTTTATGGGGAATCGCTTGAAGTGAGCTATGGCTCAGTCGGTGGATGGGACACGTTCGGCCCTGAGCGCGTAATCACGAAATCGAAGGGCAACGTCCTTTTTGAGCTCGACGGCAAACCGGCCCTCTCTATATACAAGGAGTACCTGGGCGACAAGGCAAAGGAATTACCGGGCTCTGGGCTATTGTTCCCATTGAGTCTGACTCTCCCAGAGAAAGAGGGTCCCGTGCAGGTCGTTCGTACAATCCTTGGTGTAAATGAGGCCGACCAGAGTATGACCTTTGCCGGTGACATGCCGGAGGGGGTGAAGGCACAATTGATGAAGGCAAATTTTGAACGCCTCATCGGTGGCGCATCGAGTGCTGCGACCATGGTCAAAGAGCACAAGGCTCACGCTGAACTTGCGATCCTCATCAGCTGTATCGGCAGGAAACTCGTATTGAAGGAGCGCATTGAAGAAGAGACAGAAGCGATTCGCGAAGTGTTCGGGCCTGATACGGCCCTCGCTGGGTTCTATTCCTATGGAGAAATTTCACCTACGACACCGACGAAAAATCAATGCGAGCTGCACAATCAAACAATGACAATCACTACGTTCGCTGAAAAATAAAATGAACAAAGTGCTTGAGAGACAGCTAAAAAAAGTTTTTGGAAACATTGAAAGCGTTCCGAAAGAGCTCTATGCACTCATCGCGCTTGTGAGCACGACATATGACCACGCAGAAGAAGATCGGGTATTAATTGAGCGCTCGATGGAAATTAGCTCAAAAGAACTCGGAGAATTGAACGAGCGTCTCAAGAGCGAGTCGGAAGTTCTGAAAGCGAAATTGGACGAGCTTGCGCGTGCGGAGCAGTCGGAGAAGAGTTCCCAAGAAATACTCGACAATATGCAGGAAGGCTGCCAAATCATCAGTCCGGAATGGCGTTATCTGTATGTGAACAAGGCACTTGAGAAACAGAGTAAGTACACAAAGGAGCAGTTGTATGGTCACACTATGATGGAAATGTATCCGGGCTTTGAACAGACTGATGTGTACGCGAGTATCAAGCGGTGTTTTGATGCGCGCGAATCACAGGGTCTCGAAACAGAGTTCACGTTTCCCGACGGGAGCACCGGGTGGTTCCATATCACAATCGAGCCAGTGCCACGTGGTGTGTTCATCATTTCGACCGATATAACCGCCCGCAAACGCGACGATGATGAAAGAATGAAGCGAAACGATGAGCTCGAGCGTCTCAATAAGCTGATGGTAGATAGAGAGTTGAAGATGATAGAACTAAAGAAAGAAATCGAGTCGCTCAAAGCACATTAAAAAATCGATACTCGGTCTGCCCACAGGCGGGTAGCGACGAATACAATTCTAGGCGTCTCACGCGGTATACTGAGGCAATGGAACAAGACTCCACAGCAACACATCAAGAAGGTAACCCGACTTCCCAGCCCCAGGCGGCCGCTCCGGATACACAAACGAACCCGTTAGTGGAACCAGTATCTCGTTCTCGAACGATTCTGTTTGGCGGCGCAATTGTTGCGCTTTTGGTGATTGCTGGGGGTGCGTATGCCGCGACGAAGTTTGCGACTCCAAAGGCCGAAAAAATTTACCATGTCGGTATACTCTCCGGCCTTGATTATTTTCTCCCTGAAGCGGATGGTTTCAAACAAAAGATGACCGAGCTTGGCTATGTGGAGGGTAAAAATATCGTTTATGATTTGCAGAAGACAAATTTTGAAACGGCGAAAGAGCAGCAGATATTGCAGAAGTTTGTCAGCGATGGGAGTGACTTGATTTTTACATTTCCGACTGAAGTGTCGCTTGCTGCGAAAGAGGCGACTAAGGGGACCACAATTCCGGTGGTCTTTGCAGCTGCCTATACCGAAGGAGTCGATTTGATTGATAGTGTGGCGAGGCCTGGAGGTAATCTCACCGGTGTTCGATATCCCGGTTCGGATATCAGCATCAAGCGTTTGCAATACCTTCACGAATTACTGCCAGAGGCAAAGCGAATTTGGGTTACATATCAAAAAGATTATCCGCCTGTTCCACCGCTTGTGGAAAAAGTGCGGGCGGCCGCAGAACGAATGGGTTTAACCCTGGTTGAAGTTCCGGCGTTAGGATTGGGTGATATACAGGCAGATTTCGATATGCGCAATACGCAGCGAGATATAGGAGTTGATGCCATGCTTGGACTCAGTGAGCCCCTCGCGATACAACCTATTCCTTTTGCTGCCATAGT
Source organism: uncultured Candidatus Saccharibacteria bacterium (assembly GCA_964471165.1). Classification (GTDB taxonomy): domain Bacteria; phylum Patescibacteriota; class Minisyncoccia; order Phycocordibacterales; family UBA2100; genus UBA10103. The sequence continues at coordinate 26,145 of CAYYEX010000010.1, forward strand.
GAAGTTTGCAGCCGAGCACGAACTCGTCATAGGAGATACGATAATGTTTCCCGATGACACGGGGCCATTGTTTAGTGTTGTTACCGAAAGTACCGAGATGGGTGCGCAGGCAGCCGTCTTGGCAGATAAGATTTTCAGAGGAGCTCAACCTGGCTCCATTCCAGTGTCATCACCAGAAACCTATCTGACCATTAATGCTAAAGTGGCTCAAAAAATGGGTGTAACGCTGAGTGAGGAGTTTTTGGCGCAGGCGAAGAAAATCATTCACTAATACGTGCGGTACAATAGGTTCAGGCGCGCATTCTTATGCCTGAAAAATCAAAAGTACAAAAAAAGAAATTCAAAAGTTTGACGGTCACAATGACCGCTTCTTTTTTGGGACTGAGCGTGTTCATCCTCGTTTTTTCAATGAGTTTGGAACTCTTTTTCTCTTTTAAAACGCAGCAAACTTATATTGCGAGTCAGCAAGAATTGATTGCGAAGAATGCCTCTGAGTCCGTTCGTGCTTTCATGGCGAACAAGTTCGCGACCTTGAGTCAGGCTGACGAGATTAACAACCTTGCGAACTCTGAAGGAAGGCGATTGCTTGTAATGAATAAGGTTCTTGGTCGCGACCTGTCGCTGAGACAGCTTTTTCTCATCGCGACAAGTGGAGACGAATTGTTGAAAGTGTCCCGTCTCTCGGACCTTGCTGCGGATCCGCTTTCGGACCTAAAACAAGTCCTGCTCCAGGAGATTTTCACTGGCAAAAATTACATTAGTCCGATATATGTTGATCCAGCAACAGGCGAGCCGTTGGTATTAATTGCAGTTCCGACAAATGATAGCTTCCATCAGCTCCAAGGGGCGTTTGTAGCTGAGGTAAATCTCAAATTCATATGGGACCTTGTGGATTCAATACAGGTTGGAAAAAATGGTCATGCGTATGTAGCTGACAAGCAGGGAAAGCTGATTGCTTTCAGTGATGTGAGTCGTGTGCTCGCACACGAAGACATATCTGCTCTCGCGGAAGTGTCGCAGTTTATGAAGGGTGAAAATCATACCGGTGCTGAGGTATCAAAAGGCATACTCGGCACGAGCGTTGTTTCCAGCTACGCCTCGCTTGGTACACCCGACTGGGCTGTTGTGGTCGAACTGCCGCTCATGGAGGCCTACGAGACACCCGTTCAACTTCTGTTGTATTCGCTTTTAATTCTTGCATTGTGTGCTTTCGTCGCTGTCGTGAGTGGTATCTACTTGTCCCGACGCATTACGCGAGGGATAGTGGTTTTGAGTGCAGCAGCAGAACAACTCAGTCGCGGCAAGCTCGATACACGAATCGAACTCTCAAACGATAATACGGACGACGAGATTGACCAGTTGGCACTCTCATTCAGTGTTATGGCCGTAAAGCTTCGTGCTCTCTACGAAGGCATGGACGAGAAGATCAAAGAGAAGACAACTGAACTTTCAAGTCAGGTCGAGGAAGTAGAAAAATCGCGCTCGGCGATTCTCAACCTGCTTGAAGACATTGATGCAGAAAAGAGAAGCGCCGAAGAAATGGTTGTTGTCCGTACGAAGGAGTTGAGCGATGAAAAGGCGAGGCTCCTCGCTTCAATCAACAGTCTCTCATTCGGATTCGTAATTGTGGACAACACCAGTGAGATTTTGATTAAAAACCCAGCGCTCAATAAGATTCTCGAGTTAGTCGACGAGCCCAAAACACTCGCCGATATTGCAAAGTATTTCCAGGGTATCGACTTGGCGAAGTTATGCCAGGAATGTATTGCGCTCAATAACGTGGTTGAACATTCAAATGTTTCTTATGGCAAGAAGTTTTTGCGCGTATTCTGCGCACCGGTTGTGGAGCAAGTCGAGAATCAACTCAAAGTAATCGGAAATGTAGTGCTCGTAGAAGACATTACCGAAGCAAAAGTAATGGAGCGCAGTCGAGATGAGTTCTTTGCCGTTGCTTCACACGAGTTGCGCACGCCGCTGACCGCAATTCGTGGCAACGCCGATATGATTCTGGAGATGTATGCCGACAAAATTGCGGATAAAGACATGAAAGAAATGCTCCAGGATATTAATTCCTCCAGTGTGCGTTTGATAGACATCGTCAACGACTTCTTGGAGGTGTCTCGACTTGAACAGGGGAAGTTTGAAATGAAATCAGAAAGGTTCAACCCAGCAGAGGTGGTAGAAAAGGTCGTACGAGACCTCAAAGAAATGATAGCGCAAAAAGGTCTTACGCTTAACTACACACCGCTGCAGGATGGAACCCCTGATATTCAGGGTGATAGGAATAGAGTAGAACAAATTCTAGTGAATTTTGTGGGAAATTCCGCAAAGTTTACCAAATCTGGCAGTATCACAATCTCTCTGGAGCAACAGGGAGAAAAGCTTCGCTTCCGTGTTGCCGATACCGGCACAGGAATTTCAGAGCACAACCAAGCGCTCCTATTCAGGAAGTTTCAGCAAGCAGGAGAGCAAATGCTTGCCCGAGACGTCTCGCAAAGCACGGGCCTCGGTCTCTACATCTGCAAACTTATTGTTGGGAATATGGGGGGTGAGATTGGTTTGGAAAAGAGTGAGCTTGGAGTGGGTAGTGTGTTCTTTTTCACGATGCCGATAGCGCGCTAGCTGCTACAATCACCAGTATGCAAACAACACCGGTAAAGATTGTTATTGTTGAAGACGACCCACTTTTGATGCGTGCGTATCATGATGCGGTGAGTGCGAGTGGTTTTACCGTCGAGATGTTTTTCAATGCCGACGACGCGTATCGCGCTCTGCTCCAGATGTCACAAAAACCCGCACTCATCCTCTCGGATATTATGATGCCGCGGATGAATGGGCTTCAATTTTTGGAGAAGGTCCGCAATTCTGCGGAATTGAAACACATTCCGTTTATTGTGAACACGAGTCTCAAACAGCAGGAGCATGAGGAGAAAGCACTTTCGCTCGGAGCAAGCGCCTACTTAGTAAAAGAAGAGTGCACCATGAAAGAGCTCGTCGAAAAGATTGCGGAGTTCACTCACGCGAAGTCGTAGAAGCAGTTTTGTGCACAATACTCGTAGCTATTTACGTGATACCCCATACAATACGTGGGGCGTTTTGAGCGAGTGAGACTTTGACACAGGAAAAAAGGAAAAGCGGATGAAAGTGCGTCTTGCGACTGTACAAGATATCCCCGACATAATGCAGATTGAGCAGGAATCGTTTGGCGAAGACGTGGGTGTAGAAAGCATGGCCACGGAGGCGTTAATGCGAGATCGACTCACACGGTGCAATGCGGTAGCGCCTGGATGGTTTTGGGTGGCCGTATCCGATGGTGTCGTGTGCGGGTACCTTATTCTGCAACCCACGACACTGGACCCTGATCTATGTACATCGTGGGACATGGCGACCGACAGTGGCACATTGCGGCAGACGTTCAAAAGCGAAGGGGGGACGATATTTGGCGTATCCCTTGGCGTAGGGTCGAATGCCCCGACCGGCACGTTCTATATGCTCGTGTACAGGGGCGTGTTGCTCCTCGCGAGTACGCGTAAGAAACGCATCTTATTGTGCTCTCGATTGCCGCGGCTCCAGAAAACGCTGAACTCACGCGGTATTGCGCCGGAAGTATATTGGAAGCAAAGAGATCGCAGTGGTGCCCCGAGAGACCCGCTACTCAATATGTTCTACTCCGCATTCGGGGTCGGTCCGTACAAGTTCATGCCAAATGGATGGCCGACTGACGAAGATTCTGGTGGTCACGCGGCACTGATCGTGGTGGAAGATCCGTATCTTTCACTTGAGCTACTCGCCGAACGTATATATGCGGCGGGAGGCGTGGATGCAAAACGTACAAAAAAGGGAGAGAAGGAATGAATCAGGCCTCAGATACCGAAAAACTTCCACATCTTTTAGGGGGCCACCGACCGTGGTGGGACATCGGAGAAGATCGAATCGTCATGTCGGCAACGGGGTATATCCCATTCGGTTGCCCTGATTGGGGCGAGACGAAGCGGCAAAGAAATAGCCTCTGTCAGTTCTGCGGTCTTCCCAACAGCGTCAAGATCTATCGAGACGGATTTTACGCAGGCGAGGAGATACCCGATGGCGATCATGTGCGGATTTTCAGAAAAACACTTCAGGCGATGGATCTTCAAGGAGCGTTCCATACGCTCATGATCTTCAATGCGGGAAGCTTTACTGCAATGCCCGCGCATGTACAACACAGCGTGTTGCACGAAGTTGCGGCATACGAGAGTATCTCGCGGATCGTTATTGAATCCCGTGCGCCGCTCATTACTGCCGAGACCCTCACGCCGCTTGCAAAGATTGTGCACGGCATGGGAAAGCAGCTCACGGTGCGTATCGGGGTCGAGACCAAGAACGACCATTTGCGGCTCAAGGTCCTTAGAAAAGGGCATAGCCGGATTCAATTAGCGAGAGCAACGGCGCTTATGCGCGAACTCGGGGTTACGTCGGGCGGATACGCTCTCTTGAATCCGGCGCCAGGACTTGATCCGGTCTTTGCGGTCCAGGAGGCGATCCAGACCCTGGAGTGGATCCTTGATCAAGGCGAGTTGGGTATGGACGAAGCATATTTGGGCCCAACATGCGTGAGTCCGCAGACATCGCTTGCGGCTCATTGGAATACGGGCGATTTTGCTCCACCGAGCCTTTGGGCGGTGTATGACGTGCTTGTCGCATCGCTGGACAAGTACCCTGGAAGAATCCACCTCCTCCGGTTCAAAGACGAACCTTCATTCATCGCAGTTCCTTCCAACCATGTGCCACGAGGCATTCCTGAGTCTCTCAAGGGGGCAGAAGGGTGCGATCTGGAGTTCCATGCCATGTTCGACCGATTCAGAGACACCATGGATCGAAGCGTCCTCTACAAGGTGTCGTGCCCCTGTCGTTCTTGATTGGTGCGACAAACATTTATTACCCCCTGCGATTTCCATAATCGGAAGACGCAGGGGGCATTTCTATAGTTGAACATGTCATACTGAGTACATCTCCTAATATGTCCCTCGTCTTTATTCTTCTTCTTTTGTTGGGGAACACGCTTATTGGTCTTGGGGTTTTTTTGAGAAATCCTCGATTACCGCTGAATCAATGCTACGTAGCATTTGTATTTGCGCTCAATACATGGATCTTTGCGAACTATTTTGAGAATGAACCTACATTCGTTGGGGTAGAGAGTATTGGATCATTTCTTCGGCTCGATTTTGCGTTTGCGCCAATCTTGTTTTACTTTTTGTTCCGCTTTGCCGTTATTCTCACTAAGTACAAAAGCAGATTCTTTCAGAATCCGTTAATGAATGCTGTGTTCATTGCACTGCTTGCTCCCGCTGTGATTTTACCGTTCCATAATGACCTCCTCATCAGGAACATCTACTTTTCAAGTAATGTCATACATTTTGAGAGTGGGCCAATGCTGATTGTTTACATCACAATACTCTGTACGTATGTTTTTCTTGGGCTGGCGACCCTTTTTTTGGGCAGACGGATAGCCTTACGCGAAGGGGACGCAATCAAAAAGAAGCAGATTGACCTCATCTTTACGGGGGCTGCGCTTTCGCTCGGGACCGCGGTCATCGTTAATCTCACCCAAACAGTGACACCAATCGGTCTTGAGGTGTCTCGAATCGGTCTCTATGGAATGTTCTTTTTGGTTGCATTCAGCGCATACGCTGTCGTGCGAGCACGTTTTTTTGAAATTAAGTTCGCGCTCGGTAGAGCGATTGGTTTTCTGGTACTAGCAGTGCTTCTTGCTGGGTCGATCGTGGCCACACTTTTTCTCCTTGCGGCGGCAGCATTTCATGTGACCATCGACGTTCGCGTTCTTATCAGTGCGGTGGTTATAACAGTGGTTGTGGCAGCTGCCTTTGAGCATGTTCGTAGGGCCACCGAAAGATTCACTGACCAACTCTTCTTTAAGGGACGCTATAATCCAGACCTTGTTTTGAAAAGAATTGGCAAGATTCTCATTGAGGCCCAGGAGCTTGAAGACATGGGCAACCAGATTGTTGCTGCTATAGCTCAAGAATTTAGACTCGAAAAAACGGCCATTATATTGGAGAGTAACCACGGCATGATATGGCACGCTCGTGGGTTTCCCGAAACTTTTCCGAATGAGTTACAGTCGGTTCTATTCGGAGGAGGCGCGCCGACGCCCATTTCATTTGATGAACTACCGGAAGGTCCGAATAAGGATCTGTTGAGGAAGTTTGACATAGCCCTGTCTCTCCCGCTTAGAGTGAAAAATAAGGACATAGCTATTCTCTTGCTTGGGAACAAGCTTTCCGGAGAGCCTTTTCGTGAGGAGGATATCTCACTTCTCGAGACCATTTCATCAGAAGTTGCCATTGGCATACAGAACGCCAAATCTTTCGATGACTTGAAGCGATTGAGTCAGGAGCTTGAGCAGCGTGTGGCAGAGCGAACCCGCGAACTTGAAGCATCTCAAAAACAAGAAGTTGCAAAAGCGCTCGAGGTCTCGAGGTTGAAAGATGAGTTTGTGTTCTTGGCAGTGCATGAACTCCGTACGCCGATTGCTGCGATTCAAGGGTTTTTGGAACTCACTGAAGGCGCACAAAAGAACTTTCCACTTGATATTCGACGCAATCTCACTGCAATTTCGGATGCCAGCGCTCATATGAATCACGTCATCAACGACCTCCTTGAAATCGCTCGTTCTGACAGCGGACTCATGAAGATGGAAGTCTCTTCTCACGAGTTCAAGCCAATTCTCGACAAAGTTATGAAGGGCGTTGCATCGCTCATCAAACAAAGGAAGCTCCGTATCGAAACGAATATTCAAGAGCTCCCGAACGTTCTATGCGATACACAAAAGTTGAAAGAGGTTTTGGAAAACTTGGTCGGCAACGCCATCAAATATAATCGAGAGGGTGGGGAAGTATTTATCAATGTGTTTCGTCCGGCGGGTGAGCAACATATGATTTTCGAAATCCGCGACACAGGGTATGGCATTCCACGCGAGCTTCAGACAAAGATTTTCGAGAAGTTTTTTCGGGCAGTTACCCGCGAGACGCAGGAGGTGGTTGGGAGTGGGCTCGGGTTGTTTATTACGAGGATGCTCGTTGAGCGCATGGGAGGTACACTGATGTTTAGCTCTCTTGAGCACGAAGGGTCCACGTTCGCATTCACACTTCCGCTTGCTAACGAAAACTAATTCATTGATACCGATATGCATAAAAAATCACTACTACTGATTGAAGACAATGCGCTCCTCTCGGGGCTGTATCAGAACGCGTTTGAAAAGGCCGGGTTCTCAGTTGTTTTTGCACACGACGGTGAGACAGGTCTTTCTCTTGCTCGCGAAAAAAAACCGGATGGTATTATTCTCGACTTGCTTATGCCTGGAACAGACGGCTACCATGTTTTGAGTGAGTTAAAGCGGGATGACGCCACAAAAGGGATTAAGACGATTGTTCTCACTACATTGATAAAGAAAGAAGATCTCGCGCGTGCCAAGCGCCTTGGTGCAATTGATTGCCTCGTAAAATCAGAGTTGCGCCTCGCTGAGATTACCGAGCGGGTGAGTGCCCATTTCTAGCCCATTTCAAAATAATCTCTTGAGGCACATGCAAGCCTTTTGGTATACTTTCTTACATGAATGAAGTCCTCCCCGGCAAGAACATATTTCTTGTTGAAGACAGTCTAGAAGTAAGTCGTATGTACGAACGGGCATTTCGGCTTCGCGGGCACCAGCTTGAAATAGCGTATGATGGAGAAACGGCCCTCGAGCGGCTTACAGCCATTGAACCTACGCCAGATGCAATTCTATTAGACGTAATGGTCCCGCATATGCATGGGGCGGATTTACTTCAGGCGCTTCGTGCGAACCCAAAGTTTGCCAACGTAGCAATAATTATATTGACCAACTCTTTTCAAAAGCAGGACGCGGCGCAGTTTATTGAGCTTGGTGCGGACCTCTATTTGGTCAAAATAGAGCATCAATCCAAACAAATTGTGGACCAAGTAGAGGCTCTTATCAGCAGGCGCGCAGAAACACACTATGAGCAAAATACTACTCATTGAGGACGACGAATATATCAGCCGTGTGTACGAGCGTGCATTCCGCCTCGGTGGGCACGAAATCGACATTCACGCAGATGCGGAATCGGCATGGAAAAAGCTCTCAGAAGAGTCTGAGACACCCGCGGCCATCGTCATCGACCTTCAGTTACCACAGATGACAGGAACTGAACTCCTGGCGAAAATTCACGCTGATGCGAGGCTCGCGCACGTGCCGGTGGCGATTCTGACAAATTCGTTCAATGAAGACATAGAGAAGCAGCTCCTCGCTGACGGGGCAGATTTGTACTTGCTCAAGATTGATCATGAGCCGAAGGACATCATCGCCCAGATAGAGGGTCTTATTCGCAAATCAGAGGTAACCGATATACAATAGTTTGATATGGCAAAACTTTTTATTGCAGAGGATGACCCGTTGATGAGTCGAATGTACGAGCGTGCATTCCGCCTCGGTGGGCACGACCTTACTATTGCAGGGGATGGTGAAGAGGCTCTTGCGGTGCTCCAGAAGCTCGAATCAGCCCCGCAAATCATCTTGCTCGACGTTATGATGCCAAAACTGAGCGGTTTTGACGTGTTGCGCAAGATAAAGGCAGACGAGAAGCTTAAGAACGTACCAGTAATCTTGCTTACCAACCTTGCCGGTGAACAGGATGCCCAGAAGGGCCTCGAGCTCGGAGCAGTGATGTATCTCGTAAAGAGCCAATACAACCCGAAACAGGTCGTAACGAAGGTAGAGGAGATAATAAGCGCCTCAAGCCGCGGTGAGGGCATTCCAGAGGTTAAGGTAGAGGTAAAGGATATTCCCGCTGCTCCTGCGGCACCCGCACCAACGGAGCCTACTCCAACGGCACCAACTGTGCCGCCCGCGCCTCCTCAACCTAGCGCATAAGAGAATTACAGACAATCGTCACATAAACCCCCGCCAACGCGGGGGTTTTGCTTGTAAGATATAAAACGCTTGGAAGCGCATTTAAACGCGCTTCAGACGCTGTCTTGTTTGGTAGTGCATTTTTGGGGTGGAGCATATGTATAGAGTGAATCGCACCGGCGCCCGTGCTGCTATTCTTTGTGCGCAGAAGCTCTAGACAACTCCCTTCAATCATCTTGCGAGAAGCCTTATATGTATTGCGAAGCGTATGTCTGCACATCTGGAGTAAATATAGAACAGCGTCACCGGAGCGCTGATCGTATCGTTGTATATCTCTGTGCGTGCGCTGTGTTTTCGGTATGCGGATGGGGGAACTGAAAAACTCAGGGTAAAAAACTACGTTGCCGTGCGGGTTGAAGTCATGGCGCAGCACACAACGTATTGAGCTCGACAAAAAAGGATTACGAGACTCGAATGGGGGACTGTCAGGGTGCCGGTTTTTACAGAAGCATCAAACGCTCGAGAGTTGTTCTGAGAAATCCATTTGCTTGGTCCTTATGTCGACTGAGCACAGCGTGAAAGAGGGGTGCGAAATCGAGCATTCGAAATAACGATACGTGAAGTGAAAGGTTATAGATTATAGGTCGACACCGTCTCTCTGAAACGCTTGCGCATCGAAGAGCATCGTAGAGAGCGACGATGGTGCATCGAAAAGCGTGAAGACTTCGTCACCAAGAATCTTGCGCTCTGCTCGTTCAATTCCCGTGTGTTCCGCCAGACTCGAATATCGGTACGAGCGGATTTTTTCTTCGATTATGCCCAAACTACCTGAACTCGATTTCCAGTTCGGCTCATACAATCCTATCGGATTTAGGTGTACGTAGTTGATAGCGTTTTTAAAGTAACGGTCCGTAGACAGGTGCTTTGATTTGTAAGACCCGTTAAAAAGCGGACCAGTCCGTTTGTACTGTCTATTGAAGTACATGGTGTAGCCGGTAAACAGTTTTCGCATGAATGCTGCGATACCGCCCTGCTGTGTTTCCTTAATCACAAAATGAATGTGGTTGGGTAAAAGGCAGTACGCGCCGAGCTCAATGAGAGGGTCGCCACGCAATATTTTTTCATTCGATAGAACGCGGGGAAGGGTGGCATTGCGTATGTTGGATACCTGAATATTTCGCTCACCGTTACAGAGAAATATCAGCATGAGAAAGCGCTCGTAATCACGTTGCGAAGTAAAGACTTTGCGCTTATCGACACCACTGTTGTAGCAGTGGTACCACTCTCCTTCGCTGATTGGAGCTCGTCTCATGGGGCAAATTCTAGCATCTGCACTGAGGTCGAACCTCAGTACTTTTGGGGAAAAAAATATGAGGAGATTCTAATATCAAGAGGGGGTATAGGTGTTGCATGTGCGTCTGAAAATACATAACGTTGCTGATGGAATTGGGGCTCCTAAAAGTCAAAACTAGCGGTATGCATTCTAAGCGAAAATCAGTAAGCCAATTCATAAATCTCAAACACATACTTGAATCGTTGGTACTCGCAAAGCATTAAAATAATGAGCCGAGATGGCAATTGAATTCGTATCTCGGGCTACTATCTCGGAGCACCAAGATGCCATTTCAAGCCATATTATTCGAACAGGGCGCTATACCAACAGCCTTTGGCAAGGCTGCCTTAAAGTTCAGTTTGTGAGCATTTTTAATCAGAATAGGTAGTTTTCTTTGCGCTGAATCCGTCCTGAGCCATTTAAAAGGGCCGAAAATATTGAGCTCAAATTGGCATTTTTTTGGGGGCAAAAAAATTTGCATACTTTTACTCTTGGCTCTCCACAGGTGCTTGCGCTATTCACACGTGGATAGCCTGTTGTTTGGCTATGATTTTGATATGGAAATGCGTTGTTCGTCCTGGCGACCTGTCGCATAAAACCTAGCTCAATGACCGACCTGGGAAAAAATATAAATGCTGCGAGTTATGTCTCGTCGACATCTGCTGCAAGCGCATATGGTGTGACCAATGACTACATTGCCCGCCTGTGCAGAAACGGAAAACTCTCCGGTATTTTGGAGGGTCGAGAGTGGCTGGTCGATACTAAATCTCTGAGTTTTTTCTTTGGACGAGATTTGCCAGCTTCATACGGATCTTCCATTAAAACTTTTTATTCTGCTGCTTCACACGCAGAAGATGCAGATGTGCCTTTGCCTGCTGTGGTTCGCTCCGTGGAAATTGCCCGCGTGTCGCCGGGACAAGTGTCTGCGAATCCGGCGGTGCTTTCTGTTTGTCCACCTGAGGCACAGGGTCATGTGATGCTTTGGGTGATACCGCGTCGAGCTGCTATCAAAGCAGCTCGAGCGACCGTACTCTCGATGCTGTTGCTGTCGGTTGGAATGATTGGCTTTGGGTCGATTGAGAATCGCGCTGCGTCGTTTGCGGTTGCATCCACCCAATCGGCAGCAGCAGCAAGTACAGGAGTGTTCGGTGGAATTTCGAATGTGGCGCGTAAAGTTGCGGGTACGTTCGATACCGTTGTGTACAACATTTTCTTCCCACACGAGGCGATGTCGCAAGTGGTTGTGGTGCACGCTGATTACTCGGGTGCTGCACCGAAATCTGTGCCGGTCCCGACTGCAGCATCGAAACCGATTACACAAAACATAATTCAGAACAATCCGGTTGTTGAGCGAATCGTGAGAACAGAACGTGTTGTAACAAGCGGCGTAACAGAAGCGTTTTTAAAACAAAACCTCGATGCGCTTGAGGGCAGACTGCGCACACTCATTTTTGCATCGTCTGCTGCGCCTGTTTCGAATAACGCACCGATTTACAGCATGATTGCTCAGTCAAACCGAATCGATAACCTTGGTGACGTAGATATAACTAACTCCCGAATCACAAACTCGACAATCACTGGAACCACATTCATCGGCTCCACACTTACGGGAACAACAACAATCGGCTCTCTCGCCCTTGGTGGCTCCACCACCACGGCTGCAAACGGTTTTAATATCGCTAACGGATGCTTTGCTATCAATGGCATTTGTATTACTGGTGGAGGGAGCGGCACACCAGGTGGCAGTGACAGTGAAGTGCAGTTCAATGATGGCGGTGCTTTTTCTGGCGTTTCAACCTTTGCGTTCTCTACATCTTCGGACCGCTTGCGGCTCACCAATGCCTCTACCACGAATCTCTCAGTCTCTGGCTCCATCACTGGAGCGGGCCTTACGTCGTGCTCTGGTTCTCTTGATAAAATCCAATACAACTCGGTAACCAGGCAGTTTGTGTGCGGTGCGGACCAGACAGGTGGAGGCTCGGGTAACGACGTAAATTGGAGCTTTTTCAACGGCAGCGCGCTTCGGCCGTCGACTACAACCAACCAGGTTCTTATCGGGGGCATAGCAACAAGCTCCTTCGCAAAGTTGCAGGTAATCGGGGGCGCCCAGTTCGATAACGCAACCTCCACGGCCCTCAACACTAACTTGCTCGGCATCGGAGGGGCCTCGTACTTCAGTTCGCTCACTGGAAGCGGACTGCAAAATATTGGCGGGGTACTCACAGTGAACCAGGGTGAGGCGTTCTCTACGAGTTCGGTTACATATTGGGATTCAACACAAGCTCGCTGGGCAACTACATCGAGCGACTACTGGAAGTCCCAAAACAATTTCTTCTCCACGTCGTCGGTTGCGTATTACACGTCACAGAATAACTTCTTCTCAACATCCTCTGCTGCGTACTTTGTTTCGCAAAATAACTTCCACTCCACGTCGTCGCTCGCATACAACCTCTCCACCTACGACAAGGGCTACTTCTTCTCCACCACCTCCGTCGCATTCTGGGACTCCACACAAACTCGTTGGGCAACAACATCAAGTGATTACTGGCTGAGCACGAAATCACTTTCTGCATTTAGTACCACCTCTGCTGACTACTGGAAAACACAGAACAACTTCTTCTCAACATCATCCGCTTCATTCTTCTCTTCACTCGGACTTGCGTATTCCACGTCATCTGCCGACTTCTATTCGTCGGTTGGTCTTGCGTTCTCTACAACTTCTGCGAGCTACTTCCTTTCACAAAATGGTGGCAACGCATTCTCCACCACCTCTGCCGCCTACAACCTCTCCACCTACGACAAGGGCTACTTCTTCTCCACCACCTCCGTC
>CAYYEX010000011.1:0-29092 GCA_964471165.1 uncultured Candidatus Saccharibacteria bacterium
TGGTCGAGGCGTGTGAATATCGAGACCATATTTTAAAACTCTCACCGAAGATTCTGGTGATTACGAATCTTGAACTCGACCACACCGACTACTTTCCAAACATTGAAGCGCTGCAAGAAACGTTTCGTGCAGCGGTTCGCAAAGTGCCGCACGATGGCGCGATTGTCACAGATCCAAATAATCCGATAATCGCAAACGTGCTTGATGTGGCGATTGCGACGGTTGTTGATTACACAGGCACACACGTACCAAAATTGAATCAGATTGGAGAATTCAACAAAGAGAATGCGCGTGCTGCAAAAACAGCAGCAAAAGTTGCGTTTCCGGATTTGAACGAGCAAGAAGTTGATGAGGCGCTCTCAAACTTCCGCGGGTCATGGAGGCGATTTGAATTCAAAGGGGAAACGCCAAAGGGCGCACTGGTATATGACGACTATGCGCACCACCCGACGTCGGTTCTCAAAACAATCAATGCGGCGCGCGAGCTGTTCAACGGGAAAAGAGTCATCGTTGCCTTCCATCCGCATCTCTATAGCCGCACGAAATCATTTATGGACGAATTTGCCCATGCGCTTGCCCACGCGGACAGAGTGTTGATTGCTCCAATCTATGCTGCTCGCGAGGCGGCTGACCCCGATGTATCGAGCGACATCCTGGCAGAGCTCACAACGCAAAAAGGGGGAGATGCACTCGCGTTTGAATCATTCGAATTGATACGAGAGAAACTTCTCGAGGAGGACCAAAACTCAATAATTATCACGATGGGGGCAGGAGATATCTACAAAGTTGCCGAGCAAATCGCGGACTAATATGGAGCCCCTCGTGAGCAAGAAAAGAGTGGTTGCAGCATTTATTCCGTATCGCAAACGAGGTGATGAATATGAGTTTTTTCTACAAAAGCGCTCCGTTGATGCGCCGAGAGGTGCAGGCAACTTTGGTGTTTTTGGAGGAGGAGTAGAAGCAGATGAATCCTTCGAACAAGGACTGTATCGCGAGGTAGAAGAGGAGCTTCGCTATCGGCCGACGACGCACCGATATTTTAGTGACTATGAGCATGTGCGGGTGCATTTTCATGTGTTTATCGAAGCGGTTGGCGCCGATTTTGAGTCACATGTTGTCGTGAGTGAGGGTGACTTTGGGAAGTTTTTTACGGCACGAGAGGCACGTGAAGAACCACTTGTTACGGATATCGTCAGATTGATGACGTTACAAATTGCGGAATATCTCGCGAAGGAAAGTGAATAGTGATACGGCTGATATGGAACCACTCCTTAACCAAGAGTCAAAAAACAGACTTTCTGTACTAATTCCGTACCGGAAAACACATGCAGGATACGAATATTACCTCCAGATGCGGGATGCACACGCTCCAACCAATCCAAATGTATTCAGCATGTTCGGTGGAGGCCTCGAGCCTAGGGAAGCACCCGAAGACGGAATGTTGCGAGAAATAGACGAGGAGTTACGATATCGGCCGACCAAGTATCAATACTTGTCCTGTTTCGAGACGGCAACGAGAGTGTGTCATGTATATATAGAAGAGGTGGATACTGATTTCGAAACACGCGTCCAAGTGTGCGAGGGTGAATACGGTATGTTCAAATCCTATACGGAAATTGCTTCCTCAGATGATATTTCATATATCGCCCGCACTGTTCTGTACGGCGTTGCCCAGTTTGTAGAACGGGAATGACCATTGTTGTACTCACCAGTGTTCAGTGGTAGCGTCCTTTTATGAATGAGGACTCAGACAATCCAAATCCTCACGGACGTCTCTCCGTGGTAGCTACGCCCATCGGGAACATGGGGGATATTACGTTTCGGGCTCTTTGGAACCTCAAGGAGGCCAATGTGATTTACGCTGAGGATACGCGCGTCATTTCAAAGCTCATGGCCCACTACGGATTGCGTACATCGCTGCAGCGACTCGACGCAGCGACCGAAGGAAAAAAAGGAAAAGAAGTTGCAGAGCGACTTGAAGCGGGCGAACATGTGGCGCTTGTAACGGATGCGGGAACTCCCGGTATTTCCGACCCGGGTTCGCGACTTGTTGCCTACATCCGCGAGCACGCACCACTGGCAATCATTGATGCGATTCCCGGGCCGAGCGCTCTGACCGCCGCTCTTTCAATTGCCGGCATTGATGCGACCGAGTTTACGTTCCTCGGATTTCTGCCACACAAAAAAGGCCGACAGACTGCGGTTTTAAATATTTCCAAAAGCAAAATCCCGGTCGTGCTCTACGAGTCGCCACATCGCATTATCAAACTCCTTGGAGAAGTTGCGAAGGTTGCACCAAAGTTTCGCGTAACAATTGCGCGCGAAATTACCAAGATGCACGAGGAGGTTCTTGTGGGAACCGCAAAGGAAGTCGCTGCAACCTTAGAGAAAAAGAAGGGTGTGCGTGGTGAGTTCGTTGTTATCCTTACTCCGTAGGAATAGAAATGCGTAATTCGTGAGGAGGCGGCATCTGTGCAGGCGCGTTTTGTGGCGGCGGCATGCGCTCCCAGTATTGCGGGGCCTCTGTAGTCTCAGTGCCCGATATGATTTGTTTACCATCCCAAACGAGCGCGTGATTGTTCCAAAAATCTTTTGCCAAGTCTGGAGCGTACGGGTCCCATGGTTCTTTTTCACCAGCAATCCCTTGGAACGCTGTAATGAGTATGTAACTGCTCGAGTCTTTTTGATTTTTCATGAGTACGACGTTCAGGAGCTGTGTTTGCTCCGGTGAACGATTCAAAACAAAACGAGTGAGACCCGGACGTCGTTCGCGTTGAGCAAACGTGATTGTGTCTTGCGGTCCCGTTGTAACGCACATTGATTCGCCAATCGGTCTGCCAAAGTCGATTACCGCGCGAACGAAGTTTTGCTCTTCGAGTCGAATATGTCTGAACGCCTCCTGCAAAAGACTCGTCATTTCCGGAGACTCGTGAATATGGCTAGAGGCACGGTCGAGAACGGTTTGACCAGAAGCTAGCTTTCCGAGAACAACCGGCTGCTGTTCTGCTCGTTCGAGCGGACTCCTTTTCGTCGAGTCAGTCTTTCTTGGAGTCTCCATCTATGAAGTATACCAATATACGTTCCGTTCACTTTTGGTATACTCCTGTCCATGACACTCGATTCGCTCATCATGCTCTGCGGCGCACTTGTCGCCATTTTACCGTTTTTGGGTTTCCCGAATACGTGGGATTCCGTCATTTTGGCGATTCTCGGCGCACTAATCATTACATTCGGTATTGTGGTTCGCCGTCGCTCACCTCGTCGCGCAGTTCATGACCGCGACGCACACTTTGTTGAAAACACGCCGAAATCCGACGAATAACATGGTAAAAAAGTCGCAGGGACGAGTGAGTCTCACGCCTGCTGTGCTTGGAGCGCTAACCGGTCTCGGAATTGTTGCACTGATTATTGTCGTTTCGACGACATTCTTTTTCAGCGCGTCGCCCGTCTTTTTCTCGCGGGGAGCAACATCGAGCCCGGTATCTCTCGTGAACACCACGCCCCAGTTCGATACTCATGCCTACGATGTAAAAATGCTCTCGCTTGCGCATGTGGCTACGTCGAGCAAGTACTACCAGATGTATCTAAAAAACGATTTCGGCACGTCATCGCCGCCACTATGGCCGGTGAAAGCGGCGTACCCCAAAGCGGGGGCACTGCTGCCGTTCAACCGCATCATCGCGTTCTACGGCAACTTCTACTCAAAGGGAATGGGCGTGCTCGGCGAATACCCGGAGGCGGTGATGCTCGATAAACTGCGAGGTGAGGTTGCCAAATGGAATGCCGCGGACCCGGCAACGCCGGCGATTCCCGCTATTCACTACATCGTAGAAACAGCACAACTCGAGGCGGGTAAACAGGGTCTCTACATGGCACGCATGCCGGATAGTCAGATAGATATTGCGCTCAAGCTCGCAGAGAAGGTCAATGGCATCGTGTTTATCGATTTCCAGGTGTCACTCAGTACGCTCGAGAAAGAGCTGCCAATGTACGAGGAGTACCTCAAGAAGCCCAACGTGCACCTTGGTATTGACCCGGAGTTCTCTATGAAAACGGGGGCAAAACCGGGCAGGGTGATTGGTTCGTTTGATGCCGTTGACATCAACTATGCAATCAACTATCTCTCGAAGCTGGTACGAGAGAATGATTTGCCGCCGAAAATCCTTGTGGTACATCGATTTACATACGACATGGTGACCAACACTGAACGCATCAAGCCGACTCCTGAAGTTCAGTTTGTGATGGATATGGACGGTTGGGGCGGGCCCGAGAAAAAAATCGGCACGTACACGCACATCGTAGTGCCCGAGCCAGTGCAGTTTACCGGGTTCAAGCTCTTCTATAAGAATGATTTATTTCCGCCTTCCAGCGGCATGCTCACACCCGCGCAGTTGCTCAAGCTGACACCGCAACCGATATACATTCAGTACCAGTAGAGAGGTCCGGTTTTGATATACTGCACACATGGCCGACCACTCCGACCACAGTAACGCGCACGAAAAACCGAAGCACATGGACCACGCCGACGATGACCGGCGAATCACGTACTTTGCAGCTACGCACACGCGAGGAAAGCGTGAGATGTTCGGCATACGCGCAATCGACCGTGGCAAACACATCTACGTAATCGGGAAAACTGGTATGGGTAAATCGACCATGTTGGAGAACATGGCGATTCAGGATATTCAAAATGGCGAAGGAATTGCGTTCATCGATCCGCACGGAAGCACTGCCGAAAAACTGCTCGATTTTGTGCCGCAAGACAGAATCAAAGACGTGGTCTATTTTGCGCCGTTCGACATTGAGCACCCGATGGGGTTCAACGTTATGGAAGACGTGGGATACGACAAGCGACACCTTATTGTCTCTGGTCTCATGGGCGCGTTCGAGCGTATTTGGGAAGACCAATGGAGTGCTCGTATGGCCTACATTTTGCAAAATGTGATGCTTGCCCTGCTTGAATATCCAGGCTCCTCGCTTCTCGATGTGAACCGCATGCTCACAAATAAAACGTATCGAGAAGCAGTCATTGAGAAAGTCACCGACCCTATTGTGAGGTCATTCTGGACAGAAGAGTTCGCAAGCTTTACTGATAGGTATACCGCGGAGGCAACGCCTGCAATTCAAAACAAAATCGGTCAATTCATCGCCAACCCGCTGATTCGTCATATCGTTGGGCAATCCACCTCATCGTTTGATTTGCGAAAGATAATGGATGAGAAAAAGATTTTTATCGTCAACTTGTCGAAGGGTCGTATGGGCGAAACAAATGCGGCGCTGCTCGGCTCCATGCTCACGGTCAAGATTTATCTCGCGGCGATGTCGCGCGCCGACGAGCCGGCGTCTCGTATGGCAAAGCTCCCGCGGTTCTATTTCTATGTAGACGAATTCCAATCGATGATGAACAAGGCGTTTGCCGACATTCTCTCAGAGTCGCGAAAATACAAACTCGCGCTCACGCTCGCCAACCAATACATAGAACAGATGGAAGAAGAAGTGCGCGACGCAGTGTTCGGCAACGTCGGTACGCTCATCGTGTTCCGTGTTGGTCCGTTTGATGCGGAGGTTCTCGAAACCGTATTCCAGCCGACATTTTTGCCCGAAGATCTTGTGGGATTAGGTATCGGACAAATATATCTCACTCTTATGATTGACGGCGTGGGTTCGCCACCGTTTTCTGCAGAAACGATTCCTCCTATAGAAGCGCCAACAATTTCATATCGCAATGACGTCGTGATGTCGTCGCGTGAGCAGTATAGTCGTAGTCGCGCTGATGTGGTTGAGGATATCAATCGTAAGCAAACAGAATTCGTGGCACCTCCGAAGGAAAAAAAAGACCGTCGTGACGGACCACCTCGTTCTTCGAACGGCTGGAATGCTGCTCCGCAAGGGGGCACAACGCCGCGTGAAAAGTTTGCCGCAACGGTGCAGGAACAAGCCCGCCCCCGGGAGTCGCTGCAATCAAAGATTCAGGAAATTCAGCGCGATGTGCAGTCTCCAGTAGTGAGACCGGCACAGCAGTCCGAGGCGCGAGCGCAGGAAAGACAGCCAGAAAACCCTCATGATAGACAAGCAGAGCGACCACGGGAGAGATTGCCAGAGCGGCAGCAGGAGAGGAGGGCCGAACCAATTGGTCGCGTGAATCCCGCGCCGATTTCGCGCCCACTGCACAGCGGGCTTCGTCCGAGCGACATGCACTCAAAGCGTGAGGCGCAAGAAAACGAAAGCAGGAACGCGCTGAAAGATGCAATTGAGAAAGCCCGAGGAGAAGCGGCTAAAAAAACAACTCCCGATAAATCGCCATTGGAGCGTATTCGAGAAAAAAACGCAGCTCGAGCCGAGCGACCCCAGCAACAACGAGAAGGGCAGCGGAGCCAACAAAGGCCAAGAGATTGGGAGCCTGCCCACACAACTGAAACAAAGCCGCACATACCGAAACCCGCAGAATCTAACTCGGCGCAGCACGCAGTGCCACGAGCGAGCGAGCCTGCAGCAGAGACAAAACAGGCTATCACTCCACCAAAGCATCCGCCCCATGCGCACAATCACCACGACGGCGAAGTATCGCATCGCGAACTGCAGCGTGTGCTCAACGGCACCGAGCGCGACTCTGACGACTGATGAGTGACGTCCGACGTCACTCATCCAAGAGGAACTCCCGCGAATCCGAGAAATTCATTGAGCGCACATACGCTTGCAATTCGCGTCGGTAATTTTTAAAAATGTTGCGAAAGGGCCCTTGTTCAAGCACGGAAGGAAAATTCTTTTCTCCACAGTAATCCAAATAACTGCTCCATCGATATTGATCGAGATACAGCAATGTTTTTTGAACCCCACTGATGCGTCGCGTGCGCCATTGTTCGGCCCCGTTCAAGAAATCTAGCGGATTCAAGTGTATGTAATGCAGAATGTACAAAAAATGTGCATCCGTTTGCACGCCAACCTTTCTGGTCCTGCCTTGGAATAGAGCTCCGACCCGCTTATTTTTTTCGTTGAAATATTTCGCGAAACCACCATTGAGTTTCTTGAGAAAGTCACTCAAGCCACCCTCAGTCCTCTTCGAAAGAAGGAGGTGATAGTGGTTACCCATCAGACACCAGCCGTGGATATCGACAATCGCTTTTCTGTCAGTTATGCGGCGACTAATTGCGTCTAGATGTGGTTGTCTGCGACCTGTATTTTTTGTGCGCTCGGTACTATTGAATTCGAACATATCATGTACAAAACGAGCGCGGTCCTGATCATCCTCGAAAATAGTGCGCTTATCGACTCCGCGATTCATAACATGGAAGATTTCCATATATGCAGTATATATGAGTGACGTCCGACGTCGCTCATTAATCCACAATAAGGTTCTTGTCTGCGTCGCATATCTATCATGTGTACATGATGATGTGTGGATGATGAATGCTTCATATGCATTGCCAATGAGTGCATTTCTTACGTCCTCGTTCTTGCTTGCGCTGCCGCTCACTTTGGCGATTGCAGCACCGCTCGTCGCGTCTGCCGATATCCGCATTACGGAAGTTATGTATGACGCAGATGGAACCGACGCGAAACGCGAATGGGTTGAGCTCTACAACGGCGGAAGTGAGCCAGTCGATATCTCGAAGTGGAAGTTTACCGATAAGTCGAACCATGTAATCAATGTGCCTCCGAAAAACGGGGGGAGTGGATCGAGCACGCTCGCACCTGGCGCATACGTGATTCTTGCATCCGACGCGGCAACGTTTTCACAGGAACATCCGGGGGTACAGTCAGTACTCGATACGACGATGAGTCTGAACAATGCCGCTTCTTCGATTTCAATTCTGAACGGTACGGTTCTCGTTGATAGTGTGTCGTACACCAAAACACAAGGTGCTTCCGACGACGGTGATTCTCTGCAGTTGAACGCTGGGATGTGGATTCATGCGCGACCGACACCCGGTTCAGCTAACGCTTCGACACCATCACAAAAAGCAGTCGCAGCCCCTGTAAAAGCAGTACCGCAGACAAAAACGGTCTCGAAAAAACAACCATCGACAGTCGTTGAAACAGTCCCATCCGAGGAAGTGTCCGACGACCCGCTACAAATCGTAAACGCGACACCCACGTTACCGAGCGCGGCACAGACTGCTGCAGCAGGCTCACTCGGGGGTTCGAATTGGTGGATAGCCCTCGCAGCACTTGCCCTCGGGACTGGTGCAGCAGTGTCCTTAATTTCACAGACAAAAAGAGGGGAATGGGACATTGAGGAAAGCTAAGTTGCGGTGTACTGTGACTCCGATGGAAGCCGAGAAAAACAATAAGAAAACAATACTCATAACCGGTGGGGCCGGAGCACTCGGGTCTGTGCTTGCTTCGCGCTATGTTGGCGAGGGCCACAAGGTTATCGTTGTCGACAATCTGATGAAAACGCGCGATACACAGAATATCGACCACCTTATCGGCAAGCCCAATTTCCAGTTCATCAAACACGATATTATCGAACCAATCTCATTTCCGAACGACAAGATTGATTGGATTTTCAATCTCGCGTGCCCTGTTTCCGTAATCAGTCTCCAGGTGGACCCAATACACACCATGAAGACTTCGATTCACGGTGTAATCAATATGCTCGACCTTGCTCGCGCACACGGCGCGCGCATTCTCCAGGGCTCAACCGCCGACATTTACGGCGAAATGAAAGACCATCCATTTATTGAAAGCGACCTCGGTTCCGTAAACTCTCTCTCACCTCGCGCATGCTACGAAAACGGTAAACGTGCTGCGGAAACACTTTTTATTGACCATCACCGCAAATACGGTACCGACATTAAAATCGCACGTATTTTTAATACCGCTGGCCCAGCCACGCAGATGACCGATGGGAGAATCCCATCTGTATTTATTTACAACGCACTCGGCAATCGAGACATCACCATTTATGGCGATGGGAGTGCGACGCGCTGTTTTCTCCATGTGAGCGACCAAATCGACGGGCTCGACCGCTTGATGAAAAAAGATGGTTTTATTGGACCAGTGAACATCGGAAGCGATACCGAAATATCGGTCCTCGAACTCGCGAAGAAAATCATCGAGAAAACGGGCTCAAAGTCAAAAATCGTATTTGAAAAGCGCGATGACGCACCGCTCTTTCGGCGGCCGAATATTGCACTCGCAAAACAGGAGCTTGGGTGGACTCCGACAAAGTCACTCGATATGCTACTCGACGACATGATTGGCCATTACAGAAGCATTGGCCTTCCCGAGAGCAGAATCCTTGTATTTTCCACCACCTATTATCCAGATGCAGGGCTCGCAGAGGAGCGGCTTGCGCAACTAGCCCGCGAAATGCCGGAAACAGAGTTCCACGTAATCACATCCATGTTCCGCCGTGGTCTCAAACGAGTTGAGCGAAACGATAATGTAACAATTTATCGCATCGGATTCGGTATGCGATTAGATAAGTACCTTCTCCCGTTCCTCGGAGCACTCAAAGCCCGCGAGCTCGACCGGAAACTAAAGTTTCGGTTTATGTGGTCGCTCATGGCGAGTTACGGAGCATTTGCGGGAGTCATCCTAAAAATGCTTGGGTCCAAAGCGAGCTTCATCATTGCGCATCATGCAAGCGAGCTCTACGATGGCTGGAAGGCGAGCGTAGCGCGCTACGCAGAAACTCGTGCAGACCAGGTGTATCAAGGGAGCGAAGTGGAATCGACGAACGAGTTGATTGAACAGGTGCGCAAGAACTACCAAGAGCTCACCATGAAACAAGAAGGTAAACTCGTCCGTCCCGTATAACCATGAAGCGCATTCTCATTTTCTCACTTACATACCATCCATTTGTGGGTGGGGCAGAAGTGGCAATAAAGGAAATCACCGACCGTCTGCCAGAATACGAGTTCCATATGATTACGTTGCGTTTCGATAGGAACTTGCCGCGTGTTGAAGAGTGCGGCAACGTGACGGTTTTTCGCATCGGGCCTTCGCTGAAAGGTGCGCAGGTTTCCGATAGAAACATGCCATTGGTGCTGCGGCTCGCCAAATGGATGTATCCGATACTTGCGCCGCTCACCGCCGCTGCGCTTCACCGCACACACAAATACCACATGACATGGTCGATGATGGCCAATCATGCAGGCTTTGCAGGAATGTTTTTCAAACTGTTTCATCCGAGTGTCCCGCATGCACTTGAATTGCAAGACGGGCGAGCATTTGCAGACATGAAAGGCCGTCAGCCAATTTTGCGATTCGTATGGGCGCTCTATGAGCGCGTGTATCGCGCCGCCAACGTGATAAAAGTCATATCCAACTTCCTTGCGGGAGAAGTCGAAAAAATTGGCGTGAAGTCTCCGGTGCATGTCATACCTAATGGCGTTGACGTTGCGAAGTTTTCTGCACCTGTGCCCGATGCAGTTATTCAAGATTTGAAAAATAAATACGGAAAGAAAATGGGCGACGTGTTTCTTTTTACCGCAAGCCGGCTCGTGCTCTCGCGTGGGGTTGAAGACACTATTCGCGCGCTCTCCAACCTACCGGAAAACGTGAAGCTTCTTATTGCGGGGCAGGGGGATGACCGTGTCGCGCTTGAAACAATCGCACAAGAATCTGGAGTGGCCTCACGGGTGATATTTGCAGGCCATATCGACCACGGCGAACTACCCGCGTTCTACAAAATGTCTGACATCTTCGTGCGTCCATCGATTATCGAAGGCTTTGGGGTTGCGTTCGTTGAGGCATTTGCGGCAGGCATTCCAGTAGTCACAACTGCAGTCGGAGGAATTCCTGATTTCTTGTTTGACCCTGAGAAGAACCCCGGAGTTCCTCCGACTGGATTGTTTTGCAATGTGCGCGACCCTGAATCTGTCGCTCGTGCGGTGAAGCGTTTTATTGAAAATCCGGCACTCGTTTCTGAAGTTGTTACGAATGCAAAAAAACTTGTTGCGGAAAAATACGATTGGAACAGTATTGCGCGCATGCAGAAGGAACTCGTGTTTGAGCCGCTTTTTACGAGTGGAAAACTTTCCTAGGAGAATCTCGTATTTCGGGGTTTGCTGAGTGTAGGTACGCAAGTAGTACCTCCATAGTATCGGGAAGGAGCTTCTGATGTCGAAAGTCAGCACACGAGGGCCAGAGGCTGATGCGCGTCAACTTCAACCTCCCAGTTTGGTCGAGGTCTACCGTCAGTGGGGTGGCATCATGGATGTGACCATCCTTGCGCCGTTCAATTTCTGGATGAAGCTGGCAACTGCTGCCGCCAGCGCAAAACCAGCATCTGAGCACGCGTAAAGCCCCCCGTTTCTATATTTCTTGATGGCGCGTCGCACACTCGTGGCGCGCCCTCATGCTGTGCGGTATGGTACCTGTATGAAGATTGTGATTGCCACAGGCATATTCCCGCCGGAAATCGGGGGCCCCGCATTCTACTCAAAAAACCTCTCCGAAGCTTTGATTAATCAAGGGCACGACGTGCGTGTTGTACTCTACGGTTCCCTAAAGACGCTCCCGTCGGGACTTCGGCACCTGCTCTACACATTCAAGCTTATTCGCTACGCATTTGGCGCGCACGCAATCATTGCATTCGATACCTACTCGGTTGGCCTGCCTGCAGCAATTGCGAGCATCATCACCCGCACACCAGTTATCATCCGAATCGGAGGCGACTTTATTTGGGAGATGTACACGGAGCGCACGGGGGACCTATTGCCGCTGCCAGCAATTTATAGCGAGCGTGGTCGGTGGGGCTCGAAAGAACGATTCATATTCCGCGTGCAGCAGTGGGTCATTCCTCGGGTGAACCTCGCGTTTTCTTGCGAGTGGATACGCGATATTTGGAAAGACGTGTACAAGTTTGATGCTGTGCAAGCGCATGTAATTGAGAATCCGATTCCACCGAAGCTCGAGAGCAAAAGGCCAACACGCAAAAACTTCGCGTTTTACACTCGTCAAATCGCACTCAAAAATAACGAGGCATTCCGCCAAGCATTTACGCGCGCAAAAAATCTGCATCCTGATATCGAACTCGAGGAGGGTATGGTGCCGAAAGACGAGCTCATGCGAAGAATGCAGGAATGCTATGCGGTCGTGTTGCCGTCGATTTCCGACGTTACGCCGAACTATATTATTGACGCAATCCGCTGCGGGAAACCATTCCTGCTCACCAAACACAGTGGCTATGCTGAGCGATTCAAAGACTATGGAGTTATTGTCGACCCGCAGAGCGAAGAAGATATGACACGTGGGGTAATGGCGCTCTGTGAGGAGAAAACGTATCACATGTATAAAGAGCGAATCGATGCGTTCAAAGAGGTGCGAACGTTTGACGACATCGCGCAGGATTTCGTCGCGATAATCGAGCCTAGTCGCGCTTCGTAGCTTCGACGATAAATGCGGTCCCGAGGAACTTGAGTGGAGTTCTGTCGAGGTGTTCGAATACTTTCGACGTCCAGACGGTAAATCGTGGGAACCATCGGTCGAGTGGCAGCGGAACGAGTTTGAAGTTGTAGTACAGAACGCGCGTCGGCTCGAATCCATGTTCACGAAACTGTGCGAGCGTGCGCTTCACTGTGTACTCACGGTGCAAGAGCAGGGGCTTTGTGCCTGGTCGTGTTACAAAACGCAAAAACCTGTTCCAGATGCGCCACGGGCTCCATACGTTTGGATACGTAACAATTGCGGTCCCGCCACTCTTTATGATGCGATTCATTTCCTTCAAATACCGCGGCTCGTCGTCGAGGTACTCGATGAGCCCCATTGCAGTGACTACATCGTATTGATTGTCGGGGACCGAAAGTGCGTATGCATCGCCAACTTCACAGTTGACCAGTTCATCATCCGGCAATTCTTTTTTTGCGAGCTCCACCATATCCGGCGCGGCATCGATTGCAGTTACGCGGTAATTTTTTGCGCGCAATCCCTTAATCATGATGCCTGGTCCGCACGCAAGGTCGAGGATGTGCTTATTCGTGCCGTCGGGAAGCATTGCAAGTATCTTTTCGCGACGCACACGAAATGAATACCCTTCCGGAGTTTCTTCTGTGTACCAGCCAAGATAGGTCTTGCTCAGATCGTTGAAGTAGGTGACTTCTGTTCTCATGTCGGTGCTCATAGCAGGGATTTCAGGAATAATCGCACGCCGCTTACCACATTGGCAAATACGGCAAAATCTTCCGTTGCGTCGAGTGCAAAGCGGTGCAGGCGATATGGGGATGTGTGTTGAGTGTTTGTGCCCTCGATCGTGGTGAGTGCGTGGGTAAACCCAGCAGCTTTGAGCGTTGTTTCGGTAATATCGTTCCAATCGCCGCTTTGGCCATTCGGGTATGCAAAGACAGGGGAGACACGGATACCTAGCATTTCGAGGTCGTGGCGAGAGCCTTCGATTTCTTGCCGTTGCTCGTCGGCAGAAAGCGTTGCGAGTATCGGGTGCGATTTTGTGTGTGCGCCGAATGAAATGCCGTGTTGCTGCATTTCGAGTATTTGTTCGCGCGTAAGTGGCGCGTACGAGGCGCGCTCGTCTTCGAAGTCTTCAAATTTTGTCCACCCAATCTGTTCAACATTACGCAGGTCGTGTTCCCGTTTCGACACCGACAGTGTTTTGAACTCTTGACGTGTTTTAGCGTCTAGCGCAACTTTTTCGGCGAAGGTGCCCTCGTGTTTGCCGAACGCGTGCTCGAGTCGGTCAACCCAGAGGGGGACGTTGCGACACACGAAATCGGTTGCGAGGTACATGGTGGCTGGGATGCCACGAGACTTTAGGAGCGGGTAGGCGTAGGTGTAGAAATTGCGGTATCCATCATCAAAGGTGATGACGAGCGCGTTTTGCGGGAGCGTGCCTGCTTGCAGGTGTGCGAGGGCTTCCTCGAGCGCAAGAATAGAGTACCGGCTATTCAAATACGAAATTTGCTTGGAAAAGCTCTCTGGGGTGATGAACTTGCCGCGGTAGTTGTAGATGCCCTCGCCTCCTTCAGGTGCCACCCCGTGATACAGTACGACCGTAAGGGAATGCTTATGCCTGTAACGGAAAACAGCGGGGACGCCGAGCAGCGCGAGCAGCCGAAAGAGGAGGCGCTTCATTCGGAGCATTATACATATTCTGTGCTTACCGTAGGGACCGAGCTCGCGGTGCTCTCTCCGGACTCTCCTGTACGCAAGCGTATCTTTTCGTATGGGAAGTACTTTAAAACGATGCATATCGTGCTCATGAGTGGTATTACGGGGCAGGGCAGCGTGCACGAGGACAATGTAACCGTCTACCCAACAAACTCACCGAACAAAGTACAGAGATTCTTGGATGCACTCCAAATCGGCAAAGCGATAACGGGTGTCGATATTGTGTCGTCGCAGGATCCATTTGAGACCGGATTCATTGCGTGGCTCATCGCGCGGCACCATAAGGCGCCCCTGCATGTGCAACTGCACACTGACTTTCTTGCACCAGAGTATGCCTCGCATTCAATCATCAATAGGATACGAGTTTTGATTGCGGGATTTATTATTCACCGCGCCTCACGCGTGCGCGTAGTTTCGAAAGAAGTAGGGGAGAGTATCACGGCGCGCTACGGAACCAAGATTCCGGTTTCTGTAATTCCGATTTACACCGATCTTGAGCGATTCCGCAATGCGACGATGCCCGCGCATATGTCGCAGAAGTTCCTTACCTTTCCACGCCGTGCGCTCGTTGTGTCTCGGTTTGAGCCAGAGAAAGATATTTCTCTCGCAATCCGCGCCTTTGCCGAGGCTGCGCCAAAGGACGCGTGTCTCATTCTGCTCGGCGAGGGTAGTGAGTACACGATACTCGAGCGGTTGGTTACAAAACTCTTACTCGATTCTCGAGTATTTTTTGAAGGATTCAAAGACCCCGCACCGTACTACGCTTTGTGCGACATTTTGCTCGTGCCCTCGATTTACGAAGGCTATGGTCAAGTGATTGTTGAAGCGCTCGCAGCGCATAAGCCGGTGCTCTCGACGGATGTGGGTATTGCGCGCACGAGTGGTGCGATTATTGCTGCCCCAGAACAATTCGCTTCCGCACTAAAAGAGTGGTTTGAAAATGGACCAAAAACAATGGAGCTCAAAAATTATCCGTATGCGTCGCAGGATGATTATGTGCAAAAGTATTGCGCTGACATTGCGAGTGTTAAAAAAGACGCGACCCCGGCGAACTAGCGCCGGGGTCCTGATGACTATCGAAAGATCGCTTACGCGGCGCTTGCTGCTGCCGCGGACGGAAGAATGTTGCGCACACCGAGCGCGTAGGCGAAAGCGGTCCCCGCACGCGCCTCAGCCGCGCGACGGCGGCGTGCACCGATGTCGTGCAAGTGGTGCGAATGATCCGTCGTCTCACGGTCGATGGTGGTTCCGAGCGCAGCGTACGCCTCCTGCATCTCGGGCGTCTTCGGCGCGAGAGAAAAAGGTGATGACTGCGCCATCGGACCAATCATGGGCACGTGGAAGTGCCATCCTGCCCGGAGGGTGCGCTGGGAGAGCAATCCCGACCAGCGGTCGAACGATGCCCAGTCGAGGCATTCCTGGAGCGTGCGATTTCCCCCGGCGTCCGGAACGGGAACTGTGATGCCGACAATGCAGAAATTCTCCGACGACGGGATGTCGTCGAGGATCTTTTTGAAGGCATCAAATGCCGTTCCGCGGAAACCGCGGGTCATGACGATGGCGGGCAGGCAAGTGAGCTGCATAGTTTCATCCCTCCGTAGGTGACATCGCTGTAGCGCGATGTCTTTGCACCGGCGATAATATGACACAAATTCAAATTCGATTCAAGTGTAGTGCAGATATGAGAGCGTAAAAAAGGAAAAGGCCGCTCTCTGACAGCGGCCCCTGATTCATTTCATTCCGGTGAATCAGCCGGTGGCGGTCATCAATTCCGCCGGTAGGAACGGGACGCGGATAATCCGCGGCTCGCGATTCTTGAATGCAATCGCGCTCTCGCCGATAGCGTCGGAGAGTTCGACAAAGGTACCGGCCCATTCCACGGTCGCAAGCCGCGGGTCGACGACGCCCGATTGCGAGTCTGCAAACGCTTGCGTGAGCGTGAGCATCTTGTCGCAGGGGAGCCAGAGGCGCCGCGGTGTGTCGGAACGAAGTTCCGTAATCAGCACCTCGTCGCCCACAACACCTTCACGCTTCTCGTCGAACTTCACGGAAAACGAATACCGCGGTTCGTTCGTGCCCTGTGCGACGAATGTTCCCCACACCTGGCGCACGTTTTCCGCTTCGGTGAACGAGCTCGCAAAGTTGAGCTCGACGGTGCCGCGCTCGAGTTCCGCCGAGAGCATCACGCGCGTTGAGCTGTCGGGAACGAGATCGAACGAGCTGTCACGCTCGTGTGCCCGGCGCTGCGCATCGGCATTTGCGAAGTTGAGGTAGCTCACCTGTGCGCTGAGCACCTCCACCGCACGAAGGCCGCGATGACGGACGAGTCCGAGCCCGAGTTCCAACATGTGGATGAGCTCGTCGCGCCGATCGCCAGCGGTTTCGCGCAATTCGCGTGCGGCAGCGCGGTTTTTTCCCCACCGGCCGCAAAACTCGACGAGGTCGAGGTGTTCGCTCTCCATCAGCTCGAACAGTTCACGACGCGCGTCCGAGTATTCGATGACGAGCGCCGTGTAGACGCGAAGCTGCGGAAACCGAGCTTTCAGGGCGCGGATTTTCCGCAATGCCACGACGTTTTGCGCGAGTGGCTTTTCGCAGAGAATCGCACCGGTGCCGCTTTCGCACAGCACGTGCCGTGCGCCCAATGTGGCGAGCTTTTCGATTTCGTCGTGATGCGCCGGTGTGTTCACGGCGACCACGAACATATCAGCAGAACGTGCGAACTCTTCAAATGAGCTGGCTACGCGCACGCCGGGAAACTTCGCCACGGTTGCGGCGATTCTGTCGGGACGAATGTCCCACACAATCACTTTCCGGGGTGGGACCTTGAGGCCCTGAAGAAGCTTCGCGATGAAAGTCTGACCTTGCTGGCCTAAGCCTTCGACTCCGTAGTGTGCCCTCATGGGGGTTCTCCGTTGTTGCGCCAGGCGATACAGTGCATCGTTTATAAGAATCTGTCAATGAGTGCCTTGCAGATGGTGCGCAAAACCGCCATAATTGGCCACTATGAAGAAAAAACCGGCGAATAAGCCAACTAAAAAGGGACCGTTAATGGGATTCGTCGGACAGGGATATGTGGGAGGCAGCTACGCGACCAACTTTGAGAAGCGTGGCTTTTCGGTCATTCGATATTCTCTGGAACCGCAATACATCAACAACAAAGAAGCAATTTCAACCTGCGACATCGTGTTTGTCGCGGTGCCAACTCCAACCACGCCAAAAGGATTCGACTACTCAATCGTGGAGAGCGCATTGCGCCTTATCGGCAAGGGAAAAACTGCAGTCATCAAATCCACACTCTTGCCGGGAACAACACGCATGCTGCAAAAGAAGTTTCCAAACATATTTGTGCTTTGCTCGCCCGAGTTCTTGAGTGTTGCAACCGCACAGTTCGATGCGGATAATCCATTTGCCAACACCATCGGCGTGCCGTCTAAGAGCCCAAAAACGCTCGCAGCTGCAGAGGCAGTGCATCGCATTTTGCCAAACGCTCCGTTTTCGCACATTTGCACAAGTGAGGAAGCAGAGATAATTAAGTACTCGCACAACGTGAGTGGCTACACACAGATTCTCACGTTCAACGCGCTCTACGACATGGCAAAAAAACTCGGCGCTGATTGGGCCCCGATTCAAAATGCAATCAACGCTGACCCGATGATTTCAAATCGTTACTCGAACCCTGTGCACAAAAGTGGTCGCGGTGCAGGCGGCTTGTGTTTCATCAAGGATTTTGCGGCATTTGCAAAGCTCTACCGTGAGCATGTTGGGAAAAAGGAAGGCGTAGAGTTCTTGAAGGCGGCAGAAAAGAAAAACATCATGCTCATGCTTGGCACCAACAAAGACATCGACCTCCTTGAGGGGGTATACGGAAAGCCCCACATCGAAAAACATCGCAAGGCACTGAAAGCGCTCAAATCGCGCAGATAGCATGAAGCTTCTCATCGTCACTCAGGCGGTCGACGAGAAAGATCACTACTTAAGCTTCTTTACTGGATGGCTCCAGACGTTTTCGACACATTTCGATTCAATCGAAGTTATTTGTTTGAAAGAGGGAACACATTCACTTCCTTCGAACGTGCGGGTGCATAGTTTGGGTAAAGAGAATGGTGTTGGCCGACTCGCGTATATTTTCGCGTTCTACAAGTATGCGTGGACTCTGCGAAAAAGTTACGATGCGGTGTTTGTGCACATGAACCAGGAGTACATACTCATCGCCGGCATTCTGCTCAAGTTGCTCGGAAAAAAGATTTACTTGTGGCGGAATCACTATGCCGGTTCATTTTGGACCGACCTTGCAGCGAAGTTCTGCACAAAGGTTTTCTATACATCGAAGTCGTCGTATACCGCCAAGTTTCGCTCTGCACATAAAATGCCGGTCGGCGTTGATACAAATCGATTTGAGGGCGGGGGCGCGGCTCGTATACCTCGTTCGATACTCTTCTTTGCACGTTTTGCACCCTCGAAACGGCCCGATGTATTTGTAGAAGCGCTTGCTGCTCTTAAAAAGCGCGGGAACATCTTTAGCGCATCAGTTGTCGGGACGGCACTTGAGCAGGACCGTGCGTACGAGATATCTGTGCGTGAGCATGCGCACATTCTCGGCCTCGACGACGTGCTCACATTTAAAGAAGGTGTTCCGTTTGCAGAGGCCCCGAACGTTTTTGCACAACACGACATCTTTGTCGACCTCGGCTCAAGTGGCATGTACAACAAAATGCTTTTCGAAGCAGCGGCTTCCGGCTGCTTGGTTCTCGCCGCAAGCGGTGACTTTCAGGATGAGATGGGGCGTGAGTTCGGGTTCCACGAAGATGATGCCGATGAACTCGCTCATCGCCTGGAGATAGTGCTCGCACACTCGAGTACTGAGCGCGCAGCAATACAGTCGCGCTTGAGGGAGTATGCCGAGCGCAATAGTCTCGACACGCTTGCACACACACTTGTGCAGGAACTGCGATAATTGCATATATGACAAAGATTCCGTGCAGCGTTTGCATTCTGACGCACAACTCCGCTGCGGGACTTGCTCGTGCGCTTGAAAGTGTGCGGGATTTCGACGAAAAAATCATCTGTGACGGGGGGAGCACTGATGCAACGCTCGAAATCGCCGCTCGATACGGAGCACGGGTTATCTTGCAGGATAATGCGTTTAAGGACAGCACAGGTAAAATTACCGATTTTTCCGGTGTGCGCAATCAGTATTTAGCAGCTGCGGCGCACGATTGGATTTTTGCACTCGACTCCGACGAGCGAATAACAGAGGCACTCGCTGAAGAAGTTAGAAGTGCATGTAACACTGAGCCGACTGCCTATTGGGTACTACGCAAATATGAATTCAAGAATACTGTCATTGAGCATGCAATGAACTATCCCGCACGACAGATGCGTTTTTTTCACCGTGCTGCCGTAGAAAAGTATTTCAAGTCGATACATGAGCGCATCCTTGTGAAAGATGGTGCGCGTGTAAAAACCTTGAAGGGATACATGATTGTGCCGGTCGCTGAAGAAGGATTTGAAACTGTGAAGAGAAAGTGGTGTGCATACATCGAGCTTGAGCGAGCGCGCCGGGCACCCATCTCGCTACGAACCTGGGTGCGAAAGAGCGCGCGCGAGGTAGCAATCATGGGGCGGTACTTGTTTCGGCTCGCACGCGTGCAGCTTCAAAAGGGGGCAAAGTTCCCGATTATGGTTGAAGTGCGAATTTTCTGGTACCAGTGGCATGTCATAGCGATGCTGTTTTCAAAAATAAACCGTCTGTGATTGTTATGTCTGAAACCCAGCCCATTCTCGTCCTGATTAACCGCTTCGCCTTTGGGGGTGCGGAACAATTGGTGGTCGATACGGTAAACGAAATGCATGCACGTGGAATCGACGTGCGGGTAGTTACCGTGCGCCCCGAAGGGGAGCACAGTATGCGCGGTGACCTGCTGATTCCGGGCGAGCACATTACCTCCGTTCCATTCAGGGGATTGTTTGATGTTGGAGCATATGTGTCGCTCGCACGAACGATGCAAAAAATGCGCCCACGCGCGATTTTCATGCACCTGTGGTTCGCCAACACGGTGGGGAGGATTGCCGTCTTGTTTGCTCGCGCACCGCGCGTGATTACGTTTGAAGAGAATGTGTATGACGCGGTGAAGTCGTGGCGGCAGTTTTTTCTCGATAGGTTGTTGCAGGGAGTGTCACACACAATTATTGCGGTCTCGGAGTCGGTAAAAGAATCGCTCGAAAAGCACGGCATCAATCAAAAACGCGTAGTCGTGCTCCTCAACGCAATTGATACCAAACGACTTGCCCCAAAAGAGGGGGAGCGTGCGGTAGCGCGAGCTGCACTTGGATTGAGCGAGCAGGAGTTTGTGTACCTATTTATCGGACGACTCATTCCTCAGAAAGGAGTCGACACACTACTGCGTGCATTTGCACACTTAGAATCGGGAACGCTGCTTGTGGTAGGCGACGGGGTAGATAGACGCTCGCTCGAGGATTTGGCACTCGAATTGCATATCAATCATCGCGTAACGTTCCTCGGCGCCCGTCGCGACCTCCGTTCACTTTTTGCGGCCGCTGATTGTTTTGTGATGCCGTCGAGATGGGAGGGCTTTAGTATCGTCCTTTTGCAAGCACTTGCCGGACAGATGCCAGTCGTTGCAACTGATTATGGTTCAGTGCGCAGTGTGTTGCGCGACGGTGAAAGTGGGCTCATCATTCCAGTTGATGACGTGGAAGCCCTCGGGCGGGCTTTGCGGCGTGTTGCAGCAGAACCGGAACTTCGGGAACGACTCCGCGCTGGCGCAAGCGTCGATGTGCAGCGCTTCTCGATAGAAGCACACGTTGATACACTGCTGCGGTATGTCGAATGACCGTACAGAAGACGAGAAGCTGCGCAGTTTTGCGCGCGAGTACATCACGCTTTCCGGGGAATATGATAACGAATATGAGCGTGAAAAGATGATTCGCGACTGGGTGCGTAAACCTGCTATCGCCGCAAACGTGGTACAGGATTTTGCCCGCCGAGCGGGAGACCCGTCGGGGAAGAAGATTTTGGATCTTGGATACGGCAACGGATTGTACGCCGCGGCATTTGCACGTGCAGGTGCACATGTTGATGGACTGGAGGTAAGTGAATCACTTGCAACAATCGCAAAAAAGATTTGTGCAGACCAGGGGCTCACCGTAAATCTGCAACTCTATGACGGGAAAGTGTTTCCATATGCAGATGCCATGTTTGATTACGCGTATTCGATATCGGTTATCGAGCACGTGACAAACCCGGCGCTATTTTTGAGTGAAATTGCACGCGTTTTGAAACCAGGTGGCGCCTGCTACATTACGTTCCCAAATCGATACGCGCCGCGCGAAACACATACAGGTGTGTATTTCTTGGGCTACCTGCCGCGTGCGCTTGCGGCACGCGTCATGAACGGGCTGTATTCTCGGAACACCGTCGAGGAAATCAACCTACACTTCCTGAGTTTCTTTTCTTTCATGCGTCTTCTTAAGCGCTCGGGTGCAAAATTGACGCTACTCTATGAAACAGATTCAGCATCTGCGCTCAATGGGCTACTCAAACGAATACTCAAGTTTTTTGGAATCCACCAGGGGGCACTGCTCGGGCACACGATGCTCGTGCTGCGCAAATAGCACCACGGTTTTATTTTTTGTTTTTGAAAAATGCGAGGGTGCGACGTAGACCCTCGTCGAACGAGACGCGGGGCTTCCATCCAAGCTTCTTTATCTTTGTGGTCGAAAGTGCATAGCGGAAATCGTGCCCGGGCCGGTCGCGCACATACGAAATCATCTCTGAGGTATTGCCCGTGAGTGAAAGCAGTTTTTCTACGACGTCTATATTTCGAAGTTCGTGCGATGTGGCTACGTTGTAGGCCTGTCCGATTTCACCTTTGCGCAGAATTGTCTCGAAGGCTGCGGCAGAATCCTCCACGTACACCCAATCACGTGCGTTGGTGCCTTTGCCGTAGAGGGGGATTGGTTTACCTGCAAGGAGGCGGGTAATGCACACGGGTATGAACTTCGTAGCATCTTGTCCTGGTCCGTAGTTATTTGATGAACGCGCCACAACGACAGGTAGGCCATATGTTTCGCAGAATGCGCGCATCACGTGTTCAGCCGATGCCTTAGAGGCACTGTACGGACTGTTTGGACGCATTGGGTCGTTCTCCTCGAATGGCTGAGCATTTTTGGTGAGTGCCCCGTATACCTCGTCGGTCGAAATGTGTAGCACTCGGGAGACTTTGTGTGAAAGGGCAGCGGCCGCGACGTTGTGCGTGCCAAGTACGTTTGTTTCGAGAAAGAGTAGCGGGTTTGCAATGCTCACGTCCACGTGTGTCTCGGCAGCGAAATGCACCACTACTGTCGGCTTGAATTGTGCGAATACTCGATTGAGTGTCGCGGCGTTGCGAATATCACATTTTCGGAACGTGAAATTGGGCTCCTTCCAGACGTGAATGTTCTTTTTGTCGGCAACACTCGTGAGCGCGTCGACAACGACAACAAGCGTGTTGGGTCGTTTTTTTACCACCATGTTTGTGAAGCAGCTTCCCATGAAGCCCGCGCCACCGGTGATGAGGAGCACCTCTTTATTTCTTTTTGCCATGGCGGGCTTTCATAAACGCAGAGGCTTCGTGCAGACTATCGATTGTGCCGATATCGAACCATTCTTTTTCGAGTTCGACTGCCCGCAAGGCACCGTCTTTGAGGTACCTATTGTTTACCCATGTAATTTCTTTCTCTCCCCGTTTTGATGCGGGTTGGCCAATCATGCGTTTAAAAACGGTGTTGTCGTAGATATACACTCCAATAACTGCGAGGTCGGACTTCGGAGCTTTTGGTTTCTCGGTGATAGCTGTGACGCGACCGCGAGAGTCGACCGTTGCAATGCCGAAACGCTGCGGGTCGGGGACACGCTTGAGAAAAACAGTCGCGCCTTTTTTGAAGTTCTTAACGTACTTTGATATGTCGTCTTCGATGATGTTGTCGCCGAGGTAGAGGATGCAGTCATCGTCGCCCACGTAATCGCGTGCAATATAGAGTCCGAATGCGATGCCATTTGCCTCGTTTTGAATACCGTAGACAATCTGAATTTGTTTGCCTGTCGTCTTTGATTTGAAGTACTGACCGCTCCCGAGTAGCTGCACGAATCCATCGAGATGGTGTGGCGAAGTGACAATCATAATACGGTCCACACCTGCAGCGGCGAGTTTCTCGACGGCATAATAGATGACTGGTTTGTCATACACAGGCAGCAGATGCTTGTTGGTGACACGGGTCAGAGGGTCGAGCCGAGTGCCACGGCCGCCGGCTAAGATTACGCCTTTCATTGCTCCGAACAATATAGTATTTGCATATCAGGGGCAAATACGCAGAATGTGTCGATGATACGCGTATTAGTGACCGGGGGACACGGATTCATCGGCACATCCCTGCTTCGATTGCTCGGCGAGCGAGGCTTTGAGGTGGTTGCTCCCGAGCGAACTCAATTGGACCTCTCATCCGCTTCGACGGTGGAGTCGTTCGTAGCAGCCTGTAAGCCGGATTGGATATTCAATCTTGCTGGATACCGGGGCGACGACAAAGAGGAAGCCGAGCGGGTGAACGTGCAAGCGACACAGAACCTCATTAATGCCGGTAAGCGCGCAGGCGTGCGAGCGTTTGTGCAGGCGGGCACCTGCATGGAATATGGGGACGCTCCGGTTCCGTTTACAGAAGATGCAGAGGCATCACCGGGTGGAACATATGCGGCGTCGAAGTTGAAGGCGACTCAGTTGGTCTTGAACTCTGGCATGCCGGCGACTGTGCTTCGTTTTACAAACGTGTACGGCCCGCACTCGATACGCGACCTTTTTCATGCCATTCGTACTGCGATAGCTGCGCGCCAGTGCATACAGGTCTCAGACGACATAACGCGCGATTACATATATGTAGAGGATGCGGCGCAGGCATTCATTAATGCGGCAGAGCATATTGAGCGGTCGGCAGGCGAAGTAATTAATATCAGTTCGAACACAGCAGTTTCCACTGCTGATGTTGCCCGCGCCGCAGAGCGCGTAAAGGGTTTGGGTGCGGGAGGGCTGGTAGCTTCGGAGCAATATGAAACCGGTGCATACCAACAGCTTTCAAATCGCGCGGACAATGCAAAGGCGGCGCGAC
The DNA here is from genome assembly GCA_964471165.1 of uncultured Candidatus Saccharibacteria bacterium. GTDB lineage: Bacteria > Patescibacteriota > Minisyncoccia > Phycocordibacterales > UBA2100 > UBA10103. The sequence continues at coordinate 24,235 of CAYYEX010000011.1, forward strand.
TGATTGATTGGCAGCCCACAACTACATTTGAAGATGGGTTGCGACTCTCGCTCGCGTAGGTATTCGGGCGCTGCTACACTACTGCGACCACTCACTGTATGGAAAAAATCCGTCTCGCTCTACTTACGTACACCATTGATGGGAGGCGAGCAAAGGGCACAGCGGTTGTCGCGCGCAAGAGTGTTGAAGCAGTCCTTTCACGAGATGAATTCGACGTTACACTCCTGCATTTTGAAAAAGACGACGACGAGGTGTATGCAGGGAGCGCGCGCGAGGTACTCTTCCCGCGCTTCAGGTGGGGGTTCCTCAATTTCCGGTCGCTGAGAATGCTGTACTACTTTCTCACAACAAAAGACAGATACGACATCGTGCATTGGTACCAGCCGCGCGTATATCCGTTCTTCTTCCTTGCCCCCACGAAACATACGGTTGCAACACTCCATGGCGCGGGCGATGTAACGGAAAATAGACTTCGTTTCGTGTGGTCCCGCGCGATGTTCATTTGGACGCTCCGTTACCTCGGTCGTTTTATGAGTGGAGTTATCGCCGGTTCTGAGTTCGCTAAGCGCGATATTGTTCGCCGGTACGGATTTGCTCCCGAGCGCGTGCACGTCGTGAATAACGGTGTGGAGTCGGTATTTGCACCACAAAGTGCTCAGGCGATTGCTGATGTAATAAAGAAATACAATTTGCCGGAGAAGTTCTACATGAACGTTGCGCGTCTTATTCCGTCGAAGAACGTCATGCGTACGTTTCGTGCGTATGAATTGTTTCGCGAAAAAAACCCCGATTCAGATTTGAAATTTGTGAACATTGGGACTGCTGGAACTGAACGACCGGCGGTGGATGCACTTATGAACGCGAGTCGATATCGTGAAGACATGCAGTTGGTAGGGTATGTGGACCAGGCGGATTTGCCTGCACTCTATTCATCGGCGTTCGCGTTGGTTTTTCCGATTCTCAATGAAGGATTCGGATTGCCTGCTGTTGAAGCGATGGCATGCGGAACACCAGCTGTCATATCTGACACTGCCGCTCCAGAGATGACGCCTACCGATACCTATTTAGTAAACGCACTCGATGAGCAGAGCATTGCTGATGCGATGCATGTGCTTGCAAATGACCCAGTACGGTACGCGCAGTTAAAAAGCGGGGGACTCGCAAAGGCGGCTACCTACACATGGGAGATTTCCGGCGAGAAAATAATAGCGCTCTATCGCGAGATAATGCACAAATAAAACAAACGAGCCGCGCGGATTAACCGTGCGGCTCGAATGAACTGTTTGTTGAACTGATTCTTACAGCAGTTCCGGCGGAATCGTGCCGAGACGTCCGAATTGCTTGATGTTGTACCGGAGAATCCGGACACCAAGCGCGATAGCGGGATGAAAGCCCTGCTCGACGGTCACGTCGGTAATCGGGAAGAACGCCGATTGCGAGAAGTCGCCCGCTTTCGGGCGAAGACGCGCGTCGAGTTCTTTTCGAGAGAGCCGAACAGCCATCAGAACACCGTTCATGTGGCAAGGAACGCCTTGTGCAGACGTGCTCCACGGGAACGACGCAGTGTTCACCAGTTCGAAACGCTCGGGCGCAATCCTGAGTCCCAGGTCACGCTCAAGATGTTTCGCGCCGGTGTGTCCGTAGCTGTCACCATGGATTTGTCGGCCGCCTGACGGGTGCCAATGGCCCTTCCACGGTTGGTTGAGGCGAAACCCCATGAGCGCATCGTCGTCTTCATTGAGCGCGAGGACGTCGACGCAGTTGATTACGACGCCGCGAACTACATGCGGGTAGATATCGTCGTTCGGACGCACGTAGGCATCGATGATGACTGCGAGCGCCTTGAAGTTCACAGCCGGATCAAGTGATCCGTCGGCGGCGTGAAGCGGGGACACAGGTTTGAGTTCCAAGCTAACCTCCCAACGATGAAAGAGACTGAAAACGCGTAAGAATGGACTATTTGCATTATAACTCGTGAATGACTTAAAGTCAAATACGAGTATCTAGAGTTAGCCGCGGATGATTTCAAAACGAGGGCAGGGCACGATGAATGCGCCACCACTCTTGAGGTATTCCTGTTCGCGTGCCACAAACGAATCAATGAAGTGCCACGGGAGTACGAGCAAATAGTCAGGCTTTGCGGCTCGCATTTCTGCTTCGGAATAAATCGGAATATTTGACCCCTGCGTTTTGAGGCCAAACTTTGCCTCTTGCCGCTCGGCGATACCATCGAGAAGTGTCTCATCAATTCCGTACCACTGCAGAAGTGTGTTGCCCTTGGTGGACGCTCCGTATCCCCAAATCTTTTTCCCCTTCGCTTTTTCTTGTTTGATGAATGCAACGGTCTCTTTGCGTAGGGCATCCATATTTTCAAAAAAATCAGCATATGTTTGCGGATTGTTGAGCGCGAGCTTGTCTTCGTGCGAGAGAATAGACTCCACACGGTACTCAGCTACATCGCGATACGGTGCTGAGCCAAACGTTGAGGGATTCGCGTCGTTCTTTCGGATGTACACGCGGAAGCTACCACCGTTCACATCGTTGAGCTGACAATCGACAATCTTGAAATCGTGACTGTCGAGTAAGTACTTGAGTGCCTGCAGGCTGTAATACTTGAGGTGTTCGTGACAGATGTTGTCGAAGGCGAGTTGTTTGAGCATGAGCGGGAGGTAGCTCATCTGGATGACCCAGAGGCCGTCATCATCCAGCACGTCGTAGATGTCTTGCACGAAGGTGTGTGGATCTTCGAGGTCGTAAAACATTGCAATCGAGGTTACAACCTTCGCCTTGCGTGAACCGTATGGCGACTTCCTGAATGCGTCAGCATTGAAATAGTCATTAACAATCAGCGACGCGTGCTTCTCGGATATCTCGCGATAGTCGTTGGGATCGTAGCCGATTCGTGTGGCCTCTTTCGGGAGGAACGAGAGGAGCGTGCCGTCGTTGCAACCGATGTCTATCCAAATGTCGTCTTTGCCCACACGCATGAGTTTGGTGACAGACGTAGCGATTTGTTTGAGTTCCTCCACCATCGATTCGTTGGTCGAGGATCGATACCAGTATTTCTTGTACATGTCATCGGATGCAGCGGTATGGCGAAGCTGCACGAGCCCGCTTTCTGGTGCCAGGCACATCTCAAGCGGCACTTTTGGAGTGCTTGGTTCCTCGTCACGAGGAATGCAATTGTAGAGATGCATGTCACCCAAGGAAAAAAGCGTAACGAGTGGTTCGCCCGAAATGCGGCAAGTCGTTCGTGTATTGATTTTTCCCATACGAGACGTCATCCTAACGTTTTCGGCGGCTTTCCTCAACCTCGAGAGCGCAGTATAGTGTGGCGATGAAAAAAAGGGCGTTTATCACGGGCATAACGGGCCAGGATGGTTCATACCTTGCAGAATACTTGCTCGGACTTGGGTACGAAGTGTGGGGCATGATGCGCAGAACGAGCCTCGACCCGCTCATGCGTATTCACCACATTGCGGACAATCGCACGCTCAAGCTCGTATACGGGAGCCTGCGCGACACCGGTGCCATGGAGCGGGCACTCAAAGAAGCCAACCCCGATGAGATATACAACCTTGCCGCACTATCGGATGTGGGGATTTCGTTTAAATGCCCGGAAGAAACGATGGAGATTAACTACTACGGTGTTGGGCGCTTGGTGAACGAAGCCATCAAACTCAATCCGAAGGTGCGTATCTATCAGGCCTCCACGAGCGAAATGTTCGGCAAAACAAATCCGCCGCAAAACGAAACGTCGCCGTTTCAACCGGTGAGTCCATATGCAGAAGCAAAGCTGAAGGCGCACGAAGATTTCGTGGTTGGATACCGCGAGCGCCATGGCACGTACATCTGCTCAGGTATTTTGTTCAATCACGAGTCGCCGCGACGCGGTCACCATTTCGTAACCAGAAAAATATCAATCTCGCTCTCGCGCATCAAGCTCGGGCTTCAGGAAAGTTTCTCGCTGGGAAACTTGGAAGCAAAGCGCGACTGGGGATTTGCCGGTGACTACGTAAAAGCGATGCACCTCATGCTCCAGCAAGACAAACCCGAAGACTATGTGATTGCAACGGGCGAGAGTCATTCCGTGCGGCAATTTGTGGAGGCGACGTGCCGTGCACTCAATCTGCCGATTGAGTGGAAAGGAACTGGGCTCGACGAGGTGGGCGTCTCGAACGGCAAAACCATTTTGAAGATTAACAAAGAGTTTTACCGCCCGGCTGAAGTCGACTTCTTATTGGGGGACGCAACAAAGGCGCGCACAAAACTCGGCTGGACGCCGGAGGTGAATTTTGAGGGACTCGTGCACATGATGGCCGAGGCGGATCTCGCGGCGGAAAATAACAAGCAGCTATGAAAAAGAAGGTTGCTGCGAAGCGAGCTTCTAAACCAGCCGTCACTTGGGTGGCAGTTTCTGGAGGATTCGATCCTATTCATATCGGGCACGTGCGTATGATGCGAGAAGCAAGGGCCCTCGGCGATAAGCTTGTGGTTGTTATTAATAACGACAACTGGCTGCGTTTGAAGAAAGGTTTTGTGTTCATGCCGCAAAAAGAACGCGCAGAAATAATTAATACATTTCCGTTCGTCGACGAGGTTGTGTTCACCGACCACACCAAAAAAGACACGGACATGAGCGTGGCTCGAACACTTAAAAAACTCAAACCTACGATTTTTGCAAATGGAGGCGATCGTACCGGTAAGACAACTCCTGAAGACGCCGTCTGTGCTGAGCTTGGTATTAAACGAGCATATGGCGTGGGACGCGGCGGGAAAGTACAGTCGTCGTCGTGGATGATTCGCGATGCGATTGCAGGAGTACTGCGCTCGGTGCGCCCATGGGGAGAATTTTACG
>CAYYEX010000012.1:0-21912 GCA_964471165.1 uncultured Candidatus Saccharibacteria bacterium
TGCCTGCACTGTTAGAAAATGCGGGGTCCGCAGTCCAGAGCGAAAATGCGGAGCCGTCTTTCGAAACGCTTGAAACCGATAGTACGCTTGTATCAAATGAAATTTGGCCGTCAGCGGCATTGATGCTGTCAACACCAGGGTTGACGAGTACTTTTACTGAAAACTCCTTGCCAGTCGTGAACGTGCCGCTCGCGGGCGAGAACGAGAGTTCCGCTGCGCGCGCAAACACCGGCAGTGTGGCCACTGCAAGAAAAAGAGCAAAAAAATATGCACGTGTGATGCGTCGTGTCGTCATGCGGTGTGTATGCGTTTCGCTTTTCGCAAAACGAAGTGTGATATAGGTCTCAGGCTTTGTTGACCCTGATGCGAATACCCGAACCCTGTCCATTTTTCAGCGGCAGAAGCAACATGAGCACCCCTTCTTTCATAATCGCTTCGGTCTTGTCCGAGTCGACCTCTGAGGGAAGGATAATCTGCCGGTAAAATCCGCCCCAAGAACATTCCTCAAGAATCTTTTCACGATTCTCCGCCGTTGGGAGCTGAAAGTGCTCGCCTTCCGGACGTTTGCGCTCGCCCTTTATCGTGACTATGTCGCCGTCTCCTTCGATGGTGACGCCATAATCTTCGACGTTCGACCCGGCAAGTTGCGCGTAAATGATGATTGCTCCGGGAATTTTGTAAATGTCGACGGCGAGCTGTTCGTCGGTTGATGGAGCACCTGGGGATTTTTCAACTTGAAGCGCAACTTTTTCCTGTTTTTTATCTTCCGGTGCACCGGGAATTACATCTTTTGCCTTGAGGCGTTGTAGAAAGGACGACATACAAAGAAATCTTACTGGTAATTATAGCGCGGAACGGTTGCGTGGCGCTTCAATTACGAGTGCATTCGTGTGGATAGCACCACTTCATGAGCAGTTTCGCGCTAGAAGTGATGCTCGCCCGGCAAATATGCCGCACGTTCAAGCGGAAACACACGTGCAAATGCGCGGCCGATAATATATTTTCGCTGCAATGGTCCCCATACACGAGAATCGGAACTTTCTTTTCTGTTGTCGCCGAGTACAAAGTATTCGTCTGCCTCGAGTGTTATTTCTGTAGCACGCTCGTTTGCAGCTGTGGAAACATATGGCTCCTCGAGTCGAACGGGATTGGGTGATCCTGCTCCTTGGACGGTTACCACCGAGCGATCAATGCGCACGGTTTCTCCCGGTAGTCCGATAACACGTTTTACAAAATAGACACTTGTATCGAGTGGATACTTAAAAATAACCACGTCGCCGCGCTGTGGCTCAGTGCGTCGGTAGGTCAACTGGTCAACAATCAGGTACTCTTTTGGTTTGAATGTGGAGACCATCGACTCCCCCGAAACAATGAATGGCTGTGCCACGTATATACGGAACGGCGCAACGATGATGAGAGAAATGACCGTGTACTTTATTACCTCAAACACCATGCTCCTCTTTTTTTCAGGTTGCGCGGGAGCATGCTCTGCGCGCGAAAAGAGTGACATATTGAAATCGGCACTAGACTGAATTCGTCAAACTTTTCAGCATGTCGCCGATGAAGTTTAAAACATAGATAAACATGTTGATGAACAACATGACAATCTGTACCAAAAAATCCAAGATGGTTTTGAGAAAGCTGTAGAACGGGTTCATGGACTTAGTATATCAAACAGCCAGTTTCCAAAAACGTACAAATGCGCAAGGTTCAACCTTGCGCATTTGTTCAGCCGCTGTGCTCCCTGCACAGCACTCTCTTTGTTCATGTCTGTGTCAGGGGTGGGGATCGAACCCACGACCTAGCGCTTATGAAGCGCTCGCTCTAACCGACTGAGCTACCCTGACAAATGACGGACATGAGGGAATGCATCGCATTCACTCAATTCCCGAATGCAGTCAGGGCACGGGCGTACCCTGACGATAGTGGGAGAATATCGCAAAATGTGCTTTTTTGCGAGTCGAGGGAGTACGGTACACTTGGGTTATGGAAACAATCGAAATCGTCGGCATTGTGTCAGCCGGTATGACACTGACGGCATTTGTGGGAAACGAATACGGCAAGATGACTGCGGAGAGCATTTGGTACGATGTTTTGAACTTTGTCGCATCCATTGGATTGCTCCTATATGCCGCACACCTCGGCTCACTGCCCTTTATGATTATCAATACCGTCTGGGCACTGGTGTCGGGATTCGATGTCGTGAAGTACTTCTGGGGCGCCAAAAAGGTTTGAAATTACGCCAATTCGTTGTATTCTAGGGCGCACTGCAGGTGTAGCTCAATTGGTTAGAGCACTCCCCTGTCACGGGAGAGGCTGCGGGTTCGAGTCCCGTCACTTGCGCAAAATGCCAGGCCCAAAGCGAATGCTTTGGGCCTGTTGCATTTTTCAGCAAGTGACGGGACTCAAAGGAGAGCACCACTCAAGTGGTTAGTTCCACGCTGAAAATAATCACTGCTTCACGAACGTGGGGGGTAGATTTTTCCAGTACTCCCCGTCGCGAATCTGCTGGGCCCCCGCTTGCTCCCTCTCCATAACCTCTTTCCAGGCCGGTAACTGTTTCGCTTCAGTAATTACCCTCTTGAAATGAGGATCCGCAGCGAGCAATACATCTTCGGCGGCAACGAATACTATTTTTACCCCCGACATCTGTTTAAAAACATCGAGCGCTTGCAGAACTTCGGGCTGTTTGGAGTACCCATTCGGGTCGTGGAGCTCGTGGATGTGCTCGATCATTGCCTGTGCCCTCGGAATACTGAACTCGTTAACCACAACTGCGGCGTGTCTCCACTTATGCTCGACGATGAGTTTTACCAGCTCGATGAGTTCAGTGAATGTAGAGTATGAATTTTCCTGGATGAGCATCTTTTCACGCTCAACTCCTCTTTTTTCCAACTCCCCGGCAGTGACCCGCGCATAGCTATAGGGCTCCGTTTTTATGTTGCTATTTGTGACAACTAAGGCATCGGGGAAAAAACGGTGCAGCTCGGCTCCTGCGATACTGCGCGCTTTTGCTCCCCCTATTAGTCCATGTATATCGACATTCCCATAGCTACCAGACTTCATCTCGCCGGTAATCTCGTTTTTGATGACATCGCGTGCAAGAATAACTACTGCGTCTGGCACACCGTCGCAAAGCCGCTCATACGTCTTTCTTTTGAGCGTCTCTCGCTCCAATGCGTCAGGCTTTGAGTAGCTCTCACTCATTGGAACACTATACCGCACCCCCTCTACTCACCCATTTTACGTATATACTTTCTATATGGTGAATTGGCACGAAATCACACCGCTCTCTCGAGTGCTCGCAATCATTGTGTTCCTCGGGCTCGTGCCCGCACTCTCGTTCTATCTCGGAATGGAGTTCAGGGACACACAAGAAACACGCAACGTCATGCGGGTGTACCCGATGCCTCGCTTGGAGGTCTATTCACGTCCCGCCCCCACAGCGGCACCTCTTGTGACCGCTTCCACAACCCAGGAATAACCAGTATTTCCATGTGCACCCCCCTTGCTAGCGGGCAGTCCCGAAAGGCTATACTGTAAGGACCTATGAAAAAAGTACTCATTGTCGAGGACGACCAGCTTATCTTTTCAATACTTTCCCGTGAGCTGTCGGATGCAGGATTTCAGGTCGCAAACGCCTACGACGGTGACCAAGCAATCATTGTTACAAAAGAAGTCCAGCCTGATTTGGTGCTTCTCGACATCCTGTTGCCTCGCAAAAACGGGTTCGAGGTGCTCGCAATACTGAAAGCGGATGCCGAGATGGCAAAGATTCCAGTTGTGATTCTCTCGAACCTCGGACAACCAGAAGATATCCAAAAGGGGCGTGACTTGGGTGCTATAGATTACATGGTGAAAGTGGAGTTTGAACCGAAGCAAATCGTCGCAAAAGTGCGAACGCTACTTGCCTAAAGCCGTATGTGGGGATCGATAATGGCAGTGAATTCATTCTTCGTCTGGCCACTCTCGTTCATATTCCTTATCTATTCAATCGGCCGAATGGTGATGTTTTTTGAGTGGAAGTTGTTCTTGCTCGCAGTGGTTGTATTTGTGCTCACCACATTCGCACAGATGGCGATTAGCATGCTCGCGGATTAGGTTTGTTTGCTACTGATTTTCATTCGTAGTACAATCCGCCCCGATAGCGGGGTGGAGCAGTAGTAGCTCGCCAGGCTCATAACCTGGAGGTCGGGGGTGCAAGTCCCTCCCCCGCAACACGAAGCAAAAACCGCCGATAGGCGGTTTTTGCATTACGTGGTGCGGGGAGAAAAGCGCCTGCGCGCTTTTCGTGAGGGACTTGCAGGGCGCGGGTATATCGCACGCAGCAGCGTGCGATACCGAGCCGGGGTCGCGAAAACTCAAGCCCGACGGGGCTTGAGTTATTTATGACTAAGTCCCAATACACTCTCAGCCAAGTCCCTCCTTACAACCGTTCATCAACCTCCCGCATCGCGGCAAGGAGATTACGCATGTCATTCAGTGCGTCGTGGGCACGCCCGCCCTCCTTTCCAAATGCAGTAATCAGCGTCCCACTTGTGTAACCACTTACATCAACACCAACAGAGGCAAACAACGGTGTGAGCACGGGCTTAATATTTTTCAGCTGTCCCGCGGGGATAATCTTTTTCACATCGTGTAGGTCACAATTTTCAAACCAAATCACTCCGTCCTTGCCCCAACAATACGCAATCTGCGTCCCGAGAAATTTGGCAAATGTCTCCTGCGCTTTTTCAAATGACACGCCTTTTTCCGCAATGTCATTTTGTGTAATGCCCGTGAGTTCCATAATAAACGGCGAGAGCTGTGGATTTCGAACAGGCACGACGAATTCTAGGTACGAATCGGTTTCGCGAAGCGTCGAGTATTCCACCCGCACGGCACCAATCTGAATGATTTCCCGGTATTCCCCCGGTTTACTCCAGCCCTCCTGCATTGAATCCGGCCATGCTGTGTATTCCAAATCAAAAAGCACAAATGAGTCCTCGAGTGACAGCGCAGATTGCAGCTTCATATTGAGTTATTCGACAAACTTAAACTCCTTGAACACCTGTTCATAGAGCATAATCACCCGTCGCGCTTCTCTGTCGCTCAGGCGAGTCATGGTGCCTTGGTGCGCAATCGTGTTTCTCACTTTGTGTGCCTCCCATGCAAGGTCGATTGTTTTCCAGTCCGCTCGCTCTACCTGCTTCATCTTGTCGGCCATTGTTTCCCCACGATACGCCTGCAGGTCGAGCAATTCATTGAGCATAATATCGGCTTCAAGTATGGCGAGGCGCCAGTTCTGTTCGCTTTCTGAACTGATTTCCGCCTTTATACGATTCCAGCGCAATTGCGCCTTCGATGTGTCTCGTGCTGTCACAGGGTGAGCAACTGCAGCGAATCGATGTTCCTCATGTTTGCGAATCTGCAAAATGCGAATAATCGAATAGATGGTGCCTGCGGTAAGAAACAACGACGCAAGCACGGAGAGCACTGTGAGTGTGCCCCACCATCGATAGAGCTCTTCCATATTGCCCGGCTGCGCGGTCGCATTTAAAAAGTCGAGCAATTGTGTGGTTGTGATTGGTGTCGTTACCGGCGCAATCACCGGATTTGGTATTCCGAGCTCTGGAGCGTTTCCGGTAATGACAGAGAGTGTTGCCGGCACGTACTGAAACATGACGTCGGCGACATACCCGACAAACCACCCAATACCGTATCCGACGGAGCCTGGTTCCATCTGTACGATTATACCGCGCTGTTTTCTACATCCGTTCCGATTTTGAACAATGCAGCTTCATTGCCGTGCGCAGTGATGATTTGAAATCCAACCGGCAGCTGAACACCATCGCGCTCCACAGTCCCCATAGGGACCGACATCGCAGGAACTCCCGCCAAGTTTACTGGAACTGTGAAAATATCTTCCAGATAGAGCGACACGGGGTCACTGTTCTTTTCACCGAGCCTGAATGCCGGAGAGGGTGTTGTTGGCAAAACGACGGCGTCCACTGTTTCAAACACGCGCTTGAAGTCGGCACGGATATTATCGCGAAGTGCGCGGGCTTTCCGGTAATACGCGTCTGAGTAACCGGCAGAAAGTACGAACGTTCCTACAATAATACGGCGACGGGATTCCGGGCCGAATCCTTCGCCCCGGCTTTTTGTATACACCTCCTGAATCGATTGCGCCTGCACAGAATGTCCGTATCGAATACCGTCGAAGCGTGAGAGATTTGTTGATACCTCTGCGGGATTTATGATGTAGTAAACGGCGAGCGCATACTCAAGCGACGGTAAGTCAATGTCTACAACGGTGTACCCTTTTTCCGACAGCTGCCCAACTGTTGCATCAAAGCGTGCTTTCATTTCCTCACTGAGACCTTTCAGGAACGAGCGTGGTATACCAACAGTTTGTTTAAAATTACGAGTGTTTCCCGCAGCATCCGGGAGCGAGGTACTGTCGTTTGCGTCATACCCCTTTATCGCATCAAAGATTATCTGCGCGTCTTCTACTGTTTTGCCGATAGAACCAATCTGATCGAGCGAGGAAGCTGCTGCAATTAATCCGAAGCGCGAAACCGCTCCGTACGTCGGTTTCACTCCGACTACGCCGCAGAGTGCAGCAGGTTGTCGAATTGAGCCGCCCGTATCACTCCCAAGTGCACCGAGCGCAAGCCCTGCTGCAACTGCCGCTGCAGAACCACCAGAAGTTCCCCCCGGAACACGCGACATATCGTGCGGATTTTTGGTCGGACCATATGCGGAGTTTTCGGTCGAACTACCCAGTGCAAACTCATCCATGTTTGTGCGCCCGAGAAGTACCGCCCCCTGAGATTTCAGTTTCTTTGCGACCGTAGAATCGTACGAGGCAACGTATTTCTCCAAAATCTTTGACCCTCCGCTCACAACGCGCCCGTCGATGAGAATATTGTCCTTGATGGCAATAGGAATACCGGTAAGCGGCTGCACGTTGCCCGAAGCAATCATTGCGTCTGCAGCAACTGCTTCTGCGCGAGCGCTTACATGCCAGACCTCGAGGTACGCATGAATATCACCATCCTTTTCATCGATGGCACTCAAGTATGCGTTGGTAAGTTCGAGAGCGGAATATTCTTTCGCATCAAGCGCGCGCCGAGCTTCGGCAATCGTGAGTTTCGAAAGGTCCATATTATTTTTTTCTCGAAATGACCTGTTTAACAAGAATATGCTCTGCATCTCTCTCCGGGGCAGCACTCAAAAGTTTTTCGGTGAATAGTCCGCCCTCGGTCGGATTCTCGTCGGCTCGCGACACGTTTCGCAAGCCATCCCCTTTCATTTCTTTGGGAGCATCAAGTTTCTGTATCACATCTACGAAACCCAAGATATTTGAGACCTCACCCAAGAGCTTTGTAGCCTCGTCCCCTGAAAGCTCAAGGCGTGCGAGTTTGGCGAGAGCCTGTATATCCACGTTCGCTGACATCCGCGAATACTACAAGAAAAGTCCCCCAAACAGAAGACCGCTCGCGAGTGTCGGTCTTCCGGCTACTTCGCGAGCGGTTCGATATCCGCAATTACTTTTGTGTACCGTTCGCTGAACAAACGCATGACTTCCGGACATCTCACCCATTTGGCATTGCACTTGGCTCGCAGGGTGTCCCCCGACCAGTGCTGATTAGATGTATGCAGTGTGATATCCCCGTTTGTGAATGTGAACATATGTGTACCAAACGTAGGCCCGGAGTGGATGTGGAATATCTCTTTGAGCGTCCACTCGCCATACTGCTGACCGAGCCATATCCTCAAACAAGCTTCGCCATTGATGAGTGTATACATAGGAGGGTCTCCCGTACTCCGCTGGTACTGTGCATCACGGGTTGGTCAGGGTCAATAAACAGACAATCCGGGAAGCGCTTCGTGCTTCCCGGATTGGATTCGTTGCTCTCTGAGCGAGATTGTTCAATTGCCCAGTCAGCCTACTTCTTTGCGGCGCGCCTCGCGCGGTGCCGCAGGTTGTTGAGGTAGCGCGTGTCGGCGTCGTTCCACGCGCCCACGTCAGGAAGGAGACCTTCCTTCGCCGGGTCGCCGCCCATCAGGAGGCAGACTGACCGCAGCTGCAGATGCAGGCTCTGCGAGAAGTGCTCGTTGCCTGAGCGCTTGACCTGGCCGATTGCGACCGACACCTGCTTGCCAGGGTAGCCGTCGGCAATCAGCTTCGACGCGTTGTTCACGCCGATGCCCTTCAGGTAATTGATCAGCAGGTTGATGCCGTCCGTCAGCGAAAGCACGGAAAGCGGCGGAATCCTCTTAGCCATATTGGTCTCCCTAGTTAGCACAAAAGCATTAGCCTTCAACCGGTCATCGGTCTGCCAAGCCCGGATTTCTATAGCACTATTTCCGTGATGAGTCAACGTTCGCGTGCTGTTCTTCGAAACGGCGCTACGTCGGCTCCGAGTGTAAGTGATCATTCATGTCCGTCCTGCCATACACTAATGTTTCACGACCGCATGTATTTAGTGTAGTCCAAATGAACGTTTCAATTCAGCACTTCCCTCCATTTCTTCAACAATCAGATACAACATATCTTTCCCGACTTTAAAATCTACTTTCAACAATGCGATGAGATCCTCGCAGTCATGTGGGTACACCCACATACTGTTCTGTAAACGAACGAAGCCAATCGTGCGCAGTGTGTTTCGGATCTTATCTCTCAACGTTCTCCGTCGTTCGGGTATGTCAAACGCGAGCAGGCGCCATTTTCCATCCCAGCGTTTTGGAGTGTGATGCAAGCGCAAAAAATCTGAATCTGAACGCAACACCTGCTCGCCTTTCTTCGTAACACGGAGTTGTCCATTTTCGCGCGAAAGCAGCCCTTGCGAGAGTAATCGGTCCCTAGCTCGATTGATAATTTCTTTCTGACGCTTGCCAGGAAGCAACCCTAGTTTTCCCATAGCCCCGATCACGTTTGGGGCAACCACTGCAATGCTAATAACCCCCGCTATTGCAATTGTATTGAGAATCAACCCATTGATATTCTTTCTTTTCGACTTTCTCTTCCCCGCCTGTTCTAGTTTTCCCATACACTAATTATGCACGGTCGCTTTATCTTAGTGTATACGAATGTGCACAAGTGGCAGTGTCACGACTGACTCGCGCTGTCATTATTTCAGTAGCTTCAAAAGCTCGGCTTCGTCGAGGACCGGGACGCCGAGTTCATGTGCCTTATCCAGTTTTGAGCCGGCACTCTCTCCCGCAATCACTGCGGTGGTGTTCTTGGAAACCGAACCCGCAACATCGGCGCCAAGTGCGCGGAGTTTCTCTTTTGCTTCATCGCGCGACATGCTCTCCAACGTTCCAGTAATCACATAGGTGCGTCCCACAAGCGGAAGCACTGCAGCGTCGACTTTTTTGGGCGCGATAATAGTGAGCACTTCCTTCAGATTTCGAATAAGCGTTTGGTGCCTCTTTTCTGCAAACCATGCTGCAATCTCGCGAGCAACAATTGGACCCACCCCATTGAGAGCGGTCAGTTTCTCTTCGGTTGCTGTTGCGAGTTTGTCGATTGAGCGAAATTGGTTGGCAAGCAGTATTGCTGTTTCTTCACCAACCTGCGGAATTGAGAGCCCTACAATCAGCCGCGCAAGCTCGACGCGCGAAGCATTTTTTATTGCTGCGATTGTCTTTTTAGCAGAAATATCTGCAAATCCTTCAAGTGTGAGCAGGTCGCCTTCGGTGAGCGTGAACAGGTCATTGTAGTGCTGCACAAGCCCCTTCTCAAGCAATTTGTCGATGGTGCTCGGCCCAAAGCCCTCAACATTTAGTGCATGCTTGGCAACAAAATTATGAAAGCGACGTCTTGTGATAGCAAACGAGTGAATATCTACACATCGCCATGCGCTCATTCCTGGCACCCGTTCAATGCGACCGTCACCACCGCATTCGGGCACAGAGGCAGGCCATTTAAATTTCTTCTCCTTCCCGGTGCGCAACTCAGCGAGCGTGCGGACGATATCGGGAATCACGTCGCCCGCTTTCTGTAAAATCACGGTGTCCCCGATACGCACATCAAGTCGCACTATTTCGTCTTCGTTGTGTAGCGTCGCGCGACTCACCGTGGTCCCTGCAACAGAAACAGGTTTCAGGTGTGCAACTGGCGTGAGTACGCCGGTACGTCCTATTTGGAGCACGATATCTTCCACAACAGTGGTCACCTGCTCTGCAGGGAACTTATATGCAATCGCAAAACGCGGCGCCTTCCCGGTAAACCCGAGCGCTTCCTGGTATTTACGTTCGTTGACCTTCACGACGATACCGTCAATCCAGTAGTCTTGTTTTCTGCCCTTTCCCTTCCACATTTGCCAGTATTTGATTACCCCCTCGATAGAATCGACGAGTTTGAAATGCGGATTTACCTTAAATCCAAGTTCGCGCAAGTATTCCAGCTCCTCGGCTTGAGTTTCGGGGGTTCCTTCTGAAGTGAACGCAACGTCGTAGATAAACGCGTCGAGGTTTCGCGTCGCTGCAATTGCAGGATCAAGCTGGCGAATTGTGCCCGCTGCAACATTGCGCGGGTTTGCGTACAACTCCTCTCCATTTTTTTCACGCTCCTTGTTGATGGTGACAAGATGTTTTGCGCTCATCCACACTTCACCTTCGACAATCACGTCTATCGGGCGTGAAAGTGAAAGCGGTATCGACTCGATTGTGCGCACGTTGTGGGTCACATCTTCTCCGATTGAGCCGTCGCCACGAGTTGCGGCTGTCTTTAAGATTCCTCCCTCGTACTCAAGAACCACTTTTAGCCCGTCGATTTTGAGCTCGGCGATATACGCGGGCTCAATGTCGCCGTGTGCTGCACGCAGTTGCTTGCGCACCCGCGCATCGAACGCCCGAATATCAGTTTCAGAAAATGCGTCATTAAACGACCATTGCGCAACCTTGTGGGGTACTTTTTTAAATCCGGAAAGCGGAGCGCCCGCAACCCGCTGTGTCGGTGAGTCTGGGGCGATAATGGCTGGATATTGAGCCTCGATTCCTGCAAGCTCTTGCATGAGCGTGTCGCGGGCGGACTCGGGTATCTCCTCGCGGTCGTATACATGATACGCCCTGCGGTAGCGGTTTATCGACTCCTTGAGTTTGAGGTATCGCGCAACCACGTCTTTCGGAATCATGGACACAGAGTACCGCGCCCTGTCGCGTGACTCCAGTGCTGTTAGTACTGGAGTTCGATTGAGCGTTGGAGCGCACGCGCGTTGGTACTAATTGTGGAGCACGGCGTTGAATACCCGTCTGCGTGAATAGTGGTAAATGGTGCAGTAGCGTTTTTTCGTATAGTTACCTCAGCGCAGTTGCCCGACTGCGGATTGCCCGCCTCATCCTGCATAAACAACCCGTCTTTGAGCGGAGAGGCGTTGTACACCCGAAATGTAGTAATTGCCGAATCCGCAGTTGCGCTTTGCAATACAGGTGTCACCGTTACACCGTCGCATGTGAGTGAATTCATTGCGGCCGAGGCACTCGACGTGGCAAATCCAATAAATCCGGTAGCTGCGACGTTGCGCACATCGAAGTACAGCGCACATTCAGCAACTGTGTCTGCTGCGTAGAAGGCGAACTGTGAATCGCGCCCGAGCGACGAGAGAGTCACCTGTTTTCTTGCGATGGTGAAAATGGAACTACCGAGCGCAAGCACGATTGAGGCAACAAGCGCCGCAAGAAGAAGCGTAAATCCCCGCTGCGTGCGCAGTTTGTAGGTAGTAGGTTGTAGGTTGTAGCAGAAGGAAAGAACAGCATCTCTGATACTAATCCCTATAACCTGTAACCTATTTCCTATTTTTTTCATACTAATTTGCTATGCCGTCTTCAATCCATCGATACATATTTGAATACATTTTGAATGAACGCGTGCGTCCGGTCGCCGTTTCCCATGTGACCGTGACCGTCACGCGAATCTCGTCGCGTCCACTATTGATGCCGGCGGGCCCAGCGTATTTTGCGTAAATCGTGCGACGAAACTTGGTGTTCGCCCACCCCGATTGATACCCATACAGACTTCCGGCTGGGTCCACCTGCAGCGGCGCACACGGATTTGTGAGACACGCAACGAGACCTGCACCGCCCGCAATGCGCGCGTCTGCCGTAAAGTTTTGATTAATTGGAATATTGAGTAATAGGTCGTTGCTTGAACCAGTTGTTGCGTTCAGCAAAATGTTTCCGTCGCGCACCGCGCGCACAGCTTCAATTCCTTCCTGTGCGAGTGAATACGCCGCTACCTGGTCACGGGCGTAGTAAGCCGTCGTGAGACTCTGCGAAACGAGTGACATCGGTGCCACAATTGCGATAACCATGAGTGACACGGCAACAAGTGTCTCGATGAGCGTAAAGCCGCTGGGTTGGTTGTTGGTTGAAGGGCGTAGGTTGTAGCGCGCTCGAAAAGCTTGATGTGTCTTCTTTACTATTCCCTGTAACCTATCACCTATTCCCTGTTTAAAAATCATATATCGAGAATTCGTTGCACCGCAGTAGATTGTACGTGGAATGTCGTCTTCACGTTCGCTTTTGTTGTACCCGCCGAGCCTTTAACAACCATCATCACTTTCGGCTGTACTGCATCCCCACGCTGTGAGCCGAACACATAAAACTGAACCGAATCAATTGTGACTTCTGCGGCAGTAATCGCAACCTCCCCGCTCGTGTTGCCATTCTCCGATTTAAAGATTCGTCCATCACGAAACTCATATACCCAGTCGTCACTGGCCAATAGGGAGTCCCCTCCGTACGGCTCAAAGTAAATGATGCTCCCTCCACCTGTGCAATCACTGCCGCCCGAGCTGCCACAGCGATAGTTACTGCCTTCGCGGATGGAGCGCGACATGCCGTCGATAGCAATATTGAGGTTATTGATGACCGACTGCAGTGCCTGGGCCTTACGATTCGCGTCCACGAGTGCAACAAGTGCCGTAACAGAAACGAGCATTACCACACCAAAGAGCGCAACAGCTACAATCATTTCGACCAACGTAAATCCTGCTCCTGTTTGACGCGCAGTGCGGTTATTCCGCTTTTTAAAAAATGAAAGAAACTGGCGGGCGGTATACATATTACTGCACAGCTATCTGGCCATTTGCCGATATAACAATACTCTTCAAGTCACCGCGTGGGGAACGCACAACGATACGCGCCTGTTCATTTATGCCCCCAATACACCTGCCTTTGGCATTGAACGAAATAATGTCGCCGTTCTTGGAAATACAGGCGTCTGGGTCAGGTCGTCTGTATGTGACATCGAGACTCGTGACCGTCCCAGTCGCCGATTCAACGCCACTGTTGGTCACGAACAGATTCACGATACCGTATCCGGACTGAATGGTGGTAGATTGCACGAGTTCTGGAATTGCTCCGCCTGGGTCATACACGCCATTAATCGGAGCGTTCACGTCACCAAAAAGTACGTATGTATTCGGTGACGATGCTGCAAAATGCATGCCGTATGCGGCAGCAAAAGTTGAACCGCTAAATCGCTGCACCGAGATGCCATACACCTGCGCTTGGCGCACCGAGAGCGCGATATCGTAGGCAAGATTTTGCAATTGAACTAAACCGCCAAAACGCGCATTGTTTGTAAGAATGATACCGCTGATAACCACGATAATCCCGATGACGACAAGCATTTCGATGAGCGTAAAGCCGCGCACGAGTGCGGCCTGCGTCTTTTTCAAAACGACAGCGGAATCTTGTAGAGAAGGGAGAAGCATATGATAAGAAACTTTCAAACAGAAACGGGCCAAACGATACTTCGCTCTCCATTGTAAGCTGCCACGCGTTGTGGTGAAAGCGCGCTATCCCCTTGTTGTTTAGTGAACCCTATTACGGACGAACGTCGTAACATGCAGTACCGCGACTCGAAGCATTGCATTTGCCGGCATCTGTTCCGTGAAAGTCGGGGGATGAGCCGGAGCAGAGCTCAGTCAATGGCGCGAGCGTTTCGCCAGCGTTTGCGCCACTGCCGCCATACGACACATGCGAATCCGCGTCAGTCATGAGCGCGACATGCGTCGTGCCACCCTCTAAGTCGGCCCCTAGGTGGTACCCACTGCAGAGCGCTGCACTGATGGGGGGTGAGGCTACCGAAGCCGAGTAGCTATATTCCGCACCCGTAGAGGGGTCGAGGGGCAAACTCTCAATGTAGTTGCCTGAAACGAGCACGCTCGACCCTGCGGGACCGATAGCCGCAGGATACTGGTTGTTGGTATCGTAGTATCGCGAAAGAGCGAGCTGTATTTGTTGTATATCGGAAACACGTCGCGCGTCGCGCCCTTTCTCACGCGCATTGCCGAGAGAAACAATTACAACCCCCGAGAGAATCGCAATGATTGCAACGGAAACGAGCAGCTCAATAATAGTGAACCCTGTCTCAGGTTTTTTTAAAATGGGAGCGGTATGTTGTAGAGAAGGGAGAACCATATGATAAAACAGCTCGTAATCAGAAACGGTCCGAACGGAACCTCGCTCTTCATTGTAAGCTGCGTGCCCGAAGATCGGAAGCGCACTATTCCTCTCTTTTGCATTGCATTGAGAACAACTGGCAATGGCATCAGTATGCACACACTCACAACGGCACCGATGACAAACGCAAAAAACACCGCAGAAACGCCGTAGACCGGACCAAGCAACCATCCAATACCGAGCGAGAGCTTCGCATCCCCCAGCCCAATCCATCGCCCACCAGAAATAAACCACAAGGTCGAGATTGGAAGTGCCGCGAGCGGCCCCGCGAGCAAGTATGCAATGAGTGCACCTCCATCTGGCACACCACCGTAGAGCGTAAGACAAAGGGCGAATAATGCGAATGTGTAGCCCCAGGAATCAGGAATAATGGTGTGACGAATGTCATACGCCCCAATTGCAATCAGGATTGATGCGATGACGAGCGCACAGAGCGCGGAAATCGGTTCGAGTGCAATTGACGAGCCCCCGATGAAAGCAAAGAGTATGGCGGTCGTTGCTTCCACAAGTGGGTACTGAACCGAGATGGAGCTGCCACAGCCCCGGCACCTCCCCCGTAGCGCAATCCACGAAAAAACCGGAATCATGTCGTACCACCTCAGTTGCATTGCACACGACATGCACTCGCTGCGACCACCAAGGGAAAAAATATTCTTCCGCAGCACGAGCACATTGAGAAAACTACCAATGATGAGCCCGAAGACTCCATAGGCAGCCGGCAATAGAATTGAGAGTGACATGCCGCTTACGATCGCACGTCGTAGCACGCAGTACCAACGTTCGACGCGAGACACTTACCGGAGTTTGTTCCGTGGAAATCCGCAGGGGCCCCTGCAACGTTACATACCTGAATTCCCTGCGACACAATGGAAGTCTCTCCGCCACTGGCGGCGAGTGTGGTCACATTGGCATCCGTTTGGAGTGCCGAGTGTGTCGAACCCGACTCGAGGTCAGCGCCCAGGTGATAGCCGCTGCACATTGTGTTGTTGGTGGTCTGAGCATATGGCGAGTACGCATACACCGCGTTGTCCGAAGGGTCAATCGGGAGGCTCGCAATGTATCCATTGGTCACAAGCACACTCGACGGACACGGACCAGTGGCTGTGGAACAAATTTGTGCGGGATACGCTCCTGTTGAGTCGTAGTAGAGCTCGAGTGAAAGCTGAATTTGTTTAATATCTGAAATGCGACGCGCATCGCGCCCCTTCTGGCGAGCCCCATTGAGTGATGTGAGAACAACGGAGGACAGGATGCCAATAATTGCCATGACAACAAGGAGTTCTATGAGCGTAAAGGCTCGAGAACTGTATAGAATACGACGCACCATCATAATTAGTCTGGAGTTGCCTCGGTGGTTACCGCGCACTGTGTTTCTCCGCAGGTAATGATAGAGCCACCACTTTCTCCTTCGGCTCGGATTGTAAAGGTACCGTTGGCAATACCTGTGAGATTCGACGTTTCATTACCGCACCCCCCACTCGCCTGAGTTTCCGCTGCCCCTGAATTGCAATATATCCAGCCACTCGGCAGGCTCGGGTACGTATCAGGGTAGCCAATACACATGAGGGCCGCTCCTCCGCTTCTCGTATCCCCTGCAGCGCCTCCACAACCTCCCGTTGCTTGCCCCGGTAAACAAAACTGCGCTGCGACAAGCGCGGTCCCGGCTGCCGCTTTTTCATTCACACATCGATTGTAGTAGTTCTGTACCACTTTCATTTGCTGCAACGCTCCAGCTGTGCGTCCCTTTCCGCGCGCAACACTCAGCGCGACCAAGAGTACGGCAGAGAGCATGCCAATAATCGCAATCACCACGAGTAATTCGATGAGCGTAAAGCCTTTTTGTTGGATGCCTTTCATACGAGTTGTTTTTAATGCTATCACCAAAAAACAAAAGGCCTGGCTTTATGCACAGGCCTTTTGTTTAACACTGTCTGTGAACTAGATAGTGATGCATCCAGACTCGTTGCACGCAATCCACTTGTTGTCGTTAGCCGCAGGGCTAGCTGCAACAAGGTAGAACGTTACACCGGTCGTTTGTGTTGTAACTGCCGTAGTGCTTGCGCCGCACGATGCAGTACCATCGCACCATGTCCAACCTGTCGGAAGCGTTGGGTACACTGAGGCAGGAATTGCCGTACAAATCGCACCCCCTCCACCGTTGATGGATTCAGTCGGGATGTTGATTGCATTGTTGGACGTCTCGCCGAGACACGTCGTAGCTGCAACCTGGGCGCTACGGACTGACTGCTGAGCCGAAGCAATTCGAGCCTTGCTGCGAGCTGTACCAAGAGACGTCAACACAACGGCGGAGAGAATGCCGATGATTGCAATCACTACGAGGAGTTCGATGAGGGTGAAGCCTCGTGAATAAATCTTTTTCATGCGTTAAATATTAAATAATAATGATGCTAGACACGGTTCACGTGTGCGTTCATTGTATACCGCTTTCCTTCAGCCCGAGCACTTGATGTGGATAACAGCGGGTAATCGTGGCATAAAATACCCCCGCGCTTGCTGCTCGGCGCTTAGAAGCTGGACGCCAGGTTGTAAATCGGCACAAGAATTGCAGCAAGAAGACCTGCCACGCCCACGGCCAAAACCACAATCATGAGCGGCTCAATGAGGTCAACCATCGTATCCACGGCATTATCCACCTCGCGGCGATAAAATCGAGCCATTGTCTCGAGAATTTCCCCCATATTTCCCGTTTCCTCTCCGATTTTAATCATCGCCACAACGATACCCGGAATCTCTTTATGCTTTCGAAACGCTTCCGAGACAGGAAGCCCCGCCTTCACGTCTGCCGCTGCCGCACCGAGTATGCGCTCGTAGGTAGCGTCTTCCACCACGTTTGCCGTGATTTCGAGTCCACGAAGAATCTGAATACCGCTTCTGAGCATTGTGGAAAGATTGTCGGAAAGTCGCGACAGATAAATTTTCTGGTATATGCCTCCGATAACAGGTATCTCAAGCCGAGCGCGCGAAACGAGGTCTCTGCCGTTTTTTGTCTGTGCGTAGCGCACCAAAAATACACCGCCCACACCGAGAAGCACAAGGATGAGCAATATGTACTGCCGCAAGAACGTTGACGCCCCGATTACTATGCGGGTATAGATAGGCACCTGCTGTCCGACATCCGAGAGCATGAGTGCGAGCTTTGGGATAACCAGGGTCATCATGAGTGTCATAACGACCGCAAACGTAGTCAAAATGAATGCCGGGTAGATGAGTGCGTTGCGCGCTTTCTGCGTGATTTCGTAGTTGCGGTCCATGTAGTCCGCGAGAAACTGAAATGTTTCGTCGAGCTTACCGCTCTCTTCCCCTGCGCGAACCATGTTCACGTAAAACGATGAAAATACGTGGGGATGTTTTGACAAGGCGGCCGAAATAGTGGCACCACTTTGGATGTCATTGCCCACCTGGCTCAAAATCTCGCCGAGCTGTGGCGTGCGTGCCTCTGCTGCAAGAAGACGAAACGCACGCAGCGCTGACACCTGAGCCTCGAAGAGCGTTGTGATTTGTCGCGAGACCATCACGATATCGCCATGTTTTACACCGCTAAAGAACGGAATGGCGGTACCCATACCAATCTTCTTCCCTTGCTCGTCAATGGAAGAGATGATGAGACCGCGTCGCTGCAGCGCCGCGATAGCAACATCCATATTTACAGCGTCCACCGTTCCGTCACGCTGGTTACCTTGCTGGTCGAGGGCCTTGTATTCAAATACAGCCATAGATTACAGGTTGTAGGCCATAGGTTGAAGGTTGTAGTGTGAACAGCCTGCATCCCGTATTCTTACTATCATCTGTAACCTATTCCCTATTCCCTTATTTCTCATAGGAGTTTATCGAGCACGTTCGGGTTCAAAGAGTATTGGTACGCAGTTTCGGTAGTGATTTCTCCTCGAGCAACCAGTTCCGCGAGCGCACGATTCATATCAATCATGCCTTCGGTCGACGAAGTCTCGATGACTGTATTTAGTTCGTGGGTGCGCTTTTCGCGAATCAAATTCGACACCGCCTTCGTGTTAATGAGTAGTTCGCACGCCGGAATCAGGCCGCCTGAGATTCTTGGCACGAGGCGCTGACTGAATATGCCAGCAAGTGAGGCCGCAAGCTGCAAGCGGATTTGGTCCTGTTGTCCTTCGGGAAACACATCGATGATGCGGTCAATTGTTTGCGCCGCATTGTTCGTGTGTAGTGTTGAAAATACGAGGTGGCCAGTTTCTGCCGCCGTTACTGCCGCCGCCATCGTAGCAGCGTCTCGCATTTCGCCAACCAACAACACATCGATATCCTGACGGAACGCTGCAGTGAGGGCCGTAGTAAAATCTTTCGTATCAATACGCACCTCACGCTGGTCGATGAGCGATTGCTTCGGTTCGAATATGTACTCTATTGGGTCTTCGATGGTAACGATATGTTCCATGCGCTCGGTATTGATGAGTTCGATGAGCGCGGCAAGAGTTGTCGTTTTCCCTTGTCCTACTGGACCAACAACAAGGAAAAAGCCTTGGGAGCGTCGCGCGAAGGATGCAACAATATCGGGCACGTTGAGCTCCGAGAGTGGGCGGATAGTCTTTGGAATCAGGCGCAATGCAATCGATACGGAACCCTTCTGAAAGAAGGCGTTGCCACGGAATCGAACACCATCCTCCGCTTCGTAGGCAAAGTCGATTTCCTGACTCGCAAGAAAACGTTTTTCCTGCTCCGCGGAGAGGAGCGCATGTGCGTACCCGCGCGTGTCTTCTGCGGTGAGAATATCTTCTTTGAGCATCGGAGCCAGCGAGCCTGCAACACGCACCGTTGGATGCGCGCCTGTTGAAAAATGTAAATCAGACGCGCCCTCATGCACGACTACCGTAATATATTTTTTCAACTGGGCGGCGTAGTCCATAGATGCATTATGACGCCTTATCGGCAGAAAGCGCAGCGCGAACCGTGTTGACAACTTCGGACGGAATCATTGTCGCCTTAATGATGTATTCATATGCTCCGAGTTCAAGTGCTTTGTTTTTTTCAGCTTCACTCTGTTGGTTGGTGAGTGCAATTTTTTTGGCGTCTTTTGCCAAACCCTCAGCTTGAATCGTCTCCAAGAGAAAGAACCCGTCGTGCACAGGCATAGTTATGTCGAAGGCAATCACGTCGGGCTCGAGGCCGTGGCGCAACACCTCGATGGCCTCGGTGACGGAGGCGCAGGTCTGCACTTCGAACCCTTCCGCTTTAAACTTCATTCCGTACATCCCCAACAAGAAACTGTCGTCGTCTACCAACAATATTTTGTATTTTTTTTCTTCGGTCATAGAGGATTATGTAACAGCGGGCGTCTCGGGCACAGCGGCATCTGGATTAGCGGCAATGACATCGTCGTTTGCGAGCATGAGCGAGCTGAGGTTATTAATTTCTGAAAATGGCACTTTCTTATCGACGGCTTTCTGAATGGCGTCTTCTCTCATAGTAAGCATCCCCTCTGAACGGGCAGCAACCCACAAACTCGATTCAACCGGGTTTTTGAGAACAATTTTTTCTATCTGCGGTGACATCTCGAGCACTTCAAACACTGCCATACGACCATGCATGCCTGTTGGGCACGTTGGAGTTCGGACGGCTTCGTAGACGGTCGTCGGAATCGGAAAACGATACTTCTCCGGCAGCGACTTCATTTCATTCTCGATAAGTGCCTGCGCACTCGGTGTAATCGGTGTTTCTTTCTCGGCCCCGACGCAAAATGTGCGCACCAGACGCTGCGCAATAGACGCAATCAACACCGGTGAGATGAGATATGGCTCAACACCCATGTCAATAAGACGAGGAATGGTACCAACGGCGTCATTGGTGTGAATGGTAGAGAGCACCAAGTGACCGGTAAGTGCCGCCTGAATTGCAAGCTTTGCTGTTTCGCCGTCGCGGATTTCTCCCACCATGATTACGTCTGGGTCCTGACGAAGTGTCGTGCGCAAACCGGTCGCAAAGGTGTATCCGATTTCTGGATGCACCTGCGACTGAATAATGCCGTCGACGAAATATTCAATCGGGTCTTCGAGCGAAAGAATGTTCTTGTGTTCACGATCGAGTTCCGAGAGCATTGAGTAGAGTGTGGTGGATTTACCGCTACCTGTCGGACCAGAGATGAGAATGAGACCATGTGGACGCGTTATCGCGCGGCGCATGATTTCAAGGTTACGTGGCGTGAGCCCGATCTGGTCGAGCGGAATAAAGCCCTGTTCTCGGTCAAGAATACGTATCACAATCTTTTCTCCGTTGTACGAGGGGAACGTCGAGACACGAAAGTCGATTTGTCTGCCGTCGATTGTTGCAGAAAAGCGACCATCCTGCGGCTTGCGGCGTTCGTCAAGTCGGATAGATGAGAGCACCTTGATGCGCGCCACAATGGCGCGATGCGTCGCGAGCGGAAGCACAACACTCGTGTGGAGCTCACCGTCTACACGGTAGCGCACCCGCACCCCACTCGGCAGCGGTTCAATGTGTACGTCGGAGGCTTTTCCGTCGATGGCATAGCGCAGAACCGTCGAGACAATCTTGATGGCCGGAGCATCCTCCTGAATATTCTTTTCTTTGTTGATTATCGAGCGTGAAATGTTCGGGTCTTCCAAATCGAGCGGGGCCATGCCGTCGTCGTCGGTTTTGGTTGCCTTTGCCTCGGCTGGTGTTCCCCCTTCGGTTGCTAGATCGGTAATTGCCTGCTCCACTTCGCCGCGTAAACCGCGGTACATCGTAAGCACCTTATCGAAATCTTCTTTCGTAATGCTAAAAATCTTATATGGGTACCCGCTGGTTCGGGAAATGAAGTTGAGCGCGTCGATTGCCTGCATGCTGTCAGGATCAACCATCCCCACTTCGAGCACGTCGTCAACAAGCGCCAGTGGCGCGATTTGGTAGTGTTCCGCACTTTCCTGCGGAATCGCGCGAAGCACTTCGTACGGGATTTTTGTGTCTCCGAGTGCGCGACCTTCGATGTCGGATGCTGTGATAGCTGAGTTCACCATACCCCTTAGCGGCGGGGCGTGCCCTGCTGACCTGTAGCATCTTGCTGCGCCCCTCGCGGCAGAGTTACGTTATTTTGCTGCTGGCCGATTGGCGCAAACGGATTCTGTCGACCAACCGGTTCAGGAACGATGGTTGTACCGAAATCCTGGAGTGTTCTGAATGCCGGGTCGGTAAAAATAGTGCCCGAAAGCGTAATCGCCCGAAGCGTAAGGAGCGTTTCAACAAGGTCACGGTCTGCGGTTTCCTCGCTTGGAGAACCGCTGTCGTTTATTACTTCAGTCGTGAGTAGTGGTTGGTCAACCACTCCGCCACCCGACATGCCGTAGAAAACACCCCCGACAATAACTATGACGAGCACCAAGATTATGACGATATGATTTTTAATCCAATCCATATTATTTCAACCAATAGGTTCGCAGCGTTACTTCGTATGAATAGAGA
>CAYYEX010000013.1:0-4410 GCA_964471165.1 uncultured Candidatus Saccharibacteria bacterium
AAGCTATCGTTGATGGAAAATCAGTACTCATCGGTACAGTGAAGCTTATGAAAGACAGCGACATTGCACTCAGTACATTAGAGGGAAAGATAAATGAGTTTTTGGAACGCGGAGAAACGATCATGATCCTTGCTGTTGACGGTGCCATCAAAGCAGTAATTGGCGCAGCCGATCCAATAAAGCCAACTGCCATAAAAGCAGTAGAACGTCTAAAAGCACTGGGAATCGAAATCGCCATGATTACCGGCGACAACAAAATGACCGCAGAGAAAGTGGCGAATCAAATTGGTATAGAAAGAGTGTTTGCGGAAGTAATGCCTGCGGACAAAGCGAGTTATGTTAAGAAACTTCAAGAGGAAGGAAAATTTACGGCAATGGTCGGCGATGGAGTAAACGATGCGCCCGCGCTTGCACAAGCGGATGTAGGCATTGCCATTGGGGCAGGCACCGACGTAGCAATTGAAACAGCAAAAGTTGTTCTGATGAAGTCTGACCCGTTAGATATTCTTCGAGCAATAACCTTGAGCAAGGCAACGGTCCGCAAAATGAAGCAGAATCTATTCTGGGCTTCCATATACAACATTCTTGCGATACCGGTTGCAGGCGGAATTCTCTACCCGAATTTCGGCATCATGCTCCGGCCGGAATTCGCCGCGCTTCTTATGAGCGTGTCCTCGATAATTGTTGCGGTAAATGCCGTGTTATTGAAGCGGGTCGAGAAGGATTTAATCGCGGTGTGAGAATTATGAGTTAATCAATAATTATATGAAAAATAATGCAACACTAGAATCGTTATCAAGCAAAAGTGGAAACCCATTCGATAAGGCCTTTGTTAAGGCTATGGTAATTCATCATAACGAAGCGATGGCAATGGCTACGCTTGCTCTGAAAAGAAGTAATCGAAAGGCAATTCTGAAACTGGCAAAAAAGATTATCTCAGCCCAGTCGAAGGAAAATGAGCAAATGGAAGAATGGAAATCTGAATGGAAATAGCCGCGTATAAAATTTAAGCCATTTGAAACTTTATTCATTAAAAAATGAAAATATATGCAAACAAACCAAACCACATTCTGCGATATAGACCCAACCAGGCCAGCGGTTGCGCGTGTGAACGTTGTTCGCAATGGTAAGCGACAGACGTTTAACGTTTGCGAAAAACACTTACGACAAATACAGGAACAGCAAAGATCTTCGCTAGAGCAAATGTTTGGTGATCAAGAGCCGTATGATTCGTTTGCAGAATATACGGATGATTTTGAAGAGGCGGGTTCAAAGGGCGGGCACCCCGTACCTCGACAACGCGAATCCATTGAGATAAGTCAATTTTTTTCGGAGCATACAAAAGAACTCATGCAAGAGGCGGCGCAGACGGCAGTAAAATTCAATCGAAATGAGGTTGATACTGAACATTTGTTATATGCAATTTCAGATAGCGACATAACCAAGGAAATCTATAAACAATTCAAAATAGATGCAAAGGACATTAAAGAGTATATAGAAGCCAACACTCCAAAAGGAAAAGCGGAAATGCAGAGAGAAAATGGAGTTCCGTTGAGCATAGCTCCACGTGTCAAAAATGTACTCGAATTATCGTTTAAGGCGGCCCAGGAGCTTGGGCACGGTTATATAGGTCCGGAGCACTTGCTCACGGCTTTAGTCGAAGAGCAGGACGGTATGGCATCAGAGCTACTCCGTAAATATGGGTTAACGCCAGAAAGCCTGCGTCAAAAGATAGTAAAGATAGTCGGTAAAGGCGCAGCTGAAGGGCGCGTGGAGTCGAAAAGCACTACTCCCAATATTGACAAGTATTCTCGAGATCTCACCCAGCTTGCCCGTGATGGCAAATTAGACCCCGTCATTGGGCGTGCTGATGAAATAGAAACTGCGATTGAAGTTCTGTCCCGCAGAACTAAAAATAATCCAGTGCTTATAGGCGAACCTGGCGTGGGGAAAACCGCTATTGTGGAAGGACTCGCTCAGCGGATTCTTGCAAATGATGTCCCCGAAAGCTTGCAGGGTAAACGAGTAGTAGAGCTCAGCATCAACTCGCTGGTAGCCGGCACCAAACATCGCGGTGATTTTGAAGAGCGTATGAAGCACGTATTGGATGAGGTGATGGCACATAAAGAAACGCTCATTCTTTTTATAGATGAATTGCACACTATTATGGGTGCAGGAGGTACCGGAGAAGACGGCGGTCTAGATGCGTCAAATATCATAAAGCCTCATTTGGCCCGTGGAGACATGCATTTAATAGGTGCGACCACCCTAAACGAATATCAAAAGCGGATAGAAAAAGACGCAGCATTGGAGCGCAGATTTCAGCCCGTTTTTGTTTCAGAGCCCACCGTTTCTCAAGCGATAGAAATTTTGCGAGGACTTCGCGATCGTTACGAAGCTCACCACAAAGTAAAGATTACCGATGAGGCTATCATAGCGGCAGCAGAACTCTCTGATCGATACATAACGAATCGTTTTTTGCCTGACAAAGCTATAGATTTGATAGATCAAGCCGCAAGCCGGGTTAGAATCAGTATTACTTTTAGGCCGCAAGAGGTGAAAGAAATTGATGAAAAGATACAACACCTAAAGCTCGAGCGCGAGTTTGCCATAAGCCACAAAAAACTGGAAGACGCCAAACGATTGGAATCGGAATTGAAAGAACTGGAATTAGAGCGAAGCACGGCAGAGACAAAGTGGCGCAAAGAAAAGGGTGTCACCACCTCAGAAGTAAAGGGGCGGCATATTGCTGAGGTGGTATCTAAACTAACCGGTATTCCGGTAACCGATCTTACCCAGGAGGAAAAAGAAAAACTCCTAAATATGGAGGAAAAGATTCAAGAACGCTTTATAGGCCAGGAAGAAGCTGTGCGCGCCGTGTCTGATGCTGTCAGGCGTTCGCGTGCGGGATTAACCGAAGGAAAACGTCCCATTGCGACACTACTGTTTTTAGGGCCCACAGGCGTTGGCAAGACTGAACTCGCCAAAGCATTGGCGTCGGTCGTTTTCGCAGATGAGAATGCCATGGTGAGAATTGATATGTCAGAATACATGGAGCGGTATTCGGTATCGAGACTCATAGGGGCTCCTCCCGGTTATGTTGGATATGATGAAGGCGGACAGTTAACTGAAGCCGTACGAAGGCGTCCGTATGCTGTTATTTTATTAGATGAGATAGAAAAAGCGCATCCTGATGTTTACAACATTCTCCTACAAGTACTTGATGACGGCCGGCTTACCGATGGGAAAGGACGGATGATCGATTTTACGAATACTCTCATTATAGCAACAAGCAATTTAGGTTCGGATATTATTCAGCAAAATATGAGTGCGGTCTCGCCGAAATCCTATGACGATTTAAAGAAAGAACTTGCTGAGGTGCTGCGTATACATTTCCGTCCCGAATTTCTCAATCGTCTTGATGAGGTTATCGTTTTTCAATCACTAAAACGAGAAGAAATAAGATCGATCGTCAAATTGCAGCTCGATCGTTTAAAGAGCACCGCTCGGGGCAGAGGCATCGAATTGGAATTCAAGGATGGGGTAATCGATAGATTAGCGGAAATCGGATATATTCCTGAATTTGGCGCGCGAGAGTTAAAGCGCAAGATTCAGAGCGAAGTTGAGACAGGTCTTGCACGAGAGATGCTGTCTGGAAATATCACAGAGGGTGATGTTGTATCTGTAGAATTAGAAAAGGAAACGAACAGGATTACGTTTATAAAACGCAAATCAATGACTAACTCTAAGAAAACTGTCACGGCAAAGCGAGGGATGCGAAGGCCGAAAAAATAATCCATATCAATATCGTAAAACAAGTATGTGTTTTTCAGCAGCAGCAAGTTTCGCAGCAGGAGGAGCGCTCAGCGTAGTGGGTGGCTTAACGATTGCGCAAGTGAAGAAAAAGTCCGAGTTGCCATTTGCCAGCATTCCGCTTTTGTTTGGCGTCCAGCAAGCAATCGAAGGAGTGGTATGGGTTTCCTTTGGATCGTCAGTAGTGAACACGGTAGCCACGTATGCATACTCTATGTTTTCTCATGTGTTGTGGCCGGTTTTTGTCCCGATCGCTGTTTTACTGATGGAGACAGAACCAAGTCGAAAAAAAATACTCTCCTTGTTCTCATTTCTTGGTCTGGGAGTTGGTGGCTACCTGCTTTATTACATAATTGCAGATCCGGTGACGGCGCACGTGGTCAATAACAGCATTGCGTATCATTCTCCGCATTTGTATGTCTACCTCACCATGGCACTTTACCTTGTGGCTACATGCGGCAGTTGTTTCGTATCAAGTCACAGGATCATAAATCTTTTCGGTACAATTCTGCTCATCTCATTCGCTGTCGCGGCATGGTTTTATACTGAAACGTTCTTTTCGGTCTGGTGTTTCTTTGCGGGAATTCTAAGCATCAT
>CAYYEX010000013.1:4510-13662 GCA_964471165.1 uncultured Candidatus Saccharibacteria bacterium
CGGGTTTGTCGGTGTTGTTATGTTTGTGGGCGCTTTGCGTGTCGGTTCGGACGGTATGATCTATGGCATTACGAAGTTAGACGCTCTCGCATGCGTTGCTATTCTTATCCTCATCGCCACGTGGCTCCAAATTGCGACCATTCATCACATGATGCTTGAAAAGCGAGGGGAGATTGTCTGACAATGCACAAAACTATCGAGTGGTATGTTGTTACCGGAGGGCCGAGCTCCGGCAAGACAACGACAGTTGATATCCTTAAAAAGCGAGGCTACAAGACGACCATAGAACATGCTCGGCATTACATAGATACCCAGCGCGTCACGGGAAAAACCACCGCGGAAATCAGGGCAAATCAACGTTTGTTCCAACAGGGTGTTCTCGATATGCAGATAGAGCAAGAGAAACAGCTTTCTCCGGACGAGGTGGTCTTTCTTGATCGCGCATTGCCTGATGCGCGTGCATATTATCATTTCCTCAATCTTCCAGAGGATAGAAAGTTACAGGATGCGATTCATCAGGCATCGTATAAAAAAGTATTTATTATGGATCCACTGCCTCTCACGCGTGACTACGCTCGCACCGAAGACGAGGAGGCACAGAAGCGGATTCATGAGTTGCTTGTCGAGGTATACGAGTCTTTGCCGTTTCCGGTGCTTCAAGTGCCGGTTTTCCTCCCGGAGGAGCGTGTCGACTACATCCTAAAGAATCTTTAATCGCTTGTTATTGACACCATACCCCTTGGGGGTATTATTCAAATATGAGTAAACGAAATTTCCTCGTTGCTTCCACAGTAGCGCTTGCTGTCGTAGTCGCAGTAATGGGCTGGTCTATTATCTTTGGTAAACACGCACCCGAAGCAGCTGCCAGCCAAGTTATCGAACTAAATAACGGCGACACGTACGACCTTGTGGCCGCGCCTGTTACCAAGCAAATTGGGGGACGGTCATATACTATGCTCGCGTACAACGGCACAATTCCGGGACCCCTCATCAAAGTTGCGCAGGGGGCGGAGGTGACGATCAATTTCACAAACAACACCGGTATGAAAACTTTGCTCCATTCGCACGGCGTGCGCATGGACAACGCGTTTGACGGATCGCAAACCTCGCAAAAAGAGATGGAGAACGGCGAAACCTTTGCATACAAACTGAAATTCCCGGACGCAGGTATGTACTGGTACCACCCACATGTGCGCGAAGACTACCAGCAGGAGCTCGGGCTCTATGGCAACTACCTCGTCGCGCCGATTACCGTCGGGTACTGGTCGCCGGTCAACCGCGAAATACCGCTCTTCCTTGACGATGTTCTCATAGAAGATGGCAACATACCCCTCAGCAAAGACGGCGCGGATCGTACTCTCATGGGCCGCTTCGGCAACGTGATGCTCGTCAATGGTGACGAGAATTACACGCTTGATGTACAGAAAGGAGAGGTTGTCCGGCTGTACATCACGAACGCCGCGAATGTACGCCCATTCAACTTCGTGATTGAAGGGGCGCGGATGAAGCTTGTTGGTGCAGACGGTGGTGCGTACGAAAAAGAGAGTTGGGCCGACAGTATTTTACTCGGCCCCTCCGAGCGAGCGATTGTTGAAGTTCTCTTTGACAAGCAGGGTTCTTACGCAATGCAGAATAAAACTCCTACGCAAACGTACAAACTTGGCACGGTAGCGGTATCGGACGATACGGCTTCGGTTTCGTATGCGAAAGACTTCCAAACGCTTCGTTCGCATGAGGCAACGACCGCAAGCATCGATCCATTGCGCTCACTATTCAACAAAGCGCCAGACAAGCGCATCGCGCTCTCAGTCGAGATGATGGGAGGTGCGATGACTGGCACGGGTGGCCACATGATGTCTGACGGCACCACGATGGTCGGAACGATGGGAGGCGTTCCCGAAGGAGGTATTGAGTGGGAGGATACCGATATGCAAATGATGAACCAGATGTCGAATACCGGAATGGTTAAATGGCGCATTGTTGATCAGGATAGCGGGAAGAAAGACATGGATATCGACTGGTCGTTCAAAAAGGGTGAACCTGTCAAGATTCGCATCTTCAATGACCCGAAATCCGCACATCCGATGCAACACCCCATCCATTTCCACGGCCAGCGATTCCTCGTTGTTGCTCGCGATGGAGTGCCGCAAACCGATAACCTTGTATGGAAAGACACCGTGCTTGTCAAAGCAGGAGAAACGGTAGATATCCTTCTAGACACCTCAAACCCGGGCGTTTGGATGGCACACTGTCATATTGCCGAACACTTAGAGGCTGGGATGATGATGAAGTTCGAGGTAAAGTAGAGATTCTGAGATAAATTCTCCGAGGAGAAACTATGCTGAACAAACAAAAAAAGAGAATCGGAGTATTGATGCTGTCGTTGCTCGCTTTTTCGGCAGTGCATGTAAACATAGTTCTTGCCGCGCAGGACATAAACGGCATTCAAACTCCAATAGATCACCATGCGCAATCACACGAGGGACAGCAAACTAATCACTTCTCTTGCACAGATGACTTGCATGAAACATTCAATCATCGAACTGACACTGATCAGCATGACAATCTGGTCGACCGTCCAGTCGCGCAGATTGCGATCCCTGTTGCGGAGCCCCAACAAGTATTTCTCGGATCGGATTCGATTCAAGAATTTTCAAGAAAACCTGTAACTCTCACGCATAATATTACTCTCCTGATATAGACCATAGAAGCTTGATTTATCACTGCTCTAATTTTTAGAGCAGATTATTCTTTAGACAATCAACTTCTATGAACAAAACACTCTCAATACTTATTATTGGAATTATCCTTGTTGCAGGAGGCATCGGATATATGGTTCTTGGTGGCACCAAAAATGATTCGACTCATACCGCTGGAGACGGACACACAGATGCACAGCATGCAGAGGCTTTACCGCATGATGACATGGGGACAGCTGCACATGGTAACGAAACCGCACCTCACGACGATACCGGGACAGCTCCGCATCAGGATTAACCATACTCCACTATATGAAGACCTTTATACCCGGGGCCCTCATGGGCGCGTGGAGTCTGTTTCTAAAACAGGAACTCGCCGTACGGATTGCCTCTGTGATATTGATAGTATTACTCGGCGCTCTAGGAACAATCGCAGTACTACCGAAGCAACAAGCTGAAACGACCTCTCAAGTTCAAACAACAATTAGTCTCGCCACACAAACAGTGGGAGCAGAAAGCGAAGCCTTTGCGACTTCGGCATCATGGCCTGGCGAAATCATCTCGCCGGGTGACGCCGACGTGCAGCCACCACGCAGCGGAACTATCATCGCGTGGGATGTGAGCATCGGAACCTACGTGAATGCCGGGAGCGTCCTTGGTCGTCTTTCCGCCGCGCCCCTTACACCTGAGCTTGCCGCAACACTTGCGGAACAGGCGTCTGCACTCGCACAAGCGAAAGCGCGAGTCTCGTCGACCGATACGTATGTGGGTCAGGCAAAAGGCCAGCTCACTACGTTCACAAATACAGAAGCAGTTCAAGAAGCCATCGAGGATTCGAAACGCTCCGTTGAAGCATCAGCTGAAAACGTGCGGAACACATTGCAACGCGGGATGATTCAAGAATACGCGGAGTTCTCGGGCGGCGGCAGGGACCTTCTGTTATCAGGAAGTGGACTCTACCAAACACAAATGCCATATCACTTTGGCGTTCGTAATTCTGCGACACGTGATCAATATCTGACTGCGACCGGAAAAGCGCTCGCTGTGATTGAAAAGGAAGGTGTTCCGCAGCAGGAAGGCGCAGCGTATTTCCTCGCTTCCACGCGTCTTGCCGCAGCGAGCATGAGTAACGGTGAATACTTTACACAGGCTCAGCTGGACGCACTTCGCGAGCGGGTTGCAGAGCATCAAGCAGAGTTTAACGATGCGGTGGAAAAATATCGAGACGCGATTCTCAACGTTTCAGAGAAAGAAAAAGAACTCGCGGATCTCCAAAAGGAATACTCGCAGGATGTGCGCGACAACGCGACAAGAGCAGTTGAGCTAGATCGCGAGCAGATAACCGCGAAGGCAGACTTAGTGGCGGCCGACGCTTCGTACAAAGCGATTTCCGGCGCGATCACGGGTGGCACTGCGATCGTGGCACCCAAAAGCGGATACGTCTCTTCTATCATGAGCCAGATCGGAGAATTTGCGGAACCCGGCAAGGCGGTGGCTTCTATTAGTTCGGGCGTGCAAACAAATAAAATTGTTCGCTTCCGAATACCAAGCAATGTCGAGGTCCCCAAAAAGGGAGATGTTGTTAAAATCATCCGACCAGGGTTCTCTAAAGATGTTCGCACTGCAACCATAACGGGCGTAGGTACAGCATTGGATGGTAACGGCGCATTCATGGCGGATGCGCGGATAGAGGGCGCTGTTGAATGGCCTGCACACTTGTCGGTGCGCGTAGTGCCTGCAAAGCGAACCAGTCAAACCATTGCCGTACCGTTCGATGCGGTGTTTTGGAATGAGGCGAACCAACCACGCGTATGGCTTGTGACTGAGGGAGGCGTTATTAACGCGCGTTCGGTAAAAACCGGCCGCACGTTTGGAGATGCAGTAGAAATTCTCGATGGACTCGAATTGGGAGATACATACCTCTCGCAACCAAACGACACCGTCACGGAAGGCATGCGTATCGAAGAGGCTGCAGTTCCTGCCGAAACGGAAGCGCCAGAGGGCGACGGACACGGCCATGAGCACGCGGAATAACGAGTATGTTAAATAACATCATCTCGTATTCACTGCGTCATCAGTGGAAAGTTGTAGCTGTATTCGTAGCTCTCTTCGGGTTAGGGACATGGAGTTTCCTCACGATGAAAGTCGACGTTCTGCCGGACATAAACAAACCGACGGTCGCGGTTTTTACCGAAGCTGAAGGGTTTGCCCCCGAAGAAGTAGAGCGTCTCGTGCTCGCCCCTGTTGAAAATGCGGTCGCAGGTGCTCCCGGCGTTTCGCGTGTACGTGGAACTGCGTCATTCGGACTCGCGATTGTACAGGCGGAATTTGACTGGGGGTCCGACATCTATCGCAACCGACAAATCATCCAGGAGCGGATCTCGCGACTGGATCTCCCGCCGGATGTGCGACCTGTACTAGGGCCTGTCAGCTCCATCATGGGCGAAATCATGTGGGTCGGAGTCACGGCGACTGATGAGAATATCGACGGAAAGGATTTGCGCACACTCGTGGACTGGACTATTCGTCCGGCACTGCTGCGCGTCCCCGGTATAAGCGATGTCATCGTGCTCGGCGGAGATGTAAAAGAATGGCAGGTCAACCTGAATCCCGAAGCGATGCGCAGGTACGATCTGCGAATAGCAGACGTTGAGGAGAAACTTTCGTCGGTACTCGCGAATAAAAGCGGAGGCCTTCTTGTACAAGGCAGCAAAGAGTATCCGCTTCGCATCCTTGTTGCGCCACAAGACATTACTGAAATCGAAGAAATCGGCATAACAACGTGGAACGGTCGCGGTGTGCGACTCGCAGACATCGGCAGCGTGGTCGAAGGAATAAGTCCTGTTCGAGGCAGTGCATCTGTTGATGGAGAACCCGGTGTGATCATGCGCATCGCAAAACAGCCCGAAGCGGAAACACTTACCGTCACGAAAGCTGTGGACGAAGCACTCGTGGGCATTGGTCAGTCACTGGAAGGCGTCTCGATAAAGAACGATTTGTTCCGTCAGGAGTGGTTCATTGATGCGGGGCTTTCGAACGTGCGGCGCGCTCTTCTTGAAGGAGTCGTGGTCGTTGCGCTCATTCTCGCTCTCTTCCTTATGCACAGGCGGGTCACGTTCATCACACTGGTCTCGATTCCGCTCAGTATAGTCGTGACTGCGATCGTGTTCCGACTGCTTGGGTTTTCGGTCAACGTAATGACGCTCGGTGGTATCGCGGTCGCTGTCGGTGAACTCGTCGACAACGCGATCGTTGGTGTTGAAAACGTCTTTCGCAGAATGCGCGAGTGGAAAGCCTCTGGTATGCACGCACCCCTGCATACAGTTGTCTACGAAGGCACACGCGAAGTGCTGAGCTCCATCACCGTTGCGACACTGCTTGTAGTGATCGTATTCCTGCCCGTGTTCTTTATACCGGGAGTGGAAGGACGATTGCTAACCTCGCTCGGTGCGGCGTACTTGGTGGCACTGCTTGCGTCACTCGTCGTGGCACTGACCATTACACCGGTTCTTTGCGCGATATTGTTGAGGCCGAAGGATCTGGAGGGCCATGAGAAAGATACGCGCTTTGTTACGATTCTCAAGGAGAAGATTTCGGCTCCGATTATGTGGGGCATTGAAAACGTACGGCCGTTACTCATTCTCACCGTTGTCGGTATCGTGGCGACCGGTGCGATGTACTACATCGCAGGTAAGGAAGGCATACCGCCATTCAACGAAGGGTCGGCAACTGTATCGGTTGTACTTCCTGTCGGAACGGATCTTGGCACATCGAATGCGTTCGCGTCACGCGTAGAGAAAGAAATCGCCAAAATCGAGGGTGTTGTGCGTGTTGGACACATTACAGGTCGTGCAGGAGCTGATCCGCATGACAGCGGTGCCAATTCTAGCGAGATACAGGTGACCTTTGCGCAGGGACTTGAAGGTGAATCTGAGCAGTTGTTTGCCCAGGTACAAAAGGTATTGGATCGTTTTCCAGGCGCGGACTTTTCACTGGGCCAGCCGATCACACACCGAGTCGAGGAGTTGCTCTCAGGCGTGCGTGCACCGATCGTTGTAAAGATATATGGCGACAATCTCTCCGATCTTAAGCAGACGGCAGAACTCGTACGTAGTGAATTAGCAAAGCAAACCGGCGTAAACAACCCCCAAGTTCAAAAGGAGGTATTGCTGCCGGAACTCCGCATTTATCCGGATCGTAACCGTCTGGCGGACTACGGGGTATCCAGCGGCGAGGTTGCCGAGGAATTGGAAGAGGGACTCCTTGGTGTACGAATTGGGCAGGTGCAGGAAGGACCGGCTCGTACGGCGGTCACGCTGCGCTACGACCCGTCGTGGCGAGGCAACAGCGATGGTATACGCGACCTGTCACTGCCGTTCGCTGGCGTCGAATCTCTGGGAAATGTCGCTGAGCTGCGCCTCGATGCAGGACGAAATCGATTTAGTCACGAGGGCGGAAAACGTGTACTCGTTGTAAGTGCCAACTATCTCGGGTCTGACATTGTTGGAGCCGTCGATGCCGTGAAGCAGACACTCGACGGACAGAAGCTTCCGGATGGACAGTTCATCTCGTACGAAGGCACGTATAAGAGCCAGAAAGAAAATAGTACTCGACTCGCGATACTCTTTGCGGTCGGTCTTGCGCTCATATTCTGGGTCTTGTATCAATCGTTCAAATCGATTCCCATCGCACTGCAGATAATGCTCAACATTCCGTCTGCGCTCTTCGGTGGCATGATCGCCGTGTGGCTTACCGGAGGAGAAATAAATCTTGCACACCTTGTGGGCTTTATCTCGCTCACCGGGATCGTATCAAGAAATGGAATCATTCTGATCACACACACGCTCGATCTCGTCGGAAATAACAACGGGAATGGGGTCACAAAGGAGATAGTGCTGCGGGCAACACTCGATCGTGTCGTTCCCGTGCTGATGACATCGCTTGTTACCGCGCTCGCGCTCGTACCGCTTCTCATCGGTGCAAGTGAGCCGGGCAAGGAATTGCTGCATCCGCTCGCCGTCGTGATATTCGGAGGTCTCATCAGCTCGACGATTGTCTCGCTGATCGTAACGCCGTCGGTGTTCTATCACTTCCGACATCATGATGTGCCCAATCTTGAGAGAATCTTAAAAAAGGTTCAGCGGTATGCTGATCAGTAATCTCTGTAATCAGGTGTTGTATTACTCGTCTTAGCATTACAACGATATGAACTCAAAAACAATCGGATTAATAGCGCTCGTCGCTGTCGTAGCCGTTGGAGGGATCTACCTCCTTTCGAGACAAAATACCGCCGACCCTGTCATTACTGAATCTACAGAAACGCCAGTCACGACAACTGGCATGCGCGCCGAAGAAAATATGGTTGTAGTAACGGAGCAAAGACCCGGAACTACGATACATGTTTCCACCGTGTACTTGGCCGAACCGGGCTATGTAGTGATCCACGAGGACAAAAACGGAACGCCGGGAGAGGTTATCGGTTCGAGTGCACTTCTTAAAGCCGGAGAAAACACCGGTATCAGCGTTACCGTTAGTCGATCGACGAAAGACGGCGACAAACTGCATGCGATGCTCCATTCGGATACCGACGGCAGCGGTACGTTCAACACAACTGACCAGCCTGTTCAAAGTCGCATGGGTGGACCAATCTCAGGTTGGTTTGAAATCTCGTCCAGTGCCGGGGAAAATGTGCCGGTCAGCATCTAAACGATCCGCTCGTTTCGAAAGACACCGTACACTGTGATGTATGGTGTCTTTTGCTGTATGTGCAGGACTTTTCTGGACGGCACTGCTCGCGGCAACAGTATTTCCGTTTCAATCAGAACCGGTACTGCTTGCACTGCTGCTCACCACGAACTACTCATGGTGGTTGCTTGTCTTAATTGCCACCGCAGGAAATACGCTCGGATCGGTCGTAAATTGGGTTATAGGAAGGAATTTAGCTCGTCTTGAGAATTACCGATGGTTTCCAGTAAAGAGGGACTCGATTGAACGGACGGAGACGTGGTACCGGCGGTATGGTAAATGGTCGCTGCTCCTCAGCTGGGCACCGTTTATCGGTGACCCGCTCACCATAGTCGCAGGTATCCTACGAGAACGGTTTGTCGTTTTCCTCGGTCTCGTATTGATAGCGAAGTTATGCAGGTATCTGGCAATCGCAGCCATTGCGTACGGCATTACTTAACAGTGCAACAGGCTAAAATCTGTCTCAGGTTTTGTCGGATTGCGGGCATCCGCTGATAGCTTTGCTATCTTCGGAATTATTAGCCTGAGCAGTACAGGGCAAGCCGACAAAGCAGCACATAACCGCCGAAAGGCGGTTATGTGTTCATCTAACGGCTTCGACACGTCCTTTCTCCAAATATTCAATGATGTCGCTTTTGACGAATCTAACGAGGCCTCCAACTTTAACGAATGGTATGCGTCGTCCTTGCTGTAAACGGCGTACGGTTG
>CAYYEX010000013.1:13672-21638 GCA_964471165.1 uncultured Candidatus Saccharibacteria bacterium
TTAGAAATTCGGCAGCGGCCTTAACAGTCAAAAGTTCCATACTGGAAATATATCAGACGGGATCATCTGTGATTGCTAGTATTTCGCCACATTCTCCTGAGCCTCCAATTCTTCCCCGGTCGGCAGATTTGCCTCTATGCGTTTCTGCTCGATTCCCATCTTGTCTTTCTTCCATTCTTCGTACGAAGCGTAGAATATATCGATGAGCTTCTTGTCGATGTGAAATGAGTATTCCACAAGCGGTCCGATTTTCATCTTGGCGAACTCGTAACCCATCACCGCTTCCATTTCGTAGTACAGCTTGAACAACACCTCGAAGATGGATGGCTCGTGTGTCTTGTCACGCAGGAACTGCATTGTTTGACTCTGTACATACTGAAAGTACCGCGCCTGATCTGAATCGACGTATCGTTCACAGTTACGCGAGAGCCAATATATGGCCGCACGCATGTCTCCATTTTGAATACCCGTCATGATCACACCTTCGGCAGCATCGTTCATACGCATTCGTCCAATCATCAACGCCGCTTCGACCTCTTGATGGAACTCGATATGCTTCGCCATCCAGCGATAGAACGTACTGTGGTCGATACCCAGCTTGTTGCACGCCTGACGCACTGTAGGAACCTTCTTCAGTTCATCGGTGATCTGCCTGATTATGTCTGGCCCGTAGCGCATGGTTAGAACTTCTGAGCCTTCAATCCGGTGAACGCCTCGAATCGCTTGATGATGAGGTCTACGAACACGGGATCCATCTCGACCATATAGCAGTTGCGCTTCAGTTGGTGCGCTGCGATAAGCTCGCCGCCGCTTCCACCAAAGAGCGACAGAATATTGTCACCGATCTTGGTACATCGTCGTATTGGTTTGTCGTGCAAGGTTATCGGTTTCTGCGTTGGATGTTCGTATGTGTTTCCGGCGAGGCGTTGTACGGCCCATACGTCGATCATGTCGAAGAAGTTCGTGAGCATCTCGTTGCCTGTACCGATCTCCTTATTCAGCACTTCGTCGAAGTTGTGGTGGTTGGGGGAAAGATACGGCTTCCCACGAACGCCATACACACACGGCTCGTACACCTTAGAGAACGCCACTTGGGGCGTTGGATTTGCTACTCCCTTGAGCCAGATACAGATTCGCTTGAACTTGATACCGCGCTTCGCGTATATTCCTGCGACCATCGGCACGTACGTCTCGTCGCAATAGTAGAAGACGTGCGTATTCTCGCTGGACACTGCCAATGCATTCTCAACCGTCTTTGTCAGGAAGTCTTCGTATTCGTCCTCACTTTTCGTATCGTTTGCGGTACCGCCGTAGTTTTTTGTACCGCCAATGCCTTTCGCGTACGACAGGTTGATGTTGTACACGGGGTCGCAATAGATCATGTCGATCTGTGCTTTGCCGACCACCTGTTTAACCACGTCTGGCTTGGTGGAATCGCCACAGAGCAGTCGGTGAGGACCGAGTTGATACATATCACCGAGTTTCGATTTCGGCTTCTTGATCTTCTTCAGTTCTTTCTCTACGTCAAAACCATCGTCTTCGGTTTCAAGAATGTCAGCGAAGATGTCTGTGATTTCCTCTTTGTCGAAGCCGGACTCCAACAGGAGATCGGTCTCGAAATACTCATGCAGAATCTCCTCATCCCAGTCTCCATGAACCTTGTTGGACGTAATAAGGTACTGCTTGTACTCACGCTCGGTGAGCGCGCGGGACGGCACTCGAACGTCGATCACGTCTTCACCGCGACCGATAAGCTGTAATACAGCGCATCGCTGATGGCCCGCGAGAATGCGGTCTTTGGTATCGATCGCGGGAATCTCCACGAGATCGAATTTCTTAAGGGACTTGGTAAGGTCGTCGACTTGCTTCTGAGACATTTTGCGCGGGTTCTGCTTGAACGGCAGAAGATCCTTCACGCGGCGTTGCTCAGTACGCCAAGAGAGCCTGGACATACCTAAAAATCAGCTAACCAATAAATCTATTCAGGTAGTCTGTTTAGGTTCCTTACGGTATTTCCATTCTACGTCGCACATGGATGCTCCAAAGGTGGGACTGTGGATAACACAATGACTGTCAAGAATGTCAATACTGTCAATGCCATCAATGTCGTGTTGGTAACTCTGCTTCGCAAAACCTTTGGGTCTGCTAGGGTCTTGGTCGGTAGCTTTTTTGAGCTATCATGTTCCTTACACAACCAATATCGGCTCGAAAGGGCAACGACCTAAACCATTGCGAAAGCTTTGGCATGGACGAGAATCGCGACAAACGTAGAGAACCCGTTATCAGGGCGTTTGTCGCGTTATACAGGGAAACTTGTATAGGGGCTTCGGCCCTCCTGGTAGCGGGCTTTGTGTTTGCAAAGTTCGCTGTCGGATTATTCGATAGCGTTTTTTATTTTATGGATCAGGTAGTAAGCAAGCAGGAGAAAAAGTGGTACTTCAAGTGGTACATGTGGGTCGTTTATGTTTTTGTTTTCTTTGTTGTTATCGGAAGCTTCGGCGACACACCGAAGCCTGTCGCAACCACGAACGGAAGCGCAGCAGAAACGGTCGCAGAAGTTCCGGCGATCAAGGTCACCTCGACGCAGATCGTGAACGATTACAAAGACAACGAGGTTGCAGGCGACGCGAAGTACAAGGGCAAGACCGTCGAAGTATCGGGAGTCGTCGATACCATCGGCAAGGATGTACTCGACACACCGTTTATCTCACTAGAGAGCTACCAGTACGCGATTCTCGATCACGTGCAGTGCATGTTCTCCAAGTCGGACGAGGCGGAGCTGGCGACCGTCTCCAAGGGTCAGAAGATTGTTCTCCGTGGGGAAGTAAACGGCAAAATGGGCAATATCCTCTTGAAAGGGTGCGAAATAGTGAAGTAGCAATGAAGGGTTAGTAAAATATGGCTTAAACAAAGGCTTTTCTAATTTTTAGAAAAATGAGGAAAATGGTAAGATACGTACATGAAGACAGCTCTTGAGATTCTCAACTTCCTCGGATACGTAAGCACCGTACTGGTGATCATTTCGGCACTCGTCGCTACATGGCTCTGTCTTCGTGGCTTCGTACCCGTATTGATCCGGCTCGGTAACGGACTCTGGCGACGGAAAATCGCGATCTTCGCAAAGAATGACTCGCTCATCAGCCTTACGAATCTTCTTCGAGACTCGAAGTTGTTCAACCACACCAACGTGCTTCAGATTCCAAACGAGGGCGATTTCGGGATAGCGGAAGATGCAAGCCTGT
Organism: uncultured Candidatus Saccharibacteria bacterium; assembly: GCA_964471165.1. Classification (GTDB taxonomy): domain Bacteria; phylum Patescibacteriota; class Minisyncoccia; order Phycocordibacterales; family UBA2100; genus UBA10103. Next base: position 16,915 of record CAYYEX010000013.1, read on the forward strand.
TCCTCGTCTACTGGCCTGATTGGAAGGACGAAATGGAAAAGATCTTGCGTCACAAAAAAGACAGCATGGCACTCATCGTGTATGCGCCGCAAGAGCATGGCTTCATTCCGAAAGAGCTGATGGCCGAACTCGACAAGCACCGCAACGTGGTAGTCAACAATTTCCGCGGTCGTCTCCTGAACGACATTGTTGTCAGCATGATTACAACTGGCTATGAAAAAAAGTGATATTAACGCTCTGATGCGCCAATACGTGCGCGGCAATCTATCTCCCTCGGGGAGCGAGCGAGATTTTGTTTCAGAGGTATACGAGTCAGTACAAAACGTCCTCGGTGTAGCAAACTGTCTTCAAATCGGTTCGTACCCGCGCTTTACAGCGATTACGCCGCTTCACGACCTTGATGTGTTGTACGTCCTCGGGAACTGGGACCCAGCAGCCGATCCGTCCGATGCCTTGAACGAACTTCAGGCGCAGTTGGAATCCGACTACGAAAATCCGACGCAATATTCCTTTGAGATTTCCCGACAGACCCACTCAATTACGATTGTTTTCTCTGACGGTGGGGACGAGGTCTTTTCCGTCGATATCGTACCAGCGTATATCTCCGGCAAGAACAACTTCGGTAGCGACATGTACGTCGTACCGGAGATTGCCGCGAAATCGCATGGCGATCGAAAGCAACTTTCAAAAGCTGTTGCTCAGGGTAGACACAAAATGGCGTGGATTAAATCAGATCCTCGCGGATACATTTCCGTCGCTACACAAGCAAATGCGGCAAACGATGATTTTCGTAAGGCGGTGAAGCTGGTAAAGGGATGGCGAGCATCATGCAAGGGGCTTGATGAGGATTTTCCCCTGAAGTCTTTTCATCTTGAACAAGCAATCACGCGCGACTTTCAGAGCCGACCGAATATCGAAATCTTTGATGCCATTTTTAATTTCTTCTGCGAACTTCCAAAACTGATCGAGAAACCCCAGATACGTGACCGTGCGGATCAGAATAAGATGATAGATGCCTATGTGTCCGGACTAACCAACGAGGAAAAGGAATGGATTATCCAAGCTCGCGACCACTTCCTGATCAAACTTGAACAGCTGAAAGACGGTGCAGACATCGGTGACCTGCTTGAGGCAGGTTTACACGAGCGCGCGAGCGATATGGAAGAATACCTGTTTGACCAGAAGATTCCGATGCGGGTTGAAGTCGAATTCGATATTGTCGGCGAGGTTCAGAAACGAGACGGCGGTTTTCGGGAACGAATTCTCGACGCCATGGGACTGATTGAAGTCGATAGGAAAATCAGGTTCCGGCTTGGCCAGAACCCGCCAGCCGCACATGTCTACAAATGGAAAGTAAAAAACGATGACAGCTCAGTGGAGCCGCGAGGAGAGATCACCGATGGGGGCACGCTGAACGATCTTGAGCACACGAAGTACAACGGAAAGCATTACGTCGAGTGCTTTACGGTCGTTAATGGTGTTTGCGTTGGTCGTTCACGACAGGATGTTGTGCTCAACTGGTCTTTTGGCAAATGACTACCATTAATAATCCAAGTGGCTCGAATTGGCGAAAGTGGGATCTCCATGTCCATTCGCCGTTCACGCATCTTGAGAATCGGTTCGGCACGGTTACCGTTGAGGATTATGCAAAGAAGCTCAGTGAAAATGGGGTGGTTGCTATCGGTCTCACTAACTACTTCAAATTTAAGGATGAGGACTTTGAGTTTGCAGATGCGCTCCGAAAGAAAGAAGTTGCCGTGTTCCTTAATCTTGAGATGCGCACGAAGCCCGAGAATAAGGAGGATCAAGACATGCACATTCATGTCATCTTTTCCGATAAAGTAACTAAAAAGCAGATCAACGATTTTCTCGGTCGTCTCAAGACATTTGGGAACAAGATTTGCGGCAATCTTACTCAAGCCGAGATTGAGACTGAAACCTTGAGTTTTCAGATTTTAAAAGACGCGCTCGCAGAAGAGGGGCGACTAGGAAATCTTGTGCATATCCGTGATTACATACTTGCCGCGTGCCCGCGCGGTCAGGGCGAGTTCCGGCCTATGAAAAGCGGGGGTGGACGGGGCAATACCGCAGCCATCGTGATCGACAAAGAGACTGATATTCTATTCGGTCGGGAGGCAGACGTTCCCTTCTTTCTCAGCACCGACCGTTTCGACGATTGTAAAAAGAAACCTGTATTCAGTTGCTGTGATGCGCACGATCTGAAAGATGTCGGCACTAAGTCTACGTGGGTAAAAGCAGACACGACATTTGATGGTCTTTTGCAGACCGTTTTTGATCCGGAAGAGCGCGTGAAAATTCAAGATAGATATCCGCTTGCTCAGCGGTCGGATGCCGCAACAATCGACCGGATCGAATATAAAGACAACAGCGATAATGCGTCGCTAGTATCGATGCCGTTGAACCCGGTACTCAATTCTGTCATTGGACGGCGCGGAAGCGGGAAATCGCAGCTTTTAAAACACATCGCTGCTTCCGTAGATAAAAAACAATATGATCTGCGGGACGGAAGCGAATTGTACGGCCTCAAGGAATTCAGCGTTATTTGGAAAGACGGCAAGCGCGATGCCGGCGACGAGGAGTCAGCGAAGGGCGTGTTTTACATCCCACAGGGATACCTGAGCTCTTTGGCATACGATGGCGAATCGAAACAAAAAGAGCGCGATGATTTTTTGATCTCTCTGCTGCTGAAGAACAGGGATTTCTCCCTCGCGCGACAAACTCACGAAAATTTTGTTTCGGAAAAGACCATACAGATTCAGACCCTGGTACAGTCGTTAATTTCCACGCGCGGTGCAGTTCTCGGAATAGAAAAAGAGCTTCGCGATTTGGGAACCAAAAGTGACGCAGACGGAGAAATAAAAAAGAAGAAGGAGGAACAGGATAAATACAAGGGGTCATCAATCTCAGATAAGGAGCTTGAAGATTACACGAACGCGCAAAGGCTGCAGCAAAGAGCAACTATTGCCATCGATGTACTTGCTCGCGATGAACAGATCCTCCAAGAGCTCGCCAATTCAGGCACAGTCCCTAAATCGCAAGATTGGCAGTTGCTCTCAGAGGGCCGTAAATCAGTGATTGCTGACGGTCTGCGTGCGGGCAATGATGCGTATAAAGTTGTTCTATCCGCTGCCACAGAAGAGGTGCGAAAGGAGTCTGCGGCTCAAAAAGAAATTGTTCAAAAACAACAGGCAGTTATTGCGGCGTTGCAGCCAAAAATTGAAGCGAACGTCGCACTTGTGACCATTGCGGAAGAGGTCAAGAAAATTGAAGGCATAATTGCGCAAATAGAAGATGCGGAAAAGAGGCTCAAGATGGAAAAAGAGAAATACGACACCGACCTGTCCGCTGTCGTTGCGGCTCGCGCTGAGTACGCTACAAAAATAGGCGAAATTTATCAGAAGGTCACGGAGCTAGGTGCTCAGTACAAAACACTTTCAATAGTCTTTGACTTCACGTCAAAGACAAAAGAGCTACAGGAGTTTATCGATGAGGATATCCATACACGCAATACCGATCATCCTGTTTTCGATCAGTGGAGTACCGCCGACCCACTTCGTGAACCATCTGCGGATGAGCTGCAAACAATGGTAGATGGTCTTGTCACCGGAACTATAGCCCTGAGAAAGCAGTCATCTGGCGACTTGCCCGGCGTTCTCATGCGGTTGCTGCGAAATCGTTATCATGTCGATTTTCTTAAATCGGTGATGACTAAGGACGGACTTACAAATTTCGGAAGCATGACAGGCGGCCAGCGTGCGATCGCTCTTCTCGAACTGATATTCACCCATTCAAACGAAAAGTATCCAGTCTTAATCGATCAACCGGAGGACGATTTAGACGTGGCGGGAGTAGCAAGTAATCTCGTTACGTTTCTGACGAATGAGAAAAGCGAGCGTCAAGTAATTCTTGCTACGCATAACGCAAACGTGGTGGTGTGCGCAGATAGCGAAAATGTCGTTTGCGCTAGCGCGTCGCTAAAGAGTGGGAAACACATTTTCTCATACGCGACCGGTGCGATTGAAAATGAATCAATCCGACTCGAAATAATTGAAACGCTCGAAGGCGGACAGGACGCACTAAATAAGCGAATGCAAAAACTTGCTGTTGGCATTAAGTGATGACCCCGACTTCAACGCCACTTGGTCCCGACTTTCCAAAGCAGATGATAGATCTGCTTATGAACTCATTTGAAGAGGGTAGCAAGTGGGCGGCACGAATGCTTTGGGATGCTTTTCTGGGGTATCTGAAAGAACACTGGCTCCTTTTCATTGGGATCCTGTTCGTCTGCTTTGTCGCCGTTACGCTCAAGGCCATGATGGGTCGCTGGGGAAGCCTTGGAAGTTTCCTATACAACTTCTTCTACTTCGGCGCGCTATTCATTATTGGTCTGATCTGGGGACCGGAGATCTTCGTGGACGACTTTTTCAACGCCGCCTGCGCCGTGATTCTGTACCCGATCTGCTACCTACTCGTTGGTTACATTCTCGATAAGACACGTATAAAGCGACGCGGCTTCTAGACGCATTCCAGTGTCGCATTTGTCGCTATTTTAAAACGACCTCTGCTGTCGAGGGCTCCGCACCTCATCGGAAAATTAGCCAGGAAACCCTTATGGGGCTTGGAGCACTCGGTACTAACTGCGGACGGCCCGCATCAACAAATCAGAAGGGCGCCGGTGTGCGCCCTTTTGATTTGGCGAAACA
>CAYYEX010000014.1:0-21099 GCA_964471165.1 uncultured Candidatus Saccharibacteria bacterium
AGGCACGGGTAGCGGAAGCTGCTCGTGGATTCATTCCAAAATTGGACGCTGAAAATTATCTCCGGATAATCGGTAAGCTAATAGTCGATTTGAGTGTCTCGATCGAGCACTCAAGGGAAATTGTATTCATCCCTAACTGATACATGACCGACCGGGAAAGACTGGTTGTTTGGACGAAACAAAAGAGTGTGTATTTTTGTTTGTCTGTGTGGTAAATAAATGCTTTTCTATTCAAAAGTCAGCGAAAAATGCGCGGTAAAACCGCGCATTTTTTGTTGGTTTGACAGCGAAAGGTGCCTTGGTACGCTTTCTGTATGTCAGAACAATTCAAACCAAGAAAGATTGAGAAAGAGTTGGGGAGAGAACAGAACGAAGGTATTTTGCCGGTCGGACTCACCCTGAAGGCGAGTATTGCGGCACTTTCAATCGTATCGGCCACACCTGCGTTTTCACAGGAGCAGCGTGCACCGATGGAACGACCCGGGCAAACTATTGTCATAGATGTGAACGCATTAAAGGCCATGGCGGGCAGAATTCAGATGCAGCTGCAGTCACCCGAAACGCGAGCAGTTGCAGTAGATGCTGCCAACCAGGCAGCTAAAATCGGTGTTGAAGCCGCGGCTGAAATCGCAAAGCCGGCAATTGATGAACTTATTTCGGGACTCACACAGTTCCGCAGAAGTTTGGACGCAGGTAAAAAGTAAAATCCGACATACGGTAATTTTTTGAAGACGTGTTACCGTTTACGTTGGCAGCGCTTGCGCCGGCACGAAGCGAGGGAGACGCGACATGATTATCTTTGCAATCGGCAAACGAGACGGTGCCATTCGAAACGTCAAAGGTCCGCACCGATTTACCTTTACGCAAAACGGACTCTACGCACTGCTCGTGCTTGCGGCCGTAATCGCCGTCGGATGGGGTGTACACATCGCCGTCTGGCACTGAGTTCAAGAAAAGCGCGCATGATTGCGCAAAAGACTAAGGGCGGCCGAATGGCCGTCTTTGCTTTGTGTAATGGTCATATTTTTGATAGTATCGTTTTCACTTGGTAACCCCAGGGGGTGTGCGTCGTACTTCGTACTGACGCGTCGCTCGGCTGAAAAAGGAAAGTAAACTTTCCCGTTTCGAGCCTCACTAGCGTCAGTAGTTCCGGTGGATGATACAGAGTTACAGGCAGGCTCTGTTGGTATCATCAAAATACGCGTCAGTAGTTCAGTGGTAGAACGCTGTCCTGATAAGACAGAGGTCGAAGGTCCGATTCCTTCCTGACGCACAAATTGAGTAGAGCGAAATTGAGAGACAGGAGCGTAGTGCCTGCGCACTGTGTGTAAGGAATCGGACGACGGAGCGAAGGTCTGATTTCTTCACTGTGAGGAGGTGCTAGGGAAACATTGATTGTCCGTGTTCGCTGAAGAGATTGGCGATATCGTTTATATGTTCCTGGCAATACTGAAGGTCGCCATCAGCAAGACCCTCACATACAAACGCACGAGCGCGGTCTCGGGCGTCAATCGCGAGCTGCACAGCAGCACCAGACCAGCACGAGATGCGGTCCGCGCCTGTGTGTGTCGCCTCGACACATGCCTGGGCCGTCAACTTCGGATTCATTTCAACGCGTCCAGGTGCCATAAAGCCGATGCCTGCAAGACACGCTCCGGACAACCCCTTTTTTAAGAGGGGGCTTGTGCAGTAGCTCCCCATCTGCGCAAATGTTTCCATGGCGCTGCTTTCGGGATAGGTCTCGACGTACCACCAGAGCGGTTGCCAGAACAGGCACGAAGATTGTTGCTGTTCGGGGAGTGAAAAACACGGCTCAAATCTGCTGGCTGTCGTTAGGGGGCGGACATCCTGGATGTGTCCACGAAAGTTGTATTCCATCAGCACGCCCCCCCAGCAGCCCATGGTGAGGGATGCTTTGTGGGGGAGTCCGTCGCAGATAGACAGAGCTTCCGTGAGATTGGGAAGCTCGTACCCGAGGTATCCAACGAGTCCGTGACCAATTCCGTGTTGGCAGGATGTTTCAGGTCTGACGCCCTCGGCTTTCTCCATACAAAATCTGCCCACGAAACGTATTCCGTCGGTCAACCCGAGTTGTGCGATTGCAGCAGCGATGTATGAGTGAGTGCAGCCGCTTGAGAATCGCTGGTCACAGGTGCCTGCACCGTGTATGCCTGTTGTGTTCCATAGCGCGGCTCCGAATGCATGTGCCGCGAGGTGCTGGTTTGCCTGGTCGAGATTTGCGACAGCGCGTGCGAGCTCTTCATGTGCGACCTGTTGCCCCACTTTCGGCACGTGACCTTCCCAGTATTTCTCTTCTGCAGTGTAATTGACGCGTCCATTCGTGCCCAAAAAAACTGTATGTTTCTGACCAAACATGAGCCAGAAGGCAAGGGTGGCGGCGAGCGCAAACAGTGCTGCGGATACAAACACCCAGTCTCGTCGCATAACACAATTCAGTATACGCGAATCGCTGGCAGACTCGTCAATTCACACCGACAAACGTATAATGGCCCGATGAATTACCGCGTACAGGGAGGGAAAACCCTCTCGGGGACCGTACAGACCAATATTTCCAAAAATGCTGCAGTAGCGCTCCTTTGTGGGTCCTTGCTCAATAAAGGAGAGACCATCCTCAAGCGCATGCCTCGCATCGAAGAAGTGAAGCGATTAATCGAAGTCCTCGAATCAATTGGAGTCAAAATTGTGTGGGACGAGAGTGGGGATATGCGCATCACGCCACCGGCAAAAGTCGACCTCTCGAATATCAATCACGAAGCCGCGTCACGCACGCGCTCCATTGCGCTTCTTATCGCACCGCTCGCACACTTGCTCGGAACGTTTGAGTTACCGGCCCCAGGGGGCTGCAATTTGGGTAAGCGCAGTCTTGGCTCCCATATTGATGCGCTCGGCCGCCTGGGCATCCATGTGGAAGGCAATGAAGGGGCACACACCTATCATGTTTCGACCAAGGATATGAAGCCGTGCGAAATCATCATGTACGAAGCGTCGGACACCGGGGTAGAAAACGTGCTTATGGCTGCAGCAAAGATTCCGGGCACCACGACGATAAAATTCGCGAGTGCAAATTACATGGTCCAGGACCTGTGCGTGTTTCTTGAACATTGTGGTGTGAAGGTTGAAGGAATTGGCACATCGACGCTGGTGGTGCACGGCCTTTCCGACATCAACGCCGAGGTGCATGGGCACCCAAGCGAGGACCCGATTGAGTCGATGTTTTTCATCGCACTTGCTGCGACGACACATTCGACAATCAAAATCGAACGCTGTCCGATTGATTTCATTGAACTCGAACTCTTTACCCTGGGACAAATGGGGCTGAAATTTTCCATGGGGGAACGCTACTCATCGGAAAACGGTCACACGGTGCTGCGAGATATTACCGTGGAAGCATCTGAGCTGACTGCGCCACCGGATAAAATTGCACCGCGACCGTATCCGGGAATCAATATCGATAACCTACCGTTCTTTGTACCAATTGCCACCCAAGCAAAGGGGAAGACACTTATTCACGACTGGGTATACGACGGCCGCGCACAGTACTACCTCGAGATGAATCACTTGGGCGCCAACATCGAATTACTCGACCTACATCGTGCACTCGTTACTGGCCCGACAAAGTTCCACCCTGCGCACATTGAAGCACCGCCAGCGCTGCGCCCTGCGACTTTAATACTGATTGGCATGATTGCCGCAGAAGGTGAGTCGGTGCTCTACAACGTGTATCCGATAAATCGTGGATACGAGAACTTGCACGAACGTTTGAACGCAATCGGTGCCTCTGTTGAGGCGTTTGAGTAACGCATATGACCACGCGCATGTGGAAATGGGCACTCGGTTCAGTAGTGACCATTTTCGTAGTTGGCGGAATGTATCTAAGTGGTTGTGGGGTAAATCTCAACCCAATGATGTGGGCGTTCTCTTGGTATGCGTATTCAATAGGGCCGACTGAGTATATTCAGGAGCGCAATCATCTGTGTTCGTTTAAACCCGTAACACGTGAGGACGTTATGCGGGATTCGTCGTTATGACCACTCGTTATTTTGAGCTTGTTGCACTGGCTATGGAGGTGGCCGTGCGCTTTCGAGTAACGTTGCCCAACAAGGTGTTGTTGGTATAGTGGCGGCCGGCAACAGAAGGAGAATACGGTCGTGAACAAACCGAGGGCACTGATAGGCATTTCCGGAGGTGGTACCGGACTCAATAATCTCTGCGAAGCGACGGCGGACGGTCGTCTCGACATGGAGATCATCGGCGTTGTTCACAACGTGCCGTGCGGGGGGTTAGCGTTCGCGAAGAAGCACGGCGTTCCGACGCGACATTTCCCGAAACACGAACGCGTGTCGGGTGCACATGAGCGACTCGTGCACGAAATGAGCGACGGCGACCCCGAATGTTTTCTATTCCTCTCGGGTGCACTGTGGCCCGTTGAAATGAAGCACGGGCCCGACGACCCGGGCCCCGGGCTGGATCCTCGCTTCGGTGCGAATATTCATCCGGGTCTGCTCTCGCTGCTCGGTCTGGACGAGACACCGCTTCTGGGTGGCGACGGCATGCACGGTGACCATGTGCATATGAAGGCGCTCAAAGAAGGGCTTTCCGGGTCGGGTCTCGGAATGCACTTTCTGACGAAGAAGTACGACGGTGGACCGATCGTGTTCGAATATCCTCTCCCGATTATCTACGAGGGGTGGGAGCACCTGAAGAAGGGTGTGAACGCGATGGAGCACTATTTCCAACCGTATGTCACGAACCTGATCGCACACAGGAAGATCCGCTGGGACGGCAAGAACCGCGACAGCCTGATTGTCCCCGACGGGTATCGGTTCCTACCGCAAGCGACCCAGTACACCCCCATGTAAACAAGTCTGTCCGTATCAAAGAGCCCCGTGTCGCCATGCGTCACGGGGCAATCCATTTTTGTGGCGCACAGGGGATTTTTTAACTATAGTCGGGGCAGCGGACCAATCTGAACGTTGAAATTGAAGGATGAACCAGCATGTGCGGACTATGCGGAGTAATGAGGCAGCGTAAAGCGGCGGAACTCGTCGCAATTGGACTGCATCACAACCAGCACCGGGCCGTCGACTCGGCGGGCATCGTCTCGTCAAACGGACGTTACTTGTTCCGCGAACGCGGAAAGGGTATCGCCCGCGAAGTCTTCAAAGACGAAGACACGCTCAACCGGCTGCACGGCATGGCCGCAATCGGGCATATCCGGTACGCAACGTCGGGCAGCGAGGAAGACGATAAGAAGTACGACAATACGCAGCCGATCTGCGGCCAGTTCCATGGCATGCAGATTGCCATCGCGCATAATGGCAACATCGTAAACACGGAAGAGCTTGAGCGACATGTTTCGCCGCTTGAGCGTACGACTACGATGGACACGGAGTTTATTCTCCGGTTGCTTGAGCGTGAGAAATCACACGACATCAATCACGCACTTAAGAACGTGCTTCGCATGCTGCGCGGTAGCTATGAATTGTTGATTCTTCTCCCTGACCGAATGATCGCAGTACGTGATCCGCACGGTAACCACCCCCTTTCAATCGGGAAGTCGGGAGACGGATACTTCGTTTCGTCAGAAACCTGTGCGTTCCCGAGTCTGGATGCCGAATATTTCGGCGAAGTCGAACCGGGGACGTTCGTAACATTCTTGGAACATGGCGATCCAATCGTTACGAAGTTTGCCGAACCCGCGCTCAAGCAGTGTGTTTTTGAGCTCGTGTATTACGGGCATCCTGCCAGTCGTATTTCCGGCAGGAACGTTGGGCGATTTCGCGAACGGCTCGGCACGGAGCTCGAAAAAGAATTCGGTGTGCCGTTGGGGGAGATTGTCGTCGGTATTCCTGACAGTGCGAATTACATTGCTCGCGGATTCGGCGCCAGCGGTCGTTCCGGTGAGCATTACCCCGCAATCAATCGTCACCACTATGTCGGCCGCACATTTATCGCGGCGACGCAGGCAATGCGAGTTCTCGAGGTAGCGAACAAGTTTACGTTCTCCGCGGACGCGGTGGCAGGAAAGATTGTTGTACTTATCGACGACTCAATCGTACGAGGCACAACACTGATCAATGTAATCGCGGTGTTGCTGAAGATGGGAGCAAAAGCGGTGCATGTGCGCATTGCATCACCGCCGTTCAAGCACCCGTGCGAACTCGGGATAAACACCCGAACGTACGATGAGCTCATTGCCAATAACAAGACGATTGAAGAAATCTGTCAGCACATCGGTGCAGATTCGTTAAAGTATCTCTCGCTCGATGCGCTGAAAGCGGTTGTGGGCGACTACGAGAATTTTTGCTTCTCCTGTATGGACGGGAGCAAGTGGTACGAGACCATTCGAATTGACTGGGCTGCATAAAACCCCCACACAGAACATTGAAAGACTGCCCCGCGTTGCTGATGTGACGCGGGGCTATTACAATGCCCCGGACGGTTAACGTCAGTCGGGCATGTGGCGGAATTGGTATACGCGTACGTCTCAGAAGCGTATCTCGCAAGAGGTGGGAGTTCGAGTCTCCCCATGCCCACAAAAAATTAAAATAGTCGACCTCACATATGAGTGATGCCGGGCGCGGGGCCCGGCATCGGTGTTACCTCTGCGCATCGAGTGCGGCGCGAACTGAGCCGTGCTCAGTGAGCAAGCGGCGAGCGTTGTCGTAGTCGATCGAAAGTACAATTGCAATTGCTCGCGCACCGCGGTCACGAAGTTTCTCGTTCGTAGCCTGCATGTCAATCATTTTGTTGCCGCGCACGTGACCGAGTCTAATCATGGTCGCTGTTGTAATCATGTTCAGGACCATCTTTTGGGCTGTTCCTGCTTTGAGCCGTGTGCTGCCCGTGAGGAACTCGGGGCCAACCGACATCTCAATCGGGAATTGCACGACACCACCAAGCGGACTTCCTGGTGAGCACGTAATGCATCCAGTTGTCACGGCGGCCAGTGTGCAGTGCTCGAGAGCTCCGACTACGTAGGGTGTCCTGCCTGATGCAGCAATACCCACAACGACATCCCGTTTCGATACGTTATGCGCCTGCAAATCGCTCCATCCGAGCTCACGGTTATCCTCGGCACCTTCAACTGCTTTTCGAAAAGCGCCGTTACCGCCTGCCATGATTCCAATCACCATGTCAGGTGAGACACCAAACGTTGGCGGACATTCCGATGCATCTACAACACCCAAACGCCCACTGGTACCTGCGCCCATGTAGAAGAGGCGCCCGCCGTCTCGAATCGAAGCGACTATGTTATCAATTAGTCGTTCAACGGTCGGTAGTACTGCGTGTACCGCACGCGCCACTTTCTCGTCCTCCGCGTTCATAGCTGCAAGGATTTCGGCAGTCGACATGTGCTCAAGGTTCTCGTGGCGTGAGTCTGCTTCGGTTGCTGAGAGGTCCATGCGTTGGTCTCCTTGTCCCGAGCGAATATAGCACATGTTATTTTCGCAGCGTAATAGCCTACTTGCACTGAGTTCATGAACACGTACAATGCCGCGATGTTTCCGACTCTCGACGAGAAAAACCTTCGCAAGATACTGATTGCGCTGGCAATCTACCTCACGTCGCTTCTTGCGGCGAACACGCTCGGGCTCAAAATCATGCCATTTTGGCTCGGCCTGCATTTCTCGGTTGGTGTATTTATGTTTCCGTTCGTGTTTCTCACCACAGACGTAATTGGGGAAGTCTACGGCAAGCGTATGGCAAAGATGTTCGTCACTGCCGGCTTTATTTCCACGGCACTGTTTATCCTGTACTCGGTGATATCGCTCCTTGCCCCATGGTCTGCAGACGGCATGTGGGCGCACGATGCATACAACACTATTTTTGGCGTGTCGTTGCGTATTGCGATTGCGAGCCTTGTAGCGTTTGCTGTTGCTGAATATCAGGACGTTATTGCATTCTTTTTCTTCCGGAATATGTGGGGAGAAAAGTTATTTTGGCTTCGTTCCACACTTTCAAATCTCTGGTCGCAGTTGCTCGATACCGTGCTTTTTATGGTTATCGCGTTTTATGGAGTGTACGCAAACGACGTGCTTCTCAAACTGATTGTGTCGTGGTGGCTCTTCAAGGTATTCATGGGACTTCTCTATACGCCGCTCTCATATCTTGGTCTCTGGATTTTGCGCGATGAAAAAACAAATGCGAACGCGTAAGGCGAAATATATTGCCTACGTTGCAGCAACGATTGATGGTCGCATCTCGCTGAGCGAAAAGCGGCGTCCAACGTGGACGAGCCCCGAAGATTGGAAACACTTTCAAAAAGGTCTCTCGCAATCAGATGCGGTTGTGGTTGGATCCAACACCTACGCTGCAGCAAAATCGCGTCTGCAGAAGCGAACGACATTTGTACTCACCTCGAAGGTGCGAGACATTCATACAGAGGGAACGGTGACATTCGTGAATCCAGCATATACGCCGCTTAAACGGCTTCTATCAAAGTTTTCAGTGGTTGCGGTAGCTGGGGGTGGGGCAGTATACCGAACGATGTTGGAGGCGAAACTCCTCGATGAGCTCTACGTTACGATCGAGCCGCTTGTATTCGGTCGTGGTACACAAATGTTTTCCGACGGGAGTAAAACGCGACGATTTCAGTTGGAGTCCGTAAAGAAATTGAATGCTCGTGGTACGGTGTTGCTTCACTACAAAAAGATATGAATATACGAACAATCAAGACACCGGTATTCACAGAGAATCAAGATCTTTTTCATTTCATCGTAGGGCAGGTACCCCGAATCAAAGATGGCTCGATACTCGCAGTCACGTCAAAGATTGTTGCGCTTGCCGAGGGCAGAACGGTTGTACTGAAGTCGGATGCTGAAAAAAAGCGAGTCATCAGCGCAGAGAGTAGCTGGCAATCACGCGTGACGCCCAAGTGGTGGCTCACTGTGCGCGATGGCACGGTGGTGGTGAATGCGGGTATCGATGACTCGAACGCAGACGGAAAAACCGTCTTGCTACCGCATGATAGTTTTGCCGCCGCTGCAGCGTTGCGTAAACAACTCTTGAAACATTACAAAGTGAAATCGCTCGGAATCCTTATTACCGATAGCCGCATTTCGCCGCTGCGAGCTGGTGTTACTGGTGTGGCCCTCGGATACGCGGGATTCAAAGGTATCCGCGACTACCGAGGAAAGGCGGATATTTTCGGCAGAAAACTTACGGTCACGCAAACAAATATCGCAGACTGCCTGGCAAGCGCCGCTGTTGTGCTGATGGGGGAGGGAAACGAACAGTGCCCGCTGGGTTTGATAGAAAACGCACCCGTTGAGTGGAGCGAACGGGTGAATCGAACCGAACTACAGATTGCGATGAAAGACGACCTGTACAAAGGTCTGTTCAAGAAATAGCCAGAGGATGGTAATCTGCGACAAATGATTCTCAATGGTGCAATGTGTGTATTAACGGGCGGGGCCCGGGGACTGGGCGCGGAGCTTGCGCGCGAGCTCGTGGCGCGCGGGGCACGTGTCGTACTTTCCGATATTGATGGTCCGGATCTGCAGGAACTTGGTATTGAACTCGACATGCCAACGATGCATTGCAACGTGACTGACCGCGAAGAGGTGATTGCACTCGGGCGCGCAGCGATTGACGAGTTCGGAAAGATCGACCTCTGGATAAACAACGCCGGCATCTGGATGCCGTATGTAACAGCCGAAGAGGCAGATATGAGCCGCGCACATCTCTTAATGGAGGTGAACTATTTTGGGCTCGCATACGGAATGATAGAGGCGATGAAGCACATGAAAGCAACAGGTGGAATCATTCAGAACACGCTCTCTGTACGCTCGCTCAAGGGCAAGGCACTTGGTGCGGCCTATTCTGCCTCTAAATTCGCCGCAGAAGGCTTTACGCAGGCTGTGAGAGACGAACTCAAAGACACCAACGTGAAAGTGATTGGTGCGTACCCATATCGCATGAAGACGGGGCTTTTTGGGCTGGACAAGCATGAGGACTATGATCAATCCATGGAGCCGAAAGACGTGGCGAAAGTTATTCTCGACAACCTTGAAAAACCAGACCCGGCAGAGCGTGTCGAAATATGGGCGCCGGACGATATCCGCGAAACACAGACCGTATAACAAAAATCCGTCGTGCGACGGATTTTTGTTATGTTCTTGAGTTTACGCAGCTTTTTTCTTTTCGCTGTCGCCGGAGTTCACTTCGTAATTTGTGTTCTGGCTTTCAAAAAAGTTCACGAGTTCGAACACGTCGGTTGCGGTCGACATCCACTTCGCTGGGTTGGTGGCGTTGTACGCCTTTTCGAGACCAAGCTCTACGAGGCGACGGTCAGCAACGTATTGCACGTACTGGTTCACGTAGTCGGCGTTGAGTCCGAGGATGCCACGCGGGAACAAGTCTGCGTTGAATGTGGTTTCCAAGTTCACGCCCTCAATCACGATGGAGCGGATTTCTTCGGCAAACTCCGCAGTAACTAAGTCAGGATTCTCTTCAAGAATATTGTGGATGAGGTTGATACCAAACTTCAAGTGGAGCGATTCATCACGGAGCACCCAGTTAATCATCGAGCCCAAGTTTCGAAGTTGGTTGCGCTGTCGGAAGGAGAGAGCAACCATGAAGCCCGAGTAAAACCAAACGCCTTCCATTACGACGTTGGTCGCAACGAGGTTGCGCACGAAGTCGCGCTTACCTTCAATCGTTGAGACGTCCATCTCATCTTCGGTCATGCGCTTCATGTACTTGTTGATGAACGCCTCCTTGGCAGCCATCGAAGGCACCTGCGTGTGCAAGTTGAACACCTTTTCTCGGTCGAGCGGGAATGTCTGGAGCACGTACTCAAAGGCCACGCAGTGGTTGGCTTCTTCCCACATTTGTTTTGCGAGGTAGAGATGGCATTCAGCGGACTTGAGGTGCGGGTATACGCCGAGGGCGAGTGAGCGATTCACTACAAGCTCGGCTGGGTTAAAGAATGCGACGAGGAACTCCACTGCATGGCGCTCGTCGTCGGTCATCTTTGCCCAGTCATCAAGGTCTTCTTTAAGAGCAATCTCGTGCGGGAACCATGTGTTGCGCACGGCCTGGTTGTAGAGGTCGTATGCCCACGGATACTGCGAGGGATGCAAATTGTAATCGTCTGGCGATGGTTTTCCTAAAAGCATAGTTCTATGAAGTTGCGCACTAACTTCTTTGTAATGTGTTGTCGAATCCTACTCGGAAACGGCGGGGATTCCTATTGACATGCGATGCAAACGTTCGGGCTATCAGCACCGTCGTCTGGCATATCGAATACTGGTTTTGATGCTGTTGGTGCTACTTGAGCAGTCGGGGCAGACTGCGGGGCAAGGGCAACAGGAGCAGCAATGCTCGCGCTAGCGGCTTCTGCGGCTCTCACTGCTGAGAATCCCATTGGTGAAGCAGCGGGGGCCACTGCAGCGACAATAGGCTGCACAGCGACCGCTTCCACAGGCGATGGGGTCGTCTGAGTTGTTACCGGGGCTGAAATTGTTGCCGCTTCTGCTTTTACTGCAGCCACAACTTCGGTTGCTGCTACGGCGCTCACTGCTGCGAACCCGCGGGGAGGATGTGTCGGCACATGGACCGGAGACTGCATTGGGGTAGAGGTGTCGATTGTAATCGGTGAGGGAGACATATCAACCGGGGAAAGTGTTGCTCCTTCCGGGATGCCGGCTGCCGCGAGTTTAATCGAACCGAACCCACGCTTGCCGGTCATCTCAGACTTGTTGACGTTGGTGGTCGATTGCTCAGCCGTGTGGCGCGGCTTCATGTGCAAGTAGTAAGTGGTTTTCAAGCCCTTCTTCCACGCGGTCATGTAGACCTGCTTCATATCAACCATGTCACGGCTGTCGAGATACATGTTTCGCGAGAGCGCTTGGTCAACCCACTTTTGTGCGCGCGCTGCAACCTCGATATATGCGTACGGGCTGGTGGTGAAGGCGGTTTTGTAAATCTCCTTAAAGTACGCAGGGAGCCCGTCAATACCTGAGATGTCACCCTGTGCCTCGATAATCTTTTCTTTCATCTCTTCCCATAGACCCATATTCTTGAGGTCCTTCACAAGGTTGTGGTTGAGGTCGAGGTATTTGCCCGAAATCTTATTGCGTGCGAATACTTGTGCGAAGCGTGGGTCGATTCCTGGCGTTGTACCTGCAACGAGACCAATGTTCGCGTTCGGAGCTACAGCCATGAGCGTTGCATTGCGCATGCCGTTTTTCACACGGGCGCGCAGCTTGTCCCAGTCGAGGCGTTTCTGCTTCGTAATTTTCGAGAGGTCGGTTGTCATGCCGCGGTCCTGTTCCATGCGCTCAATGGTGTCGAGCGGCACCATACCGTGCGACCAGCCAGAGCCAGGGAAGTTTTTGTAGCTGCCGCGCTCTTGTGCCAAGTTTGCACTTTCATCAATCGCCATGTAGCTGATGAATTCGAATACGCGGTCGGCGAAATCCCATGCATGTGGCGACTCGTACGACATCGAGAGTTGTTCGAGCGCGTCGGAGAATCCCATAACGCCGAGACCAATCGCGCGATTATCGTTGTCGGAGCGCGCAGCCTCTTCAATCGGGAGAACGTTGATGTCGATGAGGTTGTCGAGCTGGCGCACTGCGGTACGGACCGTGTCCTCGAGCTTTGCCCAGTTAATCTGCTTGCCTTCAATGTGGCCTGCGATGTTGAGCGAGGCAAGGTTACAAACTGCGATGTTGTTTTTATCCTGCGGGAGTGTGATTTCCGTGCAGAGATTCGACATGTGAATCGTGCCGGTATTGTTGTTGAGTGCGCGCAGGTTAATAGGGTCTTTCCAGGTGAGCCATGGATGACCGGTGGACTGGAGTGAGGTTAGAATTTGATGGAACAGTTCGGTTGCGGGAACTTTCTTGAACATACGGAGTTTCCCGGCCTTGGCGAGCTCCACGTATTCAGCGTAGCGCTTCGAGAAGGCGGCGCCGTAGAGTTCATTGAGGTCGGGGGTTTCCTTCGGGTCAAACATGTACCAGTCGTCACCACTCTCCACGCGCTTCATAAATTCGTCGGAAATAAATACTGCGGTGTTTGCGGTTCGCATGCGCAGGTAGTCGTCACCGGCGTTGTGCTTCCAATCGATGAACTCAGGGAAGTCGTAGTGCCAGTTCTCCATGTAGAAACAGAGTGCGCCGAGTTTTTTTCCGCCGCGCTGCACTGCACGAATTGCAGTGTCCATAATTTTTGCAAACGGCGTCGGGCCGGATGAAACAGTGTTCGATGATTTGAGCGGAGAACCGGTTGCGCGAAGTTTTGTAATCGATACGCCGATGCCGCCGGATGCTTTGGAAATTTTCAACACATCTGCAACAGATTTTGCAATGTGGTCCATGTCGTCGTGCATTTCGAGCAGGAAACAATTCGAGAGCGATGGACGCGTTGTGCCCGCGCCAAGATTTGTCGAGCCACCCGCAATGTAGAGGAGCTGCGACATTTTTTCGTAGAACCTGATTGCAGCCTGCGTCGGATTCTTTTCGTTGTAGGAAAGACCCATCGCTACGCGCATAAAGAAATATTGCGGGCTTTCAATGCGCTTCTGATTGGTGTCGCGCATCGAGTATCGGTCGAGGAGGCTTGAAAGACCGGCGTAGTTGAACAACTCGTCGCGCTCAATCTTAAGAGCGGCACCGAGTGTGTCGAGGTTGAAAAGATTTTCCATTCTCTCTTCAAGAAGACCATTTGCGACTTGTTTTTTGATGTGGAGAGGGAACTGCGTAGCGTGCTTTGCGGCAAGTTCTTCTTTGTCGTCGTTGTATTCACCGATAACGCGTCGGTAGACCGTCTTCAGGAGGAGTCGTACGGCAACCTTGTCGTATTCGATGTCTTCTTTGATGTTTTGAACAGCGGCGTTGATTGTAGCCAAGTCCATTTCATCGGTGGTGATGCCGTCGTAGAGAGTGAGTCGCGTTTCGGTCGCGATTTGAGTCACAATCGAAATCGGGTCCGAGAGGCCTTCTGCCGCACGTTCGATTGATCGGTTGATTTTATCTGCGTTAAAGAGCTCCTTCTGACCGTCTCGTTTTGTAATTGATATGTCTGTCATACGCTTTGCCGCTACGATTTGGTAATCTCTCCCCAAAACTAGTTTGGTGAGAGCGCACGCTACCTACAAACGACTCAAAAGGGGGCCATAAAAGACCTGCGAGGGATAACCCGTCCCAGGAATGACCTATCTCTCGAGTCAAAGCACATCTCGGAGAGAAAACGAGATGTGTCTGTTGGTTGCGACTCTCATTTTTGCACGTATGTAAAAATGCTTGTGCAAAAAATTGTGTGGATAAGCTCATCATCACTATCATCATCGTTAAAATGGCTTACTTGCACGGCATCAGCAGTGTCGCACATTCATTCGGATGGGGCTTATGAAACGATACTCCGCGTTGTCAATTTTCAATGCGAGGAAGACCCTGAGGGTGTTCACAGAGCATACCCTCGAGCGGGGTATACGCCATGAGATATGCAGTATAGATATGTGCGAAAAATGCGGACTAACGAGAAAGCCCGAAAACTATTGTATCCAAAATGCTTTTTATCTCACGGGGTATACAATGCGGCAACGATGCAAAACAACCCCCAAAACAACCCATGGGAGCGAGCAAAAAAACAACTGCTCACCGCAGCTGCACACACCAATATTTCGCCGGAACTCCTCGCGCGACTCGAAGCGCCCGACAATGTGATAGAGGTTGCAATGCCAATCGAAATGGACGACGGACACATTGAAACATTCCAGGGATATCGAGTGCAGCACAACAATATTCGCGGTCCGTATAAAGGCGGACTCCGGTATCACCCAAATGTCGATATGGACGAAGTGAAGGCGCTCGCATTTTGGATGACGATGAAGAACGCGGTTATCGACGTGCCGTTCGGTGGAGGTAAGGGCGGTATTCGTGTCGACCCAAAGAAACTCTCGGCAGGAGAGCTTGAGCGACTCACCCGCGCCTTTACACGTGAGCTTGCGCCACATATCGGGCCAGAAAAAGATGTTCCGGCACCGGATGTGAATACAAACGCCACTATCATGAGTTGGATTCGCGATGAGTACGGAAAGATTGTCGGGAAGGACACTCCGGCAGTAATCACTGGTAAGGCAATTGAGCATGGCGGCTCTCTGGGCAGAACCGAGGCAACGGGGCTCGGTGGTTTTTATGCCCTCGACGAATATTTAAAAAAGACTGGGCAGGACCACAATAAGACAGTTGCAATTCAAGGGCTCGGAAATGTGGGTGGCTATTTAGCGGGGTACATGCAAAAGAGTGGTTTTAAAATTGAGGCACTGACGGATTCGAAAAGCGGCGTGTATGTGCGCGGGGGCTTGCGCGACGTGGAGGCGATACGCACATTTAAAGAGTCGCACGGCACACTTGATGGCTCGGCAGATTCGGGCGACGCACAATATATTCCGACGAAAGATGTTGTTTCGCTTCCCGTCGATGTGCTCGTTCCGGCAGCGCTCGAAAATTCAATCACTGAAGAGAATGCAAAAAGTGTGCAAGCAAAAATAATTCTTGAAATGGCAAATGGCCCGACGACGACTGAGGCCGATGAGACTCTTGAAGGGAAGGGTGTTGTTGTAATTCCCGATATTCTTGCCAACTCCGGCGGCGTCGCAGTGTCGTACTTTGAGTGGTATCAAAATATGAACAACGAATTGTGGAGCAAGGACGAAGTGTTTACGAAATTGTCCGATTTGATGCGTGCGGCAGTTGATACAGTTTTTGAAACCGCCGCAGACCGAAAGGTGTCGTTGCGTACTGCTGCATATATCGTGGCGCTCAAAAAGCTTCAGGAAAAATAAGAGGGAGTGATACAGTAAATCGTATGTTGGACACAGGACCTGATTTCAGGGCTTATTTCAAAGGTAAACGGGTGACCATAATGGGCCTCGGGTTGTTAGGCCGAGGCATAGGGGATGCGGCGTTTCTGTCGGAGTGTGGTGCGCTCGTAACGGTTACCGACATGAAAGACGAAACAAAACTCGCGGACTCGCTCGCGCAACTGAAAACGTATCCCAATATTACGTACCACCTTGGCGGACATATTGAATCGGATTTTACGAACACAGACCTAGTAATAAAAGCTGCAGGCGTGAAGCAGGATTCGCCGTATATTCAAGCGGCGCGCGATGCGGGGGTACCTATCGCAATGTCGACTGCATTGTTTGCAAAGTTCGCTGTAGAGATTGGCGCAACAATCGTGGGTGTAACTGGCACGCGAGGCAAATCAACGGTGTCGCACATGGTCTATCATTCGCTCATTCACGCGGGTAAGCGCGCGGTGCTCGGCGGAAATATTCGTGGAGTCTCAACACTTGCGATGCTCCCCGACATTTACGCTGGGGACATAGCGGTACTCGAACTCGACTCGTGGCAGCTGCAGGGATTCGGCGACCTTTCTTTAAGCCCGCATATTTCTGTTTTTACAAACCTGATGCCGGACCATCAGAATTATTACGCCGATATGGATGCGTACTTTGCGGACAAAGCGAATATTTTTCTTTTTCAAAAAAACGGCGACTCATTGTTTGTGGGTGAGGAAGTTGAAGAGCGTGTGCGCGCAGCGCATCCTCCCATTGAACCGACTGTCGTTGGCGAACTCGCGCCTGATTGGGAGCTGAGGATTCTTGGCATTCACAACAGAGTAAATGCTTCGTTTGCGGCGGCGGCGCTTTTTCGACTCGGGCTCACGTCGGAAGCGATTCGTGCAGGGCTTGAATCGTTCGACGGCGTAGAAGGACGACTGCAGTACATGGGACTTGCGGGCGGAGTGCGTGTGTTCAACGATAACAATGCAACAACTCCAGAGGCAACGCTTGCGGCGCTGAGATCGCTCGATCAGGGTCGTCGCGACATAGTACTGATTGCTGGCGGCGCAGACAAAAACTTAAATCTGGATGCGCTGGTGAGTGAAATCCAGAAAACATGCAAAGCAGTGTTTCTTTTGCAGGGGAGTGGTACCGACCGAATCAAACCGCTTTTGAATGACCCAATGGTATTTCAATCACTCGAAACCGCTGTGGACTCAGCGTTTGAGGTGGCCGAGTTCGGTGACAGTGTGTTATTCAGCCCAGCATTTACCTCGTTTAGCTCCTACACAAATGAATACGAACGAAACGACCACTTTCTTTCGCTCGTGCGTCCTCGAATAGAGGCATAAGTGTTACACTCGAAAAGATATGGACACGCCTGAGATTGCAAGCCCTGCGTTTTTCATCGGAAAGGGCACAGCTGGTGGGGATTTGATTTCATTTGGTTCCGGACAACCTGATTTGCCACCACCCCCCTCGGCTTTTGCGGTACTCAAGAGTTTTGAGGGCTTTAAATATGGGCTCGTACAGGGCGAAGAGAACCTACGCACGGCAATTGCTCGTGAATATCCAAGTGCGATTGCGGAGGAGATTGTGGTAACCAATGGCGCCTCGGAAGCAATCGATCTGGTGCTGCGCGCCATCGCGGCACCCGGCGCTCGCGTTGCGCTTCCGCGACCGTTCTACTATTCCTACCCGCATAACGTCACGCTCGCTGGCATGACGCCGGTTTTCTACGAGCTTGAAAAAGGAAAGATTAATCTCGATACATTTGAGAAAACAATTCAGGGCTGCCGTGCGGTGATGATAAATTCGCCATCAAATCCAACAGGAACTGTGCAAGACGTGGAAACACTGAGACGCATTGAAGAGATGTGCAATACGCTCGGCATCTACGTGCTCTCCGACGAGGTCTACAAGGATCTTATGTACGAGCGCGAAAACTATCTCCTCAAAGGGAAACGCGTTGTTACCATCAATTCTTTTTCGAAAACCTATGCAATGTGCGGTCACCGATTGGGATATTTCCATTCACTCGATCGCGAACTTGTTGCACGTGTTGTCGACATGAAGTCGCACACTTCGATGAATACATCAATCGTGAGTCAGGCGATGGGGCTTGCCGCTATGAGCGAGCGCACTACGTATGTGGCGTCACACGTACCAATTTGGGAAAAACGTCGCGACAGTATTTACCACGGGCTCCAGAAACTGGGTCTCGACTTGTGGAAGCCGGAAGGAGCGTTCTATGTGTTTCCAAAATTCAAAAATGCATCGCGTGTTATGCACGATTTGTACTACAACTACGGCATGATTACCTATGACGGTACATGGTTTGGTTCTCCGGACCGATTACGCTTCAGCTATGCGCTCGATGAAACAAAAATAGTGGAGGGACTTACGCGGGTGGAGAAGTTTTTGCAAACTGAATACAAAACATATTGATGCATGATTGGGATTTTCGATTCAGGAGTCGGTGGCCTCACAGTGCTGCATGCAATCCGACAGAATCTGCCGAGTGCCGACGTTATCTACTTTGGTGACACGAAGAATGCGCCCTACGGGGAGAAGCCGCGCGAAAAACTTTCCGACCTTACGGTTGCAGCAATAAAACTTTTACAAGACCATGGAGCGAATAATATAGTGAGTGCATGCAATAGCGTCTCCGCGTCGCTTGCGGTATCGCTCCTCGATGCGTTCGACCTTCAGCCAGGGCAGCTTATCGAAATGGTTGGGCCGACGGTTTCATCTCTGCGGGCGACGGATATGCGTATCGGTGTGTGTGCCACACCTGCAACGATTAACTCTGAGCTCTATCAGAATGCATTTCGTATGGTTGGTAAGAACGTGGTTGCGTTCCCGATGCCGGGACTCGCTGGCGCAATAGAGTTTGGAAAGTCTGCCGATGTGATAGAGGAGATTATCCGGACAAATCTCCGTGCAGTAGATACGTCGTCGTTCGACATGCTCGTGCTCGCGTGCACTCATTATCCATTCGTTGAGGGGGCATTTCGCAGGATACTCGGTGAGCACATAGCAATTTTCGACCCTGCACTTGCGGTGGCGGACCGTGTAGAGCGGCAGTTCTGGCCCCGAGAAGTGGGTGAGGGGACAACACGGTTCATTTTAAGTGCTGAGTCAGAGCAGTTCCGGGTTCTCGTGGAACGCCTCTTTCCGGGGGAAAACTCGACCGTAGAAGTTATCGGGGGTTAGGAGTGCTGAGTGATAATATTTCTATATGAGCGAGCGAATGCCCAATCAGCGAAAAGAGCTTCTCAATCCGCGGGAGGAACAGATTCTCGAGGAAGGTCTCAAGAGTATTGTTCAAAAAATGTTCAAAGATTTCAACAACAATTTTCCCGATGCCATCATCTTGCCGGATACCGCTGCCCGACCACTCTTCTATGCGCTGCAACCGGTAATTGAGAAAGTGCACGCCGCAACGAATTCAAAAAAACCACGCTTCTATTTCTTTAACTCAAGCAAAAGGGATTTTGTAGTCGCCGGTTTTGAAGATCGACAGGAAGCGCGGACAGGGTCATCCGAGGGTATCGGTCCCGATGAAATCCACGGATTCTATGAAGAGGCGGTAAAAAAACAACCATATCTCGCTGAGTACAAAGAGGGGATGATGGAAGATGCAAAGAAAAAGTTTGACGATATCGTTCCGATTCGCAATGCGATGCGCACTCGTGCCAAGGAAATCGAAGCTTTTGAATTAAAAGCCCGCTCGGAAGGGAGTATCGCAATCGTCGATGAGTTTGTAACAGAAAAAGGAGAAACCGCTAAAGCGATTCGCCGTGCATTTGATAATCCAGACATTCCCGCATATGCCATATTTTCTTCAATTCCCGAAGAAGGAACAGAGGACGTATCGCGGGTATTCTCGGGAATGCAGGTTGATCCATATGATCGGTCGAAGTTTCGCTACAAGTTTACGAAGGCGGCCGGGGTTGAAAAAAAGACGAATGACAAACACGGTCCGCATGCAACTGCGATACATAATGATCCCAATCAGGACGAAATAGATGAGCAGAAAACACGACTTCGCGCGATGATGCGAGCCATAGGCGAGCGTGTAGCCGAAACAATCGTGAAATCCATCTAACCCAATTCAATAAATAGGTCTAACCGGTAGCTGTCTTCATTTGACATTTGTGTGTAGTGTGTTACTATCCCGCCCGGTCGGGGCAGTCTCGATTCGGGCTCTGTTGAGCCACAACATCTAAGGCAGGAGTTGCTATATGTCCGTTAGATCGCCGAACCCGGTGGACAAACACGTCGGTGGCCGCATTCGCATGCGGCGCCTGCAACTGGGCATGTCCCAGGAAGTGCTCGGCACGGGGCTGAAGGTGTCGTTCCAGCAGGTCCAGAAGTACGAAAAGGGCACCAACCGCGTCGGTGCCGGCCGGCTCGTGAAGATCAGCGAGCTTCTGCAGGTCCCCGTCTCGTTCCTATTCGAAGGTGCGCCCGGGCAAACGAACGGCGGCGAGCATGCGCCGGCGCAGGACCTGATGGCATTGCTGTCGACGAAGGACGGTGTCCGTCTCGCGAGCGCCATCAACGTCATCAAGCACGACCGTGAACTGGTGGACCTGGTGGTCGGGTTCGCGGAGACCGTGGCAACGCGCCTCGGCTCCAAGGAGCAGAAGGTCGTGACCCTCGCATCGCGTACGAAGAGGCGCGCGACGAAGTAATATCGAGGAGCTGAACAAAATAGCTCGTTAAAGGCCGTAGCAATGCGGCCTTTTTCGTTTGTATGTCGTAAACGCGTATACTGGGGCAATGAAACTACCGAAGCGCATACACATGGTTGGTATTGGCGGCATTGGCATGTCGGCTCTTGCGCAATACCTTGTTCACACGGGGCACGTTGTCTCTGGCGAAGACCGCGAGGAATCGCCCACCACGCAGCTGCTTGAATCTAAGGGGATTGATGTTTCAATCGGACACACGGAACACGATGATGCAAAAATGCATATCTACAGTGATGCAATTCCGAGTGACCATCCTGCGCGCCTGTATGCGCAAGAAGCAGATATAGCAGAAATTTCGTACTTTGAAGCGTTGGGGGAAGTGACGGAGCACGCACGCACAATTGCAGTAGCGGGTACGCATGGCAAAACCACAACCACTGGCATGCTTGCAAAAATCCTCGAGCACACAGGCAAAGAGCCTACTGCGATAGTAGGTTCAATTGTGCGCGACTTTGAATCAAACTTTCTTCCCGGAAGCCCCGATTTGTTTGTGGTTGAGGCGTGTGAATATCG
>CAYYEX010000015.1:0-20855 GCA_964471165.1 uncultured Candidatus Saccharibacteria bacterium
TCGGGGTACGTTCCTACGTGTTACTACCTCGTCTGCCGGTTGCCTTGCGGCCCCCTTGACTTGCATGCCTTATCCATACCGCCAGCATTCACCCTGAGCTAGGATCAAACTCTAAGTAAAAGAATGTATTACATAGTGTGCACGTGGACGGATCCTTGAGTGCACTGCCATGAAACTCTGTTACGAATTTGATTTAGTTCTTTTTTAGGATGGACGAAACAAAAGAATGGATATTCAATTGTTTCTTTACTGTACCTTCTACTCTCAAACGAGAGTCGAAGGGTTTCTATTCCTTAATCACTACGAAACTCTCCTAGGGCTTCGTAGCGAGTTGTTTTTTGTTTGCTTGCTTGTGTGTTGCATTGCTTTCGAATAACCGGCTTATTGGTTATTCGAACTTACCAATCTTTTGTGTGATTAACACAGATTGTTTTTCTCACACCGAATTCCGCTACAGAATTCGATGCAAAATGCTTTGTCTATTCAAAAGTCAAAGTTCACACCAATGCTCCACCGGCGAATCCGGTTGAAAGGCGCAGTATCCGAGTTGGACTTGCGCATAGATTTTTTCGGCAACTCGCCTCAAAATCTGTCCTTTGGTTCCTCGCAATCGCTTGGAACAGGCCTTCAGGAGCGAAGGTCGAGCCATTATATGCGGTTACAACTGAGAGTCAACCCCATAGCATAAGGACCTTGTTTTAAGCCCCAAAACGGCTTTTTGGGGCACCGCCACGGAGATATCAAGAAGACGCACCCCTGGTAGAGCGCGCCTCCTATGAAAAGGGAGAGAAATTTCCTGTATTCCTCCCAGCAAAGACGGTTGTATTCGACCCCATTTCGGAATCCGACATTGTGGGCAAGACCCTGCCGTAGCATTACTCCCACGTCGGCGGTACTTTGGGAATCCTTCGCCCGCACCACTACAATTCTGTACTTGTTCTGGAGACGGTCAAGCAATACAACCTAATAGCTTTAAATTCGACTGTATTGCTCGGTATATTCGGGTGTCGTACCACAGCATCCACCAATGACCGTTGCCCCAAGGGCTTTCCACGCGCGTGTGTGCTCTGCATACGATTCAATGGGACTTCCCTGTTTTGAAAAGTCCCAACCTTCCGCGCTCCCTGCTGCTCCCTCACCGTTTGCGTAGGCGCCAAAAGGAATTCCGTTCTCTTTTGCCACAAGTGCCAACTTTTCAAGTGCGCGGGTTACCGTTTCCGGTGGCGCACAGTTCACGAGCATCGCGAGTGGCGAATACTTTTGCATACAGGCAACCGCATCAGCCCAACTCTCACCACTCAAAATATTTCCGTCTTCGTCCGGAACAAAACTGACCATGAACTGTTTACCCTTGTTTGTTACCGCTTGTGCAGCCGCCTCGGCTTCTCGGATTGTGTTAAACGTTTCCAATGCAAAGAAATCAATCGGAGTCTCGACAAACAATGCGACCTGCTCAGCGTGTTCACGCTCACACACATCTTGCTCGGGCACTAAATCAACGCGGTAACAGTCTTCGAGTGTTGTGATGCAGGCGGCAATATATACGGGACGCGATACCTTTTCGGCATCCCGTGCCTGCACTGCAAGGTCGACCGCGAGTTTGTTTATACGCTCAGTTTCCCCATCGAGCCCGGCAAGCGCGAGCGTGCGGCGCTGTGTGCGGAATGTGTTCGTAGTCAGTATGTTGGCGCCAGCGCGAATATAGTCGCGGTGGATATCTCCCACGATTTCCGGCGCGTCAAAAAGCACTTTCGCCGACCACAATGGAAGTGCTGTGGTGTGTCCCCTGCGCTGAATCTCGGTGCCCATGGCACCGGGAAGAAAATATGTTTTGTTTGTTTCGAATTTCATAGAATAGAAAAGTGTGTGGCGTGGTCGGCGGTTAATAAACCGACCACGCCCTATTGTGCCTTACGCCATCGTGCCTTCAATGACATATATCCTGTGGTAGACCGGCATTCCTCGTCCCCGACGCCATTCCGCTAATCGCGCGTTGATGCCATTGCAGTTTTCAGGGTCCGAAAAAAACTCGAAGTCCCCATGACCTTCTTTCTCGAGCGCCGCAAGGCTCTCGAGTGAAGTGTCTTTGTGCTGTGCGATGACGGTCTGATACAAAACCCGCGAAGCAAATCCGCATGCTGCGAACATGGCTTCGAGCCGGCCGATACCAGGTCGTCCCGCGAGATTGAGAACGACTTGGCCGTTTTCGCTCAGCACGTCCGGCGCCCGCTGGAGCAATGCCTCAACGAGGCCGAGTCCGCACGGGTTGAGGTGCGAGTTCGGATAGCGTTGCGGGTTGTAGTAGTGAGCGACATTGTCACGAGCCGACAGGTCTACATTCGAGGGAACCTGCGGGATGCAACCGAAGATGATATCGACTTTCGGTGCAGTCTTTCCCTCTGGCGCAGTCACGAGGTCCCATGAACCATGCAGCGGGTAGTATCGACAAGTACTTGCCCCCGCCGTAGCGATGTTTCTCGAGGCAAGTGGAACGCAGCGCGAGTCGAAGTCGGAGAAATAAAATGTCGCTCCATTTGCGAGGAATCGAAGTGCAACAAGATTCCCGCCGGTGCCGACACCAATTTCCCAAACGCGCTTGCCATTCCAGGACTGCGCGTGCTGCGTCAGTCCGCGCAGAAACGCGGCAGTCCATTGATCCGGGCGAAACGCCCAATCGGGAATATGCATCATCGAGTCCGCAACCTTGAGGTCCCGCGGTAACAACTCCGACAGCAACACGTGATTCGTATTTGTCGCCGCAGCAACATTCATTGCAGCCTCCACAATTTCATAGAACGTAACCAAGAATCATCTTGGCCGAGTCACGATGACCCGGGATAGAAGCTCAGTAAGCGCCTATCCCGAACCACTTGAACAAAAAAGCCCCTTGTGAGGGCCTTTGTCTTTTTTCTGTGTGAAAAATTACGCCCTCTGAGTTTCCAGGAAGCGCATCATCATGGCTACTGCGTGTGTTCGAATGACCATACCTACAGACTATACGCCTAGTAATTACTGTCAAGAAATCAAAATACCGGCGGGATGGTCTCCGCCGGCAGATTTTGGTTCGCCCTGGTCACAATGACTAGAGCGTAATGAACGTAATCTTGTTGCCCCGGTACTGAATATCGCTCTCGCACGGGAAGTAATCGCTGTTGTCCAATCCCCGGCGAATTGTGGTTATTTCGTCCTCAGTGCAGCAGCGCACGCGCTTTACGTTGCCTTTTGCGGTCTGAAACAAAAGGTACTGAAGGCCGTCATGTCCGCCTTCGCATACACCGACGCGGTGTCCGCCGATCATCAAGGCGAGCCTGCCATTTGGAGCGAGCCGCTCGTCGTTGGCCTGACCGCCGCCTTCATTGATCTCGATATCCATCCGTCCACCAACCATGTGCGTCATCCTCGCAGTTGTGCCGCTTCTGCGGCTTGTGATTACTAGCGGAGATAGTACTCCTCCAAGAATTACGAGCAAGGAAACTCTTCATAAAAAAGAACCCCAGCGCGAAACGTGTTCGCGCTGGGTCTTCTACTTTTCCAGAACTACTGCATTGCGATTGCGCGGTTCACCGCACACACGACTGCGAGCAGATGTGCTTTGGTCGTATCGTTGTTCATGCCGACACCCCACACCGATTCGCGTCCGGGGACACTGATGGGGATATACGACACTGCGCTCGATGCCGCGCCGCTCGAAACCGCATGCTCGAACAAATCAAGCACATCGATTGGAGTAGCGCAGAGCGGGGCAAGTGCATTCACGAATGCATTCACCACACCGTTACCTTCGCCCTCGATTTTCATCTCAACGCCGTTGAAGATGACGGTCGCTTGCACAACTCGAATACCTTTCGTCTTTCCGGGCATGTTTGAATGCTCGACAAGACGCAGTGGATTGTCGCGCTCGAGATATTCCGCCATGAAGAGACTCCAGAGCTGTTCTGGCAGCATCTCACCACCGGAAACTTCGGTTGCTTTTTGCACGACGCCACTTAACTCAATTTGCAGTCCACGTGGTAGGTCAAGGTGGTACAGCTCTTTCATGAGATACGCCACACCACCCTTGCCCGACTGACTGTTCACGCGCACCGGACGGTATTCGCGACCGATATGCCTTGGGTCGATAGGAATGTAAGGGACCTCGAAGATATCGCTGTTTCGGCGACTCATCGCGTCCGTTCCCTTCTTAATCGCGTCCTGATGCGACCCCGACATGGCCACAAACGCGAGTTCCCCCGCATACGGATGTCGCGGATGCACTTCGATGCCGGTACAGTCTTCCGACAACCGGACCAGTGCAGGAATGTCCGAGAGATTGAGCTCCGGGTCCACGCCTTCAGTCATCCGATTGAGTGCGAAGGTTACAATGTCGACGTTGCCAGTGCGCTCGCCGTTGCCGAAAAGCGTTCCTTCGATGCGTTCACCGCCCGCCATGATTCCCAGTTCTGCCGCAGCAACGCCCATGCCACGGTCGTTGTGCGGATGCAGACTCAGGATAATTGAGTCACGACGAGCCAGGTAGCGATGCATCCATTCAATCATGTCGGCGAAGAGATTCGGTGATGACATTTCCACCGTTGCGGGCAGATTGATAATCACCTTCTTATCCCGCGTCGGTTGCCAGATTGCCGTTACCGCATCGCAGATTTGCTTGGCAAATTCGAGCTCCGTTCCCGTAAAACTCTCCGGCGAGTATTCGAATGTCCAATCCGTCTCCGGTTGCAGTGCGGCCAATTCCTTGATTAGCGTCGCGCCCGTGGTCGCAATCTCGATGATTCCTTCCTTGTCGAGATTGAATACCACCCTGCGCTGCAACTCCGACGTGGAGTTGTACAAATGTACGATGGCGCGCGGTACTCCTTTGAGCGCCTCGAAGGTTCGACGAATCAGTTCCTCACGCGATTGTGTGAGCACCTGAATCGTTACGTGCTCCGGAATGCGATTCTCGTCGATGAGACGCCGGATGAATTCGAACTCAATTTCCGACGACGCCGGAAAACCGACTTCGATTTCCGTGAACCCGATTCGAACGAGTTCGCCAAAGAAGCGGAGTTTCGTTTCCACGTCCATCGGATTGATAAGCGCCTGATTACCGTCGCGCAAATCGACACTCACCAACTTCGGCGAGACTTCGATTCGTTTGTCGGGCCAGGTACGGTCCTTCAGTTCGACTCGTGGAAACGCACGATACTGTCGAAACGGCATCATGTTGCGTGCGGGCGAAGACGTATTGTGCATGAGGTGCTCCCCTTCCATGCGGCTGCGAAGAATATTCTAGACTCAAAGAACGAAGAAGGCCCTTCTTGGTGAAGGGCCTCCGTGTATCTTTATTCTTGGAATCTAGATACAAGCAGAACCTCCACCCAGAGGGCGAAGAAGGAGACCAAGAAGAAGGCTTCCCTGCTTGTAGTTCATATAATGAAGATACTCCCGTACAAAAAACTGTCAACTCTCCATAAAATGTGCGCCTACCCCACGGTGGGGTAGGCGCGTGACCGGTCTCCTCTGCATCACCTCCTCACCGGCCGTTGGTACCTGATCCCTGAAATAGGCTTTTCAGGTAATCGAGATACTCGGGACTTTCTGGGTCGGCAGGACGACCCACCCACTGCGTCGATTGGATTTTCACGAGCAGAAACGCCTGGAAGTATTCGGGGTTCCGCAGCACGGCTTTTAGCTCTGCTTCGCTGAGATCCTGAGCAACCGCTCTACATAGTTCGATAAACCTCGTCTGCATCCCCATCAATGTATCCACGCGCACCTCCCTAAAGAACTGCAACAAAAAGACCCCTGTCGGGGCCGTTCGGTTGCTGGTTTGTGTGTGAGCCTAGCAGTCCGAAATACCCCAAATGGAGGTGATAATCGAAATGCTAATAATCTGTCGGCTCATGCAATTCATCGTATTCCTGGGTCGCCCCGGTGTCAATGAATCCGCTCGGCGGCAATGAACGACGTGTAGTTGAACTTTAGGTCCTGAATCGACTCCTCAAGCACATCTAGCTTGTACACAGTAGCCGCGGCTCGCGCAGCGATAACAGCAGTCGATGCAGGCAGCTTGCCGCTCGCCAAATCAGCAGCTGCTTTTGCAGTGTCTGCATATTGTTTTAACTTCGCCTTGGGCCACGTGCGCATGAGGTACATCCGGCACTGTTTGATTGCTTGCTCGTGCGATGTAATGGTCTTTATGTTTTTCGCATTCGCACCTTTCTTTACGAGCAAATTGTGATGCACATCAATCTCAAATATTTTTTTGATGGAGAATCGATGCTCTGCCATTGCATGCACCGCCTCGAGCACAATGCCGCCGTTACTGTTTTCTATCGGAAAGATCCCAATATTGATAGTTCCCGCTTCGAGTGAGGAAAGCACATTTTCGGCCGTCACCAGGTACTCAAGAGTGAACTTCTTGAGTCCTGCTTTTTTTGCGTAGATTCGGCCTGCCTCCTCGGAGAAACTACCCTTTGCCCCCATAACCCCGAGCTTCATATTCGACGAATCCTATCCTCTGCGCCCGTTCTTGACAACGTGCGTGGCTGGCCGTATTCTCATCCGTAATGAATCGCGCAGTAATGGCATTTGCATACTTTTTTAGCTACTGGAAACAGGGGGCTATGGCGTATGCGACGGTTCAGAAATAACTAAAACCGAAACAAAAACCAAAAGCCCCCGCCAAAAGCGGGGGCTTTTGTTTAAAGAGTGACTGTGCATCGGAATCCGAGTCGAAACGTTCGAACTGGGTTCCGGGTCAGAGTGATCCGGCCAGCTTTGTAACCACCGAGCTGCGCGTTCTTTGCAGCTCTCAATAACCACTGAGGATGAGGATAAAAGGATGACAAAAGGCAGCGGATTTGCAGCAGGTGCGAACGTCTCGATTGAGCACCCGCAGGTTCCCCGGATTGCATTGTCTGTCGACGACGCAGAGGCCGGTGAAACAATCGTTGATGCGCCATACGTGGCACCGAAAAAGCTCCCGCGCGTGCTGATTGTCGGTCCCATCGAATGGCGGGTCACCGACCTGCAGTTCATTCAGGAGTATCTGAGCAATCGCGACATCAACGCAACCACGTTCCGTGCCGAGGATCTCACCCTCAACGATGTCGTCAACGCGATGACCGAAACCTGCGTCTGTGTCGTGCTTGTCACAGGAGCGCACGCACATTCATGGGGCAACACGAACCGGCGCAAAATCGAAGCCGCCGCCGCCGAACGCGACATCTCGTTCAGGCTGCTCGGGGACACCAACGCCATCACTGCCGCAGACGAAGCTTCCGGCTACGTCTGAGCATCGTCTCCTTCTTCCACAGGGGTCAACGACATCAGGCGGCAGTCTCATCGAGATTGCCGCCTGGTTTTTTATAAAAAAAGACACCGCCCGGAATTACTCCCGTCGGTGCCACTGAACGCGCTGTGCGTTACGTTGTTTCCTTCTGTGTGTCTATGAGATACCTGAGGATTTCGTTCACGATACCGAGTACGGATTTTCTGCCGTTGACGTGCGTTGGCGCTTTCCGATACAGTGGCTGCCTAGTCATGAACAACTTGTACAAGTCACCCGCCTTTTGCTGCTGGAGCAGTGGGCGCTTCGTGTCGCCCATCACGCGCTTACGGATGATGTCGAGCGGGGTATCAATAAACACGACGAATGCATGCTCGAGTAAGAGTTTCCGGTTACGCTCCTGAATGAACGTGCCGCCACCGAGGGCCACAACAATTCCGGTCCGCTCGAGCAGTTTGACGAGTTCTCGGTGCTCGATTTCTCGGAAGAGTTCTTCTTTTCCTTTTTCGAAGATTTGAGCAATCGTCATGCCCTCTGCGGCTTCAATGACGTCGTCCAGATCGATGAATTCAAACCCTATCTGGCGAGCGAGACGCTCTCCAATGGTTGTCTTTCCGGCCGCCATGAAGCCGGTTAGGAAGATACGTTGGGGTATCATCTCCGGCCTCCGCTGTGCGCATACACGCGCCGAAGCGCACAATGCCGTATCAATTACTCTGCGTCAACGTATGAGCAAAAGATGTCGCCTCATGGCCCGGACATGTCGTAGGACCCCGGATCAAATCCAAACTTCTTAAACTTCTCTTCCTCGTCGAGGCCCTCTCCCTCCATAGTGAAAGCCTCCGCCCCATTTGTGTCCTTATCGTATGGGGGTTCACCCGAAAAGAACGCAACTACTTCTGCCCCAAATGCGCCATGTGGTGTCTTTTTAAATGCCTCCGCAAGCAACGAATGCTCATCAAAGAAGTGACGAATTAGTAGACCACGCTCTGTGGTTTTCTCTCCATTCTCCTCCTTCTCTGTCTTGTACGCATATTTTGGAACAAGCCTCTTTACGACGTCTAGCGTCAGTTTGCCTTTCTGGAAAGCGGGGGCTTCCTTTGGCAAGAACTTCAACAAGAGCTCGAGTTGTTCCGCTTCCTGCGGGTAGAAAAGGAGCTCCTGCACATCCAGCGCAGGCAGTATTCTTTTGATATCGCGCACGTTGAATGTCTTCCCCGCAAGTGCAAGTTTTTCTCCAACTTTAAACTTGAGGTGGTCGTTCGTAACCCAGATTTGCACCGCAAGGCGTACATTATGGAATGCCTTGTCTGACTTTTTAATATCGATGCCGGCAGCCATTTTCTCATCAACATACGCCGCATTATCAATCAGCTGTTGTTTTGCATTTGAGTCACGAGTAGAAAACTTTCCATTGAACGCCTCGGCGAATTGCGTAAAGTTTTTCATCCCTAACTGTTCGAGCACGTCGAGTATTCCGCCTTCTTCAATCCATTCTCCTCCGGACTCGGTATTGTATTTACCGATATCTACAATTTCTTTGCTCTTGTTCAAATAGTAGTCGAGTCTGAATATGCCGTTGTGCTGTTGGAACGCTCGCACATGCTCTCGAGCTCGCTGGTACTCAGCTGCACTCTCAGCGAGCGCCTCAGTCGGAGCAAGCCCCATAGAGAGCGCCGCTGAACCGCCGGCCGCAATTAATGCTTGTCGCAAGAATAGTCTTCGCTGTGGGTCGAGTGGACCATCGTGCTCAGCCTTTGGCGCGTTAACTTGGGCGTCTTGCCGTGGTCGTCGTGGCTGTTCACTCATATCTCGTCAAATAAGCCTAACACGCACTTCGTGCGTGCAATTACGGCTATGGGATGACGGCCACTTTGTAGTGCGACGCACTTTTTCCTTACGGCTCGACGATGCTTCGGCGGCCCGAATCCCGGAGAATCTCGGTGATGGTTCACCGATGCCTCGGTGACCTGAATCCCCGAAAATACCGGGAGGCTTTTTAAATTACTTTGTCTTACGACGTGCTTTTTCCCAAACTACCAACAGTGGTGTTGCAAAGAAAATCGACGAGTATGTGCCCGCAACGATACCAACGAGCAGCGTGAGGGCGAAGTCCTTCGTGGCAGCGGGACCGAAGAAGTAGAGCGTGGTGAGCGAGATAACAACCGTGAGCGATGTATTGATGGAGCGCACGATTGTCTGATTGAGCGAACGGCCTGCAGTGATTGAGAAATCTTCGCGGCGACCCTTTTCATGATTGAGACGCAAGTTTTCGCGCGTTCGGTCAAACACCACAATCGTGTCGTGAATAGAAAAGCCCAAGATGGTGAGGAGCGCGGTTACGAACAATGCGTCCACTTGTGCCCCCCATAGATACCCAAACACTGCAAACGCGCCCATTGGAATAATTACATCGTGCAGGAGGGTGACAATCGCAATCATTCCGTATGTCCACGACGATACTGGTTCCGACACATGACGGAAAGCAAAGGCGATGAAAAGCAGAATACAAATAAGTACGACCGCCATTGCAACGATTGATTTATTGCGGAGTTCGGCGCCTATTGTGGGGCCGACTTCTGTGAGCTGGGTGATGGTGCCTCGATAGGCTTCCCCGCCAGAGACAATTTCGGAGAGCGATGAGCGCTGTATGTCGGTGAGATTGCCTGCGCGCAGAACGTAGTCGTTCGCACCCGCCTCTCGCAGTGAGTAACCTTCAAACCCAGCGCCATCGAGTGCCTCGTGTATAAGTTCAGCCCCTGGACGTGTTTCGTAGGACACTTGCGCGAGTGTTCCGCCAGTAAAATCAGTGCTGAGATGCAGCCCGAACACTGCAACCGCCGCAATCGATGCAAGCATCAAAAAGGCAGTGAAGGCGAAAAACCAGTTTCTGTAGGTAACGACAAACATATTATGCTTTTATGCCGCTACCAAATAAAAACCGTGCGACACCCGTCTTTGCGTTCACACCGAGCGCCATCAGAAGTGTGCGGGAAACCGTGATTGCAGTGAGCATCGAAACGAGCACGCCAATACCGAAGACAAGTGCGAATCCACGTACAAGTGACGTTGAAAACCAAAAGAGAATGACTGCCGTAATGATTGAGGAGATATTTGAATCTCGAATAGAGAGCCATGCTCGCGAAAAGCCCTCGCGAATAGCATCTTCAGTATTCTTCCCTGCGCGCAGCTCTTCTTTTGTGCGCTCAAAGATAAGAATGTTCGCATCCACCGCCATACCA
Organism: uncultured Candidatus Saccharibacteria bacterium; assembly: GCA_964471165.1. Lineage (GTDB taxonomy): Bacteria > Patescibacteriota > Minisyncoccia > Phycocordibacterales > UBA2100 > UBA10103. The sequence continues at coordinate 10,513 of CAYYEX010000015.1, forward strand.
ATCGACAGAATAAGTCCCGCAATACCGGCGGAAGTTATTGTGACGCCAAAAAACTGGAAAATCGCAAGGTTTGTAACTACATAAAGTGAAAGTGCGATTACTGCAATAAGGCCTGGCAGGCGGTACCAAAGCACCATAAAGAGTGCCACCGCAATGAATCCCCACACACTCGCCATAATGCCGCTGCGCACTGCTTCTGCGCCAAGCGTTCCTGAAACGGTCTGCGTGGAAACGAGCTCGATTTTAACTGGCAATGCGCCGAAGCTTAGATTTCGTGCGAGCTCCTTTGCACTCTCCGGGCTAAAGTTGCCTGAAATCACAGCGGTACCACCTGGAATCTCTTCCCGAATTACTGGTACTGATATCGGCACACCATCGAGGAAGATGCCGAAGTTTCGGTTCACATTTTCTCGCGTGAGTCGCGCGAATGTGTCTGCTCCCTCAGAATTGAAGTTGAGCACTACAACCGGAATTGTCGCCTGCCCCGTTCCTCCCTGGAATTGCAACTGCGCGCTTTCCAAATCCTTGCCGGTGATTGTGGCGGGTTCGAAGAATTCATCAGCATTCAAAAGTGGTTGTCCGTCTGTCGGCGGCGTTGCTCCCTCCTTGAGCATACGGAACTCAAGCAGCGGTGTTTGCCCAATAAGTGCGATTGCCTTTTGTGTATCGGTAACTCCCGGGAGTTCTACGAGGAGTCGTTCCTCTTTTTGTGCAGCGAGCGCGCTCGAACTCTGTGTTTGTACGAGTGGTTCCCCGATTCCGTTCGGGTTCACGCGACGCTCAATGGTGTCTCGCAATGCACTCATTGCGTCTGCCGCATCAGCTTCCGGAATAGAGGAGAGGTCAGCACGATACGTGAGCTGGGTACCACCAGAGAGGTCGAGACCGAGTTTGAAGGTCTTCTGTCCTGTCGTCTGGAGGTGGTATACATACCACCCCAAAAGTGCCCCAAGAGCGAGGATAATTACTGCGCTAACGCGTCGGCCAGTCATGGGGCTTCAGTATACGCAGCAACCGACAAAAAGAAAGGGCATAAAAGGTACCATTTAAGCCGTATTTTGGACCCCCTCGCCAGGCTATTTTGCTGCCGGAATACTGAGCACGAAAGTACTGCCCTTCCCCTTCTCAGACGTGAGCGTAATTGTGCCACCATGGGCATCGACTATTTTTTTTACGATGAAGAGCCCGAGACCCGAACCGTCTGTAAACATCTTCGCTGCACTCTCATTGCGATAAAACTTTTCAAAAAGATGCTCGCGTTCGTTTTCAGCCATACCAATTCCCGTATCAGTAATCCGAATCTCAATACGGCTGTCCGCTTGCTCTGCAGTTAATGTGATTGTTCCAGACTTTGTGTATTTAATCGCATTATCAAGTAAATTCTGAATTACTATTGCAAACTTTTCTTTATCCACGCGCGCGGTCAATACTTTCCGTGGAATAGACGCAATAATATCGAGCTTGTGCGCTTGTGCAGCTCCCTCAAACAGAGCAATGCTGTCCTTCAGTATCGGACGAATATCCTGTGCAGTAAGCGAGATTGCAAACCCCCCGCTCGTGAGTCGTGCCGCTCGCAGCATTTCATTCACCCGCTCCACCATGTCTTTTGTTCGCTCACTTCCTTTTCGAATCAGTTCGCGCTGTTCATCACTCAAACCTTTTGCAGTTTCGAGAACATTTAGCGTCCATCGAATGCCTGCGAGTGGAGTACGCAACTGGTGCGCGGCAATCGATATGAACTCCGACTTCGATTGTTCAATCGCGCGCTCACGTTCGGCGCGTTCAATCTGTAACCGACTATCCAATTCGGTATTGAAACTACGAATCAGCAGCACGCCGAGCACCACAAGCGCAATTAATAGATATATGTCTGGCAGCGAGGCGGTGAAAGACGGGTTCAGCAGAATGCGAAAGAATAGAAACGACCAAATCGCAAACACAAACGCGTTTGCTGCCGCAACACGCACATTAAATATGTTGTGCGAACTCATGGCGTAGAATGCCCCTACCCCGAAGAGCGGCACCGCGAGGCCTCGTAAAAGTGTCAGGAACGGAATCGTGATTCCATAGTACGGGAGGAATCCCATCGAACCGAATACCACCGAGAGTGCCATGGTGGAAAGCAATATTACCCCGCCGCGCCGGCTTGAGCCCTGTTCTTGCAGAAACCTGCGTCGCATCATGATTGCGATTACCGGCACATTCGCAATGTAGTAGAGCAAGAACACATCGAGCATAGGACCGCGCAGTGGAGCAGCGGTGTTTTGCACAAAGACTTCCATGAGTGAATGTGCTCCAAGAATGTCCAGACCAGCAAGAACAATGAACGCCGCCCCGCAGTACGTGTAGAACGAACGCACGAGTCGCTCTGCATGTGTTAGTGGTGCGAGTGCTGCCTTGTATACGAAAGAAAATCGAACAAACAATATGAGAAAGAGTGCGTTGCCGGCCAGGCCAACGAGTCGTAGCTGTCGGGCCAAATCCATCTGGTAACTATCTGCAGCGATTGCAGAAAAAAATCCAAACCACGCCCATACCATGAGCCCAACGACACCCCACGCAAATGCCCGTGCAACAGGCTCGCGATATGCGTTGATGAACAGGAAAGCCGCGATAAGCGTCGCAACAAAGGCTGAGACGCCAATACCAAGCGTCTGGACGCTTATTGTGGTTTCCACCATTCCGTAAGTATATCGGTGAAAGGCTCGCATCTGCGCATAGGCGCAGACATTCTGTGGTTAGTCGCGGTGCGCGAGGTCGAGGATATTTTTGAAAATCATCGCAACCGCAATTGGTCCAACACCACCCGGTACCGGAGTGAATACACTCGCTTTTTGAGCACATTCCGGGTCGGCATCGCCCTGAATAACACCAGCTGACTCTGAAGCTCCCGCATCGATAAACACAACACCGTCCTTGATATGTTCTGGGTGGATGAAATGAGGTTGCCCTGCCCCAGAGACAATAATGTCCGCTTGTTTGAGATCATGAATACTTCCCTCTTCGAGGGTAAACATCGTTACCTCAGCACCCATCGAGCGAAGTAACGCTGCCGACGGCAATCCAACAAGACGCCCCGCCCCCACCACCACCGCACGCGCGCCTGTAACACTCACGTTTGCTCGGCGAAAAATCTCTTGCACAGCAAGCGCGACTGGCGCTTGCACGATGCGTTCACTCTCTCTCGTAAATGGGTTAATACCGTCGACATCTTTTTCCATAGGCATTTCAGAGAGAACCGCGTTCACATCAACGCCCTTTGGCAGCGGAAGCTGGACGATGATTCCGTCGACCGATGGGTCATATTTAAATTCGCGCACGGCAACCATTGCCGCTTCGGTCGTGGGCTCGGTCATATCGAGGCGCTTGAGAGTAATGTTCAACTCCGCAGCAACCTTTTCCTTTATGCGAACAAACGACTCAATCACGGGGTCCCCCGCAGCAACCACGATGCCAAGAGTCACCGACTCTGCTATCCGCGCACGACGCTCAAGGAGCCCCGCGAGCAATTGCTCCGCGACTTCGCGACCGTCGATAATCATGCGAGCCCGCCCTCTTTTTTTAACTCCGCCACCCCCGCTTCAATATTCATCTTTGGTGTCCACCCAAGGAGTTCTCGTGCTTTTGTATTGTCTGCAACTGAATCGTGCGACTCGATACGTGGTGGGCCGTATGTAATTTCAGTATCAAACATTTCAGCGAGTGTTTGAATTGATGTTTGTTTTCCTGCTCCCACATTGATAACTTCGCCTGCGCCAACATTCGGACTTGTTGCAGCGAGCAGGTTTGCGGCTGCCACATCGCCTACATAGGTAAAGTCGCGCGTGATAGTGCCGTCGCCGTAAATAACAATTGGCTCTTTTTTTTGCGCAGCCATAAGGAATCGTCCAATAGCGAGCGCATACGGACCATTCGGGTCGAGCCCCGGACCGTACACGTTGAAATACCGGAGCGAAACAGTTTCGATGCCATAAATCTTTGGCCACATAGCAGCAAAGAGTTCGCCGACGTATTTCTGGAGACCATATGGGTGTACTGGATTTGCCGGCATTGTTTCCACGAGCGGCATCGTTGTTTGGTCGCCGTATGAAGAACCAGAGGATGAATAGACGACGCGACGGACTTTTGCATTCGCCGCTGCCGTGAGCACAGAGACTGTGCCCGTAATGTTTTCGTCGGTTGTTTCGACGGGATGTTCAATAGAATACGGCACACGAGGAACCGCTGCAGTATGGAACACCACATCTGCGCCTTCAAAGATTTTTTGTGTGGCCTCCGTTTCTCGAATATCCTGCACGTGTCGAATTGCTTCTTTCGGGATGCGAGCATCACGGAATGCATAGGTGCGATCCGCGAGATGTGTCTCGTATCCTGCCTCAACGAGCATACGGGCAATCGTGTGCCCTATAAAACCCCCTCCCCCCGTTACAACTGCCTTTTTCATTTGTGTATTCTACTTGAATTTCACAGCCAAGCGAGCGTCTTAGGTTCTTGGGGAATTCGCTGGGCGGCGGCCCGAGACTAAGCGCTGCGCGAGCACGCGCAGATAGCGACCCCAAGAACCTACAGACCGAGCGAATCCTTATATCACGAACCACGCGCCGTGAGCACAATACGAATTGTCTGCAATATAACAAAGAGGTCGAGTAAAAGTGAACGATGCTTCAGATAAAAGAGATCGTACGAGAGCTTTTCCTTAGTGGCTGCAATGTCGGCTCCGTGGTGCGGATGACGATCGTGTCGCAATTGTGCCCAGCCCATAAGACCGGGTGTTACCAAGTAACGCGCGTTGTAATACGGAATACGTGCGCTGTACTGTGCGGCGAGCGCAGGCAGTTCGGGGCGCGGCCCCACGAGCGACAGGTCGCCATTAATTACATTCCAGAGCTGGGGTAGCTCGTCTATGCGCAGCAGTCGCATCCACTTGCCGACGCGTGTGATTTCGAGTTTTGTCTTTCCCCCCTCGCCATATACACCGGAGTCATTTCCGCTCATGGAGCGGAACTTTATAATTTTTACCGGACGCTGAAATCTCCCGACACGTTGCTGCGTAATAAAGATATCTCCCCCGTCATCAAGTTTAATTAAGAGCGCAACAAATGGGTACACCACAAGCGAAATAATTCCGAGAAACAATGCCCCCGCGATATCGATGGCGCGCTTGAGTGCATCGTAGAAGCGTGAGCTCGCGGCACTCCTGAGCACCCACTCGTACTTCACGAGAGTGAGCGGCACGCGGTCAAACATCTCTTCGTACAGTTCTGCAGCATCAATGAGTGCAAACTTGTGTTTATGGAACGCCGCATCGTAAATGATGGGGAGCGCCGCAGAAACTGCGGCGTCTGAAAGGTCGACCACCAAAAAAGTTACGTCGTCCTCCCCTGCTACGCGCACAGTGCGTTGTATTACTTCGTGTGAGGGCGCAGTCGACGTGTCAACCATATAGTCAAACGTGAACGCCGCATGCGGATCACGGGCCACTTCTTCGGCAAGTGCGTGCGCATCCACCCCCGAGGCAATGAGTACGCCACGTAGCTTTTTCGAGCGCGGCATGTGCGTAAACATGAGCACACGCCACACGAATATGAGCGCGAACGAAATCACCAAGTAGAGCAGGAGTATCGTTTTCGGGGCAAGCCCGAATACGGGCAGCAAGGAAAAGAATGCTGCAGCAATCAGAACATTGATTGTTTGTGTATAGAAAATCGTCGCAGGCAACCGACTGCGAAACAGACGTGTGTGGCGCCCGTAGAGACCTGCGACAAAAAACACGATTATCCACGCCGCAAAGAGAAATATGAACGGAATGAGGTGTAACTTGAACAATTCCCAAGACGGGAGGTCTAAGTAACGCAATGCCAGCGTGAGCCACAGCGATATCGTGAAAACGAGGATATCGCCGACGAGGAGCAAAATATACTCCCTTTTCGGAATAAGTGTCATAGCGCCAGTGGGCGTATCATGGCATTCTGAATACGATGAATCAAGAAATTTCGCAGTCAGTCAAATCTGAGCGTAAGAAGGTGCTTTTCTTGATTACAAAGGCTACTTTTGGAGGTGCGCAGCGCTACGTGTACGACCTCGCAACAAACTTACCGCAACATGAATACGAATCTGGGGTTGCCTTCGGTGTTCGTGGCAGACTTTCGGAACTACTGGAGGCCCGAGGGGTGCCTGTACTTGAAATTCCCTCGCTCGTGCGCAACATCTCGCTCATTAGTGACATTCGGAGTTTCTTCGAAATTCGCGATGCTCTCCGAGCGGCTCAACCAGACGTGTTACATGTAAACAGTTCAAAAGCGGCACTCCTCGGTGCTTTTGCCGGACGCATATTCGGAGTTAAAAGAATCATCTTTACCGCACATGGATGGCCCTTTAAAGAAAGTCGCAATGTGTTTTCTCAGGCCATTCTGTTTATCGCGAGTTGGATTACTGGTCTGCTCGCAACCGACGTTATCGTTGTTTCGCGTACCGACGAGCGCATCGGCTCAAAAATGCCGTGGGTACGCAGAAAGATTCACTACATTCCGCTTGGCCGCGAGAACCTGAACCTGGCGGCCCCGCAGGAAGGGTTCAAGGAAATGTTTGGTGTCCTACCCGCTCCGTCTATTAACCCCCAAACCATCCGACTCGTGTCACTTGCCGAACTGACTAAAAACAAGGGTTTGCGATTCGGCATTGACGCTGTCGCCGAACTTGTGAGGCGTGGACACGATTGCATTTATGTCGTCGCTGGAGAAGGCGAAGAGCGGGACCGGCTCGTTGCACATTCTCATGCACAAAGCGTTTCCGACCGCATCTTTTTCCCTGGCTTCGTTCAGGATGCTGCACGCTACCTCTCGGGATTTGATGTGTACTTGCTACCCTCTCTGAAAGAAGGAATGCCCTACGTACTCATCGAGGCATCACTCGCGGGACTGCCAATTGTCGCGACAACGGTGATTGACCAGGATTTTGCTGAAACACTCGGTCGCACATCGCTTGTACCGCCGCAGAATGCACTTGCGCTTGCCGATGCAATCGAAGCACTCTCGTCTCGCTCCCGCAGCGCTGTCTCACTCGAAAACCGCTTTCCCCTGCCGGAGATGATTTCTCAAACTCTTGAGCTGTACAATTCTTGAGCAAGCCGTATCCACCAGTCTCGAGGAAAAAGTTGTCGATGCGCGGCGCGGAGAATGCATACTTCGAGCCGTACATTTAGTACGGTGAGAAATATGCAGAGGCTCGCGAACTATGCAGCGACGGCTTTTAATCGAGACTAGATTACGCCGACAAGTTCTGTTTCGTCTCGGGCTTGTATGGAGGGGCGGGCATATTTTCTCAGCCCCATCAAAACTCCAAGGGTAAGGTATTCGGTAAGCAAGTGCGACCCGCCATAGCTCATGAACGGGAGCGTTGTTCCGGTAATCGGAAGCAGCGCCATATTCATACCCACATGCACAATAAATTGCGATAGAAAATAGATGGCGATACCGGCCGCGAGGAGCGAGTCAAAGTTGTTTGCACCATGCACCGCGACCGCGAGGATGCGCAGAATAAGCACCCCAAAGAGTCCCAACAAAATCACTACACCGATAAACCCCCACTCTTCCGCATACGCCGCGAATATAAAGTCGGTTTCGTATTCAGGAAGAAACTGTAATTTAGACTGCGTTCCGTAGCCGATGCCCTTGCCGGTAAGCTCCCCGGAACCAACCGCCACAGTTGATTGATACGCGTTATAGCCAGTGTTCTGAATGTCTGCGAGTGGATGGAGGAACGTCATAATGCGCGCCTTTTGGTACTGCTGCAGCCCAAACGACCACAGCGCGGCAAACACCACAATTCCGGTAATCAATAGAAACGCAAGATGTTTCCATGAGATTCCGGCAACGAGCACCATACCCAACCAAATTGAAGCAATGATGATTCCGCTGCCGAGGTCCGGCTGGAAAAACACGAGCACAAAAAGTGCAAACGCATACGCTCCGGAAACAAGAATATGGCGAAAGTGTTTGATTTCAATGTGGCGGCGATGGAAGTACTTAGCGAGCACAATGACAAGAATAAGCTTCGCGGGGTCCGACGGCTGAATTGCAAAAAAACCAAAGTCGAAACGGTTTTGTGAGCCGTATACGATGGACCCGAATATGAATATAAGGCCAAGGAGTACACAGACAACTACAAAAAGTCCAACCACCACAGGAGTTCTGCGCAAGAAGCTGTAATCAATCATGCTCGCTACGAGAAATCCAATGAGCGAGACGCCAATCCACACAAGTTGGCGGTCAAAGAAAGCTGCCTCCGGTATGAAAGAGCGCATCGTTACAAGCCCCAAGAGCGAAATCGCAAGCGCACTCAGGAGCATGTACCAGTCGATGTGCGCAAACGAGCGGGCTCGTGCCTCCGCTCTCTGAAGTGCAGAAACCATACGTTATAGCGTTGGCGAACCCGGTTCGACAAGAGGAATGATGTCGATGCGCCCGACGGTTACGGTAAATGGGTCTGGCCAGGTAAAGGTGATATCTTGCTTCTCCCCTGCGCGCAGCTTTGGAATCTTTGTCTGTGACGTTGCAAATGCATTGCCTGCCTGGTCGAACACCGTGGCAATCAAGAGCACTTCAACCATGTCTTTGACGGATGAATTGGTGACTGTTGCCGTGAGGCGCGGCTGGGTCGTTGTCTCTGAAATCTTTTTATCATTCACCACAACAATGCGAGAACGGTCCTGCATTCGCTGCCAAACTGGTGACTCTCTGAAAATGAAATACGTACGCACTGCAGGGCGATTCCCTGTTTGAATACCACTTTCGAATACCGGGGTGATTTGTCCGGGCATGATAAACGTGGAGCCTTCGCGTTCTGCCACCAACACGTTATCGGTATCGTAGAGTGCAAACCGATACGAAACCCTTTTTACACCCGCCCCCTCGTTTGAGTTCTGAATATACGCCACAGCATTGAATGAGCCATCGCGCACAGCAAAGCTGCGTGCCCATAAAATCGGAGCCGGTGAAAGCGCATTCTCGTCGAGCATAATGCAAGGTCCGCCATGGTCTGGCGATGTCTCCCCTTGGTTCTGAATACCATCGGAGCACGTGGCCGGGATGGTGAGGTACCAATACGCAATTGGGCCTCCAATGGTTACGAGAAAGAACAGAAATACTCCGAATCCGTAGCTAGCCCGCCGCCGTGTAGCCCATGACATAGAGGCATTGTACTCGCTTGACTCCCCCCCTGAAAGGTCGATAGTTAAGCGAGAGAGGAGTGCTGCCGATGCGATGTGCAAAGCCAACGAAGAAAGTAATAACCATGGTTCCCGCTGGAGAGCTATCGGTCGCGCACAGCCACCGATGTCTCATCAAACACGAAGGACGCATGGTTGAATCCCCTGTGCTGACGATGGTCGTCTACCCTGGGGGTATCGATATCGTATTGATGAAAGTCATCGACCCCGATGACCAGGCGGTCTACTACATCGATAAGGACGGCTGGATGTTCTCGTCGAGCAAAGTGCGAGAGCTAATTCGGAAACAGGCCGTGCGTCCCGCCCGCTAGCAAACAAATCACGAAGGAGCTCCGTACGGAGCTCCTCACCATACACTTCATCAAACTCTCACGAATGCTGGTTTACTATGCACAGTCGAGGTCAGTACGTTATCTCAACAACTCGCGAAGTTATTCCAAAGCACCGCATCTCTTCGAGACGCGGTGTTTTGGTGTTGCTCCCGGCGCCTAACGTTTAGTGTCGCGAAGCGACACTCTTTCAAATCGCGCGGGCGAAGGCATTTTGGCGCCTGTCTGGCTACTCGCTTTAGCGAATACTTTCTCACTGCCGGGCGGAGCCTGTTCCACATCAGCGAGCCGCACCCTGATTCGCGAAGCGATGCGGCTCTCTCTAATCTCACGGTAGTCGCCAGCCAGAATGTAAAAAGAAAAAGACCCCCTTGCGGGAGTCTTTTTCTTTTTAAACATTCTGTGCTGGCGCCTACCTACTCTCCCCTTGCGAGTACCATCGGTTCTAGAGGGCTTAACTGCCGTGTTCGGAAAGAGAACGGGTGTGACCCCTCTGACAAAGCACCAACACAGAATGCTCAAATGAGTATTCTGCGCCCATTGATCACGAAGAGCTACCCTGCTTTGCGTAAAGCTACGCAGGGCATGCAAGAATTAGTATACAAACAGAAAGCGTCACGCGACTCTCACAATTCCTTTCGAGAGTTCTGTCGGGGAATTAGTACACCTCGGCTCAACACATTGCTGTGCTTCCACCTAGTGCCTATCAACGTAGTCATCTCCTACGGACCTTAACGATTCCTAATCTTGGAGTTGGCTTCCCGCTTAGATGCTTTCAGCGGTTATCC
>CAYYEX010000016.1:0-20469 GCA_964471165.1 uncultured Candidatus Saccharibacteria bacterium
GCCCCAGATATTTTAAGATTCACCAAATCCACGATACGCAGACTTACCTCCAAATCGTTAAGCAACTGCTGAAACGCCGTGTAGGTTCCCTGTGTTGAAAACTTAGTCGTGAGGACATCGTACTTTTGTTTCGAGGAGCTGATGGTTCCCACTGCTGTTTGAGTGGACTGACCAGCCCCGGGAGTGGAAACAACGACGTTTTGTAACGCCATACCACGACGCGACGCGATGTTGTCGAGGTCAAGAATGAGTCGCACGTTATCAACATGGTCAGGCAACAACTTTTGCAAACGGTCACGGTCTTCTGGCAAAAAATCGTTGTATTTCTTGAGCAGCGCCTGCTTGCGCTCTTGCAATTCATTGGACTTTACGAGCGCAGCATCGTATTCAGCAATTTGAGCGTTGGCGAACTTTGCCTCATCGTACGTGGGTTTGGTGTATGCAAAGAACGTACCGATTGCGGCAACAATTCCTATAACTGAAATGATTGTTTTTCCCATAGCGATTACGGTGTGTTTGGCGTCGGTTGCTGTGGCGCTCCGAACGGGTCAGGTTGCTGTTGCTGTTGCGGTGTCTGCGAGGGGTCCGTTGCAGGAGTTTCCTCTACATTGAGTCCATTCACCAATCGTACGAAGTTCACCGACTGCGGATTCACGAGAGCAGTGAGGTTGAAATGCACGCCGTCGGCCTGGCGATTGATATTTGAGAAAATTGGATTCGTGATAGTGCCGTTTTTAGAGAACAAATCGGCCTGCAGCGCGATTGAATTTACACTCTGTGCAATACCCGTCATTTTTATTTGAATACGCTGCGGGTCGAGCGCATCAAAGTCGAGCGATTCGAACTGAATGGTGGTAAGTGATGCCTGTTGCAAAATAGAGAAAAATGCCGTTGGAGCTATGTGAGCCGCGAGTAGCTCATCTGCCACATGCATACGGTCGTCGAGTCGCGTGAGTGTGTGAATGAGCGATGGCTCAAACGCATCTTTTGCCCGTTGCAGCTGGACCACTTTGTCTGCGGCACTTTTTTTCAGGTACTCACTGTACAAAAAAACAGCACCCGCGAGTGCAACAGAGGCAACGAACATGACTATCGTCATGAGCAAGATAAGGTCGGAGAGTCCGCCTTGGGAGCGGCTCTGAGAGTTTCCCGCGGACGGTGCCCCGGCATCTTGCGGAATGAACGACGATTGTGTGGGTGTATCCATATATTTCTAACCCTTCAACGTGCGGAGCGCGAGCCCTACTGAAACAGAAAATCCAGGACCAATTTCACGGAGCACTTTGGCCAAAAACGCCGGGGCCTCAGTGCGAGCGAACGGATCAGCGATGGTCACCTGCGCATTCAATGACGACTTTGCGATATCTGAAATTCCGGGAAGCGAAGCGCCGCCGCCGGTCAAAATGACGCTCGCCACATTTTTGTTGTAGCGCTGCCCGTAACTTAATAGTACCCGATTCACCTCAGAAAATACTCGTGAGAGTGTTGATAACAAGGCTTCTTTAATTTTATCGTTCTCACTTGTCGAGTAGACACTCGAGTCAATCAGCCCGCGCTCTCGTTTTACTCGTTCCGACTTCTCGAATTCCCATCCAAGTGTGCGCCCGAGCTGTTCGGTCATATGCTGACCTCCGAGCGAGAGTGAATGCGTCATCCGTACAACACCGCGCTCGACGATGTACATTTTTGTCGTTGCTGCACCCAAATCCACAACGAGAAACGGCGCAATACCATGCCCGGAGGCGGAACGGATGGTGCTGAAAATCTCGATTTCGTAAAAACTCGTCGTCACATGCGCTGTTTCCATCACCACTTTGAAGTCGTTGAGGCTAGAATTCGTAATAGCGACAAGCAGAACTTCTTGCCCCTGTTTGCGTATTGCTGTTTTGTCTTGCAGCTGGTCAAAGGCACTATCCTGCCCAGGGTCCGGCGGAAGCACGAACCAATCAAGAGAGACTTCAGAAACCGGAATGGGTATGTATTTGCGCGCCTCTATCGGAATAATGCGCTTGAGTGATTCCGCATCGACTTTTGGGAGGTCGATTACGGACACGAGGCTCGAGGAAAACGGTATCGAAAGCCCCGCAGTCTTTGCGGTTACGTTGGCCTCGCGCATAAGGTCGGTGAGCGCTTCAGCTACTTTCTCAGGCGGGAGCCGTACAACTTTGCCGATTGGCTGTTGAGCGTAGGGTCCCAGCGCAATCTCACCGTAGGTTTCAAGTACAGCCATGCCACGAGATATGCGCAATTGCACGACTTTAGCCGACGATGCGCCTATATCAATTCCAAGTACACTCCCTTCACCTGCACTCGGCGTAAGGTTTTTGAGAAAGCCGCCCAAAGAGAACGCCATGACGATTAATTATATCATCGTCGCGTGGCTTCATTCGTGAAGTTATTCGATATCGTTTATCTTCGCGGCAAGAATGAAGTCATTTTCCGAAAGCCCGCCGATTGCATGAGTGGTGAGTGTTACCGCCACCTTTCCCCAACCGATTGAAAGGTCGGGATGATGCCCTTCTGCTTCAGCAACAGGTGTTATTTTGTTCGCAAAATCCATCGCCTCAACAAAGTTCTTGAATGTAAATTCTCGCGATAAGCTCAGTCCATCGGGCGCTATCGTCCATCCTGGAGTTTGCTCCACGAGCTTTGCTGATTCATCTCGCATAAGCGGGAGCGCTCCCCCTTCACAGGGAACGCAGTGTTTTTGCACTAAGTCCATCATAGAAAAACTGTAGCACACGCGTATGATTATCGAATGGACGCGCTGTTCTACCGACTCAGACGTATTGCGGAGAGTGTCATCGATACGATTCTCCCGCGACGAGAACGGCGCGTACGCGCAGAACAGCTCAAACCCGAGGACGTTCTGCTCTCACCGATGCAACATACGGTGCAGGGATGCGAGATTACGACACTTGCCGAATATGCGGATATTCGCGACCTCATTCAGTCGCTCAAGTACGACTGCTCTATAAAAAGCGCCCGCTTGCTTGCGGGGGCACTCGCCGACTACCTGCACGACGACATCGCCTCAAGAAAGCTGTTCTCTACGAAACAAGTACTGCTTATTGCGGTGCCACTCGACTCCGGCCGCATGCGTGAGCGCGGCTATAACCAAGTCGCCATTGTACTTGATGCGCTGCCCACTCCGTTCAAAGACGGCACTCTCTGCAGTATTGATAAATCGGCTCTTGTGCGCACACGCCCCACACGAGCGCAGACGAAACTCACGCGCTCCGAGCGACTCTCCAATGTTGCCGGTGCCTTTGCTATTTCGGGCACCGCGTCGTTGAAAGGCACACACGCCTATCTAATCGACGATGTTGCAACTACAGGCGCGACGCTAGTGAATGCATCTAATCCACTCGTGCTCGCCGGTGCCGAGGTGACACTACTCGCGTTTGCTCGTGCATAAAAAAACAACCCCAGGCATGCCTGGGGCGTTTAAGTCTGCTGCCTTGCCTATTTCGGCAAGGGATGTATTTCGACCACGTGGCCCATCTTGCGGCCGCGTCTTGCTTTTGCTTTCCCGTACAGATGCAATTTGACGCGCGGATTTAACAGACGCTTTTGCCAGAACCGCACATTGAATCCGATGATATTGGTCATCACGCCTCCCGAATGAAATTCGGCAGACCCAAGCGGCCAATTGCACGCCGCACGGATATGCTGCTCAAACTGACTTGTGAAGCTCCACCATTGAGTGCCGTGTCCCGAATTATGGGTTCGCGGCGCCATTTCGTTGAACAACACATCGTCGTCGTGAGTGACGAACATCTCAATGGCAATGATGCCGTGCACCTTCAGCTTGCGTGCAATCACCTTCGCCATCAACAGTGCGCGTTTCTGGACACGCTCCGGCACCTTGCCGGGGTATGTGGTCGTGTGCAGAATTCCATTGCGGTGCACGTTCACGAATGGTCCGTAACATTCCATTTCGCTGCATGACTTTGCCACGATGACCGATATTTCATACGAAAACGGAATCTTCGTCTCGAGAATGCACGGAACGCCTTTGAGTTTCCTCCACGCTTTCTCGACCGAGGCTCCTACCTTCAGCGGCACTTGTTTTTGGCCATCGTATCCACCGCGACAGGTTTTCAGAATGCTTGGCACCTGAACACACTGCAGTGCACCGGAGACATCCGCATCGCACGAAACCGAGCGGAAATCCGGCGTCGGGATATCGTGGGCGCGGGCAAACGTTTTCTCCTTGATGCGGTCCTGCGCGATTTCGAGCACATCACTGCCACAGCACACGCGAATCCCCCGCGCCTCGATGCGCCGCACGAGCTCAACAGGTACGTTTTCCCACTCGAGGAGCACGACACTCAATCCCTCACAGAATTCATCGAGCAATTCCTCGCTTACCAACGCGTCGGCCGCCCATACGTTTGCCCAGTACGACGCATGCCCCGCCGGACTATCACGTCCCTCGGGACCAATTACTTTTACCGTGAATCCGAGCATTACCGCAGCAAGGGCGAGCATTTGTCCCAATTGACCGTCGCCAAGGATTCCGATTACGGAACCCTGCAGGATAATGTCTGTCCGTCGCAGTTTCCGTCGCATCGGCATATCTCCTACCGTTATCGCCGGGCCCCACTATGCCACTTTCCAAGGATTAGAGAAATACCGAAGAATAGATGAGCCAGCCGTTCAAAATAACGAGGACTGTTGCAATCACATAGGAAACTGAGGCGAGAATGCGCCCGTTTTTAAACGGCCCCATGAGCTCGCGGTTGCCGGAGAAGCGCACCAGCGGAATCACGATGAACGGAAGCTGGATGCTCAAGATAACCTGACTCAGAATCAACAGTTTTCCGAGTCCATAGTCCTGGAAGAAAATGATGACTGCGAGCGCGGGAACAATCGCGATGAGTCGGGTGATAATGCGGCGCAACCACGGCTTGATTCGCCAGTTCAGAAACCCTTCCATGATTATTTGCCCCGCGAGTGTGCCCGTGATGGTTGAATTTTGTCCTGCCGCAAGGAGCGCAACGCCGAAGAGTATGCCTGCAAACGACACACCGAGAACCGGTGCAAGCAGATTGTATGCATCTTCAATCTCCGTGACTTCAGTGTGTCCGGTGGTGTAGAACGCGGCTGCGGCAACAATGAGAATCGACGCATTCACGAAGAACGCAATCGAGAGCGCAATCATCGAGTCGATAGTGGCAAACTTCACTGCCTCACGCTTCCCTTCTTCGTGTTCCTCGTAGCGTCGTGTCTGCACGACCGACGAGTGGATGAACAAGTTGTGCGGCATGACCGTTGCACCGATGATGCCGAGTGCAATATAGAGCATTTCGGTATTCGTAAAGAGCTCAATCGTCGGAATGAATCCCGAGAGCAAAGGACCAATTGCAGGATGCGAAATCGCGAGCTCATAGCTAAAGCACGCCACGATGGTTGCGATAAGTACGATAATGAGAGCCTCCAGGTATCGGAAGCCTTTGTTCTGCAGGAGTAGGAGCAGGAGCACATCTGCAGCGGTGATAAGGATGCCAATGACGAGCGGGATGCCGAAGAGTAAATAGAGTGCGATTGCAGAGCCGATAACCTCTGCCAAGTCACAGGCAATAATCATGAGTTCCGCCGAAATCCAGAGCAAGATGCTCACGGGTTTTGAATATGTTTCGCGACACAGTTGTGCCAAGTCACGCCCTGTTACAATGCCCACCTTTGCAGCAAGGTGCTGGAGAATCATTGCTATCACTGCTGATAGCGCAATTACAAACAAGAGCGTATAGCCGAATTGAGAGCCACCGGCAAGATCGGTCGCCCAGTTGCCCGGATCCATGTAACCGACCGCAACCAGATACGCCGGTCCAGAGAAGGCAAAGAGTTTACGGATAAAGGAAGCTGTTTTTGGCACATCGACACTTCGGTGCACCTCGGATAGTGATTTCGTTTGGTCGTTCATACCTATTATTTCTTTTTTAATTTGGGGATGTGCTTGCCGTGCGGGTCTGTTGTGGGAGAACCGAGCAGTGCTTCAAGCCGTGCAGCAACCTTGTCACTCAGCGCGTGTTCAAGTGCGTGCGCCTCCACGTGAACCTCGCCCTCCTTCATGTGCAGCACCTTGGTGAGAAAAACTTCGATGAGCCGGTGTTTGCGAGTGAGATTTTGTGCAATTTGATTCCCCTTTTTAGTAAATGTAATGGTGCCGTATTTCGGCGATTGGATGAGTTTTTGTTTTGCGAGCTCCTGGAGCCGCTCGGAAACTGTCGATTTGCTCAGGCCTAGGTACTTAGCAAGGTCTACCGCACGTACGGCATCTGCCCCGTCCTCCTGTAAGCGGTACACAGCTCGTAGATAGTCCTCTCTCGTAGTCGTCAGTGCCATAATGTTCGTGCTGTAAGTTCGTATATGCGAACATATTACACATGAAGAATGTGTGTGCAAGCCCCAACACACGAAACGGCATGGCATGCGTCGAAATCAATCGAGCATGATGACAGCAGTGGAGAGTTACTCTTGCCCACTATCAAATCCTAGCGGCACGCAGAGACGATGCCGTTTCGTGTGAGGGGGCAAGCCCTCTCGTATGTCTCCCCTACGGGAGCAGGGTCCCGAACGAAATCGCGGCACAAAATGCAAGGAGCACTTTGAGCGAGAAAAAGAAAAGTTGTTTTGCCCACGCAGCGTCATCTTGAGCCCAGAACCCATTCAGGGAGCGGAAGAACCAAGCGATACCAAAGCCGAGCACGACTGCAAGGTATGTATATCCGACATATCCGAGAATCATGAGAAGCGCCTCGGCACACACAAAAACCGCAATATAAACACTGATTACAATCTTGGTGAGATACGCACCCTTTACAGAAGGGAGCAGCGGAATTCCAGCTGATGCGTACTCATCGAGTCGGTAGAGCGCAATTGCGTAAAAATGCGGCATCTGCCACAGAATCATAATAAAGAACAGCATCACTCCCGCAGTGTCAATCGTGGTCACATACGCGGTGTACCCCGCGAGAATTGGTGCCGCCCCGGAAATGCTTCCAATGAGCGTGTGTGTGCGTGTTACGCGTTTTGTGTACCCGTATACCACGACGTAAAAAAACATTCCGGTGAACGCGACTACCGTGGTCGCGAGGTTCGTAAGAAAAAAGAGCGTAGCGTATCCGGCCACCCCCAGAACCGCGGCGTACATAAGGGCGGCGCGCACCGATATTAACCCGGTCACGGTTGCACGCTCACGCGTTCGTTCCATTTTTGCGTCTATATCCCGGTCAATGACGTTGTTACACACGCACGCGCTTGCAATGACCAGTGCCATACCGGCGAGCAAGGAAATGAGAGTCAGTATTTCGATGTTGAGCTGCGAAGCAAACAGATACCCCGCGAGCACCGTCAAGAGGTTCCCATAAATGATTCCGGGTTTTGTGAGACGATAGTATGCGCGCAACATACTAAATCCCCCGCTGGCGCTCCATATAGCGCTCCATTTGCGCGGCCTCCGGCATCATGCGGGTATCTAGGTTCGTCATAATCCACATGGAACCAAGAACGAGAATAAACATGATAGCCCCCGTGCAGCCAAGAATAATAAGGCGCTCTCGCGACGATGGTGCGCCACTTACGTGGAGAAAATTCAGCACCTGCACCACAAACTGCAGACACGCGAATATCAGCACTGCCGGCACCAGGTAATCTGCCGCGACGAGATGGTGCACGGCTATCCAGTACGCACCGAGCGTAAGCAATAGAGAGAGCACAAACCCGAACGCGTAGGTGCGTCCCATATGGCGAGCCGCATGCGGCCACACGCCAATCTGCTCAAAATAATTATTCGTACTCATATGGTTCCCATGAGGTACACGATGGTAAAGATGAATATCCAGATGATATCCAAGAAGTGCCAGAACATCCCCAGGAGCATCAACTTACGCATGTTTGCGCGCGTGAGCCCACACTGTGCAACACGAATCATCAGTGCAATCATCCACGCGAGTCCTGCCACCACATGGAGTCCGTGTGTGCCCACAAGTGTGAAAAATGCCGAGAAAAACCCACTACTACTTGGACCGTTTCCTTCCTGTATGAGCCCCACAAACTCGGTGAGTTCAATGCAAATAAATGCGACTCCCAAAAGCGCAGTTGCAAACATCCACGCGAGCGCGCCGTTTACATGCCCCGCACGAGCCGAGAGCAAGAAAATCCCGCATGTGAGAGAGCTGGTAAGCAGTATGAGCGTTTCTGCAAGCACTACCTGCATGTTGAACAGCTCGTTGCCTGCAAACCCGTGGAGAATGTTGCCGCGCAAAACAATAAACACCGCGAAGAGCGACGCGAACAATACAAAGTCGGTCATCAGATACGTCCAGAAACCAAACATTGTTTTTCCATCCTCGTGTCGAGCCTCTTCCGAAAGCACCGAATGTGTAGTGTCGTGACTCATAGCGTTTCAAGTGCGCGTACCGACTCTGCAGAGAGTGTGTATTCTGTTTCTTCTTCACTGAGGAACGAACGGTGGAATATGCACACGACGGCGCCGAGTAGCCCGAGCACGATAAGCCACACGATGTGCCAAATTACACCGAATCCAAACAAAAATGTGAACGCCGCAATGAGAATTCCCTCGCCGCTGTTTTTCGGCAGTGTGATGTCTTCGTATTTCTTTTCAACATGTACTCCCCCTTCCTTTGTTGCCCATAATTGATCACGTGCATGAACAACGGGGAGCACAGCAAAATTGTAGAACGGAGGAGGCGAAGCGGTGGTCCACTCAAGCGTGCGCCCATCCCATGGGTCACGATTCGCGTCCGACGTATGACGACGCTCCCGCACACTCACAATAAGCTGCACAAGCTGGAGCACAAATCCGATAACGATAATTACCGCACCAATTCCGGCAACAATAAACAACCCCTGCCAACCAAGACTTGCGTCGTAGTGGTCGAGGCGTCGCGTCGCACCCATAAAACCCAATATATAGAGTGGTGTGAAGGCAAGAATAAATCCGACAATCCACGACCAGAGCGCCCACGTGCCCACACCTTCATGGAGACGAAACCCAAAAATTTTCGGAAACCAGTACGCGATACCGGCAAAGTAGCCGAAGAGTACGCCGCTCACAATCATGTTATGGAAGTGCGCAACGAGGAACAAGCTGTTATGCAACTGGTAGTCAGCAGGCGGCTCCGAGAGGAGCACTCCTGTAACTCCGCCAATGGTAAAGAGAACAACAAATCCCATGAACCATTGCATCGATGTGTGGAAGCGGATGCGACCGCGGTACATGGTGAATATCCAGTTGAATATTTTGACTCCCGTTGGAATCGCAATGACGGCTGTCATGATGCCGAATACGGCATTCACATTTGCGCCCGCTCCCATCGTGAAAAAGTGGTGCAACCAAACGGTAAACGACAGAAACACAATTGCGATGACTGAAAACACCATGGATGTGTATCCGGCGAGTTTCTTATTCGAGAAGACTGGGACGATTTCCGAGAAAATGCCGAATGCCGGCAAAATGAGAATATAGACCTCTGGATGCCCCCACGCCCAGATGAGATTTACGTACATCATCATGTTTCCACCACCATCCGTGGTGAAAAAGTGCATGGCGAGCGTGCGGTCGAGCGAAAGGAGTGCGAGCGTAACGGTGAGTATTGGAAAGGCAAAGATAACGAGTGACATCGCTCCGAGAACTGTCCAGACAAACATTGGCATACGCATGTAGGTCATACCCTTTGCACGCATACGCACAATCGTGGTGAGAAAATTAATACCGGAGAGCAAACTTCCTATACCTGCAATTTGCAGACTCCATATCCAGTAGTCGACTCCACTCGTGGGTGAGAACTCAAGCTCACTCAGTGGTGGATACGATAACCACCCGGCGGTCGAAAAATCACCGACCATGAGCGATACGTTGATGAGTATCGCGCCCGCTGCAAAAAGCCAGAAGCTCACTGAGTTTAAAAAAGGAAATGCCACGTCGCGTGCCCCGATTTGCAGCGGCACAATGAGGTTGATGATTCCGAACATTACGCCCATCGCAACAAAGAAAATCATTATGGTGCCGTGCGCTGAGAAAACCTGCTGAAAATGCTCTGCTGCGAGAATTCCGTGAGATTCCCCTACTGAAAAAGCTTGCTGCGTGCGCATGAGAAGCGCGTCGGATAGTCCGCGCACCAGCATGACGAGCGAGACCGCGATGTACATCACACCAATCTTTTTTGCGTCGAGCGACGTAAACCACTCTCTCCAGAGGTAACCCCACAGTTTGAAGTGCGTAATCACGCCAATGACCCCGAGCGTACACGCGAGCATAAATGCAACTCCCCCGATGGCGATTGGGTCGTGCGGGAACGCAGACGGGGTGAGCGAACCGAACAAAAACGACTGAAGTGTCATATAGATGTGTGGGGATTGTGGGTCTGCGATTGTGGCATGAATTTCATGTATATCGAAGTGTACAGACTAGGCTCGACAGCAGAGTAGTAAACAACAGGGTCGTTTTCACTGTCGCGCATGAGTGCAGCATAGCTCTGTGTATTGAGGCTATGGGGGCTCAACCGCGTTGCCTGCACCCACGAATCGAAGTCCTGCCGAGAAACGGAGCGCACCTTGAATGTCATGCCGGAGAATCCTTTTCCCGAAAGATTTCCGGAGAACCCATCGTACGTACCCACATTGTCGGCAGCGAGATGGAGTTGTGTCTGCATACCCGGCATCACCATAATCATTCCACCAAGACTTGGCACCCAAAACGAGTTCATCGGCGCGTCTGCCGTGAGTAGAAAATGTACGGGCGTGGCTTCGGGAATGGTGAGTTCGTTCAGCGAAGCAATTCCCTGCTCGGGGTAGATGAAGAGCCACTTCCAGTTGAGCGCAACAACCTGCACCGTGAGCGTGGGTTCCGACGATTTGAGCGGAACATACGGATCGAGTGCGTGCGAGCTTTGCCACGCGATTATCGCGAGTACCGCGATGATGGCCGATGGCACGAGCCACCACAGAAACTCCGCGGCTGCACTGTCGTGGTCCCATGAAGGATGATGGTGCACGTGCGCCTCTGGCGATTCGTCGCGATATTTCCATGCAAAAAAGAAAAGCAGGAAAAAGACGGGCACGACGATGAGCAACATGAGAAGCACGGACACGACAATGACTCGCATTTGCGCGAGGGCTATCGGGCCTGCGGGCTCAAGCACCGGCATAGGAGCGCCCTGCATCGCAAGAACCATCAGCACTCCCCCGGCTGCGAGCACGAGCATACTGATAATAGCCGCACGCTTCATGTGTACGTAAGTTTATCACTGGAGAGGGTGGATTCGGCCACTCGCGCAATACTACTTCCGCGCGATGCCGCGATAGGAAAACATGAGGGGGCGTCCGTCTTCGGGCGCCTTTGTGATTTCATCGATTCGAAACCCTGCGTTTGTAATTAAGAGCTCGATGTTGCGGTCCATGCGGCAGTTGCCTGTGAAATACTTTGTCACAGGTGTCGCGACTTTTTGTATTGTTGCGTTGGGCTGTTTTGGTGAAAGACCGTGCTCCACAAATAAAAATGTACCGCTTGGTTTGAGTACCCGACGTATCTCTGAGAGAACTTTTTGAACATCGCTCACGCTGCACAATGTCCATGTCGATACCACGCTGTCGACGCTCGAGTCTGGCAGTGGTATCTGCTCTGCACCACAGAACAAACTCTCGATGGGAAACGAAACGCCCTTGATTCGTTCTGTCGCGTATTCATAGAGTTCGCGAGAAGGCTCGAGTGCGTACAGACGTTCAACTCCACTGTAGAACGGGAGGTTGTAACCGGGCCCAAATCCAATTTCAAGCACAACACCCTTTGCACTACCCACAACGAGCTCGCGGGTTTCGCTAAACTCAGCATCCCCCATCTCGCGGTTGAGGAGCCATGGAACAAATCGCTTGTTGTAGAGATTCATTTGTTTACGTATTTTCGCGGATGTACTGCCGCAACTGTTCAGCGTCGACGTCGATGACGTGGAAAGCATCTTTAGGCAATTCTTTCTCAAGGTCTTTAAATCTCTCTGGTCGCTCCGGGACGAACCCGAGCGCTTCTTCGATGGTGTTTTCAAATTTTACCGCCAGCGCCGTACCCATACACACCATTGGTACACCATCCGATACCTTCTCTCTGAACCCAACTGTCACAGCGTCTGCGGTGTGCGGGTCGATAACGTACGCACACTTTTTGTACACCTGCCGTATCGACTCTAAGCGGTCAGCATGCGTTGAACTGTCGCTCGAAAAACCGAGGGTAGAAAAATCTGCGGCACTCGCTCCAAAGTCCTTGAGGTCAACACACTTTTTTGATTCAAATTCATTCATGTACGCCGTAAGCTTTCCGGCGTCCCGCTCTAGCACATCAAACACGAGGCGTTCGTAGTTGGATGCTTTTGAGATATCCATCGAGGGACTCGATGTCACCTGCGCAGTAGTCAGTTCGTACACGCCGGACTTAAAAAGTTTGTCGAGTACCCTGTTCTCATTGGTCGCGACAATGAGGCGACGAATTGGTACGCCCATCTGCTTTGCTATATAGCCTGAAAGCATGTCGCCGAAGTTCCCGCTCGGCACCACGAAATCAACCGGGTCGCCCACATGCGCGGCAGCTTGGAGGTACCCCGAGACGAAATACGGCACTTGCGAGGAAATGCGGCCCCAATTGATGGAGTTCACCGCACCAAGATGTGCAAACTCTTTTTCGCCTTTCAGCTCCTTTACCAAATCCTGGCAGTCGTCGAAGCGCCCGCACACACTTATGTTGAAAATATTTCCGCCGGAGAGCAAACCCATTTGCGCCTTTTGGAAGGCGCTCATCCCCACCTCTGGACTCAGCATAAAAAGCTTCACGGCATCGAGTCCTTTGAAAGCAGCTTCCGCTGCTGAGCCTGTGTCTCCCGATGTTGCCCCAAGAATTGTGAGCTGCTCATTACGCTTTTTGAGTGCGTATTGCATCTCTTGCCCGAGCTGCTGCATTGCCATGTCTTTGAACGCTGCAGTGGGACCGAGCGAAAGTTGCTGCACATATAAGTCTTCCTCAACGCAAATGAGCGGAACGATATTTCCGCCCTCTTGTGTACCGAATGATTCTTCCGAATACGCTCGCTCGACCATTGCGCGCAGTTCTGTATCAGATATGTCGCCACCAATCAGTTTTTTCTTGGTTGCAAAGGCGATGTCAACGTATGGTTTATTGTTCAGCGCTTCGAGTTCCACGGGAGAAAATTGTGGATACTCGGAGGGTACATAGAGTCCACCATCAGGTGCGAGGCCAGCCAGCAAGACATCAGTATACGACTGCTCAGTCTTCGACACATCTCTCGTACTTATCATTTTCATATTACTTGTTGAGATGAGAGCGAATAATATCGAGTGTTTCCTTTCCGCTTTTGTCATACAAATCGGTGGCAGGAATGTTCAAATGGGCTATTGCGCGATACTTCTCGAGCCGGTCGGATAGGAGCACAGGGTAACAGCGCTCGAGTGTCTCTGTTTCGCTCTCCCCGTCTCTCTTCTCATACAAGTCGTTCCACACGACAGGCTTTGGATGGTCGAAAAAGCTTTTAATCATCGGTGCGATGGACTGCTCGTCTGTATCAAGATGGACGATAAGGCAATTCTCTTGCAGCCACGCAATCGTGGAATGCTGGAGATAGATGACGCTTCCTGTTGTGTCGAACACAAGATTTCTGTCAGTGTCGAGAAAATCCACCTTTGTGTGCCTTGCCTCGGCCTCCAGATAGAGCCGTTCACGTTCTTTATACGTATCCGTGTGTGGTAGTCCGAGCCATTCCGATATTTCCTCCATGGTCGTGAACCCAAGAGACTTTATGATTTCTTTATCGACTTGATACCAATCGAAGTCTGATTCATCTCGTAGAACCTTTGAACGGTAACTTTTCCCGACATTCGACATCCCGACAAAGGCAATCCGGAGTGTGTTTTCCGCGATGTGCGCATCGTATTCAGTTTGCGTAAGCGCCCCTTGGTCCATTCGAGCAAGATTACCGTATTTCCGCAGATTGGAAACCCGGCTGTTCATAGGGGGCTGAGTGAGGGATTCGGTCACGCGTAACCACCGCTTACTCTAAATCGCCCACTGCACGTGGTCGAAATATTTACGCAGGTAATCTATTCTTAATTGCCAGTAGTATTACCCTGGTTTTTCTCAAGTTGTTTTACTTGCTCTTTCAGAGAAATCATTTTTAGCTCTCTATCTGTCATGAGTGCATTCAATCTCTCTAATTCATCCAATTTTCCTTTCAACTCTTTTGTTCGCTCGGTAACAGTCGCCTCCAACACTGAAGTGCGATTTTCTAGTTCTATCTTTTGTGCAGAGAGTGTTTCCACCATCTGATTGAATCCCGAACCAAGGACTCCAGTTTCGTCCGCTGTAGTTATCTTGATGTTTGCCGATAAGTCACCGCCAGCAACACGCGATACGGCACTCGTTAACTTGACAATGGAATTAGTGACTGTCGAAAGCGCGAAGTACAAAACTATAACGAGGGCCAAAACAACAAAAATTGATCCGGCAACACTTACCATAAGTAGTTGATTTGTTGCTTCCGATATTACTTTTGACGGGACAAGTACTCCGTAAAACATTCCCGCATCGGTGAGTGTGTAGTATGTCTGGTACATCGTACCGCCGACAGTAATGGACATCACTTTTATGGTGTCCTTTTGCGGGTCCACGAGCAGAGATATCCACGGGGTGGATGTTGCATTCTTCATCGTCGATTCTGAATCGAGTGTATTTGCCAAGATAGTGTTCGAATTTGCATCAATGAGAAAGGTCTCACTGCTGTCGGTGATCTTTGAGTTCTTAAGGAAGGTAAGCATATTCTCGATGGACCAATCTGCGGTAGAGATACCGATAATGGTTCCTTCCTCGTCATGCATAAAAGCATCAACGGTAATCATGCGCCCCGATGTCCCCGCTCCATCCAAGTAGGGCGGTGTCCAGTAGTAGTCGTGCTCTCGCTTCTGTGCTCTATTCCAATCCTTGGGGAGTGCGAGGGTGTACCAATCCCAAGTAAAGTAGTCGTATTTTGGTGTATTCAGGTCCCACGTAAACACGACACTACCCTTCTCCCAAAATGCGTATGGCCCGTAGTATTTTTGCTGCGGGAACAACGTGTACGGCTCAAACCAGATTCCACCCCCAATCGCTTCGGGAAAAGTTGAAAAGGCGTTCACGAGATACTCTTCTATCTCGGCATCGAGATTCTCGGCTGGCATACCCTTGTGCAACGTGTAAAAGACCTCGCCCGCGCGTGCCAACTCGGAAGCTTTTTGCTCCATGGCTTGTGTGTAGCGATTCACCTCGTTCACATTCAACCGCACGGTCGCGAAAATTTCTTTCTCGACATGTGCTCGGTACAGCTTGGTAGTAATCCTGGTTTCAATCGCCAAAGAAGTGGCAACAATCACTATGACTGCCGAGAAAATAATGAAAATAATCTTTGTCTTTATGGAGTGGAAATGATACACATTGCTATTGTAACAACCTTTTCGCGTATTCTTTTGATGGTTTGTTGAAGAATGTTTCATTTACCTTCGCTCCAAAAACTCTCGAGTTTACTGTAACAAGTAGACTGCGTTTGAAAGCGCGGCAGATTCTTTGACATGATACCCCCCGGGGGTATTATGGATACATGCGAGTAGACATAAAACAGAAAGCCTCACGCCGGCTCAAGATAATACAAGGACAGCTAAAAGGCCTTGTAAAGATGGTTGATGATGAAAAATATTGTGTAGACATCATCACGCAAGCGAGCGCCATAAAGGAGGCGCTTTCCGGAGTAGAAGACTTGGTTCTAGAGAATCACCTTTCAACGCATGTCCTTCAGCAAATCAAAGGTGGTAAAGAAAAGAAAGCCGTTGCGGAGATTCTGAAGGTATACAAGCTTGCACAGAGGAAGAAATAATATGAGCCACGAGCACCACAACCATCAAGCCGCACAGACGCACGACAAACACGCGGGCCATCACACACAGGATTTCCTGAAAAAGTTTTGGGTTGTGCTCGTTCTGACCTTCCCAATAGTTTTGTATTCGGATTTGCCATACGCATTCATTGGATGGTCTGCACCGATGTTCCCTGGCTCCGATTACCTTCAACTCGCACTTGGAAGCGTCGTCTTTTTTTACGGAGGTCTTGTATTCCTCAAAGGCGCAGTTGATGAAATAAAGTCGCGATTGCCAGGGATGATGACACTGATTGCCTTGGCTATTTCTGCCGCGTATTTCTATAGCGTTGGCACTACCCTAACGGGGACGGGTATGGGGTTATATTGGGAACTCGCGACACTTATCGCCGTGATGCTCATTGGTCACTGGATTGAAATGAAAGCCGTGCAGAGTGCAAAGGGTGCACTTCGCGAGCTTGCGAAGCTTCTCCCTGATACGGCTGAGGTAATTCGTGACGGCAAGACATCGGTCATACCAGTGAATGAGTTACGCCAAAATGATGTTGTTATTGTCCGCCCTGGCGGGAAGGTTCCAGCGGATGGGATTGTCATCGAGGGCGACTCCGAAATGGATGAATCGCTCATCACTGGCGAATCACGACCAATAGTTAAAAATGTAGGTACTGAAGTCATCGCAGGTTCAATCAATGGCGACGGCAGTCTTCAGATTCGCGTTAAGAGGATTGGTGAGGAGACATTCCTCGCTGGCGTGATGCGCCTCGTTGCAGACGCTGAGAACTCGAAATCGAGACTACAGCTCCTATCGGACCGTGCTGCATTTTATCTGACAGTGCTCGCTGTCAGTGCGGGTGCAATTACTTTTGCCGTTTGGATGTATTTAGGCCAAGGATACGGTTTTGCTACGGAACGTCTTGTAGCAGTGCTTGTAATTGCCTGTCCGCACGCACTGGGGCTCGCTATTCCGTTGGTCGCTTCAATTTCGACAACGATGGCGGCGAAGAGCGGCTTCTTTGTGAAGCGCCGTCTTTCCCTTGAGGCCGCAAGAAACATCACGACTGTTTTGTTTGATAAAACAGGCACCCTCACCATGGGGGCGTTTAGCGTAACATCCGTCACCTCTGACGAAGCACTGGCGTACGCCGCATCTGTCGAGACTGGTTCAGAGCATCCCATCGGTAAAGCAGTAATTGAGGAAGCTCGCAAACGTGGACTAACGGTTGCACATGCAGAAAACTTTAAGCGCATTCCAGGTGCGGGCGCAGAAGCAACAGTAGCAGGTTCTCATGTTTTTGTTGGCCATCGAGGGGGGTCTGACATACTTGTTGAAGTAGATGGAAAACAAATTGGAATCATTGCCGTCGCAGATACCGTACGCCCTGAAGCGAAAGAAGCTGTGGGCACTTTGCAACGCATGGGTCTTTCGGTCACGATGATTACGGGCGACTCTCAGGAAGTAGCTGAACAGGTTGCAAAGGAATTAGGAATAACTGACTTCTTCGCTCGCGTTCGTCCTGAAGAGAAATCAGAGAAAGTAAAACTATTACAATCGCAAGGCAAGAGAGTAGCGATGGTTGGTGATGGCGTGAATGACGCCCCTGCCCTGACTCAAGCAGACTTGGGTATCGCAGTTGGTGCAGGCACAAATGTGGCAATCGAATCAGCTGGCATCATCCTCGTCAAAAACGACCCCCGCGATATACCAAAAATCATTGAGCTCTCTCGCCTCACATACTCCAAGATGATTCAGAACCTCTTTTGGGCATCGGGCTACAACATCATTGCGCTTCCGATTGCCGCAGGCGCCCTTGCTGCATACGGCATCATGCTCCAGCCCGCGGTAGCGGCGGTGTTTATGTCACTCTCGACTGTTATTGTTGCAATTAACGCCGCCTTGCTGCGTCGAAAAACGTTATGAATCGCATTCTCGCCACATGCATCCTGCTCTCGATTGTGCTCGTCGGCTCGTTTGGCATAGCCACATTCCTCGATAATCCGACACATTCGGGCCATTGTCACTTTACGCTCGACGAATCCGCTATCTGTGCAGCATCGATTCTCCAGCATCTTGGGCACTGGCAAACGGCGTTTGCGGCAATCGTCATGGGCGGTCTCCTGTTTGCAATCTTTGTGCCAGTACGGATGCGGGCCAGCACATTCAAACTACTCAATCGTCGGCGGGGCGCACTGTTTCAAGAGCGTCGCGGCCCTGTACCAATACCCCTATTTCAGCAGCTGTTTTCACAAGGAATTCTTAACCGAAAGGCACCATAGAAATCCCGCATCTGATATTACTTACTTAGTTCAATTACGTATGGAAAGAAACACAATACTCGTGGGCGGAGTCCTCCTCCTTCTCGGACTCGGAATAGGTTACGCAATCGGCGGTCGCGAACCAGTAATAGGTAATCACATGATGCCAAGCGGGTCGATGATGGCGGATGACTCAATGATGAGCAGAAACATTGACCAGCACTTTATCGTGCAGATGATTCCGCATCACGAAGGCGCAATAGAGATGGCAAAAATCGCGCTCGAGCGATCAAAGCGAGCTGAAATCATCTCGCTCTCAAATGGAATCATCGAGGCGCAGGAGCGCGAGATTACCAACATGAGCGCGTGGTATGAGTCGTGGTTTGGCTCCACGCCTCCGTCAGGTGGCATGGGCATGATGCATATGGACAGCATGACCGGAGACGCATCGTCGCTACGAAATGTGCCAGCTGCAGAATTTGATCGGGAATTCATGACGCAAATGATTCCACATCATGAGATGGCCATAATGATGGCGCAGATGCTCCAAGCTTCGACAGCGCGCGATGAAATGAAAACTCTCGCAGAGAACATCATCACCTCGCAATCCAACGAGATCACGAAGATGCGCGGCTGGCTTACCAGCTGGTACAAGATTTAGCCCCTGCTCTATGCACGGGAAAATCTATCCGCTCCTTGGGGCGGGGCTTGCTCTTACCGCGCTTCTCTTTGTCGTCGTACAGCTCGTGCCTCGTGAGCAGGCGTCGTCGCAAGAAAAGGTCTATGTTGCACTTGAGGGAGAAGGGTCAATCGCTGTGCTTGATGGCGAACATGGGACACTCATAAAAAAGATTCCGCTCAGTGAAAAAGACGGAGTGCAATATATGCCGCACAACGTACAAGTTTCTCCAGACGGACTCACTGTGTGGGTCACAGCAAATGCTGCAATGAAGGAAGAACATGCGGGCTTCAGATTTGTCGAGATTGCGCACGCTGACACAGATCACGAGGACACGGAATCAATGAGCGATCAGGTAATCGCCATCAATCCAGAAACGGATACGATTGTGCGCAGAATCCCTATCGGTATGGACCAGCATCTTTCGCACATCGTGCAGTCAACAGGCGGATCGACTGTCCTCGTCGCTGCGCAGGAGACTGATACGATCTACGTACTCGATGCGCAATCAATGACGCTCACGCGACGAATCGAACTTCCGCATGGCTCGGGTCCGCACGGCATGCGTCTCTCGCCGGACAATGAGGTGCTCTACGTCGCACTCCTTGCTGGTAGAGCGCTCGGCATAGTGGACGTCGATTCGGGGTCTGTGAAGACCGTCGCGCTCGACGGCGTGGCTGTGCAAACAGCAGTGACACCGGATGGATTGTACGTGGCTGTGTCGCTCTACGACTCGCGCAACGTAGCAATCTATGCGCCATCATCCGGCACACTCGAATACATCGCAATGCCCGATGGTTCACAAGGTCCCCTGCAGCTCTACCCCTCGAATGACTCGCGAAGCATCTACGTAGCTGATCAGGGTGTGCTCGAAGGTCGCGCTGCGGGAAAAACACTTGTAAAGATTGATCTCTCGTCGCGTTCAGTAACAGATGTGGTCGAAGTGGGGTTGGCGCCGCATGGAGTCGCGCTGAACGCGGATGGCACGCGCGCATACGTGACTAACCTCAAAAGCAATTCAGTATCTATCATCGATACAACCACTATGCGAAAGATTACGGATGCTGTTGTTGGCACGGAACCCAACGGCATAAGCGTATGGAACGGGAGTGTGACGAAGACGGCGCAAGAATCTCTGCGCGGCGCGATGATGACAGTCTACAAATCGCCCACGTGCGGCTGCTGCGGCAATTACATCGCCGAGTTACGTCGCCACGGCGTTACCGTCGTCGTGGAGGAAAAATCAGACGCTGAAATGACGGCGCTGAAACGCCATATGGGTGTGGATATAGGACTCGAAAGTTGCCACACGTCTGTGATTGACGAATATATTGTCGAAGGCCACGTGCCGATGGAAGCAATCGTCGCTCTGCGGTCAGAGCGCCCCAATATAGCCGGAATCGCATTGCCAGGAATGCCCGCGGGAAGCCCCGGGATGTCAGGAGTGAAATCGGGTCCGTTTGAAGTAAAAACACTCAACGGAAATACATTTGGCTCGTTCTGATTTGAATTCCAATCGCACACTCTTTCGAATCCTGTCATCCGAATACAAAACACCGGCTTTAAAAGGCCGGTGTTTTGTATTTATGCGGAGAGGGAGGGATTCGG
>CAYYEX010000017.1:0-10337 GCA_964471165.1 uncultured Candidatus Saccharibacteria bacterium
TAGACCTCCTATAATAATGCAATAGCCCCCCGCACCTTGGGAACTGTGGATAGTTATCGACAGCAGTTTTAGGGTAAAATATCCCATATGAATAAAGCTCTGGAAAACCGCATGGAGGCTCAGCCGTCAGAACCGCAGTCTGTAGAAAACCGACACGACTCACTAGAAGTCAGACTGCTAGCCGAACAAGAGGAAGCAGAAGCTCTCACCGCGGAAACTGAAGGCGCTATTGAATCTATTTTGGACGTGCTTGATAGCTTGCCAACTGATCAGCAAGCCGCCAAACAACAAGAAGTTTTTCAGTTAACCGAACAACTCAAAGACTTCAAAAAACGCCTAGCTAAAGCCGAGGACGATCTTGATGTCCTGTACCTCATGAATGCTAATCGGATCAAAGTAGTTGACCGAGGTATTGAAAAGGCTCAAATTAAAAATGAACAGGCAGAAGAAACTGAGCTAAAAGAAGAACGAGCTGAGCTCTTCGAAAAAATGCGGACCTTGGCTGGTGAGACTCCTTCAGAAAAGGATCGGGCTGCGGCTATTTACCAAAAAATTGCTGATAGCCAGCGCCCTAAACCAGCAGCGGTGATTAAGCGTGTCAGTGGTCCAGATAACCAAACAACTGAACTCTACGAAAACGATGTTGATGATGCAGAAGAAAAATCGCTGCTGGACAAAATGATGAAACACGGTCTAGAGAGAGATGCCGCTGGTGATAATAAAGCCCTGGCTGATCAGGCCGAAAGCAAACGACTAGCTCTCAAAAAACAACTGACCGAACTCTGGGCGAAAAAGGACGAAGACGAGGCTGAAGCCGAAACCCCTAATCTTAAGAAAGCAGCTTAAGCAATGTTTCCTTTAACTTAGCGGCTTTGTCTTTATTAACGGCGTCTTTAGTTTTAGCCACCTGACTCCGCTGCTTTTGTTTATACACGTCAGACTCACTACGCACACTCAAGAGCAAAGACTGAGCCTGTTTAAGCAAAGCTTTAGCCTCCAGAACAAACGGGGCCAAGGTAGATTTCTTATTCGGTGTAGACATAGATTGCTTTCTTAACTGTACCCCTAGACATATACTATCCCCCATTATAGGCTACTTTGTCATTTGACCCCGCCGCAGGGTTATCACGGGATGGCCCCCCGGCCGTTTAGCTGCCACCACAATGCGGAGCTCGCATGCGTTCCACCCCCGTCGTCACTACGCCCTCGGTTCCTCTCAGCTTCCACAAGCGGTTCATACTGAACCTCGCCACCTTCCTGCGCCATTGGGTGGTGGTGATCACGGCCATCGCCGTAGTCAACGCCTGCAAAAGCGGTGGCGAACTCGTGCCCACCATGGCCGATGCCGCGCTGGTGCTATCCTCGATGGCCGTACTGAGCAGCGCCCATCAGTACATCATGAAGTACATCTCCCGTGATGAAAGGCAACAGGTTTCCCCCTACGAGACCAGCTTCTACATCATGGCCGGTGTCATGGTCCCGTTCACGTTCGTGATCTTCGCCCTGACCTAGGGCAATCACGCTCTCCTCTTGCGCACCCGCGCGGCTTACCACTCCCCCGTGGAACAGGCCGTGCCGGGTGCGTTTTGCTTTTAGGCGCACACTTGTTTACACCTGCCGTTAAACATAACTTCCACCAGAAAATCAAACCATGTATCCTATAAATATATGATTGAATCATCACCAGAACGACGTGAGAATTTAAAAGATGGCCAAAAGGATAGACAGCAAATTCTTGAGGAAAAGCGTACGTTAGTTGAAAGCTTCTACACCGACTATAACGAAGAAGGCAAGGAACGCGTGGGCATCGACCCGGAGCTTAAAGAAGGTATCGCGGTATTACTCGCCGCGGGTTTTCAAACGGAGCAAAGTTGCTGGGGTCATCCGGAACGCAGAGATGATCACGAAGCCTTACATGCAGAAAAAAACCTATTTCCATATATTGTTTTTACCAGCTACCAACCAACAGATGGCTTAAACGAAAAAGATGAAGCTATAGGCTTTTCCAAAGAACAGGTAGACGCAGCCTGCGTACGGATGCAACATGATGTTGAAAATCTTAAAACTCTCTTAGGCGAGTTTTATGAAAAACATCAAATAGATCCGGTAGAGCGTTGGGTAGAATTGCGCTACTTTGACGGCATGCCAGGTGCCGAGTTAGCCACGCGAGGCGAACGCGTATGGCACGAAGAAGATACAGCTAAAGTCGACCGGGAGAAACAAGATTTGAATATTGCCCAAGCACAAGCAGAATGGTCAGCTTTTTTGGAGTTTGTAAAAGAAGAATACGTCACGGGCAAACTCTAACAACAGCCCCCACAAATTATTCAAACAAAAATACCCACGCAATATGCGGGGTATCTTTGGTTCTGCGGCCCGGTCACGGACTGATCCTTTCGGGAGCCTTTAGGACCCCTTTCTATATGCCCCTAAACCCTGTTCCGGTCGGTTCGAACCTAGAACAAATGTTACAAATTGTTACACGTGATCGCGGTCTTATGATTTGCTACCTCCGGAATTCAATCGCCTGATCGAAGATATTCGTGCCAAGCGATTCGATGGCATCCTTGCCTGGGCGCCAGATCGCTTAAGCCGTAATGCTGGCGACCTCGGCACTCTCGTGGATCTTATGGATCAAGGCGGTATTCGAGAAATTAGAACCAATGGGTCGCGCTTCACAAATTCGCCAAGCGACGAGTTTATGCTGATGATGCTGTGTAGCCAAGCAAAGCTCGAGAACGACAATAAGAGCGTGAATATCAAACACGGTCTGAAGGCAAAAGTAGAAATAGGATATCGTCCAAACATGTCACCGCTTGGGTATCTCCACGATAAGAATGCAGACAAAGGTACCAAGCGCGTCTTCATCGATCCAGAGCGTGCGCCAACTATCCGTGAAGCATTCGAGAAAGTTGGCTATCGATGTTGGACGGGTCGTCAATTAAAACGATGGTTAGATGACGAGATCATGTTCCGCACCCGAACCGGAAAAAAGATTGCACTCAGCAACGTCTATACGATGCTCAGTAATGCCTTCTACACCGGACGCTACGAATTCCCGCTCAAAAGTGGCAGATGGTACAAGAGAAAGCATGACGCGATCATTTCGCAGGAATTATTTGATCGGGTGCAGGAGAATTTGCACTTAATCCCCAAAGGCACTAAGGGATTGAAAGAATTCTCATATACCCGATTATTCATCTGTGGTGCATGTGGCGCGGGCGTAACGGCCGAAGAAAAGATCAAGCGACTCCGTGACGGAACCGTGAAGCGATATGTCTACTATCACTGTACGAAACAGATAGATCGGACATGCCGTGAATCGTACTTGCGAGAAGAAGAACTCATCGAACAGCTCTTGAAAATTATCGAAGAGGTCGGCATCGACGAGCTTGCGACGGTCGACTTGATTAAAGCCGAAATGGAGAAGCTGCAACGACGGATGTCCATCGTTCCAAAGATGGCTGTCGTACCACAGAACATCGAGAACATGCCGAAGGTCGATGTCTACACCTGCGCAAAGTTCATCCTGCAAGAAGGGACAAAGGAAGAAAGACGACAGTTACTCGAACAGCTAAAGAGTCGGATTGTTCTAAAGGGTAAGAAACTGACAATTGAAAAGCAAAATAAACAAAAAAGTTACTGAGTAATTAATTCCAACAGAGCTGCCCGATTAATTTCCCAATCATCGTCTATGTGATTCGTGAGTTCCACGGTAAGCGAGGGATTGCCAGAGGTCTCGGTAAACCACTTCGTCGCGGTACCCGCGTAATCCCATTCGTTATAGTAACGGTAACCGGTTTTTTCAACATACCAATCCGCAAGTTGATGGGAGGTATCCCCATCTTCCGGAGAAACAACAGCACCTTGTGAGTGATACGCGATCATCATGCCGGTTGGCATGATTCAACAACGCTCCTAAGTACGCGACTTTCACTTTCGGAAAACGGCTCAGTTCCAGCAAAAGTGTCTGGATCAGAGGAGTCGGCGGATTGTACCCAGTCCGAAGTAGGAAAGTTACGATTCAAATTCACTTCATTCGAATTCAACTTGTCATCACGCGTTTTATAACCATCTGGATTCGCAATAGGAATGATAACGACTTTCTTTTCGTCAGAAACAAGAGAAGGATCCTATTCGATTTCCTGGACCAACCTGCCTAGCAAGCGAGTCGCCCCTTTTTCCGTGCCATGTAGTCCAGCTAAAAAGAGAATGCATTCCTCACCTTGGCCAAAAACATAACCGCTAATAGGTTTGTCTTGTTCGGAATATCCAAATGTTATATTTCCAGTATTTTCTTGCTCCGTTGCATGAGCACTTCCTTGAGAACCGGTGTCCTCCCGAGTGAGTACGATGCCCGTGGTAACAAACGTAACGGCAATCAAAAAAATACTTGCAAGCAGCATCACTCGTCGGTTTTCTTTTTTTAAAGCCTTCTTAGCCATAGGTATTGTCAGAATACCCCCTAGGGGGTATTATGTCTACATATGCAAAATCCAAATAAGAAACGTCTCTTGCGGCGGCTCAAGATTGCTGAGGGGCAGGTACGAGGGCTTTATGCCATGGTTGATGAGGATAAATACTGTGTCGACATCATCACGCAGACGTCGGCTATCAAGCAGGCGCTTTCTAACGTTGAGGATATCCTTTTGGAAGGGCATCTCAGCACCTGTGCACTGCATCAAATCAAACAGGGAAATGAGAGTAAGGCGGTCCAGGAAATCCTCAAAGTTTATAAGCTCAAACGTAAATAACGCTAATCATATGAAAGCAATATGGCTGGGAGGTTTTGGAGGCGCACTCATACTTTTTCTCATTGGTTTGAGTATTTATCTCGTAAAACAGAATACAACCTCCGGAGCTTCAGACTTTCCTGAAGGCGAGATTATTCGCACCGAAACCCCAATGGCAGAAGGAAAGGTATATGTAGCGGTCGAGAATGAAGGAGTCATCGTGGTACTCAGTGAAAAAGAAAACAAAGTGCTCGCTCGTATTCCGCTTGAGAAAAAAGATGGATTGAAATTTCTGCAATATACGGCTCATAACGTGCAGGTTTCTCCTGATGGAAGAAGTGTCTGGGTTACAGCAAATGCATCAGAGGGTTCCGCTGGACATCGGAAATCTGTCGCGAACGTGGGTGACGAAGTTATCGTTATTGATCCCAGTACGAATGCAATTGTAAAGCGAATCGACATGGGAACGGACAATCATCTGTCTCATATAGTCCTTTCTCCTGATGGAAATTTTGCCTATGCTGCATCACAAGAGAAGTCCATGGTTACTGAAATAGATACTCAGACGTACGCCACTACGAGAACTTTTTCTCTCCGCGCACAAAGTGGACCTCATGGCATGCGACTTTCTCCGGATGGAAGGCTTGCGATTCTCGCCCTGCTTGAAGGAGAGGGGCTCGGTATTCTTGATCTTCGCAGCGGGATGACTGAATATATTCCGCTTCCCGGTGCTGCGGTCCAAACGGCAGCAACGCCGGATGGAAAATACGCTCTTTCCTCTATTTACGATCCAGCTAGTCTCGCGGTTTATGACCTTGCCACCAAAGAACTTCGTATTATTCCCCTGCCTTCCGAAGCAAAAGGTCCGGTCCAAATATATCCTTCTGAGGATTCACAAAACATCTACATAGCCGATCAGGGAGTGTATTTTGACAAAGAAGCCGGTTCGACGATCTATGAATTCAGTATTCAGGAAATGAGAGTAACGAGAAGTATGCAAGCAGGCAACGCTCCACACGGACTTACGGTCTCAGCAGACAATAGCCGTTTATACGTTACCAATCTTGAGACCGATGATGTTTCAGTGATCAATATTCAGGATGGAGCTGAAATCGCACGTATCCCCGTTGGCGACGCACCAAACGGCATCAGTGTTTGGACTGGTTCATCTTTGAAAAATCCATAAAATATGCAAAAGATAAACGCCCATGTCTCAGGTATGCATTGTGCTTCATGCGTCGGACGCATTGAAAAGATCCTTGGGAAGCAAAAGGGGGTGCAAACCGTTTCTGTCAATCTTGCGACCGAAGAAGCTCGCATCACGCTCGATCCCTCGCAAACGAGCATTGGGGCCTTGTCACAAGCTGTCGAACCGATGGGTTACAAACTCCATGCAAAGGAAGCGCCGAT
This sequence comes from uncultured Candidatus Saccharibacteria bacterium, assembly GCA_964471165.1. Lineage (GTDB taxonomy): Bacteria > Patescibacteriota > Minisyncoccia > Phycocordibacterales > UBA2100 > UBA10103. The sequence goes on from CAYYEX010000017.1 coordinate 6,144, forward strand.
GAACCACGGAAATCATGACACTCACGCAGCCGATGGTGGGCACGGCGATCACGCCAAAGTTTCTGCCGGTGAAATCGACGCACTGCGAAAAAAAGTTATCATCTCCATGCCGCTGGTGATTTTTGCGGCCGGCATGATGATCTGGGAGATTCTCTCCAAATACGGCATTCTTCCGGAGATGTCTGAAACGATCTACGAGTTCCTCCATCACCTGCTTCCAATCTTCGCGACGTACATGATGTTCACGGTAGGTACACCGTATCTGCGTGGTCTTTGGATGTTCTTCCGACGTGGCGTTGCCGACATGGACACCTTAGTTGGTCTTGGCACGATGGCTGCCTTTATTTACAGCTTCGTTCTTTCAGCATTCGAAGCTCCGCTTGCACCGTATCTTGACGTCACTGCGACCTATTACGATGTCACGATCGTTGTCATCGGCTTGATTACGCTCGGCAAATATCTTGAGGCTCGCGCCAAGGCAAAAACCGGTGATGCGATCAAGAAGCTTCTCGGATTGCAGGCAAAGACCGCAACCATCGTTCGCGATGGTAAAGAACTCACGGCTTCCATTGACCAGGTACAGAAGGGAGATCTTGTTCTCGTGAAACCGGGCATGAAAGTGCCAGTCGACGGAACAATCGAGGAAGGCTCCTCTTTTGTAGATGAATCCATGCTTACCGGTGAGCCTGTACCCGTTGAGAAAAAACTCGGCGATACCGTTGCGGCGGGAACCCTGAACACGACAGGTGCCTTTACGATGAAAGCCACCGGCGTCGGATCAGAAACGCTTCTCGCGCACATCATCGCACTTGTTTCTGATGCACAGGGCTCTAAGGCACCGATCCAGCGTTTGGCAGACAAGATCTCATCAATTTTTGTTCCCACAGTTCTCGTCATCGCGACGATCACCTTAATCCTTTGGCTCGTCATTGGCGGATCAACGGCGCCGTTTGCACAGGCGTTGTCTCTTGGACTCTCGGCGTTTGTATCCGTTCTTGTTATTGCCTGCCCTTGCGCGCTCGGCTTAGCGACTCCGACGGCGATTATGGTTGGCGTCGGTCGCGGCGCGGAACACGGTATTCTCATCAAGAATGCCGAAGTCTTGGAGAAGATGCATACAGTAACTGCACTTGTCGTCGATAAAACGGGAACACTCACCAAGGGAAAACCTGAGGTCGTCGCGTTTTCTGGCGAAGAATCTCTTGGCATTCTTGCATCTTTGGAATCACAATCAGAACATCCGCTCGCTGACGCAATTGTTGCTTACGCGCAATCGAAGAACGTAAAAACGAGTAAGGTTACAAACTTCAAAAATGTTCCTGGTACCGGTGTGCAGGGAGATATCAACGGCACAACCTACTATGCTGGAGGCCCAACGCTCCTCAAGACCCTGAAGCTCGAACTACCCGCGATAAAGGATGGGCCGACAAGCGCGACATTCATTGCGCTTGCAACGGCAGATGAAGTGTTAGCTGTCGCCGCGGTTGGCGATCAGATCAAGCCAGAAGCTAAGGATGCAATCGAAAAGCTCCATCGCCTCGGCATCAAGATCATTATGGCGACTGGCGATCATGAGGGCGCGGCAAAAGCAGTTGCCAAAGAACTTGGTATCGACCGTTATGTTGCGCAGGTGTTACCGCAGGATAAGCTCGCGCTCATCAAAGAACTACAGACCAAGGGTGAGGTGGTGGCGATGGCGGGAGATGGTGTGAATGATGCCCCAGCTCTTGCGCAGGCCGATGTGGGTATTGCGATGGCCACTGGTTCAGATGTCTCAATTGAAACCAGCGACATAACGCTCCTTAAAGGTGATATCCGCAAAATCGCTCAAGCCATCGAACTTTCTAAGGCGACAATGCGCACCATCCGCCAAAACCTCTTCTGGGCGTTCATCTACAACATCGTCGGCATCCCATTGGCAAGCGGTATCTTCTACCCAATCTTCGGTTGGCTCCTCTCCCCTGTGTTCGCAGGCTTCGCCATGGCAATGTCGAGTGTGTCCGTTGTGACCAACTCGCTTCGTCTGAAATTGAAAAAACTCTAGTATGATAGAAGCAACGCATATATTTCATGTCGTCGGCATGCACTGCGCTTCCTGCGTACTGCTCACGGAGAACGAGTTAGGGGGCGTGCCGGGCATAACCAGAGTGAAGGCGTCGCTCCAAAAACACCAGGTCGAAGTGACGGGAAACTTTGGTAATCAAACGCAAGAGGAGCTTCTTGCAGTTCTCGATCCGATCATGGTTGAGCATGGTTACTCGCTCGCGCTTGAAAAACAGATGCAAAAAGTGAACTGGTCAGAGTTCACGACAGCACTTCCGTTAGCAGGTGTCTTTGTTGCAGCGTTCATTCTTCTTCAAAAGCTCGGCATCGTGAACCTTGTTAGTGCAGGGGAAGTGAGCTATCCAACAGTGTTTCTCATCGGCATCATCGCGTCACTCTCAACCTGCATGGCTATCGTTGGAGGACTGGTGCTCTCAATGTCTGCGAGCTTTGCGAAGGAAGGTGATAAGGTACGACCACAGCTCATGTTCCACGTAGGTCGCCTCGCCTCGTTCTTTATTCTTGGAGGGGCCATTGGTGCGCTGGGCTCCGTATTCCATCTCGGGGCGACAGGAACATTAATCTTAGGAGTTCTCGTTGCGCTCGTGATGTTCGTTCTCGGCCTGAACTTGCTCGATATTTTTCCTTGGGCAAAAAAGTTACAGCCAACCATGCCAACGTTCCTATCCAAGCATCTTTTACAAGTGAAGAAAGTGAATCATACGCTGACGCCTTTACTTGTGGGTATTATCACGTTCTTTCTTCCGTGCGGCTTTACGCAGTCAATGCAAATTTATTCACTCACCACTGGCAGTTTCATGGAAGGCGCAACGACGATGCTCGTCTTCGCTCTCGGTACGTTGCCAGCACTTGCACTTCTCAGCTTCGCGTCACTGGGCATTAAAGATAAAGCGAAGTCAGGGGTATTCTTCAAGACCGCAGGATTGGTGGTCATCTTCTTTGCCGTCTTCAATCTCCTTGGAACATTCGTAGCAGCGGGCATTCTTCCTCCATTATTCAATATTTAGTACAATCTTTCGCATATGCAATCAAAACATTGGTTAATCCTTGGAGTAATCGTTCTTGTTGGTGGCGCCTTGTTCATGAACAGGAATGGTGAAGCCCCCTCTGCTTCGGATACTGCAGGAAATGTGAGTGTTGCGAGCGGACAGCAAATCATCGCTTTGGATGCGAAGGGTGGTTATTCGCCCGCAATGACCACGGCAGCAGCAGGCGTTCCCTCTATACTGCAAATAACCACCGCAGGTACGTTTGACTGCTCTTCAGCGATCTCCATTCCAAGTCTCGGATACAGGGCAAACCTTCCGCCGTCCGGAACGACGGATATTGAAATCCCTGCACAGCCAGCCGGTACCACACTTAACGGCACCTGTTCGATGGGGATGTACAACTTCGCCATTGCCTTCAACTAGGGGAATGAGAAACTCCCCCAACCAGATGGTTGGGGGAGTTTCTGTTACTACCTATGATCTCTTCGCTATTCACGTCGGACGCTGTCTTTTTCTAATTTTTATGAAGACGAGAAGCAAGCGTTCCCGCAAAAGCACCGCCGATCACGCCGGATGTAATCGCGATGAGACCTTCTTCTAAGCTATAGGCGAATTCTGGGGCAAAGAACATCCAGGCCGTGCCGTACAGCAAAGCACAACAAAAGAAGCCAATAATTGCTCCTCGAGCTGGAAGGGAGATTTTTGCGAGAGCATCGGCGGCGATCGCAGGGAAGATGATTGATGCTACCGTCAGCCATGCTGGTGGATGACCGTGTGGGGCGATAGGAACATTTGAAGCGACCGTTCCTTCACCGAGCTCAATAGCCGTGAGCGCCAGCAGGATGAGCGCGAGGTTGAAGGTAGCACCGAATCCACCGATCCACCGCTGTCCGAGGAGGTAAAGGAGTGTCATAGCGAATGCACTTGCGCCTGCTCCCCAGAAGCCAAGTAGCGCAAATGGTCCCGTGGGCTGCAATGGTGCCGTGACGAAGAGCAGTAGGCTCACTATTCCAGCAAATACCATTGCTCCGAACACACGACGGGCATGAACGTCTTTTTCTTTATTCAGCAATGGCAACAACATTGAGAACGACAAAATGAGGGCACCGATCAAGAGAAGGTGAGGCGGACTCCAGACGAT
>CAYYEX010000017.1:10437-19038 GCA_964471165.1 uncultured Candidatus Saccharibacteria bacterium
GGATGCAACATTTCTTTTCCTGGTTCCTCTGCGGCGAGGAGGAAAGGGATGAGTGCAAGCAACGCAGTGAGTGCGGTCATGAGTACGGGAACTACGCGGTCGAGCGTACCCTGTAGGACGGTTTCTTGGGTGAATGGGAGACCTTCCTTACGCACCAGGTGAAGACAGTGGCTGATAAGCATGATGCCGTTACGCGACACAATACCTGCTAGCGAGATGAATCCGATAAGGTGCGCGAGACTGATCTGGCCACCTGTCAGCCAGATACCTATCATGCCACCGATGAATGCGGTAGGAATGTTGATCATGATCTGACCGACGATCGGTAGTGATTTGAAGGCGTGGTACAGCACTCCAAAGATGAGCATGAGGCCAACAATGAATAGCGCGGCGAGCCGTTTACTATTCTCTTTTTGGCTCTTGTATGTACCTTCGAATGATAGGGTGACATTTTCCGACAGCTCTTGAGATTCGATGGATTGTTTAGCTGCTTCTACAGCTCCCACAATATCGCCACCCTGATAGTTCGCGCTCACCACCAGTACGCGCTGACCACCTTCGTGGCTTAAGCGGTTGCGACCACCTTCGAGACGAATCTCCGCAGCGGCACCGAGTGATTCAGCCTCTTCAAATGGCAGAGGAAGGTCACTTAGCGCCTGTGCATTGCCACGGGTCGCTACATCGTAGCGCGCGACAACGTCTACTTGGGCTGCATCGATACGTACTTGGCCGAGAGAGACACCGAGCAGGCCTTCTTCCAGTTCTTCGGCAACTTCTCCGTCGGAAATACCAACTTCGGCAAGCCTATTACGATTCAGGTATACGCGGAGTTCTGGGGTAATAACCTCACGTTGTACTTGAGCATTCGCCACGCCCTCTTGCTCTGACAAGGCTTGCTTGACAAGGTCTGCAGTTTGTCGCAAGGCAACCAGATCCTCGCCGAATACTTTGACGACAATCGGCGCACGAACGCCAGAGAGAAGTTCTTCCATTTTGTGCGTGATGGGCGCACCGAGACTGAAGTTTGCCCCTGGGAAGCTATCGAGCACGGTTTGAATGTCTTCCAAGACACGTTCGCGATCTTCAACTTCGGGCTCGAACGCTACTTGAATTTCACTGGTGTTTGCACCACTGTCATGTGGATCTGCGCCAGCTCGTCCGGTTGAGTGGCTGACACGCTGGATGCCTTCAATGTTGCTTACCGCTTCTTCAACCGAAGACGCGAAGGTGTTGGACGTTTCAAGGTCTGTGCCAACAGGGAGCACGACGCCAATGGTGACTGCGCCTTCGTTGAAAGGAGGGATGCCTTCCTTTCCAGCTAACGCGTACATGCCTCCGGCAATAACAAGCGTTGCTGCAACACCTGCCATCATCACTTTAGGATTCGCGATGCTCCACAGGATTCCTGGAGTCATTCGTCGTTTGATCCAGCCCACCAATCGTGTTTCACCTTCGTGCTTGCCACTTTTCTTTGCTTTGCCGAGGAGATACGTACAAAGGGCTGGCGTAAGAGTGAGCGATACGGCGAGTGAAGCGAGAAGCGAGACGAGATATGCTCCCCCGAGGGGAGCAAGTAGCTTGCCTTCAACGCCTGGGATGAAGAAGATCGGTAAGAAGACGATGGCGACAAGAATCGTTGCGTACACAATAGAATTACGTACTTCGCTCGAAGCACGGAATACTACGTCGGCTAACGACTCCTGCATGCCATTTGTGCGCCACTCTCTTAATCGGTGCGTCACGTTTTCTACGTCGACAATGGCGTCATCGACGAGTTCACCAATAGCGACAGCGATACCTCCGAGCGTCATCACGTTGACCGATAGGTCGAACGATCTGAAGACGATCGCAGTAACAAGAATGCTCATCGGAATCGCCGTAAGGGTGATTGCCGTCATGCGAATATTCGCCAAGAAGAGCATGAGAATGATCACCACAAGGATCGTACCGTCACGCAACGCCTCTACAACGTTACTGAGACCCGCATGAATGAACCATTCTTGACGGAAGAGGTCGTTATACACCTCTACTCCAGCAGGCAGGTTTGCCTTGAGCGATTCGAGCGTGGCATCAACTGCGGCAGTGACGTCCAACGTTTCTGCTTCAGGCTGTTTTACGATGCGCATGATGACTCCGGCATTGCCATCTACGCTGGCACTCCCACGCACGGGACTCGCACCTTCAACAACGTCGGCGACGTCGCCAAGACGGATCGCCTGTCCGTTGAACGTGCCGATGCCAATTTCCCCAAGCTCTTCTATGCTACTTGGGGCGACCAAGATACGAATTGAGTACTCTTGTTGATCTTGGACAAGAATGCCGCCACCGCGATTTTTGAGAGAGCCCTCTACCTGCTCGATGATATCGCCGATATCAATCCCCAGGTTACGCATGCGCTCGGCATTGAGGTTGATCTGCCATTCTCGTACATCGCCACCCATGACAATGACGTCGGAAACACCAGGAACACGTAGTAGCGCAGGACGAATGGTCCAATCTGCCAAGGTACGGAGATCCATGCCGCTGACGTCGCCTTCAGGAGCGGCAAGTCCTGCCCACATGACTTCGCCCATAACCGAAGCTACGGGACCAAGTACAGGCTTCACGTCTTGGGGGAGATTGACCTGCGCAAGACGTTCCTGAATGATCTGTCGATTGCGATACACATCCGAGCCCCAGTTGAATTCCACTTGGGTAATGGAGAGACCAAATGACGCAGTGCCGCGTACGCGCTCCACACCAGGTGCACCTGCAACAGCAGCTTCAATTGGCGTGAGAATGAGACGTTCAATTTCTTCTGGTGCCAATCCTTCACCTTCCGCGAAGATAGCGACCGTCGGCTTGTTGACGTTCGGCAATACGTCGACCTTCATGGTCGCCAAGCTCCAGATACCGACAATAGCTACCACGCCGGATAAGATAACCGTGGCAAGGCGATGGGTAATCGCCCCCTTAATAATTTTATTAAGCATACAGAGCTACTCGTGGGAGTGACCGTGGCCATCATCTCCTTCGGGCAACGATTCGGTGGCACCGGATGAAGGCGTTGCAACGACTTCAGTAACCGATTGTCCCGTTTTCAATCCTTCCGTTGGCTTGGAAACGAAGCGTTGCCCAGAAATGAGCCCTTCCTCGATTTCCACACGATCGCCAACAGCACGACCAACAGTGACCGCCTGAGGACGGATAACGTTATTTTCCATAACTAACCAGACATTGGCGATTCCTTCAGCGTCCCACCACACTGCCTTCATAGGAACGAGAACGGGGTTCCCGCTTTGCGAAGAAACAACACGGACGGAAAGATGAACCGGCCAATCAGTCGTTTCGGTGAACTCAGCATCAGCCGCGTAGAATCCGTTCGTGTCCAATGACAGACCTACCCCGACAATTGTTGCCGTTACATCATCAAGAGGAAATCCTGGACGCTGTATAGTTACTTCTTCGTCCTCACGTGGCAAACGCATGTCACTCGGCACCTTAAACCGAATGAATCGGCCGGTAGCTTCTTTACTACTAATTCCTGCAACAGCAGTTTCTGGCGTTACGTGATCACCAAGGTTTTTATACAGTGCAGAGATAACGCCCGACTGGAGAGCGATGATGTCCTGTCCACCAGCACCAGAAGCGAGTACCCCGTAGGCAGCTTCCGCGGCTCTTACTTCCGCATTCGCCATGGACATTTCTCGATTAAGTTCCGAGATTTTTGCATCGAGTTCGGCTTTTTGACGCGCAAATTCTGCGTCTGTCTCAGCGATTTTATTCGCTTTGACACTGTCTGCAATGGCTACCGTAGTTTCGGCATTTTTTGCGGCAGTATCCGCACCCACCAAATCACGCTCAGCTTCTGCACTGATGCGCGCAACATCAGCTTGTCGTACCGTTACCGTTGCTTCCGCTCCTCGATAATCCTTTAAGGCAGTAAGCATCGCGGCTTCATCGGCATTAAGCATGACCCGAAGGGCATCGATTTCAGAAGAATCACCCGTTAAAGACAGAGAATTGTTGAGCAAATCTCTCGCCGCTTCGGCGTAAGCAATTGCGCTATCGTCGGGGAGAGACTGGGGATCCTCAAGCGCCTCGAGATACTGAACGAGTGCAGTAATATACTCATTTCTGCTCGAGGAATCGAGAAAGCCAATCGAAGCAGAGAACTGTCGGAAGCTCGTACTGCTTGCTTGATCACTTGTTGCGGGAGCAGATCCGTAAGGGGAAAGTTTCCCCGAGAAACCGAAGGCTAAACGTTCGAATGCGCTTCGGGTTGATTGCCATTTAAACGATAGCAAGGATTGCGCTTCCTCAAGCTCTGCTTGTGCAGCAGCAACAGCAGCCTCTTTAACCGTAAGCTCGGAAGCAAGTTCATTGGCCGCTCCTTCGCTTGTTTGAATGTCACGCAATACTTCGCTGTCGGCAAGCGCCGACGCAGCATCACGAGATCGAGTAAGTGATTCCTGGAGGATTGCAAGTTGATTTTTCGATTCCTGAACAAGCGTCTCTGTTGCTTCTGATTGAGCGCGAGCAATAACGAGGGCCTGCGTTCGTTCTGCCATTGCTGAGGCAAGCTCTATGCTCGCTGGCGGGGGCGTCAATCGTCCAAGCACTTGTCCTTGGCGAACTGTTTGACCGAGTCGAACATTCCACTGGGCGATCTGCCCTTCTCGTGAAGGATGAATTTGGACGTCGGCATTCGAAAGGACTTCTCCCGACCAGGAAATACTCGAGGAACCGAGCGCTCCTGTTCCTCCGTCGGATGCCGTCTCAACGGGAATTTGTGTTGTAACGGTTTCTTGAGCGGCTGCAGGTTCTTCTCCCTCATGACCAGGACTCGCAAAAACGATTCCTTGGTATGCGAGTACTCCAACGACGGCAACGATAATAGTGAGGTCGACATACGACCTTCTTTGCAAGAATTTTCTCATAGCGAATTCGGTTTATACTTATCATTATTTCTATTCGTGATGCGCAGGCATTTCTTCTTCTTTGACTTCGTTTCCTGAAGCATCCTCGTGTATATCGTTGTCTTTTCCTTCCTCGGTAATATCAATAGTGATCGGGAAGATCTGCACTGCACCACCGACATTGAACTGGGCGTACAGCGTGTAGCGACCCTTTGTCGGGAACTGTGCTTCAAACGAAACCTTACCGTCGACTGGGGTGGTTTCGGTGATTGGGTGAACGTGAATGTAGTCGTCGGCATCACTATGACGAAGCAGGACAACGTGGCCAAAGGCACCGAGATATGGATCAATCGTGGCTACCCGTGAACCGGCCTGTGTAAGCGTGAAAGTGAGCGTCTCATGCTCATTGGTTTTTAACGAGCCATCGGTCTCAAGAACGGTTTTGATCCCTTTACTTTGAGCGCTCATATCAGCGTTCGGTGCAGGGGCTTGAGCGTTTACTGTTGTGCCACCAATCGTTACAGGAACACGCAAGGTAACCGGTTCTTCCTCAACTGGCTCTACATCGACGTAAATCTGATAGTTTCCCTGTTCAGCAACGGTGGTGGAGACACTCCATTTGTTCGAGCTGTATTCAGGGTGCAAGTGCTGGAAGTTGGTCATGTCGTCGCGTACCAAGATGAAGTGCATCTTCTTTTCATGAGTAATCTTGAGATCGTTTGGCCCAAACTCGTGCCCGTCTAACCCGTAGAGCTTGAAGCTAAAATCGACACTACCCGATTCGAAAGATTCGGCGTTATCAAGGGTGATACGTGATCCAGCGAGAACGGCATGCGCGCCGTCGCCATGGTCATCGCCCGCCTCTTCAGGTACGGCATCATTTGCCATATGTTGCATGGTATTGGGAGTTGTCGATGAAGAAGTAGAGTCTTTCGAACCCGCAGCGCATCCCGCTCCAGCGAGAACAACCACAAGCGAGGCGAAAACAAGTTTTGAAGTGATGGGAATATTCATACAATGATTATGTCTATTAATAAATTTGCAAAACAAAAAGAGTCAAAGGTGTATCAAACCCTTGAATGATTACGCGCCGCGAGTAGCGAAGAAATATGGCAAAAACTTGCCGTCAGATGAAAACGGAAGTGATCTTGCCCAAACCCAACGAAGCAATCGATTTCTCTGTAGGATTTCAGCGTGCTTTTGTTTATCCCGAACTGGCCAGACGATGAAGAAAAGTGTGAATGCAATGGCAATGCTCAATACAACTGGTGGATTTCCTGGAAGAGATATTTCGCTAATCACCGTCAAGTGTTCGGGGCCAGCATTTCGTAGCTCTGACTCCTCGGTGCAGCACTGATTTACCTCGGGAGCGGCGTGCGTTGAAGAATGTGTATCAATAAAATGACAGGCCGAAATAACAACAAAAGCAAAAAATGAAAACATCAAAAACACCGAGAATAGTCGGGAGGCGCTTGAAGGTGAAATCCATTTTTTAAGCCATTTCAACATGAGAGCAGTATAGCAAGACTTGAGAGGAAAGCGGAGTGCCGTGGCGCTATATCAGCCACTGTATAGGCATAAATTGCACTGTCATTACTAAAAAATCTAAGATATGCACATAACACAAAACCCCCGAGTCTTACGACTTGGGGGTTTTGTTGGACCAGTGCCCTGTTCAGGTCGCCCAGAACGGGTACTAGATGGTTCCGAGACATGGATTCGAACCATGATTAGAGGATTCAGAGTCCTCTGTCCTGCCGTTAGACGATCTCGGATTAACCCGATTCGACCAGAAGAATACGGGGTTTTAGAGGAGCTGTCAAAGCTACAAAACCTGCCCCCCAAAGGCTTCGACTAAGGTATCAACTGGATTATCCGGTTCTTTGCCTTTTTCGATAATACATAAAATCTGGGTTGGCATGGCCATCATGATGGCGCCGATGGCTTCCTGAAGTAGGCGCTGAGCCTTCTGTTCCTCCATGGCCTTAACGTGGAACTGGTAGGCAAAGCTAACCGTGATAGTACTGCCCTCTATGGCCACCGGCTTAGAGGCCGACAAAACCAAAGGCATAGACATGTTCCGCTCCCCCACGTGCGCGCAACAGCGGCCCCACTTTTCAATCAACTCGTCTAACGTGAAAGGAAGGGATGTAGGTGAAAAAGTGGGTACATAAGTAGGTGAAGCTGTAGGTTCAGAAGGAGCTGATACGGCATTCTCCACGTCCATGGTCGACGGCGGCAAATCAAAGTCTGAGACCTGGAAGGCTGAGGAAGAGGGTTGTGTAGGTTGAGGAAGCTGAGCGGTGACAGCTGGACGCACAAAAGGAGCCGGAGCTGGTGCTGGTGCCGGTAACGGTTTGGGATGGCTCGCTGGCTCCCCCTCCTTACGAAGGAGGGGGTTAGGGGGGAGGTCTTGCCCGAGCCCCTGCGAGGTAGCGGTCAGGGTGGTCGCTTCCACAATCGCAATCTCGAGCGGAATCTGGGGTAAAGCCGAAATACTCTGCCGGGTTCTGGCAGTCAAAAGCGCGTCGAGGAACCTGCGGTGAACGTCCGGAGACGCAAGCTTGGCAGTAGCGTTTAATTTTTCCAGGGTCGACGGATCATATTGCTCGGTCGACAAAAAGCCGAGCGAAGCAAAAAGCATGGAGCGGACATACTCAAGAAGCTCGTCTATCAAGTGGCGTAGTGATCCTCCCCCGTCCACAAAGCTATTCACGGTTTTAAGCGCGGTCTCTACGTCTTTCTTAGCCACGGCCTCCGCAACCTCCGCCACCGTCCCCGTATGCGTGGCTGGCAGGATGAGTGAGGCTTCATCTTCTCCAATAGTCGTCTCACCTAGGGAAAACAGCTGGCCCAGTAGGCTCTCAGCATCACGCAGACATCCTTCGCTTAATCTAGCAATCGACGCTAAAACTTTCTCATCCACTGTAAAACCCTCAGCTTTCGAAATAGTTTGTAATCGCTCAATCATCTCCTTTGGCGGCACTCTGTGAAAATCAAATCTCTGACATCGCGAAATAATTGTGGCCGGAATTTTGTGCAGTTCAGTCGTCGCCAAAATAAACACTACGTGCGCCGGTGGCTCTTCTAGCGTTTTCAAAATGGCGTTGAACGAAGCCGTCGACAGCATGTGGACCTCGTCAATAATAAACACCTTGAACTTCCCGCGGGTGGGCGCAAAGCGGACGTTCTCAATGATATTCTCCCGGGTCTCCTCTACCTTGGACTGTGACGCGGCGTCGATCTCCACCAAATCCATAAAGCGACCCTGGCGCATCTCTAAACACGCCCCACAAGCTCCGCATGGCTCAGCCTCCCCCTCTTTCCGCGTCTCACAATTCAAAGCCTTAGCAAGCAATCTCGCAATCGTCGTCTTCCCCACGCCTCGAGGTCCGGCGAACAAATATGCATGGGCTACTTTCCCATCCCGTAACTGGTTCGTCACTGTACGAACAACATGCTGCTGTTCCGCTACTTCAGCAAAGGTATTTGGTCGGTATTTTCGATAGAGGGCTTCGGCCATAGTGCCCCTAGACTAACTGTATTCGAGAGAAAAAACAATCAAACCACACACATGAAATTCTACCCCTCCTGGCGTCGGGGTGGATGCAAATAGCAATGAAAAACCTCCCGTGTGGGAGGTCTTCCTAGGCTGGTGGCGGAGGGGGTGGCGGAATCACCTTTTTCTTTAGGTTAAGTCCAG
>CAYYEX010000018.1:0-17346 GCA_964471165.1 uncultured Candidatus Saccharibacteria bacterium
CCCTCGGCAGGAATCGAACCCACATCTCTCCCTTAGGACGGGATTGCTCTATCCATTGAGCTACGGGGGCAAACAGCCGTACTGTATCACGCGCCAAATTAAAAACGCCCCCTTTCGGGGGCGTTCTTGTTTGATTCGTTATGCTATCTGCAAGAGAGCCCGAAGCTTCTTCTGATCAAATCCAACCACCACATCATTATCAATCATAATGACCGGAACACCCATCTGCCCACTCTTTTCAATCATGAGCTTACGGCTGTCCAAGTCGGTCGCAACGTTGATGTCTGTATACGTTACATTATTCGCGGTAAAGAACTCCTTGGCCGCGTGGCAAAAATGACACGTTGGAGTTGAATAAATGGTTACGTTTTTTGTTTCCATAATAAATAATTTATCTAAAGGATTGTTAGTATATCACGACTGATTTGAACGCATCGCACGGGTCGCATCTCCCCACTCTTTAATCTGAGCAAGCATCATCTCTGCACCTCCCTCAAATTGATCGAGCGAGCCAGGTACCAATGGACCAGTATAGTTCTCTCGCAGCGTCCAGTGTGCCGTTATGTGCACGGCGGTACGCACCGGCACCATCTGAAGCTCGATGGCAGTCGTGCGGAGGTTATCAACCGAGCGCGAGCCGCCTGTAGTGCCATAGCCCACGAATCCAACGGGCTTCTTGTGCCACTCACCATACACCCAGTCGAATGCGTTTTTTAGTACTGCTGGCACACCACGGTCATACTCTGGCGCGATAACTACAAATGCATCTGCCTCGGCAATCTTTGCAGTCCATTTCGCGACAGCTGCATTCATATAGTCCTCCTTTTTAGAGCTCGGAGTTATCTCTTCATTAAAGAATGGCATTTCGTAATCGCGCAGGTCCAGCACTTCGGCGTTAAATTCTGGGTGCTTTGCAACCTGAGACTGCGCCCACGCTCCCGCTATCTCGCTAAAACGGCCCGGCCGCGTGCTTCCGAGAATAATCTTCAGTTTGAGTGGTGTCATATGGGTAACATTGTACGCCCTTGCTTTACTTTGTAAAGTGGATAACTCCGTGATACCGTGGTCTCATGCTGAGAACGGCGAAACAACGCAAAGACATCTGCAAAGACTGCCCGGTCGCAAAGACTGCTGATTTATTGGGTGATTCGTTCAGTATTCTGATTGTTCGCGACCTACTCGTGAAGCCGCAACGATACGGTGAGCTCGAAACATCGCTCAGCGGAGTATCATCCCGAACGCTTTGCAATAAACTGAAAATGCTTGAAGAAGAAGGCCTGGTAACCCGAAAAGAGTACAAGACACACCCTCCAAAAGTGGAGTACAAACTCACCCGCAAGGGCGAAGCTTTTCACGGCGTCCTCGATGCAATGCGAGCCTACGGTAAGAAATACCTTTAATTTTTTGTGCGGACACGGGGAATCGGCGTGACTCACTAAACTCGCTACCGCTCGTTAAGTGGTCACTGCCCTGGCTCGCCCCGATGCTCGGGGCTCCGCCTTTCGATAACTTGTGGGGAATCGGTCAAGCGCTCGGTTTTGCGCCGTCGCGCAAAACCTCCGCCTGACCACGCTCGCACATCCCCGTGTGCTCACGGGGCCCCAGCGCTCGCCTTCGATTCCCCGTGTCCGTCACGAAAACAAAGAGACGACGCTTTCGCGTCGCCCTTTGTTTTTTTGTGCGGACACGGGGAATCGAACCCCGATCTAATGCTTGGGAAGCATTCGTTCTACCACTGAACTATGTCCGCTTTTTACGAGCGCCTTAGTATACCCCGTTCCCTCTCAGCGATAAATCCAACGAAACGCAAAGAAGCTTTCGAACGCAATGAGCGCCGATGAGATGATTTGCGCGAGAATATACCACAGACCTACATACTCTACGAGCGTATAGATAAGTATCAGGTTGAGTCCGAGGTTCACGACGGCAGAAACAAGGTGCTGAGACATCTGAATGCGGGCACCTGCTGCTGCCACATTCCTAAACGCCCAGTATTTCTGTAGAAAGAAACTGACCAGGAACGCCGCGACAAATGCGAGCCCTGCAGAAATCATGTACCACATGCCAGCAAACTCAGTCAGGAGATACAGCAGAATAATATTTACCACTGCCGCACAACCACCGGAAATAATGAATCGTAAAATCCGTGCTGCACTCGCACGCCGCTCAATCGGAACCCCGATTCGAGCAAGTATCATCGCGAGTACAATATCGAGCCCATGACTCCAGTTGAGTTTCTTGCCCGTTTTTTTCGAGCGGGCCACATAGGATATCGGCACTTCTTCCACAGGCCCCGAACTGATGAGGGTGTGTGTGAGGTCTATTGCATCAAATACAAAATCATCGTGCGAACTTTTGAGGAGTGCTGGTATATGCCTCGCTGAAAAGACTTTATAGCAAGAGGCAATGTCGGTAAGACTTTTATTGAAGAGTAGATTGTATAACCGTGTCACCAATAGTCCCCCGTAAAAATATATCCTGCTGTACGAAACTGTATTTTGAGCATGCGCGCGCGTGCCGAAAACCGAGACTTCTGGGCGCTCCACAAGCGGCTGCAAAAGTCGCTGATACTCGTTTGGGTCGTACTCTAAGTCTGCATCCTGGATAAGGACGTAGTCTCCTGTTGCGCGTCGCAGTCCGTCCTTTACGGCTGCCCCCTTACCGCCGTTTTGCTCACGCATATGAATAACAACAGGATTCCCGGCATCTCGAATGCGGGCGAGCGCGTCTCTTGTGGCGACTCCAGAGCCGTCGTCGACAATGATTATCTCTTTACTCCATCCGGGCGGTAGCTGGGCAGCAAACACGCGTTCGACAACAGCCTCGATCGTCTCGGCTTCGTTAAAGCACGGGATGATGATTGATATGCGCATGCGAGCCCCAGTGAAAATTTAAAGCTCGGTTACTATAGCACAGCAGCCTCACCAGTTACCAAAACGGAATGAGGCGATGCATCCACTCAACCACCGCCGATGATGTGGCCGCTATTGGCGCCGCGGCTGGTGGTTCAATAATCATAATCACGCTCTCCCCCTCACGCGCCATTTCGTAGTTTTCGCGGAGCATCTCCTCTTTTCCGCGAGTCGTCTCGAGACGTGATATTTCTCCACTGAGGTGCACCTGCTGCATATTGAGGTTGTAGAGCTGCGCTTGCGCCTGGTTTTTCAAAACGCGCGACTCCCGTTCTTTTTTGTATACATCCCAGAGTGCGGAGAGTGCACCAACAACCACGAGCAAGAGCGCAAGGAGCGCGAGTCGGCGCGCAAACAACCGCACTGGGTCAGACCGTTTGCTGACGATTGCCATGCGGCCATCCTAGCATTATATTGATAGGCATGAGCTTCCTCTTTCATAAACGGACCAAGCGAATCCTCAACATTGTGTGGGGCTTCGTGGCGATAGTAATCATGGTGTCCATGGTTCTCTTCTTCGCACCAGGTCTCGTGAACTACATCCTCGCCTAGCCGGTTAGGTTTGTCCGTTTCGTTGTTGCGGGTCCATACCGTGGTTTTTCTATACCGGAATACATCATGTAGACGCAGCTGCGCGCGTCTTTAAGAACCCGCGGTTCTTAATTATCTCCGCCACGGGAAAACTACAGTTTTCCCGACCCCTTTCGAGCACAGGACGTGTTCCTGAAAGTTAGGATTCACGGATAACTTTCAGGAACACGTCCTGTGGGATATCTACCTTTCCTCGGCCTCGCTCAAGCATTTTTTTCTTGCCCTTTTTCTGTTTATCGAGCAGCTTGTTCTTACGCGAAACGTCTCCTCCGTAGAGGTAGCCGGTCACGTCCTTACGCATTGCCTGCAATCGGCGCGATGCGATGATGCGGCCACCTGTGCGCGCCTGAATCTTGAGATCAAACATCTGTCGGGGAAGGAGCTTTTCAAGCTTCTCCACCATGGCCTCCGCTTCGGTCTGCACACGACGTTTGGATACAATGCGCGCAAACGCAGACACCGGCTCTTCTGCCACGAGTACGTCGAGGCGCACCACATCGGCATCTCTCATACCAACCATTTTGTATGACAGCGATGCGTAACCCGAGGACACGCTCTTGAGCTTGTCGAAAAACCCGCGCATCAATTCACGCAGCGGCATTTTTGCATGTGTCTCTGTCTTGCCGTCCGGTAGTGATATCGTATCGCCCACTTCACCTTCGTGGTCGTAGAGCAATTGTGAAATACCACCGAGAGCCTCAGGTGGAGAAATGACCACGACATCCGCCCACATTTCTCGAAGACCTTTGTACTGACCTTCATCGGGCAACCGCGCTGGAGCGTAGATTTCTTCTACTCGACCATCGTTGTGTGTGACCTCGTAGATAGTCGTTGGCATGGTCACGACGAGCTCCATCTCGAATTCGCGCTTCAGGCGCTCAATGATAATCTCCAAATGGAGCATGCCGAGGAATCCGCAGCGGAAGCCCTTGCCCATCACGCCTGACGATTCTTCTTCGTATGAAAGCGACGAGTCCGAGAGTCGGAGTCGTTCCAGGGATTGTCGCAACACAATTAAGTCATCCTGACTTTCAGGATACACTGACGCCCAAATAACTGGTGTCGGTGCCTCGTAGCCTGCGAACGGAAGTGCGGAATTCTTGACTGTTGTGACAGTGTCACCGACCGAAACGATACCCGCACGCTTAATGCCGGTGACGATGTATCCGATGTCACCTTCCACGAGAGAGTCGCGCGGAGCTTCCTGCGGCTTCATGACGCCTACCTCTAGCGCTATGAACTCTGCCTTTGCTGCCAACATTTTGAGTGAGTCGCCTTTTTTGATGGAGCCGCCGAATACGCGTGCGTACACGATTACTCCGCGGTGGTCGGAGTAGCCGAAGTCGAATATCAGCGCCTGTGCGGCGTTGCCGCTCGTTTTCGGCGGCGGAATGCGTGTTACAACCGCATCGAGCACTTCTGCGACTCCGGCACCGGTTTTTCCGGACGCACCAAGAACGTCTTCTTCCGAGCACTTCAAAAGCATCGCAAGTTCTGCGCGGATGTCATCGTAGCGTGCAGCAGGAGCATCAATTTTTGATACGACCGGAATGATTGGCAGATTGAGCGAGCGCGCAACGTCGAGCACTGAAAGTGTCTGGGCCTCGACACCCTGTGTGGCGTCTACCAGGAGCACCACGCCTTCTACTGCAGTGAGCGCGCGAGATACTTCGTACGCAAAATCCACGTGACCCGGTGTGTCGATGAGGTTGATTACATAATCTTTCCCAGCCGACTTCCACTCCATGCGCACGGGTTGCATTTTGATGGTAATTCCGCGCTCGCGCTCCAAATCCATACGGTCGAGCACCTGCGCCTGCATATGACGCGGTTCTATGGTGTGGGTTATTTCCAACATGCGGTCAGCAAGCGTCGACTTGCCGTGATCGATGTGAGCAATGATTGAAAAATTGCGGATATTAGCTGACATATTGTTGTTTACGTTGTGCAGATTACTCCATTGCTCACATTGGCGAAAGGGGTCGGGAAAACTGTAGTTTTCCCGTGTCGGAGATAATTAAGAACCGAGGGTTCTTAAGGAGCCGACTGTCGGCGACGATGTGTGCGATCGCCGAAGAATCATAACACTACAGTGTGCTGTGCTCTTCGGCAGAAGCAACCAGAGTACCCTCTTCGGGCGCTCCGCGCCATATGCGGGCCCGGGCGGAGGCAAATACTTCAGCTAGTTCGCGACTCTCAACCGCGTAGTACGCAAACGCCGCAATGATAATGCCGAAGAGACCTGCCGTGAATCCCTGAATGAAAATCGATACTGACGTCGATGCGACAAACAATGGACTCGCGATAAACAGGAACACATATGCCCCTGCACCGGCGGAGAGTCCTGCAAAAATCGACTCCCCGAACGCGCGCCTGACTTTCGCAGTAAATCCTCCAAACCTGCTCTCAAAGTGAATTACAAGTGCAACGCATCCGATAATTGTCATGATTGCGTAGACAAATGGCAGACCGAGTACTGCAGTGCCCGGCAACTCCTCAACGCGCAGCCAGTGTTCCACGGTGCTGCGAATAAAATCTGCTTTAAGAACAAAAATACTCAACGCTCCAAACAGCAGCGTTCCGACGAGCATTCCAAAGGAAACGAGAAATGGCACAAACGTACGCCCTGCAGCGTAATACCCTCGCACTATGAGCAGTGTTATACCCTGCGCAACAAGCGAAAGACTAAACAGAGCAAATGCTGCGGCTGTGAGCCGAGTATCGGTCCAGTCGAACGCACCTGAGCCGAGAATCACACGAACAATGTGAGCGCGCAAAACAACCACGAGCGCTGTTGCCGGAATCGACCAAAACAGAACGTATTTTGCTGCCGTCGCAATGAGCGAAATAAACTCGTCGCGCTCCCCACGCGCAATCGATGCAGCAAGGGCAGGAAACGCGGCCACTGAATACGACGCACCGATAACCGCCAGTGGCACTGCTTGGAGATTAAACGCAAACATAAATACAGCAATCGATCCCGGTGCTAGGTAGCCAGCAAGGGCAATGAGCCCGATAAACGTGATTTGGTTCATCGAAAGCGAGAGCGCGCGCGGCAGCGATGTCGTAATTGTTTTTATGAGTGCCGACGGTTCGCGGAGCCTCGGCCATCGCAAGAAAAACCCGTCCCCTCGTGCGGATGGCAATTGAATCAGAACGTGGAGCGCAGCTCCCATAATCACCCCCCACGCGAGTCCACGGATGCCAAGGAGTGGGTACAGAACGGCCACGCCCAAAATAATGCCAATGTTGTACAGCAGCGGCGAAAGTGAGTAGAGCGCGTAGCGATACTTTGCTTGTGTAATTGCCGCGAGAATATTCGAAAGACCGAGCAAAATCGGCTGCAGTAGCATGATGCGTGTCATACTCACCACCGTCTCACCGTGACCATGCTCTATTAACTGCGGAAATAGTGCCGAGACGATGCTTGGCGCAAGTAGCGCAGCAACAGCACACACCACAACAGCGAGCACTGAAAACCCGGCGACGACTGTGTCGATATAGTCGCGCTGCTGATCATCGGAACGTCGAGAGAGTTCCGGAATAATCATGTACACCGAGACAAGCGCACCTGTGGCTACGAAAATTAAGTCCGGCACCCGGAACGCCGCGTAGTAAATATCGAGCGTAGTTGACGCCCCGAATGTATGCGCAAGAAGACGGTCGCGCACAAGCGCAAGAAGCGACGACATGAGCGCCGACATTGCAAGCACCGAAGCAGCCGCCTGGAGTCCGCGTACCTCGCTCGATAAAAATCGCAGTGCGTATCGTGCACGATCTGCCGCCGTGCGAGCGCTTTCTGTAATCATATGTAACGCGCGCCTTCTTCACACTCACCTCGCCGCTTTGCGATGTGTTTTATTTCTGCACACACCATCATATGTGCTAGTTGGCCGGTGCCGTCTGTGCAGAACCCGCAAGCGGCGTGTCGAGAGGCTTACCGGCCCTGAGGTTTGTGATTATCTGTTCCACGATTGGTTGGTTCGGATCGAGTTGGTTGAGCGCTTCGAACACCGTGAGCGCGTCCTGCGGTTGGTTGAGCTGGACAAGCGAGAGTCCGAGCACGTACATTGCGTTTGCGTACTGCGACTGCAGTGCAAGTGCCTGCTGCATAGCGATAGCCGCGTCCTGGTAGGCGCCACCTGCGTACGCTATTGCGCCAGCGTTGTACCATGCAAGCGGATCGTTTGGCGCAAAGCGGGCAGCTTGAGCGGCAGCAAGAAGGGCGTTGTTTGCATCACTTTTTGCAACGTATATTTGCGATGCAAGGTAGTATGCGGATGCGAGGTCTGGCTTAAGCGCAACCGCCTTTCCAAGATTCTCTAGGGCAGAATCAAAATTACCTTGAATTGCATCGAGTTGACCCAAGTTTAGATACGGAAGCGGCGACGTTGGATTTGCTTGCTGCGCTTTTACATACGCAGCGCGTGCGTTGTCGTAGGCACCGGTAATCTGTGCACCAGCAAGCTGTGAGTACAGCGCCGCGAGCTGCAGCCAGTTCTGATAGTCGTATCCATTAATCTCAACGGCAGTGAGTCCGTGTTTGATTGTTTCTTCAAGTTTTGCCTGCAGCTGGGTCTTCGCAGCATCTTGGTCAGGATTCTTTGCGTTTATGATTTGCTGCAAGCTGAGTAGCCCGAGCTCTACCCCCGAACGGTGTGCGCGGTCATTCGACGGTTGAATTTTCAGCGAAAGCGCAATCAGGTCGCTCGATTTCTTGAGGTCCTGTGTTGCGTTGTAGCTCACTACGGCTTTGTTAATCATCGCATCGGCGAGCGCCGCACGCATAACACTGATTGCCGCAAACAATGCAACGAGAACGACGAGCACCGCTATTACAAGTTTGATGATGTTTTTCGTCTCCCCTGCGCCAATTGTAAACGAACGTTCGGCAGCACGTGTCGGCATGGACGTGGCAATCAAAAGCCCCGTGATAAGGAACATCAAGAGCCCAAGCGATGTGCCGGGAACCGACGACAGATGGAATGCGAGCATATAGACCGCTCCAATCGAGATTGCGAGGACCCGGGCAGACAATTGTGTCTCCTGCCTGCGAATCCACAAACTAATCGCAGTCCAGAGTACGGCAATGATGTACCCAAGCCATGCAAGGGCCCCGATAATACCGAGCGAGATGAATGAAGTTGGAATCGGGGCAACGCCAACATTAAAGTCGGCATTCCAAAACGGCGTCTGGTTGACCTCGAGCGGCTTATGCAGACCCCATGAGCGAGTGAATGTGTTTGGACCGACGCCAAAAATAAATGTCTTTGGATTCGAAAGTGATTGCTCCCCAATTTGGAATGTACCCTGCCATGATGGACGCACCTCTACTTGCACAACTGATACGCTCTCTGGAAGCTTGCCAACGATAGATGCTCCGAAAAATACGCCGATAAGCGCAAGTATTGCCACCAAGACGGTAACCCACTCAGATTTTATTGCTGCAAAAGAGAACGCTGCATGTGACTGATAGTGTCGAACTACGAGGACAACAATTGCTGCAACGATAACCGCAATCCATACGTCGGCAAAGTTACTAACTACGAGAATCGGCACAGAAAGCACACCAACCGCAATCACCACCCACTTCCAGAACCCATCGGAAACCGACGAGCGCAAAAGCGCGAGGCTTGAGACAAGCGCAAATCCCATGAGCATCGTGAATTCGTGCCAGGTACCCATCGCATTTCCTGTTTCTGATGCAAGAACGCCACCGAGTGACATTGAAGGAATGAGTACATGCAGTACGTGTACAACTTGGAGCGCGAGTATGCCTGCAAAAAGTCCGCGTAGAGCGCTTGTTGTATTGCGACGGACGCCGCCGAGAACGAGTGCGGTCAGTGTGAGTGCCGCAAACTCAAGACAGACTACGGCGAGTGTGTCTGACTCAACACCGGTACCAGAAATAGAGATTGCTGCGAAACCGTTTACTGCTGCAGAAACTGCATAGGCAATCGGAACGAGCGCTGAAGCAGCAAAAAGCATGTTCCACGGCAATCGTCCGCCACCTTCCATCACACGAGCAATGGCCCAGAGTATTGCAACGAGTCCCAAAATGGCAGCCGCTAAGAGAATCTTGCTCTGAAGCGCAGTGAGCCACGTAACAGGGATGAAAAAGAATGGGAGCAACGTAAAGAGAGCTATCAATAGCATTTCTGCAATTGAATCAAGTTTCGACGTGTAGCGTGCAGGAGTCACCGAGGGCAACGGGCCTGGTACGGAGGCGTGCTGCATCATCGTGTTTACTGGTGGCATGGTTAAAAAGGAATTAGCAAAACGTAATTTGTAGGACGAATTGTATCACGATGAGCAGCCGCTCTTGTGGACAAATCGACGGGTGAAATCGGCAGTTTGACACGTGTCGTCAAAATACGTAAAATGTGCCCGCTTGTCCCCCGTCTACCACGTGGAGTATCGGAAGATACCGGGATGGGTCGGTTGACTCCCATTGCAGTAATGGATGCACCCGCTCGCTTTTAAGGAGGATAAATGCGAGGAAGAATGGTAATGGCGACTCTCCTTGTGTTTGGTGCGGTTGGAGCCGCATCGGGCGCATACCTGTCAGTTATGAAGTACAGGGAAACGGGAGCAGTCGAGTTGTGCGGCGTATCCGATTCGAAGGATGAGGATGGCGGCGCACCAGTGTTTATGCGGGCTCGCCTGCTTAGGCACTGACACGAATCGGCTCTACCGAAAGGTGGTCGTCGGCCGGCGGGCGTGTAAGAAAGCGCCCGCCGGTACCATTCTCGAATTGCATGAGCGAGAGCTCATTGACAATTCATACTGCAAAGGTACATTAAATACAGCACGGTGCTCCAAAACGCCTCCAGTCATTCTGTCCTCGGACGGAATACTAGATACGTTGCTGTGCTACTGCTACTTTCGGGTGGTGACCCACCCAAATGAAAATGTTCGTTGTCTTCCTCCGGGTTCAGACGGCGAACATTTTTCCTTTTTATACGGACAACAAAAAATCCCCTTGCGGGGATTTTTTGTTGTCTGCAATATATTCGCTCCGCTCATACTGTTTTGTTTGTTCGGAAACAGAAAAGCGAAGCATTTCTGCTTCGCTCTCTGCACTGCAACGTAAGCCGGATCCTGTGCCCCTCCGTTTTAACGGTGGGGTGGCAATCATGTATCTGGGATGTGCGTTACCGCACACCTCGAGCGATTCTCTTATCTCCACGCGTGGTTGAGACAAGCACGATCTTGCACGTAGGTAGGATTTTTGCCGTTGCACCCGGAGTGTTTCCATACCGGTTAATCCTTTCTCCTCGATTCAGCAGACTATCGCCTACTGGGTTCGGATAAGGACCCTCTCGCCTCTCGGCTTGAGCGTCACTGTTCGCATCCCTGGGATTACCCCGGCGGGCGTTACCCGCTACCGTCCTGCGTCTATATTTCTATACACGCACGTGTCCGGACTTTCCTCTGGCACCTCCGTACCAGCGACTGCCTATTGCAGGGGCCTATTATCCCACGAGCCCTAAAATATGCAAATTTATGCTAGGATGCCGCTGTGAACACCTACCCCACATACGACGTAGCAGTGATTGGCGGCGGACCCGCTGGCATGATGGCTGCCGGGCGCGCTGCAGAATTGGGTAAAAAGGTCATCCTGCTGGAGAAGAATTCAGGCGTGGGGAAGAAACTCCTCATCACCGGCGGGGGGCGCTGCAACGTAACCAACAACGAGCCCGACAACAAAAAGATTCTTGCAAAGTTTAAAGATGCGGGAAAGTACCTTGCGTCACCGTTTTCGCAATGGAATGTTGAATCGACGCTCTCTTTTTTTAGCGCACGTGGCATGGCTACCGTTGAAGAGGCCGAGAAACGCATGTTCCCTATTACACACAAGGCGCAATCCGTATGGGACACACTCGTCGCCTACATGCACGAAACCGGCGTTGAGGTTCGCGGACTCTCCGAAGTAACGTCTATCGAAGCGGACGCTGATTCGATTTCGCACCTTGTTCTCAAAAACAAATCCATCATACGTGCGCGCTCCTACATCCTTGCTACGGGCGGTGTATCTCGTCCCGAAACCGGCTCAACCGGCGACGGTTTTCAGTATTTGCGCACTTTGGGGCACACAGTGGCAGACACGAGCGGTGCGCTTGTTCCCCTTGTGTCAAACGACGCATGGGTGCGTCGGCTCGCTGGCGTGTCACTGCCCAGCGTAAAGATCACTGCATTTCTCAACGGCGAGAAACAGGAGTCGCGCACGGGAAAGATTTTGTTCACGCATGTTGGTCTCTCGGGCCCGGCGATACTCAACTTCAGCTCTGAAATTGCAGAGCTCTTGAAGTACGGCGAAGTGTCACTTGAACTCGACCTCGTTCCTGACATGGGGCCAGAAAAAGTAAACGAGAAGCTGCAGGAACTATTGAAAGCTGAAAGCAATAAAATGATTAAGAACTCTCTTGGTTCACTCGTGCTCTCAGCGCTCGTTGTACCCGCTCTTGAGATTGCAGGAATCGCACCGGATACATTTGGCCACAGCGTAACGCGCGATGCTCGTCTTGCACTTATTCGTGCGCTTAAGGCGATGCCGCTCACCGTAGACGGACTGCTCGGACTCGATAAAGCAGTTATCACTTCCGGCGGTCTCTCGCTCAACGAAGTTGATTTTAAAACCATGCGCTCAAAAAAATATAAGAACCTGTACGTTGTTGGTGATTTATTGAATATCGACCGACCGTCAGGCGGTTACTCACTCCAACTTTGTTGGACAACCGGATTCGTTGCCGGGACTGCGGCCGCAACTGCTTAGACTAGAGTTTAGAATTGCGCGATACTCCCGAGCGTTACACCGTGTCGCACTGCCCACCCAGCAGGAACTTCCAATACATACCGGGAGTTCGTATTCGGCCTAAACGACGTTGGATAACTCTCTGGTGTTGCATCCGACACAATGTAGATGACATGCTTATCAATATCGAGCCAGATTATATCTATTGAAAACAACATATCTTTCATCCAGAAAGCATGTGGAGCACTCTCTTCAAACGTAAACAGCATGCCGCGTTTCTCGTCGAGCGACTGCTTGCCGGAGAGTCCCTGTCTACGAAGTGCTTCGGTATCCGCAACGTCGGCAATAACAGACGCATCTCCGAGCGTGACCCGAATCTGATTATCTGCGACGGGCGGATGAATGCGGACGTACATGAGTACGCTCGCAGCACAAAAAAGTAACGCGACCGCGATAAGTGCGTACAGGCGCCGCATACTAATATAGAAAAATCAACGACATGATAACGAGTGACACAAACCACTGACCCGTCTCTATTAGATAGAGAGAAACCCCCATGTGGTCCCACAAGATTCGATTGAGAGTGGCAGGGACCATGAACCCGAGCCAAATTGAAATTGCAGTGAAAAGTGCGCCCGAAAACGAGTCCACTTCGAGTGCTGTAAATACTTGCCAGAACACAAAAGAAGATACGATACCGAGAAAAAGCATAACCGCCGTTGAATGTAGTGCCAGACGTGACGAACGTTCGGCCATCTCCGGCGTAACTTTTTTCAAAGACATCCAACGTGTACCGAATATGCGCGGGTGATACCAGAGTGAGCCCACAATAAATGGCACGAGTCCCGCTGCAAGAATCTGCAAAATGGAAAGCTCCATCATGTATGCAGTATAACGCCCGGCGTATTCCCAGGCATATTCCATAAATCCCACACAGCGGCAGCCACGTTCGAGGGTTCGCCCTCAAGCGGCAAATAGTGCAAATCGATATACGGCAAACTATTTGCTTCGATGATTCCCCACTGCTGCTCGTCTGGATCTTTTGCAGGCTCTGGAATCATGAGATCAAATCCAACGAGTGCAGTGCCAAGTGTACCCGCCGCAAGCTCTACATATGCACGGAGTTTCTGGTGTTCGCGTCCAAGCAGCTCGCGCGTGTATCCACCAAACAACCTCCCGGTGCGGTGTGTAAGCGCAAGCGCAAAGCCCTGAGGTAATACGGAAGATTCGCTGAGTCCTTGGCGGGCAATAAAGCGCCGGTGTTCATCGGTGAGCACAATATCCTGCACACGCTCGGGCTTGTGCGCGTTTTGCGCTCGAATGAGTTCGTTCACCGTAGAGCGACCGTCACCCAGGATTCGTGGCGGATGCGCTTGGAAAAAACCAGCGAGCTTGCCCCCCACTACCGTTGCCCTGCATACACTGCCGCATTGAAGATACGACTCAATTGCAACGTATCGACAAAGCTTTTTTGCGCTCTTGAATGCGACATCAAGTTCCTCGACAGTACGCACATTCACGGTGGTGTGCCGTGCGCGCGAGCCTGACTGAGGCTTCACCACTACCGGGGCAAGCTCAGTAAACGCTTTACGCGCTTCCCTGAGGGTTGTAACCGAAACAATCGCTGGCGACGGTACGCCTGCACGCTGTAACACTTCTTTCAAAATAAACTTATCGTCCATCCACTCAGCAGAATCGCTCCCACGCTCAGGCGGCACGGGAATGCTGATGAAGTACTGCCACCTACCACGAATGTGTGCACGATAAATGTCGGTGAACAATTTAAAAAAAACAAGCTGCTCCATGCGAATACTGCGCCGCGCTGCTTCTTCCCACACTACTTGGGAGCGGTACGTGCGAGCCTTCGATGGGTCGTGCGCAAAATGCGCACCGGGCACGTGAGCCAATGCAAAAAAGAAAATGGGCTCGATTACCGCATAGAGCTTGTCGGAAAAAGCGCGCACGTATCCGAATACTCCACTGCGCTTACTGCGCGCGCTGCGCGAACTCCACACCGCGAGCGTGTGAGATACATACGCTTCAAAATGATTGACCGGACTGTTACCACAGTCGGCACACGACGATGGTTTTTCTTTGTATTCGTGGGGCGCCCCGTCGGTCATATAATTATCTTACATTGAAAAGTCCCCCTTTCGGGGGACCTTCTCTTAGTGACTTCCGAGCGACATAGAAATGTTGCTTAGTAATAACGAGAGAACCTTCAGTATACCCCGTCAAAACGGGCTGAAAATCTAGGGTATATAAAACAAAACGGGGGCGCGCCGCAGCACGCCCCCTCAATGACCATTCAAACCACAGGATTATTGGAGCGTCACCCCGAGTTCGTTCTCAAGGTATTGCACCAAAGTCTGCCCGGTAATGCGACGACAAATCTCGCGATAGAGTCGCGTCGTCTCATCAATCAACTCATCGGGAATCGTAAGCGCGTGCGCACGTGCGACGTCGTCAGCGTTCTCGGGGTTCAACTTGTTGACGCCGTGCTCGATTCCCCACGCACGCACGAACTGCTTGTCATAGGGTGGTGGCGATTTACGCGGCGAACCACGCTGAAGTTCCGTCCACAGTTGCTTATCCCAGAATCTTGACGAATCCGGTGTACCGTACTCGTCACCGAGCATAAGGATGCCGCGCCTGCTGCGCCCCACCTCGCCCTTCCCATCCGGCATGATAATTCCGCAGGAGTCCGCGTGTGCGGAAGCGATGTCGAACGCGCGGCTGACAAGTGCCGTCTCTTCCGGATATCTCGCACGCGTTGCCGCGGCATCACGGGGCAAGTCGTGTCCCTCATCCGCCTTGGTCGTCGGCGTATCGATGATACCGGGAAGCGCGTCACCGTCCTGCAAACCAGGTGGCAGAATGTGTCCGCAGATTTCGCCGCCGTTCACGATACTGTATCCCTTGAACGACGTGCTCGAGCTCAGATAGTGCGAACGATTGATGAACTCGCCGGAACACATGTCGAGTCGGTGCACCACCATCGACCGCGATTGGGCCCAGATATTGCCACGCGCTGCACGAGGAAGATACATGTCGATGGAATCCCCCGCCGCCACAAAATGCGTCGGAAGGCCTTCCTCGGCGAATTTCCTCATCCAGAAATGCGTCATTGCCATCAGCACGGGCCCCTTGTAGGGAATCACCGCATTCATGACAATGTCAAAAATCGAGACGCCGTCCGTGGCCACGACGAGCAGCATGCCGCTGCCAATGTCGTAGGTATCACGTACTTTGCCGCGATGAATGGGCTCCCCCAGTCCCTCAACAAGCGGAACTGCGGCGCGCATCGGAGAAAGTTTCGGCATGATGTTCTCACTTCCTTTGGTCAGGGGGAATCGGCGTCGGGCGTTCGGCCACTCCGTCCGTCAATTTCTTGCGATACGCCGCCAGGCGCACAGCAAGTGCCGGGTCATTGAGCGCAAGCACTGATGCGGCAAGTAACGCCGCATTGATAGCTCCCGGCTTTCCAATCGCGAGCGTACCCACGGGAATTCCCGCCGGCATCTGCACGATTGAGTACAAACTGTCGAGGCCGCTGAGCGCTTTGCTCTCTGCGGGTATGCCGAAGACCGGCAATTCCGTGAGTGCGGCGGCCATGCCCGGCAGATGCGCGGCACCGCCGGCACATGCAAGAACAATCTTGAAGCCGTTCGCCTTGGCTGCCGGCAGAACCTCGTAGAGCCTGTGCGGAGTCCTGTGCGCAGAGACGATCTGCTTGTCGAACGAGATCCCCAGCTCCTCCAGCGTATCGGACGCATAACAGGTAGTCGCCTCGTCCGACTGACTTCCTTGAACAATCAGGACATCAAACTGCGGTAGTGCCGTCATGGTGTACTCCCTTATTTTCACACTATGGTTGACGTCAAAATATCTTGGTAGCGGCCTCCACCCTACCGCAAAGGCGGCGGCTTTGCTAGAATCGCGCGCAGGCTATCCTTCTGACCAACTTCGGGGATGCGAATGAAACGGTATGTACTGCGCGAACCGATAGAAATCCACGGCTTCGACTTTTGGGGCCGTCGGGTATCCGTTCGCCTGGAGCCTACCGGTAAACCCGGGTGGTTCTGGCGAGTCGACGGCATTGACATGCCAGTCGACAAACGACTTGTTGCAAACAAGCGCAATCGGATAACCCTTGTTTTCGGGCGACGCCGATTGCACGTGTTCGAGCACCTCGGTGCACTGCGCTTTTCCGGACTCGACGGGATTCGAATTGTCACGAGCGATTCATGGTTGCCGTACGACGGCTGTGCGGATATGTATTGGAAAGCATGTTCACCGCACATGGAGCAGGCCGGTGAACTTACCCCGTACGCCGTGCGTTCGCCATCGTCGGTTGCGATGTTCGAACCATTTCAGCGCTCGGTAACTCTCTCGCCGATGCCGGCATACTGCCTCTCGGTCGCGATTCACATCGACTACCCGGGAATCGGTCCGCATGGCGAATCGTTCTCGTTTCCCGGTACGAGGTTTGCGGCGGTTGCTCGTGTTAAAACACAGGGGTACCCCGCATCGCGCATTCACCTGGCCGAGCTTCTCTCGTTATTCGGGTGGCCACATCGGGATAACGTGATTTGGCCAAGCGAACACGATTCCCGTCTCGTAAAAAGACTGTTCGCGCGGCATCGCGCGCTCGACGTCCTTGGAGCCCTCTCCGTGTTGTGTCCGCCGGGTGGCATACTGGTCGGCACATACGCGTCATGGTGTGCAGGACACGGACAGGATGTGGAACTGGTGCGAAAGACCGAGGTGTACAAAGTTGCACCCGGGCCCATGCACATCAATATTCTGGCGTGAGCCAGTTCACCTTCAACGGCGGCAGCAATGTCGTCGTTTTTGTTTGGAACACGTAATCGAGAATAGGGTGAATGTTTGCGCTGGAAACAAGGGTGAGAGATTCGGCGTGACTCACCAAAAACTCGCTTCGCTCGTTAAGTGGTCACTGCCCTGGCTCGCCGGAAAGAAATGTTGCACATTTCTCCGGCTCCGCCTTTCGAATCTCCCACGACTCAGCTTGTTTCGCCAAATCAAAAGGGCGCACACCGGCGCCCTTCTGATTTGTTGATGCGG
>CAYYEX010000019.1:0-12365 GCA_964471165.1 uncultured Candidatus Saccharibacteria bacterium
GTACAGACCGACGACAAGCTCGCCGACTCCGTGTACTTTCTCCCCCTGACTGAGAAATTCGCTCGAGAAGTGATTGAACGGGAGCGTCCCGATGCCATTTCTCTTTCCTTTGGTGGACAAACGGCACTTAATCTTGGCCTCGCACTCCACGACAGTGGAGTACTCAAGGAGTTCGGAGTACGTGTCCTTGGCACGCCGGTTGCCACCATCCGCGACACGGAAGACCGCGAACTGTTTATAAAACGCCTAAACGAAATTGAGGTAAAAACTGCAAAATCAATCGCAACACGTTCCGTAGCCGAAGCGCTCAAGGCAGCAGAAAAAATTGGATATCCCGTCATGGTTCGCTCGGGATTCGCACTCGGCGGTGAGGGCTCTGGAGTTGTTCGCACAAAGCGAGAACTCGCAGCAAAACTCAAAGAAGTCTTCAGCAATGTCTCCCAAGTGCTTGTGGAAGAATATCTCGGCGGATGGAAAGAGGTTGAATACGAAGTCGTGCGCGACGCGGCCAACAACTGCATCACCGTGTGTAATATGGAGAACTTCGACCCTATGGGCGTGCACACGGGCGAGAGCATCGTGATTGCACCATCGCAAACGCTCACTAACCGTGAGTACCACATGCTGCGCGAAGTTGCGCTCAAAACAATTCGTCACCTCGGAATTGTGGGCGAGTGCAATATTCAATACGCGCTCAACCCTGTCACTGGTGATTATCGTGTCATTGAAGTCAACGCGCGCCTTTCACGCTCCTCCGCGCTCGCATCAAAGGCGACGGGCTACCCGCTTGCCTTCGTGGCCGCAAAGCTCGCACTCGGCCACGCGCTTACCGATTTGAAAAATTCTGTTACTAAGAAAACTATCGCCTGCTTTGAACCCGCTCTCGATTATGTGGTGCTCAAAGTCCCCCGCTGGGACCTCGCCAAGTTCGAGAACGCCGCGCCGCGAATCGGCACCGAAATGAAAAGTGTTGGCGAAGTTATGGCTATTGGCCGTTCGTTTGAAGAAGTTGTTCAAAAAGCGCTGCGCATGCTTAATATCGGAGCAGACGGGCTCGCCACGCCGCAGAGCATCACGTTCAAGAACAAAGCGGCTATTCTCGACGAAATAAAGAATCCGACAACCCGGCGCATTTTTGCAATCGCCGAAGCCATGCGCAGCGGCGTTACGGTGGAAAAGATTCACAGCCTTTCAAAAGTTGATATGTGGTTCCTCCACAAAATGAAACACATCATCGATATTGAAAGAAAGTTGTCGAAGTCAAAACTCGACCGAGACGATATGTTGCGGGCAAAGAAGAACGGATTTTCTGACAAGCGTATTGGTTCGTTTGTTAAAAAGAGCGAAGACGATATTCGCGCTATTCGTCAGAAGCTCGGCATTACTCCGTCTGTTAAACAAATCGACACACTTGCCGGAGAGTTCCCCGCTCAAACAAATTACCTCTATCTCACCTATCATGGCACCGAACACGACGTTGCCCCGGGGAGCCACCAGGCAGCCGTTTTGGGAAGCGGTCCATACTGTATCGGGTCGTCTGTAGAGTTCGATTGGTCGTGCGTACAAGCCCTTAAATCGCTCAAAACAGGGGGCTACAGCACGATAATGATTAACTCCAATCCCGAGACTGTTTCGACGGATTACGACATGTCGGACCGCCTGTATTTCGAGGAACTTTCCCTCGAGCGCGTACTCGACATCGTTGAATTCGAAAAGCCTGAGGGCGTTGTGATTTCAACCGGAGGACAAATTCCGAATAACCTCGCTCTCAAATTGCATGCACGCTCTGTACCAATTTTTGGTACAAGTCCGAACGACATCGACCGCGCAGAGGATAGACACATCTTCTCAAAACTGCTTGATACGCTCGAAATCCATCAGCCAGGCTGGGTGGAACTCACTACTCTCTCACAAGCAAAGAAAGCAGCTACAAAACTTGGTTACCCAGTACTCGTGCGCCCATCATACGTACTCTCGGGAGCAGCGATGAGCGTTGCATACGATGAGCAGTCGCTCATGCGCTTTCTCAAACGCGCAGTGGACGTTTCTTCGGACCACCCGGTTGTTATTTCTAAATTCATCGAGAACGCGCGAGAAATAGAAATCGATGGCGTTGCAAGCAAGGGCACTATGGTCGTATACGCTATTACCGAGCACGTTGAGAATGCCGGCACACATTCGGGAGACGCAACTGTTGTGCTGCCACCGCAGCGCACGTATCTGGAAACAATTCGTCGCGCAAAACATATTACGAAGGATGTTGTGCGCGCCCTCAACATTACTGGGCCGTTCAATATTCAGTTTCTTGCAAAAGACAACCACCTCATGGTGATTGAGTGCAATGTGCGCGCATCGCGCAGCTTCCCGTTTGTATCAAAGGTTACTGGGTACAACTTTATCGATATTTCGATTCGGGCAATGTTGGGTCAAGACGTGAGCGGCGACTACCGCACGGTGGAACTCGATACTGTTGCGGTTAAGTCGCCGCAGTTTTCGTATAACAGAATCAAGGGCGCAGACCCGATTCACTACGTGGAAATGGCCTCAACCGGCGAGGTCGCTTGTTTCGGCGATTCCTATTACGAAGCGCTTATCAAATCGATGATGGCCGCCGGTTTCCGCCTCCCAAAGAAAAACATTCTCCTCTCGCTTGGAAAGGAGGAGAACAAAGTGAAACTCTTGCCGTCTATTCGCACACTCTCCGAAATGGGCTTCAACTTACTCGCAACCGAGCACACAGCCGACTTCCTCAAGGAACAAGGAATCAAGTGTAAAAAAGTCTACAAGCTTCACAGCAGAAAAAAACCAAATGTCGGCGACTTGTGGGATTCCCTCGATCTCATCATCAACGTTCCCGCTCGCGCACTTGCACGTGAACCCAAGGACGGATTTATCATCCGCCGGAAAGCTGTTGATATGAATATCCCCCTTATTACAAACCGTCAGCTTGCAGAGGCATTTGTAACCGCACTCTTTGAGATACACGGCAAAACCCCACCGACAAAGCACTGGAAGGAATATAAACCCTCCTGAGTACCTACTGATTGCGCTGCTTCTTGAGCAACTTTTTAAGATAGTAGCCAGTGTGTGAGCCTTCTGTTTTGGAAACCTCTTCGGGAGTGCCCTGTGCAATGATTTGCCCACCCCCTTGTCCACCTTCCGGACCCATATCAATGAGATGGTCTGCGCACTTAAGCACGTCGAGATTGTGTTCAATTACCACCACGGTGTTGCCTCGTTCAACGAGCTTCTGCAAAATATCGATAAGCTTTGCCACATCGTCATAGTGCAAACCAACAGTCGGCTCATCGAGCAAGTAAATACTCTTGGTGATATGCGGGCGATATAGTTCCGATGCAATTTTCACTCGCTGCGCCTCACCGCCGGAGAGCGTGGTAGCACTCTGACCGAGTTCCAAATAGCTCAGCCCCACATCAATAAGCGTCTGTAGTCGGTCTGCGACAGCAGGGATATCTTCAAAAAATTTATTCGCCTCTTCCACGGTCATGGAAAGCACATCGTGAATACTCTTCTTTTTGTATTTGACTTCGAGGGTCTCTTTCATAAACCGCTTGCCGTTGCAGACATCGCACGTTACGTAGACCGTCGGCAAGAAGTGCATTTCAACAGCCACGAGCCCATTACCCTGACATGCTTCGCATCGGCCACCCTTTACGTTGAAAGAAAAGCGTCCCGGGCCCCAACCACGAGCGCGTGCCTCCTCGCTCAGTGCGAACATATCGCGGATATGCGTCCAAGCCCCCGTATAGGTGGCTGGGTTTGAGCGCGGCGTGCGCCCGATAGCAGACTGGTCAATCAGAATCGCGCGGCCCAGGTATTCAGTACCTGAAAACTCTTTAAGATTGTAGAGCTTTGCTGTACGAAAACGTTTATCAAAGCGCGCCTGTAAATTCCGGTGCAATATCTCATAAAGGAACGTTGATTTGCCTGAACCAGAGACCCCGGTGATGCCAACAAGCTTTCCAAGCGGAATATCCACGTTTACGTTCTTGAGACTGAATTTTGATGCACCACGGATTTTAATCTTGCCTCTATCTGCGGTTCGGCGCTGCTCGGGAATCGGTACCATAAGCTCCTCGCGCAAGTATCCGAGTGTGCGTGAGCCAGACGTGTTTTTCTTTGCAGTGAGCAGATCATCGAGCCAACCGGCGGCAACTATCTCGCCGCCATGTGTGCCCGCTCCTGGCCCCAGGTCGATTATGTAGTCGGCGGCATAAATGGTGTCTTCGTCGTGTTCAACAACGAGCACTGAGTTTCCCAAGTCACGCAAACGCTTGAGTGTTTCAATCAGTTTTTCGTTGTCTCGCTGATGCAAACCAATCGTTGGTTCATCGAGCACATACAGTGCTCCCACAAGTCCCGAGCCAAGCTGTGAGGCAAGTCGGATGCGCTGCGCTTCACCGCCCGAGAGCGTGTTGGCCTTTCTATCAAGTGTGAGATATTCGATTCCTACGTTGAGCATAAACTGCAAGCGGCTCGTGATTTCTTTGATGACCGCTTTTGAAATTTCCTTTTCTTTCGCACTCAGTTTCAGCTTGTCAAAAAATGCCTGCGCGTCCTCGATTGAGAGCGAAGCAATTTTTACGATGTCCATGCCCTGCGCGGGACCATTGTGGTCTTCCGGTGCTTTTACGGGACCAAGGAACACGTTGAGTGATTCCGGGCGAAGGCGCGCACCGTTACAAACCTCGCAGTTCTCGTCGGAGAATAGATACTTTGTCCCAAGACCTTTACACTCTGGACACGCTCCGTAGGGAGAGTTGAATGAAAAGAGACGCGGCTCCACTTCCGGGAACGAAAAGCCATCGTATGGGCACATAAATTTCGCCGACACGATACGCTGGGCACCATTAGCGTCTGTGATGCGAATGAGTCCCTCGCTTTCGTGCAGTGCACGTTCAATTGCTTCGGAAGCACGTTCATGCGCCGCCTTTGGGTCGTCGCGGAACTCAGAGAGAAAAATCTCATCTACGATAACGTCGATGTCATGTCTGTCATTTTTTGAAAGCACAATGCGCTCACGAAGCGACTTCTCCTCGCCATCTACAACCACCCGTTCAAATCCCTTATTGAGCAAATCGTAGAGCAGTTGGTAGTACTCGCCCTTTCTCCCAACCACAATCGGGCTGGAGATGCGGACTTTCGCGTCTGATACACCTTTTGTGAGCTTCGCATCTTTACTCTTCTTCAAGGTCGAACCTTGAAGTGCCGCTGTTTTCGGTGAGGATTCAACAATATCCAAAATTGTTCCAAGGATTTCTTCGTTAGTCAGTTTGCGAACTTCGCGCCCACAAATCGGGCAATGCGGGTGTCCGATGCGTGCATAGAGTACGCGTAGGTAATCGTAAATCTCGGTAATAGTGGCAACGGTCGAGCGCGGATTGTTTGAGCGTGATTTCTGGTCAATTGAAATTGCAGGAGAAAGGCCGGTTATCTCGTCGACATCCGGCTTCTGCATTTGGCGCAAAAACTGACGCGCATATGCTGAAAGTGATTCCACATACTTGCGTTGCCCCTCGGCGAAAATAGTATCGAACGCGAGTGATGATTTTCCAGAGCCAGAGAGCCCGGTAAAAACCACCATCTTGTTGCGCGGCATTTCCACGCTCACGTTCTTGAGATTGTGTGTGCGAGCACCCTTGATGACGATTTTGTCCTTGTCGAGCGGGTTTTTGTCTTGTTTATCTTGATTGGCCATATGGTTCCTCCCGCGGCTTCCGCCGTGGGTTTAGTAGGCCAGCGTTACTGGCTTGGGCACTATATCATATGGCCTTTTTTAGCATTCAGGGCGCGGATTATCTCCGCGCCCGAGCTCATCAAATAGCTTCTGTCCTCAGAACTTCATCGGGTCCACGTCGCACTCGTGCACGATGTCCCCGGACACGTGCACGTCGTCTCGAGACACAGTGTCTGGGTTAGAACCCAACGGAACGAACCGCATCATGAACTGTGGCACCCGTGCCCACTCCGCGAAGAACAAATCGTAACTTCGCTTCGAGATAGTCGCGGTACTGAGAACGCGCACCACATCGATTTTCTGACCCAGTGGAAGTCGCGTCGCAAACTGCGTCAGATTCAGCTTCCGAATCATCGTTTCAGTCGGATTCTGGATGGTCCACATCATGTGGATGTCGCCGAAGAAGTAGAGCTCCGGCTTCGCGGCCGCGACTTCTGCAGCAGAAATGAATCTTTTGATGAAATCCTGGTCAGCGGCATTTGGGTACGCGATGCCGACCGACGCCCGGGTGAAATCGCCTGCCCGATTAGAAGCGGTACCCGCAGTAACCGCCCGGGGGACAATTTCGACGACCGCGCAGTTTCTGCCCTCGAACATCGCAAATGCTAGCTTCACTATACTCTCCCTCTGTCTGGTATGGGCTCGTTCGCTGGGCAAGCTATACCACGCAATTTTACACGTATCAAGAGTACTGAAATGTTTCAGCCGGCAACAGGTGCCGGCTGACAATGGCATTCACCACAGGCGGCAATGAGATTGGGGCTGTGCGCCGCGTTAAAGCAGGACCTAGAGCGACAGATTGTCCCACACGCAGTGATATATCTGTTTGCGGAAGTAGACGGGGCACTTCGTACCATCAAACATCTTGTCGAAAACTTCTTTCTCGGGGACAGTGCCGATGAGTCCGCCCGGAAGATCCGAGAACGCGCTTCGCAGCGTTACGCGCTCGCCGTACGGTGGATTATTCGGGTCCACACGTTTGTGTTGCGACCTGTTCGCCGCATTCTTGTTTACGGGTTCCAGCGCCTGTCGTGAGCGCTCGCGCTCTTCCAGTCTTGACCGCTGGCTATACAGACTAGGCCTGTCCTCGTACTGTCCTGTACGCGGATTATAGCTTCGTCCACCTGATGATCCGTAGCCGTAGTATCCGTCGTTCCTACCCATCTCAGCCTCCGTGTGTTCAGACCCAACTCTACAGCAAAGCAGCTTCCTCCTGCAAATCGATTCCGAATCTATTGCGAACCTCCTGTTTGATTGATGTGGCTAGATTTCGCACGTCCTGCGCAGTCGCACTCCCCTGGTTCACAATGTAATTCGGGTGCTGCAGGCTCGCAATTGCTCCCCCGACCGCGGCACCCTTCATGCCTGCCTTTTCAATCAGCCAGCCAGCAGGCACTCGGTTTTCCCGCGAAGTAACACCCTTCTCCGCTTCAAAAAGGTCAACAATATCTTTTGCAGCCACCGGGTTCATAAAAAACGAGCCTGCTGCTCGCACATTCTGGAGGTGGCGCTTCTCACGCTCAGCGATTGTGTCGCGGGCAAGGAGCGCGCTCAGTTCCGGGTCCGCCTCCTGCAAATCGAGGGTTACCTGAGTGATAATCCATTCAGGGTTCTGTTTAAAAAAACTGTTTCGATATGAAAAAGTACATTCCTCTGTACCGAATATTCTCTCGACACGAGTATCGCGCGAAATTGCCTGCACTTCGTGCACAAAATCCTTTATTTCCGGACCGAACGCTCCTGCATTTCCGCGCACCGCGCCCCCGATTGAACCAGGAATTCCTGCAAGCTTCTCCCACCCACCGATTCCCTTAGGTGAGGCTTCGTTAATTAACAAAAGCAGGTTGCAGCCAGCGTTTGCTGTAAGTCGAAATCCATCGAATGTGTGAGTGTTGCCTTGCATGCGAACCACGAGCCCGTCTATGCCAACGTCTGGTACAAGCACATTGCTCCCGCCGGCTATGAGAACTACCTTCACATGATTCACGTCGGCCCACCGTAGCGCATCGAGCACATCTCCGTTGTTGTGCACGTCGACAAAATAGCGCGCCTCCCCTCCGATTTCAAACGTGGTCAGTGGCGCAAGTGGCACATGTTCCCTGAGATTCTGCATGGTAATTATTTAGTGGCTTTCTTTTTGGCTGCCTTGTCGGTACGCTCTCCGGTTTCCAGCTTCTGTATCTCGTCTCGCAAGAGTGCGGCTGTTTCGAAATCCAACCCGTCAGCCGCATCGTGCATCTGCCGCTTTTTTTCTGCAATGAGTTTCTTCACGTCACCACCGTGTGCCGCCAAGTCTTCCTCCACAAGCTGGTCCACTGCACGTGAGCGCGCGCGCTGAATGTCGCCGATGATGTCGTTGATTTTTTTCTTGATGGTTTCTGGTGTGATGCCGTGTTTTGCGTTGTAGGCCATTTGGATGGCGCGGCGGCGATTGGTTTCGCCGATAGCACGGTCCATCGAATTGGTATGTGAGTCTGCGTACAGAATTACTCTACCGTTGACGTTTCGTGCCGCGCGCCCGATTGTTTGAATCAGCGAAGTTTCGCTGCGCAGAAACCCCTCTTTGTCAGCATCAAGAATGCCTACAAGTTCGACTTCTGGCAGGTCGAGGCCCTCGCGCAGCAAGTTCACACCGACAAGCACGTCGAATACGCCTTTGCGGAAGTCTGTAAGGATTTCAATGCGTTCAATCGTTTTAACGTCCGAGTGCACATAGCGCGCTTTAATCTGCTTTTCAATGAGGAAGTTCGTGAGGTCCTCTGCCATTTTCTTCGTAAGCACAGTCACCATAGAGCGCGCTCCTTTTTTGGTAACAGCTTCGGCCTCGCGGATAAAATCGCGTACCTGGCCCGGATATTCTTCGCCCGCGAGCGTATTATCACCGCCAGAAACAACAGGGCGCACAAAAATCTCGGGGTCAATAAGACCTGTCGGTCGAATAATCATTGGAATCGGCTCGCCGCTCTTTTCGATTTCGTACTTTCCTGGAGTCGCCGTGGTGTAAATCGTCTGGCCCACACGCGCCTCAAACTCTTTGAAGTTGAGTGGTCGATTGTCGACACAGGATGGAAGGCGGAATCCGTGCTCAACGAGCATGTCCTTGCGCGAGCGGTCACCCGCGTACATGCCACCTATTTGTGGGACAGTTACGTGAGACTCGTCGATAACTGTGAGGAAGTCCGGCACACCGCTCGCAGTGTGGGGAAAGTAGCTCAGCAATGTGTACGGCGGTTCCCCCGGCTTTCTACGGTCAAAATGTCGAGAGTAGTTCTCAATTCCATTGCAAAAACCAAACTCTTTAATCATACCGATATCCTGGCGCGTTCGGCGCTTCAGGCGTTCCGCCTCCAAAATCTTTCCTTGCTCTGCAAAAACTTTGAGTTGTGCTTCGAGTTCTGCCTTGATGTCTTCGAGTGCTGCATCCTGCACATCTTTCGGAGTCACATACTGGCGCGCCGGAAAAAGGAAGACCGCCGGCTCTTCACCCATGATTTCGCGGGTAACAGCGCTCATTTCCTCAATCTTCGATACTTTGCCGCCCGCAAGGTCTATGCGATAAATCACTCGCTCGGAAGCGGGCATAATCTCCACACGAGAGCCGAGTGCTCGGAATGTACCGGGTGATAAATCCCCAGCCACGCGTTCAAAATATATATTAATAAGTTTTCGCGTGAGTGAAGCGCGTGTCATTTCCTCTCCGAGCGAAAGCTTCAGATTTACCTTTTCATACTCTACCGGGGAGCCAAGCCCGTAAATGCACGATACGGAGGCAACGATGATTACATCTTTACGCGTGAGCAGCGCCTGCGTTGCTGCGTGGCGTAGCCGCTCGATGTCTTCGTTCACCATCGATTCTTTTTCGATATAGGTGTCGGTAACCGGCACGTAGGCTTCTGGCTGGTAGTAGTCGTAGTACGAAACAAAGTAGTGCACCGCAGCGTTTGGAAAGAAATCGCGGTATTCGCTGGCAAGCTGCGCAGCGAGCGTTTTGTTGTGAGCAATCACCAGTGTTGGTTTGCCAATCTGCTCAATCACGTTTGCGATGGTGTACGTTTTTCCGGAACCGGTAACGCCGAGGAGCGTCTGGTCTCGCGTGCCTTTTTTAATCCCCGCCACCAGGGACTCTATTGCTTTTGGCTGATCTCCAGAAGGTGTGTAATCGCTAACAATTTTTAACATACGCAAATGGCTGCTCGGTCTGAGATTGAAATACGCCTTGTCCTCGAGACGCAGCAGCGGCTCGGGGAGTCTCCCGATGGGACGTATTCGCTGACTATTTTCAAGGCCATCGGACTACTGTATCAAAAAGCCCGCATCTGCGCATAAAAAATGGCCCCTGAAGGGCCGAGTGTATCGCGCTGTCTCTTCTTTTGATTCGAGAGACTACTTCGCTTGTTTGGGAGGCTCCGTCTTTCCGAGCTGTTCTGCCGACTTCTCGTCTGCGGGTTGCTGCGTCTGCTGTGCGGGTTTTTTGATTGCCCCTGCGCCGTAGCGACCAGGTGGTCCGGGCAACCTGATTCCCTGTCCCCGTATGCCATGGAGTGGCTTCGTCATTGGCTTCACCTTTTTTCTCTTCCACGATGAACGCAGTGATACACCGTACGTGTGTTCCACGTACGCGTATGTTTATACCACTTTTTCCACGCGTTACAAGCTCTATGCCTTTTTCGCGTATCCCGCGAGGAACGAGGTTTGGAACTCTGCAAAGGTGCCGTTTACGATTGACTCCCGAATACGCGCGGTCAGGTTTGCTAGAAAATACATGTTGTGTTGCGAGGCGAGCACCATACCGAGCATTTCTTTGGAGCGAAACAGATGGTGCACGTAGCTTTTCGTATACGTTTTACATACGCGGCAATCGCACAGCGGGTCGATTGGAGAGAGGTCCGTTGCGTACTCCGCGCGTTCAATAGAAAACTTTCCGCCTTCGGTATACACAGTGCCGTTGCGCCCATTGCGGGTTGGAACTACGCAATCAAACGTATCAATTCCCGCCTCCACACCAATAAACATGTCCTCAGGCTCACCAATACCGAGCAGGTGCCGTGGCTTCTCTGCTGGAAGCACACGATTCACTTTGTCTAAAATGCCCATGATGTCGGCCTTACTGAATGTGCCTCCGATTCCATAGCCATCGAAATCCATATCAGCGAGCGTGTGCGCGCTCTCGAGGCGCAAGTCCTCGTAGCGCCCGCCCTGCACAATGCCGTAGATTCCCTGCCTGTTGTTTGCTGCAATATTGCCACGATGCGCTTTCAGGCTGCGCTCAGCCCAGCGATGCGTACGGTCCATCGATTCTTTCTGGTCCGCATGCGGTTCAGTCGGCGCAATAAACTCATCAAATGCAAAAATAATATCTGCACCAAGCGCATGCTGAATCTCAATTGAGCGCTCAGGAGTAAATCGGTGCAGCGAGCCATCGTGATGCGAAGTAAACGACACTCCCTCGTCATCTACAATTGCGAGCTTGCCGTGTTCGGTTGCTGTGTCCTCGTCGTATACCGACACACCTGCATCGCGCGGTTTTTCGGCTTCGGTAATTTTTGAAACTTGTTTGCCAAACCCTACCCCAAGCGAAAAGACCTGGAACCCTCCTGAATCGGTCATTGTGGGACCATCCCAAGCCATAAACTTGCCCACACCGCCTGCGGCTTCAACAATTTTTTCTCCAGGTGTCAGGTAGAGGTGGTACGCATTTGTGATGACACCTTGGAGTGCCATATCCTTGAAATCGAGCGACCGCAGTCCCTTGGCCGTAGCCTTGGTGGCCACACCCATAAACGCGGGTGTTTTGATGTCGCCATGCGGAGTATGCAAAACACCGGCACGAGCAAGCGTGCCGGGGACTGTTGCCTCTATAGAGAGCGATATTGGGCGCTGTATTGCCATCTTGCTCAGGAGCCTACCACGGGCACGCTATTTATTCCCGCCCTTCTTTCCGCCCTGGCCTCTGTTTTGCTGCTGGCGCGGCGCTACACGCATCGGGGTCTTGCTGCTCAAATTCTTTTTAAATCGCTGTGAACCTTCGATAGGATTTTTTGCCATAGATATAGTTGTTACTTACTGCAAGCGTAGCACGGCCACGGTTCGCTTTCCGCGCTTCAGAAGCGCGTGACCGTTCTGGAAATCGCCGCTGTTGAGCGGCCTGTCTTCGAGTACCGCATTGCCGTTGAGGGTAATGGCGTTTCCTAAAATGTATTCACGCGCTTCTCGCTTGGAGCTCGCGAGCATTGTCTCAACGAGCACGTCGAGTATCGCACTTCCGTCCTGAACAGTTCGTGAAGGCGCACTCTGCGCAATAATCTTCCAATCATCGCTTGTTGGCGTCTCTCCGCCAAAGAGCAGTTGTGAGACTCGCTCCACGTTTGAACTTTCGGTTTCACCGTGCACGAGCGCTGTCACGGCGAGCGCGAGCTCTTTCTGTGCGGTGCGTGCACCGGGATTCGAATTATGTGCGAGCATTATCGAATCAATTTCCTCTTTCGGAAGTAGTGTCATTTTAAGCAACAATTCCTCTGCAGCTGAGTCCTCCACGTTCAAGAAAAACTGATAGAACTCGTAGGGAGAGGTTTTTGCTCCATCGAGCCACACCGCACCCTGTTCACTC
>CAYYEX010000020.1:0-11169 GCA_964471165.1 uncultured Candidatus Saccharibacteria bacterium
TAGAACGGTTCCATGGCATGGAACAGGTCGGGGTTCGACTCCCCGTAGGTCCACAAAAATAACGAGCGCATCGCAAAGCGACGGGCGACTATATTTTTGTAGGACCTACGGGGAGTCGAAAGACGGAGGCGGGGCACCCATGTACTCATGGGTCGCCGAGTCAGGGCAGTGACCACTTAGCGCGCAGCGCTTAGTGAGTCACGCCGCCTCCCCGTAGGTCCACAAAAAGTTAGAATTATTTATACTGCTGGAGCCACGCAAGCGCTTCTGTTTTATCAGTGAAAATCTGCGCAGGGTACGGTGGTTTGTTGAGGCCTAAGAAAAGCGTTCCGGTAACTTTTGCAATCGTAGTGTTTGCGATAATCGCGATGGCTTTTGCATTATGTGTGCCTTCTGGCGTGCTATAGAATGCGCGCGCTTCGCTTGTCATTGATTTGAGATCCGTACCGTCAACGAGAATTGGAACCTTGGTGTCGCCGCACATCTCAAGTATTTTCGCAGCTACCAACTTTGCACCGTCCAGATCGTGTGGCGTATTCGGCAGATAGGAATTGAATAGAATTCCGTCTTCCAGCTTTAGAATTGCACCACCGGCTACTTGTTCCGAATTATTTTCTGGAGGCATGAGGGCTATTATACACGGGCAAAAATGCCATCGGAGGATTTGTTCATATTTTTCCAAGCTAGTAAATAGAGCCTGCTGAGAGGGGTCTTTTGACTAATCACTTACAGCAATATAGATTACCCGACAGGTCAATGGATCTATGACAGGAGACAGAGCATGGAAGCCGTTCAAATGCGTACGCTGCGGGCAATGTCGCTCGCTGAGGCGATTGCGCTCTTCGGCTTCGACTCACTGAAGCCGGAGCAGGAGATTCTCATCAACGCGAGCATCGCGGGAAAGCATGTGTTCGGAATTTTGCCGACCAGCTTCGGCAAATCCGCTTGTTATCTGATTCCAGGGCTTGTTACTGGCGCAAAAACCATCGTCATATCGCCACTTATTGCGCTCCAGGAAGATCAGGTTCGCTCACTCCGTAAACGGGGTATACAAGCGTATGCACTGCATTCAGGAATGGACGAGGTCCGTAAAGCGGCCGTTCGGGTATTCTTCAAACGATCCCCGAAAGGCGAACCGGCGTTCTTGTACATTTCGCCGGAAATGTTTATGTCGGAAACGTTCCACCAGCAGTTCCTGAAGGTGCGTTTCGACCGCCTTGCGATTGATGAGGCGCATTGCGTGAGCACATGGGGAAATTCGTTTCGACCTGAATATCTGCGCATTCGCGCGGGGGCAGCACGAAACGCGATTAAACACTGCTCAGCATTCACCGCAACGACAGACGCAAAGATTGAACGCGACATTCTTGCCCGGCTTCCGCTGAGCGAAGACGTCGTTCGAATCGAAGCATCGCCGATGCGACCGAATCTGCTGTTGCATATCGAGTCGCAAAAAAGCGGCGTACGACTGAAAACAGAATCAGGCAGGCGCAAGCTCGACAGGCTGGCACAGCTGCTCGTGATGCCGGAATTCAAGGGCGCGACCATTGTGTACTGCAACTCCCGGCATGCTGCCGCGACCTTGCACGAAACCATGCGTCAAAGTGAATTCTGCAGACTAAACGGCTACAAGTCCTATCTGTTCCACTCGCAGATAGGATTCGATGACAAGAAGGACGCCCTCACAGGCTTTCTCGAAGACGAGTTTCCGCTTGTGTTCGCTACATCTGCCTTTGGGCTCGGGATAGACCGTGGTGACGTGCGACAAATTGTGCACTACAACGTCCCGTTTACGCTCATCGATTACGCGCAGCAGATTGGCCGCGGTGGTCGTGATGGGAAGCTCACGCGATGCACGGTGTTCTATTCACACACCGAGTTCTTACAGAACGAGATTGACCGTATCAGTCGTGACATGCCCTCGATTGATTACGTTGAGAGGACACTTGAAAACATCCGCAAATCAATCGAGTTCGCGGGAGGGAGGAAACGCAAGTTCAATCTTCGGGCCTACACTTCACGGCTTCGCAATCATGTAGAGGAGAGCGAGGCCATCAAGGCAAAAGAAATCTACATGCAGCGATTCATGACGACGCTCTCAATCCTGCAGCAGACGAACTTGATTACTGAACACGCAGGGGTCA
The DNA here is from genome assembly GCA_964471165.1 of uncultured Candidatus Saccharibacteria bacterium. Classification (GTDB taxonomy): domain Bacteria; phylum Patescibacteriota; class Minisyncoccia; order Phycocordibacterales; family UBA2100; genus UBA10103. The sequence goes on from CAYYEX010000020.1 coordinate 2,145, forward strand.
TCACGTGTGAAGAGGCGAAACAGGGCTCCGTAAAGCATGACCGCCTCATCGAGGCAACCAAAATGCATGAGCGAATGCTTGCTCGCGAAAAGGAGCGGCTTGCCGAGTTCTTCGGCAACAAATCTCCTACACAGGAACTGCTCTGGGAAATCGTACGTAGACCATAATCGTGTACAACTGCCGCCGGCTCCGCCGGCGGCTTTCTTTTGTTTATACGGAGCCGAAATACAGAGCAGCCCCTGTGTGGATAACTGTGTTGCGGTGGGGTATAGTGGTTTATACTATCTATTAGTGGGAAAAAGTGGGAAAACCGGAGATTTGTATGTTTATAGGCGAATACGAGCACAATCTAGATGAAAAGAAGCGAATCTCGCTTCCGAAAGCATTTCGAACATCGCTCGGAAAGAAGGTGGTAATGACCCGCGGCCTCGATAACTGTCTTTTCGTTTACTCAACGAAAGCCTGGGAGAAAGTGGCGGCGAAGTTACAGGAGCTTTCATTCGCTCAAGCAGACACTCGCGGATTCAACCGATTCATTCTTTCAGGTGCAGCCGAAGTCGAGGTCGACGCCGCAGGGCGCGTTCTCATTCCGGAGCATCAGAAAGCATTTGCCGGGCTGAAAAAAACAGTCGTCTTTGCAGGAGTTTCAGATCGAGTCGAGATCTGGGATGCAGAACGCTGGAATACCTACAAAGCCCGCATTGAGAAGCAGGCCGATGCCCTTGCCGAAAAACTCGGCGAGATCGGCGCTCTCTAATTTGGTGGCTTTGAGCTGCTGGAGGACTTTTGATACGTCATGCGCACGCGACGCTCACAATCCTCCAGCAACTCGATGCCGTCATCGTCGGTCTCGAACACCGACGGAGTGCCTGCGCAAGCAGGGCATCGAAGCGTTCTTTTACATGAAGCAGTGGATTCACTGTTGTTGAAAAAAGACGACGTCGTCGTAGACGGCACACTGGGGGGCGCGGGACATGCGCTCGCAATCGTGGAGCAGCTAGGCAGAAGCGGCACATTAATCGGAGTCGACGCCGATCAAGATGCCGTCAGCCGCGCTCGCGATATGTTGGCGGATGCCCTGCCTGCCAGGGAAGTCGGTTCGCCCGTCCCCAAAAAAGGCGACGGGCCGACCGTAATCCTGGTAAACGATAACTTCCGAAATCTTACGACCGCACTTGCGAGCGTGGGAATCGAAAGTATCGACAAGGCAATCTTTGACCTCGGTTGGAGCTCGTATCAGTTGGCAGGTGGCCGCGGATTTTCGTTCCTGTCCGACGAGCCGCTTTCCATGAGCTATGCGCACAACCAAGTGCTCACGGCTGCAACAATCGTGAATGACTGGAAGCAGGAATCCATTGAAGACGTGATTCGAGGATTCGGAGATGAACGATACGCAAAGCGAATTGCTGAGCGAATTGTGCGAGTTCGCGCGGGTGTGCGAATTGCGACAGCTCGTCAGCTCGCAGATATCGTAAAGGCCGCTGTACCGTCTGCATACCGCTACGGAAAGTTGCACCCAGCTACCAAGACGTTTCAGGCGCTCAGAATTGCAGTAAACGACGAGTTTGGCGCACTTGAAGAAGGGCTGCGTGCGGCGTGGACCATGCTTACGCCGGGGGGTCGCATCGCGGTCATTTCGTTCCACAGCAGTGAAGACAGAATCGTAAAGCATCGTTTTGCAGATTGGGCTCGCGAAGGGGAGGCAAACCTCGTTACTCGTAAGCCCATCGTGCCAAGTGATTCGGAGGTGAGAGCAAATCCTCGCTCTCGAAGCGCAAAACTACGGGTTATTGAAAAAAAGATATGAACAAACACCTCGCAATACTGTCATTAGAATATTCATACGAACGGGTTGCATTCCGCGTTCTGTTTGCATTGCTTGGAATTATTCTCTGTGGGTATCTGTATTTTGTGGGGGCATCTGTTCTGAACATCATTGCCCGAAAAGAAGCCTCCGCTGCAAGTTCAAATATGCAAAGCTCCATTGCGATTCTAGAGAAGCAGTATTTCTTGCTCAGTGAAGCCATTACCCCTGATTCGGGGGCGACACTCGGTCTCTCGCAGGTGGACTCAACTGACTACGTGTACCGACCGGGAGCAACAGCTGTTGCTCTACCTGCTGATACAATGGAGCGCAATGCTATCTAGCAGTGGGCGCTATGAGATCTAATCTTGCTTTTCGCACACGCCTTATTGGCGTTTTTTTCATTCTGGCTGCTTTTTTACTCATTGTTCGACTCTACTTTGTCCAAATAGTTCATGGGCGTGAATACCGCAATAATGCGACATCGCAGTACATGCAACAGAGCTCTGACATGCTCAATCGTGGAAACATATACTTTACAACCAAGGATGGTGCACTCGTAGCCGCCGCTGTCATGCAATCAGGTTTTCGCATTGCGATAACTCCCGCTGATATTGTTGAGCCAACAGCAACATTCAAGGCGATTAGCAATGTAACCACGATAGACAGCGAACGGTATTTCAATAGTGTGAAAAAGACGGATGACCCGTACGAGGAAGTTGCGTTTCGGGTATCGAGCGATGCCGCCAAGAAAATCCGCGCACTCAAGCTTAAGGGTGTATTGCTAGTGCAAGACCAGTGGCGAACATATCCTGGCGAGGACCTCGCGGCGCAGGCTGTGGGATTTGTCGGTTACAAGGGTGACAAAAAAGTGGGTGTGTATGGCCTCGAGCGTCAGTACGAGTCGACACTTATTGAAACAACAACGGGTCTGTATGTAAATCCATTTGCAGAAATATTCGCCAACGTCGGTGCACTGCTTTCGAGTGATCCGGACACGCGGCGCGGAGACATTATTACCTCGATAGAACCATCGGCTCAGGCGGCGCTAGAAAAGGTTCTCGATGATGTTATGGAGACTTACACACCGCGAATAGCAGGAGGAATAGTTATGGACCCACATTCCGGAGAGATACTTGCGCTCGGCATGCGTCCTGGATTCAATCCGAATACCTATAACACAGTAACAAACCCGGCGGTATTTGCTGTACCGCTCGTGGAGGGTCGTTATGAGCTTGGTTCAATCATGAAGCCGCTTACGGTGGCAGCGGGAATAGACAGCGGAGCAATAACGACAAAAACAACGTACTACGATGCCGGCTGTATCGAGAGAAGCACAAAAACTATCTGCAACTTCGACCATAAAGCGCGCCACACCGTACCAATGCAAGAAATCCTAAACCAGTCGCTCAACCTGGGGGTGACCTTTATTGCGGATAAAATGGGACACCCCGCATTTACTACGTACATGAAACAATTTGGCTTCGGAGAAAAAACCGGCATCGACTTGCCAAACGAAGTCAGTGGCGATATTTCTACTCTCGGAGATGGAAATGGGCCCGACGTGAACTACGCGGCGGCTGCATTCGGGCAGGGCGTGTCAGTTTCGCCGATTGAAATGATTCGAGCACTCTCTGCACTCGCTAACGATGGGGTGTTGCCGAGCCCGCATATTGTAACGGGGGTCAGATACGAAAGCGGTATCACGCGCCAAATCACTGCTTCTTCCGGTGTACGGGTTCTCAAGCCAGAGACGGCGCGTGCAGTAAGTGTCATGCTTACAGAGGTGTTCGACGATGCACTCCTTAAGGGAAAGTTTAAAATGGAGCACTATTCGATTGCCGCAAAAACAGGGACGGCGCAGATAGCCATTCCGGGACAAGGCTATTACGATGACCGTTTTTTGCACTCGTTCTTCGGGTACTTCCCGGCGCAAAATCCGAGGATGATTGTATTTCTATTCACCATTGAACCGCATGGGGCAGAGTTTGCCTCGGCAACGCTTGCGCAACCGTTCGACGATTTGGCGAAGTTTTTAATTAATTACTACGATATTCCACCCGATAGGTGATGTGCCGGGTCCTATTAATGCGGTAAAATCTGGTACGATACACAACTATATGGTGGCTTTTTTGCGTTCGTGCGTTGTTCTGATACTCACGTGGGAGGCGCGCGCAGTGCTCGCGCGACACAAGCCAAAAATTATCGCCGTAACTGGTTCAGTGGGAAAAACCACCACAAAAGACGCGATTTTTGCAGCGCTCTCTGGCACGCACCATATCCGAAAAAGTGCAAAAAGCTTTAATAGTGAAATCGGTGTTCCGCTCACCATACTCGGATTGGAAACCGGATGGAACGACCCGTTGAAATGGTTCATAAATATTTTGCAGGGATTTGGCGCAATCTTTTCCAAAAACTACCCTGCATGGCTCGTGCTTGAAGTGGGGGCGGATAGACCAGGCGACATTCGAAAAATTGCCCGGTGGATTCGGCCGGATATTTCTGTTATCACCGGTGTGCCGGATATTCCCGTGCATGTTGAGTATTTTAATTCTCCCGGAGAAGTGCTGAAAGAGAAACGCGAGCTAGCAGACCATCTAAAACCTGGGGGCACGCTGATTCTCAACGGAGATGAGCCGCGAATGCGCATGCTGCAGAACTCTTTTCGTGGTAAGTCGATTACGTATGGCTTTGATGAGAAGAATTCATACGCCGCGTATGACGATGCCATTTTGTATGAAAACGAAAAACCAGTAGGTATGCATTTTAAAGTGAAGCGCATGGGCAGCTCGCTGCAAATGGCAGTCTATGGTGCGCTCGGCCGTCCTCGCGTGTATGCCGCGCTTGGGGCACTTGCTGTTGCAGAAACTATCGGTGCTGACACGGTGAGAGCATCCCAGGGTATTGCACAGTGGGACCCCCCACCGGGAAGAGTGCGCATTATCCCAGGCGTCAAAAGTACAATCATTATTGACGACACATACAATTCTTCACCAGCTGCCGTGCTTGCGGCACTTGATACCTTAGCGATGGTGAAGGGGAAGCGAAAAATTGCGGTGCTCGGCGATATGCTGGAACTCGGGCGCTACTCGAGCGAAGCGCATAAAACTGTTGGCGAGCGTGTGGCCGAAACTGCAACGATGCTTCGCACGGTTGGTTTTCGTGCTCGGGCAATTGCGCAAAGCGCACTCGATGCGGGTATGAAAGACGGCAAAATACTTCAATACGAAATGAACGAAGCCGAACGCGCTGGGCGAGAACTCGAAAAAGAGCTCAAGGCTGGAGACGTTGTGCTCGTAAAGGGTTCGCAAAGTATGCGTATGGAGCGCACCGTCCTTGAAATTATGGCAGAACCCCTGCGCGCAGAAGAGTTATTGGTGCGCATGGACGCTGATTGGAAAGAGCGCTAGCGCAAGGATGCCGGACGGATACGCACGATACGGTCGTCGTTTGGAAGCGGTGTACCACGACCATCTGTATTACTGGTTGTGATGTAAAACATGTCGTCTGGCCCGAGCCGCACTGTGCGGATTCGGCCAAATTCGTTTTCCAAATGGAGTGTCAGTGAGGAAACGGTATCGTTTTCCAGCTTCGCTTCGTATAAGCCGTTTCCCTTGAGTGCTCCGAAATACAATGACCCGTCGTAGTACAAAAGACTCGCAGGTGCCCACGTATCGCTGCCCGAGTGCTGAATTGGAGAAACGAGCCCTGTTTTTGTTGCACTGCCTATGATTGTGGGCCAGCCATAGTTTGCCCCTTTTGTGATGAGGTTGAGTTCATCGTGACAGCATTGATTGTGCTCACCAGATGGCCCGTGTTCTGTTGACCACAGACGGCCTGATATGTCCCACGCGAGCCCCTGTGGATTGCGATGGCCGCTCGACCAGACCGCATTGCCGTATGGATTATCTGCCGGGACACTGCCATCATCATTGAGACGCAATATTTTTCCTTCGAGTGACGCATTATCTTGTGCGGTAGCACTTCGCGTTGCGTCACCCGTTGTTACATACAACTTTCCGTCTGGACCAAACTCGATACGTCCGCCGTCGTGATACGCAGCTCCTGGGATACCGGAAATAATCACCATGTCCTCCGTGAGTGCGTCGTTTGAAAACGTGTATCGAACGATTTTGTTCTGCGTTTCGTTTTTACTTTCACTACTCGGGGTACTCATATAGAGATATAGATAATTGTTGCGAGCGAAATTCGGATGCAACACAACGCCAAGCAAGCCACCCTCACCGGGCATTTCCGTTGAGACGACAATTGAGGTGCTCGCTCCCGTTATGGGGTTGAGGTGTAATAGCACACCCGCTCGTTCGGTAACGAGCAGCGAGGAGTCGGGAAGAAATGCGATATCCCACGGCACATTGAGATGCTCGGCAATAACGGAGACGTCGGGAATAGATGCGGTATCTACTAATGCTGTAGAGGTTGCCTGCATGGTGTTTTGCGGGGGCGTTGTTTCGGGCGTGAGCACGTACAAAATACCGTAGAGAACAACAATCAGTGTAATAGTTGCAAGGAATCCCCGAACCATAAGCGAAGTATGCCCCAAAGCCCTATATAAAGGGAATACCTCCGCCGTGCAACGACGGCTCGTGGCTGCACAGACGAATGTTCTTATATTCTTAAGAATGTGAGAATATATCTCTATGGCAACGACAACGAAAGGGCCCAAGAAACTTGAGCGGCATTTCAAGGGTGTAGCAAACCATCGTCGTATTCAGATTTTGCTCTTGGTTGCACAGAAGCCGGGGCTCACGCTCGCGGGCATCGCCGAGCGCCTCAAGGGGAATATCAAAGCCGTTTCAGAGCACACTCGTCGTCTCGCGCTTGCCGGGCTCATCGAAAAAAAGTATGAGGGTCGCGACGTGCGGCACACACTCACTCGTTACGGGAAAATCTTCGTAAAATTTATCGATGCTTTTTCTGCTTTGAAGCCTTCGCGGCAAGTCGCGTAGGCCAGCAATCTGTCATATTTCAGCAGCATATTGACGACACGATACGGTCGTGGTTTTATACGTTCAGTCGAGGGAGGGAACGGTCATGCGCAAGATCTATACGCTGCTGACCGACAAGGGTCCGCGGTACACAGCGCTCGAGAGTGTCACAGATATCTTCGTAACGCCGGCACATGCCGATATCAAGCACGTGGCAGCCGCGTTCTCTTGGACCGTTGGCCAAGCCCGTAATGATGCGGCAGAGCACGTGATAGATGTGCAGAGCACTGCAATCGACTTGATGGAAGTTTCCCTCAGTCGTCTGGAGTCTGGTCTGTCGTTGATAGACGAAGAGGCCCTCATTGTCGATGGTATCTACACCTTTCTGCACGGTGCTCTGGCACCGCATCAACGTGATGTACGGCTCATGACCGGCGGCATACTCGAGAAGTGGGTGTATGAGCTCAATGTGCGCGAGCCGCGGATGCGTGATTGGCCAGTGCACGACATTGTCCACGATATCGGTCTGTGGAACGCGGTTCATCGTCCGTGCTCCGAACTAAAGTATCCGGGTGCTGACTGGCTGATGCCTCGGGTAGAACCGACTCGGGGTCAGAACATGCTCGCCGGACGGTACATGCGTTCATTCGTGTATGCGGCGAAATTATGCGGCCCGAACCGCTTGTCGCCAATCGACATTGTCGATGCATGGCACGGAAAGAATCGCGTAATCGCGGATAACTGTACGTTCCTTGATGAGGTGCTTGGTGTATTGATAGACAATCCCACAATCACCAACATCCGCCTCCGTGCGTAAGAATCCGCACCTTGGTTTCGGCCGCTCGTGTTTCGCGAGCGGTCGTTTCATTTGTAGCGGTGCGATACGCTCATGGTAATCTGAACAGATGACATCGGAAGGAATGCCCCGAAGGGATTTTCTTAAAAAGTTGGGAGCTGCTGGAATCGCGGCAATGACCCCAGGAGCACTTCAGGCTGCAGAGCGGGTGGCCCCGGCAAAAAAGTCTGAAGGTGGAGCAACCACGCAATATCTGGACCACGTGCTTACCAGTTTAGGGGGTCAATTTAAGCTGAGTGAAAGTGAGTTGGGGGAACTTGCCTCCTTGAATAAAAAACATGCGAATTGGAAAGGTCGTGGTTTTCCTGAGGACGGCACGTATACCACCATAGACAATAAAAAGGCGATGGACTTGCACGACCGGCTTTTAAACTACAGCAAAACACTCAAGGCACTTGCTGAACAGTATCCAAAGGCAACTGACTACAAGGGGAAGAACATTGCACAAGAACAGCTGGATGCGTTGAAGTCAAAACTGAAAACTCTGGGCTACGAGCTGTAGGCAGCTTTGCTTGTATGCTCAATTTTGAACACTGGCTCGTCGTACTGAGCGTGCTCATAAGCTGCGCCGGGGGATACGCATATATTCGGGATACGTTCCGAGGTACCACTAAACCGAATCGCATTTCGTGGAGCATGTGGGCGCTGGCGCCACTAATAGGAACGGGGGCAGCGATTGCCGCAGGGGCAGATGCGTGGACTGCCGTGCGCACGTTTATGGCTGGATTCATTCCACTGATGGTGTTTATTGCGTCGTTTTGGAATACACAGAGTTATTGGAAAACTACATCGTTTGATATTGGATGCGGTTCGCTATCTCTCGTTGCGATTGTTGCCTGGTTGTTTCTCGGAGCGCCTGCATGGGCGGTACCAATCGCAGCGTTCGGAGATTTCCTTGCCGCATTGCCCACAATCGTGAAAGCGTGGAAGTTCCCGGAAACCGAAACTGGCATTACATATATCTTTTCGCTCATCAGCGTGCTCCTCGTACTCCCATCAATTCACGTGTGGGACATGCAGAGCTCGAGTTTTCAAATCTACTTACTGGTGGTCAATACGATGCTCATAGTTGCGGTGTATAGAAAGAGAATTTTTTGACAGATGGGTAATGGTAGGGGACTTACTCAATTACATCTCTACGAGGCATCGGGGAATTGGCGTGACTCACTAAGACCGAGTACGGGCAAGTGGTCACTGCTCTGGCTCGCCCCGATGCTCGGGGCTCCACCTTTCGAGTCCCCGTGGGGTGGCGGGGAAGCGACCACACGAAATCTTGGCCGCCGCCAAGATTTCTTCGCGGTCCGCTCTCGCATCGTCCCGTCTTCTGACGGGTCCCGCGATGCTCGCCTTCGATTCCCCGTAGGGTCGACAAACGACAACTGCCTAAATGCTCGCGCATTTAGGCAGGTCGATTTGTGA
>CAYYEX010000021.1:0-6431 GCA_964471165.1 uncultured Candidatus Saccharibacteria bacterium
ATTGAGCTAGCGTTTTATCGCCCGCACCCAGTTCACGCATAGTTGAACCTCGCCTAAGGGATACGACCATATCTTTTTTCTCAGACATTGTACTTCCTCCAAATGGGGTTCGTGTCTAATTCATTTCCGAGCCAAATGAACGCCAAAACTAGGAATAATCGAGCTGAGAGAAAATCATTAATATTTTCCTCATATATACATAATTCGTACATTTGCTGTATTCAACTTAGTCAAAGCTCTTGCCGAAGTGTTTCAGCATTCTGCCAAGGAGGAGTTACTAGGGCAGTTCTGTGTAATGTAAGCAGAACCGCCCTATATTATTTTAAGAATCTGTACCTGTCTTAAAGTTTAAATTGGGTGGTGTTACTTTGTTTTGTCCTGCGCCGTATTGTGTTTGGATTTTCAGCTCCACAGGCTCTGTCAGCTGTGCAAATACCATTAATGCTACGGGGTCTCTATGCTTAAGTCTTACGCTGAAGTTGCCGACATTTTTTATTTCCATAACTATCGCGTGGGGTTGTTCAAAAGTGCCGTCGGCGATTGAAGCTGTTATATGTGTAGTCAGCCCAAGTCGTGCGACCGTTGACCTGCCATCTAAAATTGCCACGATGTTCTTAGGAGTTTGGACCGCCTCATACGTAGCACCTAAGATAAATTGATTAGGTTCCAAATAAAATTCTTCTTTTTCTAAATCAATCTCTTTGTATTTCAATTCGCTCGGTTCAGTAAGACTTACGGTTTGTCCTTCTCCTGGCACAAGAATGTCTTTAGCCAGATGTATGCGAATACCGAGAGGGCGAATATCTTTCTTATCAAGATCGGGCCTTATGATGAGGTGCCCCTCATCAACTAATCTCTCAATCGTTTTGTGGGATAAAAACATCGAGTTTATTCTACCGCATTTGAGTAAGAAAAGGACCTGCTGTTTTCGGCAGCGAGCCTCAATGTTACTTCTTATTATTTTGTTTCTGTTCCTAAATATGTTTCCAGACTGCGTCCATATCTTGTCAGCTTGCCAATAATACCCACGGCTTTTGTTGTAGTTTCCATACCCTAAGGGATGACGCTGACCCCTCAGGGAGTCAAGAGCGCACCGCGAGCCTTCGTTGTGGGTAACATGGCAACTGTATGAAGACCTCCCCAGGGTAGTTTGGTTATTTTTAACTCCAGTTATACTATCCTGTAATGACCCCTCGGTTTTCTACAACTGGCAAAGTGTTACTAGTTCTCGGACTTATGGCCTTTTTGTTTCTTGGTGTTTTTGGCATGTCGCATTCGACCATGAACATGGGGACGGACGGGAGCATGACGATGTCGAATTGTCTATTCATGTCTGGCCAAGCCGTCGTATGCGACATGAATACACTTGAGCATATCTCAGCGTGGCAAAGTATGTTTGTGACAACGCTTCACCAAAACGGCTCTGATTTACTCGTGTTGATTTTGGTGGCGCTCGCCCTAGCGCTTGTTTGGACTAGATTGCTATGGCCAAGACCAAGTCAAAATCTTTCACAAGCTTTTTCTATTGCTCGGCTACAAAAGGCGGGGCTCCCTCTGCCACTTCTGCAAGAGCTTTTTTCCAGAGGCATACTTAACCCAAAACTTTTCTAACGGAAGCGGCTGACCGCATCGGTCCAATTATGGGCATGCGGCTTTTGTATTTAACCGCTCTTAGACGCATCCAAGTATGAAAACAACATGGAATTCGAAACGCCTCCTGCAGATTGCAATCATCGTTGCGCTTGCTTTTGGAGTGGTGGCGCTAGCCACAGTCCTTCTGTCTTCTAGCTCGCCGAGCACAGCCTCGACCACCCGCGATGATGTGCCGAATGAAAAAGTGTACGTAGCACTTGAGGGTGAAGGAAAGGTTGCCGTAATTGATCCGTTCACAAAGGAGGTTCTGTCCCGGATCGACCTCACCGAAGAGGCTCCTCAAGGTACCGTTCGCTTTATGGCGCACAATGTTCAAGTAACACCAGATGGCGGTGCAGTCCTCGTTACGGCCAATGTTGAGGAAGGCATGGATATGGGAGATTCTGAAAGCTCTGGAATGGATACATCCCACACTGCACTCTCTGATCAACTCATTAGCATTGACCCAAAAACAGACACAATAACGCGACGTATTTCGATTGATGTCGATAGTCACCTCGCGCACGTCGTCTCGACTACGGATGGGCGCATGGCATATGTGACCCTTCAGGAAAAAGGGTTTGTGTATGCGGTAGATCTTGAGCGCGGCGAAGTTACTGCCAAAATCAATCTCGGAGAGAACAGTGGACCGCACGGGCTTCGTCTCACCCCTGATGGAAAGCAACTGGTCATTGCGCTTCTTAGCGGTAAGGCAGTCGCCTTTGTCGATACTGCTTCGAACACGGTACGCGAAGCAAAACTTTCTGGAGCCGCAGTACAAACCGCCGTGACATCCGATGGCGCGTATGCCTTTGCGTCAGTTTACGACACAAAAGAAGTTGCATGGTTCTCTCTTGCTGGGGACGAAAAAGGCGCTATTGAGCTACCAGAAGGTTCGCGCGGACCGGTACAACTCTACGCAACACCAGATTCACGCTACGTGTATGTGGCGGATCAAGGATATTACTTCGATCAACCACAAGGGAACAAGGTCTACCGGATAGACATCGCAACCAAATCGATTGACCAGACGATAGCGGGAGGAAGCGCGCCTCACGGCGTCGTCGTAAACATATCCGGGACTCTCGCATTCGTCACCAACCTCTTGAGCGATGATCTGTCGATCATAGACACGACATCCAACACCGAGGTCGCTCGCATTCCAGTGGGAGACATGCCAAACGGCGTGAGTGTGTGGAGTAATCAGGGGGGCACGCCGTAGCGGCCTCCCTTATGTTCGGTTTATCTGTTGTTCGTTAACAACTCACACTTCGTAATACATGGAAACAGAATCATTGACGCAAAAATTCAGTCTCTCGACCCCTCTCGCGATCCTTATCGCAGGAGCCTTCATTGCCGGTGCAGTGCTCTTTAGTATGCGAGGTACTTCCACAACCGGTTCTCTGCCACAGCAACCCGTAGCACAACAACCAACGGGCGATCTCGAACAGATGAAAACAATTACATTGGACGATCACATTCGGGGCAATCCGAATGCGCCGGTTAAAATCGTTGAATATTCCGATACTGAATGTCCGTTCTGCAAGCGATTTCACACGACGATGCAGGAACTTATGAGTCAGTACGGCAAAGATGGACAAGTGGCATGGGTATACAGGCACTTTCCGCTTGATCAGCTTCACTCTAAGGCACGAAATGAAGCCATCGCTCTCGAGTGTGCCAATGAGCAGGGGGGAAACGATGCGTTCTGGTCATACACTGATCGTCTTTACGAGATTACTCCAGCAAACAATGGACTTGACCCAGCTGAACTTCCAAAAATCGCACAATATGTAGGATTGGATGTCACAAAATTCAACACCTGTCTTGCTAGTACCAAATACGATCAACATATTGAGGATGAGGTTCAAAATGCCACTGCGACCGGTGGCAACGGTACGCCGTGGAGCATTGTCGTCTCGAAGAGTGGTAAGAAGTACCCGCTCTCTGGCGCACAACCGATTGATGCGGTGAAGCAACTCATCGATCTCGCACTTAAGGACAAGTAGGCATGAATGCGATTCAGAATATCTTGAAGAGTTGGAACTACGTCGCTCTATCAGCGATAGTGAGCCTCGTCGTGTTTATCATTGCGACATGGCTTCCTAATGTCTGGCTTCTGTGGACAATCTGGTCTGACACATCTATCGCACTTGTAGACAAGGTGATCTTGCCCGTTCGACTGCTCGAGTCAATCACCACCAACTTCACAGCTCTATCCGCGACATACACAGTTGTCATTGCGCTCCTTACTGGAATCAATGTGGCGCTCTCGGTCTATATTCTGCGTGTCCAAAAAGAACAACTTTCCAGTGTGGGAGTTACTGTCGGGACATTCGGGATATTGAGCGGAACCGTGGGCATGGGATGTGCGGCATGCGGGTCACTCATTATCAGCTCGCTTTTTGCGACAGCCGGTGGCGCTAGTGCTCTGGCACTTCTGCCTCTGCATGGCGGCGAATTCGGACTCCTCGGTGTAGTGCTTCTTGGCATTACAACCTACTTCCTGCTCCGACACATCGCGAAGCCGCCCGTGTGTGAAATAACTACAGACCAATCGTGAACAACTCTTCGTTACTAATCCAAAAACACAACTTCACCGGCGAACAGGAAACAGATGTCTGGAATCTCTCTGACGGCTGCGGTGGTCCCGGTGATCACGTAATTCATTAAATCGACTATGAAAAACATTAAAACCCCTTACATACTTATTGGGCTTGTCATCATCATTATTGGTGGGTTCGGCTGGAGTAAATATCTGCAGTCGAACAATCCAAACATTGCTTCAACGGGCGCGTTCCACTGGCATCCGGAATTGACGATATATGCAAAGGGAGAAAAAGTTGAAATTCCGCAAGGAATCGGCCTTGCAGGTGGTCATAAGCCGATGCATACGCACGACGATCTGCCAGTGATTCACCTCGAATTCGGCGGATCCGCGAAAAACGAAGAGATCACCGTTGGCGCGTTCTTCAAGAATTGGGGCAAGGAATTCAACTCGTTTGGCGCGAACGTGAAGATGACAGTTAACGGCCAGGAAAATGTGGAACTCGAAAACTACACGATGAAGGATGGCGACAAGATAGAACTGCGCTACGAATAATCGGTCTTGCGCGCATACCCCCATAGGGTATCATGGGGGTATGAAAGACGACACAAAACGCAAAGTAATTAGGAGGTTAAAGCTCGTTGAGGGCCAAGTACGTGGCCTTCAGAGGATGGTGGACGAAGAAAAATACTGTATCGACGTCATTACTCAATCAAGCGCGATAAAGGAAGCACTATCGGGAGTCGAAGACCTGATGTTGGAGAACCATCTCTCAACACATGTCATTCAACAAATACGGTCCGGTAAGGACAAGCTGGCGGTTTCTGAAATTCTCAAAGTATACCGTCTCGCGCAAAAGAAAAAGTAATATGCGATCAAAAAGAATTATCACAGCCATTTTCGTACTCGTTACACTCGGAGTCCTCGGATATATTTCTGCTTCGTATGCGGGGAGTGATGGCTTTGATAATACTTCTTCTGTGTCTGAAGATGGCGAGCAGCTACTCGTTTCTCCTCAAGTGGCAAAGGATCGCGTTACCGTTGATCGTGTCGTATTAACGCAGAGCGGGTATGTTGTTATTCGTGCCGTCGAGGGCGACCGAATGGGTCAGATCGTCGAAATCAGTGACCTGCTTTCCGCGGGTGGACATCAGAACATCACAATAAATCTCGGTGATTTTTACGAAGGCGGCAAAGAATTGATCGCAGTGATCTATGCAGATAACGGTGATGCGGTTTTCAATGATAATGACAAACCTTTCGTCGGGGAGAACGGAGCAATAACCGCACGCTACGTCGCAACAGGCAAAGAAGTTGATCAAGCACTGCTGAAAAGTAGCGCTACGAGTCAAGGCCATGTGATGGGTGGCGCTACTATGCCGCAAGTTCGCTACACGAACGACGGCTTTTCCCCTAAAAGTCTCACGGTAGCGGTCGGAACAATGGTGGAATTCGTAAACGAGAGCGCCCGCCCCATGTGGGTCGCTTCAAACGAGCATCCGGAACATGCACTGCTTCCGACGTTTGATCAGTTTGAAACCGTTGATACCGGCGGAACGTATACCTATGTCTTTGATAAGCCTGGGACATGGTCCTACCACGACCACATCAATCCCTCACTTGAAGGCGTTATCATTGTTGAATAATTACAAGTTAATTGAAGAGAGATATGCATAATCAAGAAAGTCGTCGAGGATTGTTTTCAAAGCCAGTATGGATCGTCATTTCCGTTATCGGCATTGTAGGACTGATATTTTTGTTCACTGAACATACATCGCATGCCCTGATCGCTTTGCCGTATCTCATCCTCCTTGCGTGTCCACTGCTCCACATCTTTATGCATCGAGGGCACGACGCACACGGGAGTCATGGCGGGGGTGACCAGCCTAAGCAGTAACTATGAACCAACTCATCGCACACTCCGGCACATGGGTTCTAGCGGCCATCATGATCGTCATTGCGTCGTGGGTTTTCTACCGCTACTTCGCCCCTAAGAGCTGGCACGAATGGGCGGGAGCAGGCCTCGTGCAGGCATTCATTATCGCGCTCTACGCAGAAATGTATGGCTTTCCGCTCACTATCTACCTGCTCGTACGTTCGACGGGACTTGATCGTACGGTGCTTGACGCCAATCTCTGGTCGACGCTGCTAGGCATGGGAGAGGCCGGAATGTTCATTTCCATGATTATCGGGTATGCGCTCCTTTTTCTCGGTATCGGACTTTTCGCAGAGGGTTGGCGCGAACTCTACC
>CAYYEX010000022.1:0-5067 GCA_964471165.1 uncultured Candidatus Saccharibacteria bacterium
GAAATCTCCGGGTATAACGATTGCTTGGCATCTTACCGGAGCTTATCGCAGCTAAACCGCGTCCTTCATCGCCTTCATCAGTCTAGGCATCCACCATACGCCCTTACTCAGAACTCCCGCTAGGAATTCTGAGAACCGCGTAATCGATCCACTCTACTAAGCACCGCTGCTTTTCGATTGGATCTTGCTTTCTGCGTACTCCCTACAAGAGGAATACGACTTTTTTGTTTTTTGATACTTTCGTATCGATTTGCTTGCTCCCTTTCGGAAGACAATTTTTCCTGCACCTCATTTGGGAAAGACCTTCTGCATCACCTTGCGGCAACACAGGAGAACCCATTTGAGATGTTTATTTATTCTTGTTTGTATCCATCACACAATGATTGTCAAAATATTTACATATTAAGAAAACCCCTGTGCTCAGGATTCTTGTTTCGCTCTTCGTGTGTCAACGAGCAACGTAATATGTTTTTGCTTCGATTTCTCGAGGCATGAAAAAGACCGCTTTCGCGGCCACCAGTACACGTGAGTTTCCTCCCGTTTAAGGCAGCCGATTTGCAGTGCTTTCCGAACACATACGTGAAAGGGAGTATAGGCGAGCACAATGCAGATGTCAAATAAATGGCTCACTTGGGCGCCCTGGGGACAATCCTGGGGATAGCCTGTGGAGAGCGCTGTGCATAAAACCGCTCAAAATCGGGCTAAAACGACAAAAATGGGCCATGTAGAGGCTTCTTTTTCCGGATGAGGTGTCGCCCTATCGACCGACTAGTTTCCCGTTGATCGTCCCGTAAGCTGCGATTCAAACTGTGCAACCGACCGCCGTGCACGGCGGTCTTCGCCTTTGGCTCGGATTCCGGCTGGTCTGCTGCGGAGCCTTGTCGCTGCGTGTTGTTTAATCCACTTTGTGAATGTTGATCTCCACGTGCCATACATGTCTGATATCTAAGGTGAGAAATAATATTCGACCAAAGTGACCATAGTGACGCATGCGCTATGAAGTACCGATTAAAGCGATGTTATCCAACTCGTCTATGCATGTTTATGTGACTCGATTACTGTGCTGCGATTATCGCTTCCGCTTTTTGAATGTCTTCTGGTTCCGTAAGCCGCACTATTATATGCGCCTCGACGACATGGATTGGAATATCGTGCCGAGCCTGCACGACGGTTTGGGGCAGCCCAAATTCAGTTGTACTGCCGGGTCGATAGACGGGGTCGTATGAAAATATACGCATGTCGAGCAAAAAGAAATTTGCTGGGTTGACGTATCCGGGACCCCCCGTGTGTGCCTCTTTCTCCAAAATATCTGTCACGCACATGCGCTCATCCACAACAACAAGTCCCCCACTTCCCACGTCATCAACGTGGAGCGCGAGCACTGCCCAATCGGCAGATTCCGCGCACGCTCGCATGTCTTCAGCGCTACAAATATCATCCCCGTTCATGACAAGGAATTTGTCGTGCAACAAATCTTTCACACACCAGAGCGCGCCACCAGTGCCGTCGAGCACCGTTTGTTCTCGGTAGAAGATTTTCCGACCTTTGTATTCAGTGCCAAAATGTTCCCTGATTTTTTCTTGCAGATACCCAACGATTAAAATAACTTCGTCGCACTCTACTGGAAGCGCATCGATTATGTGTTCAAGTACCGGGCGTCCGTGAACGGTGAGCATCGGCTTTGGAACAGCGCTTGTGAGCTCCCCCATTCGCGTTCCGCGACCCGCCGCCAAAATAACTGCCTGCATATAGATAGATTCACTCGAAATACAAAAAAGCGCAACGCGCCTTGCGGCGCGTTGCTGGGGTCGACCTCTCTGTTCGTCGCTTTCGCGAACGAGAAACTTAGTCTTTGTGATGCGCGATTTCTGAGCGAACTCGCTCGATAGTTCGAGCCGCAGCTTCTTTGCCACCAAGACCAAACGCGAGACCGAATGCGAGAGATGCAGCAATCACGATACCCGTGAAGAGTGTCTGCACGAACTCTGTTGCAACGCCAAGCTGATTGAGTGCAGCAAGAACTGCGGTAACCCAGATAGCGTATTTCGCAACAGTGCCAGCCAAGTTCGCGCCATGAGCACCAGCCGCGCGAGCAGATCCCGCAACCAGGCCTCGTACCACTTCGGCCATAATAGCGCCGAGAATGAGTATGAGTGCCGCAACGATTACCTGTGGGAGGTACAAGAGTACCACTGTTTGCAAGAAAATCGTGACACGTGTAAGTCCGAGGATGTCGAGTGAAGCAACGAGAAAGACGAGGACGACAAACCACTGCACAAGTGTGCCGAGTATGTGTCCGACATCGAGTTTGATTCCTGCGGAGCGTGCCGCTTCGTCCATGCCAGCGCTTCGCATGGCGTCGTTCAAACGCAACACTCGAACGATTTCGACAATGACTCGGTACAAGATTACTCCGACAATCCAACCGATGACGAATACAATGACCGAAGCCAAAATGGCCGGCAGAAATTGCGCCACGGTGTAAGAAAGGTCGGCAAAAGACCCCTGCACTGCGCCTGCTGATTGAGTAACAATCATATATATGTATAAACCCAGTTTATAAAGACAGTATTAAGAATACGGTTTCGACCCCGTATACCGTAATGATAGCAACGGGCTTCATGCACACGGCCCCGCAAGCGGGGCTGTGTGGATAGTCTGTTTATTTCTCAGTGGCTTAAAGCCTGGCTCTTTTTAGAGCAATCGCGTTTTGTCGAGGAGTACTACGTGTGGAAAATCGAGCGTGTCGCGAATGAGGCGGTCTTGCACAGTAATGCGGTATCGGAACTCCGGTGTCGAGAATGCGGCATAACGGATTTCGCGACCAAATGCTGGCTCGAGCGAGCGCACCGCGGCCTCAAGGCGGCGCTCATTAATAGAGTCCGAGGCAATCAGAATATCTGCAGGTCGCGAATCATCGCCCATAAATGAGCCTGAAAGAATGACGGCAGAGATTCTGCCACCACGCTTGAGCGCGCCTACAATGCTGTCGTATCGAACCGGTGAGACTTCGTGAATGAATGCAGAGATTGCACGGAGGTGTTTGAACTCATTGTTGGTAGCCCATGCCGCAACCTTCGCAGTTCCCTTTACAACGCGTTTTGATTTATTGGCAAGCGTAATCGAGACCGCACGAGCCGGTTTGACCATGCCGAGTTTTACGAGTGACTTCACTTCCTTGAGAACTGCCTTAGGTGCTACCCCGCTGCGCTTGGAGATGTCGGAGATTGTCATCACATCATTTGTGTTGAACACAAAGACGCGCAAGATTCGAGCACGGTTCTTATTATTGAGAAAATCGGGGAGAAAATCGTCTTTCAGTACCGAAGCCATAGGCTCATACTACTACTCGCTAGAGGCTCCGTTTCCAGTTAAGTGTGGATAGCCCCAGGGTCCCGACCGAGCATCGGGATATTACCCGATACTGTCCTCAATTTTGACGATTTTATGAGAGTACTCCCCGAGCTCCCCCACGAGCTCGAGAATGGTTTTGCCAAGCACTGGGTGAACCACGTTTTTAGCAATATGGGCAAGTGGCACGAGCACAAATGCCCGCTCGTGGATATGCGGGTGCGGAATCGTAAACGCGTCGTTTCGAAGCACCACATTTTCGTAAAAAAGAACCTCAACATCAATGGTGCACGGCCCAAACGGGTCCCCGACCGGTCGCGTACCCATCGCCTTTTCGATTGCCTTGCACTTGGAGAACACGAGCTCGGGCGTGAGGTCGGTTGTTACCCTGCAGACCATATTGTAGTAGCGCGGTCTGCCCAACCTATAAAGCATGTCTGTTTCGTAAATCGGAGATGCTTTTACAATCTCCATTTCCGGAGAAAATAACCGCATTGCTGTATGGAGATTGGCCTCTCGATTGCCGAGGTTGCTGCCCAGTCCTATGTAGACCGTGGCCATATATTTCCATCGTACACGTATGCGCGTTTCGGCAAACGTTGACATCATCACAGAAACGATGTTTCATATAGACCGCCCAGTGGAGCTACCGCCATGTATGCAGACGAAATCACCTTCGAAATCAAAGGCACCGAGGCGGGTGTCACGCAGTTTTGTCGCGACGTCCTTCGTTACCTCATCCGGTTTGAACTTGTCTTGAAAGAGTTCAAAATCTACCCGCTTGATGACGGTGCAGAAGAAGACGTCAGCACCTGTAAGTTGAAAGTTGCGCTTGAATACAGCGACATGTCGAAGGAGGAGAAAACAAAAGAGTTCCGGGAAATTCTGGAAAAGCGTCCCGGCATCACATCGGTGCAGATTGTCGAAGATACAGAGTAGCCACGCGTACTAACACAGCAGGAGGAGCTTGTGCCAACCGTCGCCGACGAGCCACGAATCACATCAATCGTGGTAGACGAGCGTACGAGTTGCGTAATAGTTGTAAGCGTATGTGTTCAACGTGAGCGCGACCCTAAGCCGATTGTTCTTGCCGATAAGGTGCCGTTCACATGTCGGGCGGCAGCCTACGAATTCGTGCAGGATGTCTGCGGCATGGGCGACGCCAAGATTAATGAGCTCCCGATTTGAAGGGAGCCACCAACCAAAAGGCCCGGAGCGATCCGGGCCTTTGAGTTGAGACGAAGTGTTTCGTTGGATTACTTCAACGTTACCTTCCCGCCTGCATCCTCAACCTTCTTCTTGAGGGCTTCTGCGTCCTCCTTCTTCATGCCCTGCTTGAGCATTGCTGGAGCAGACTCAACGAGGGTCTTGGACTCTGCGAGGCCGAGTGCCAACGCCTCCTTAACTACCTTGATGACTGCAATCTTCTGTTCGCCGATTGCGGTGAGTTCAACATCGAACTCAGTCTTCTCGTCAGCTGCTGCGGCTGCCGGACCGGCAACTGCGACCGCTGCTGCGGATACGCCCCACTTCTCTTCGATGGTCTTCACGAGCGTATTGAGCTCGAGAACTGTCATCTTTTCGACTGCGTCGATGATCTGATCATTTGTCATATCGTATATATGATTTTTATTAATTTTTTGTTCCTTCAACTGCCGAGAGCACAACTGCGAAACGCTGACGTGGTGAGTTGATGAGCTGTGCAAACATTCCGCG